>JAICUB010000001.1 GCA_025936045.1 Polyangiaceae bacterium | reverse complement strand
TAGGCGTTCGGGATGTACGGGCTCTTCGGCGCCTTGTCGATGAGCTCGAGGTAAACCTCGCGTGCCTTGTCGTAGTTCTGCGACTGCTCGTACTCGTACGCGAGGTAGTAGAGCACCTCGTCGATCTTCGAGTACTTCGGGTACTTGTCCTTCATCGCGGTATAGAACGCGATGGCCTTCTGGCGGGCGGCCTTGACGATCTTGTCGGCCGCCGCGGCGTCGGTGCGGAACTTGGACGCGTCGCGCTTCTTGGCCTTCGCGTCCTGCGCCTGCACGTCGGCCGCGATCTTGTCGCGGAGCGCGGCGCTCTCGAGCTCGACGTAACCTTCCGCCAAGCGGCGCGTGAGCTGCGGCTTGTCCGGCGAGTTCTCGGGCGTGTTCTTGTAGAGGCGCTCGAGACCCTGGATTTCGGTGATGAGGAGCGCGCGGGCGCGAGCCTGCAAGCGCGTCTTGCGCGTGTCGCGCTCGGCGTACTTCTTGAGCTCCTCCGGATTCACCGGCTTCACGTCGTCCTGACGCTTCTTCACGTCGATGGGCGGCGGCGCGCTCTGGAAGGCGGCGCCGTGCTTCTTCTTGCCTTCGAATTGCGTCGGGCCGCCGGGGCACGCCTCGAGCGTCTTCGGCGCTTCGGTGCCGATGCACTCCGCGCTCAAGTCGCTCATCTTCGCCTCGGGCGCGGCGTTCGCACCGAGTGCGAGGAGGACCACGCCGGAGAGCGTGGCGAGGAAGGAAATAGCGCGATTCTTCGGACTCATCATCTCATCTCCCACACGCGGACTCGACGACCTGGCGATAGAACCCGAGCTCGTCGCGCCAGTATTCGCCGTTGAACGGCCAGAGCACGTGCTCTTCGTCTGGCTTGACGACGCCGTAGATCTTCGATTCGGCCTTCGATACCTGACCGGTCTGGATCTTCGTATCCAAGATGTTTCTCTGCGCGGCGGTGATATCGATCAGGATCTTCTCACCGTTGCGCATGTGCTCACTGAGCTCGTCGACGTTGCGGCGGTAGCGCTGAATCGCGAGCTCGCCGGCTTGCCGCACTGCGAGGTCGCGCGCGAGCTTGAGCGCGTCACCGACCTGTTGTCCGAGGCCCGAGCTCTGGAAGCTCTCCGGCGCCTTGTGGAAGCGCTTGTCCTCCTCCTCGAGCAACCGGACGTAGTCGATGTTGCGGAGCAGCTGGCGATCGCTGAGCGCGTTCTCGACGATCGGACGGATGCGCTCGTCGAGGTCGCCCTTGCCCTCGCGCACCTGAAGCAGGAACTTGAAGAACGCCTCCTCCTGGTTCTGGCCGGAGTATTTCTTCAAGACCTTCTCGAGCTCGTCGCGAATCGGCACGTACTTCTTGTGGAAGCGCGCGACGGTGATGCTCGCCGCGTCGTAGTTGCAGTTGGTGAAGTAAATCACCGCCTTCAAGATGTCGGCTTCCGGGTGGAACGAGTTCGGGAAGTACGGCGCCTCGATCGTGTGAATGTTGCCGAGCGCGTGCGGGTAATCGCCGGCCATGAAGTAGGCCCACGACTCTTCGAAGAGCGCGTCGAGCCAGTACTCGCTCGTCTCGTCGACGCTGTTCCAGTACTTGACGGCCGCCGAGAGCTTCGTCGAGTTGACGTTCGGCGCGTTCGTCTCCGCGTCGAGCGTGATCGACGACGAGTAGTAGGTGCGCGCGATCGAGAGGTTCGCGAGGTCGCGCATGCGATCCTCGTCGTCCACGCCTTCCACGCCTTCGTCGAGGGCTTTCAAGATGCGTTGGAACGCCTTGATGCCCGGGACGGATTTACGTAGCTGCACGTAGCTGATGCCGGCGAAAAATTGCGACTTCACGTAGTGCGGGCTGTGCCGATCGACGAGCCCGAACAGGCGAATCGCCTCTTCGTACTGCCGGTTGCGGTACTTGTACCGACCGAGCATGTAGTTGAGCTGCCAGTAGAGCTCACGCTGCTGCGCGTTGTCGAAGCGCGCGACCTGGTCGTCGGTGTACTTGCCGACGCGCTCGATGATGTCGGCCGGCTCCGGCAGCTGCAGCGCGAGCTTCGCGAGCCAGAGCAGCGTCTCCTTGAACTTCAGGTGGTTCGGGTTGTCCGCGATGACGCTGAAGATCGCGTAGCTCGCTTGGTAGAACTTGAGGCGATAGAGGCAGATCGCGAGGTAGTACTCGGCGAGCTGTTTGTTGCCCGCGTCGTCACCCGTTTCACCGGAGACCACGCGGTGCAGCGCCTGCGCCGCTTCGCTCCACTTCTCTTTGTCGAAGAGCTGCTTGGCCGCGGCCGCGCCCTCCGTCATCGTGCCCGCGGTCACCGCGCCTTGACCACCGGCTGACGGCTGACCTTCGTCGAGATCGATATCGACATTGCCTTTTTTACCGGCGGGCTTTTTTGCGCCGCCTGCCGGCTTTTTCGCCGGCGCTGCGTCGTCGAGATCGATCACTTCTTGTGCGCGCGCGCTGCGCGTAAATGTCGTGCTCGACAGCACGCAAGAGACCACCATCGACACAGCAACCAGCCGCTTTCGAAACATGGATCCTCTTCTCCTAATCAGCGCCCAGAGAGCTGGCGCCGCGACACGGGCGGGGGGCGAGGCGTGGCAAACGCCAAAAAACCTAATAAGAACCGCTACATAGATAGCGCGACCGAGGCGATGTTAGATACCGGCGGGAACGGTTGTCAAGTGTCGTCGGAATGCGGCCCTCGAGCCTGTTCGGTAGCGAAACTCTGGAGATGTAATTTTTGGATGAGCGCGAAGAGCTCGGTGCACGTCTCTGTGCCTCCGACACCGCGATGTGGCGCACGCTTGGCGTCCGACCGCGCCTCCGAAACGACCCGTCCGATGACGCATCGCGCGACCGACGCCGCGGCCAGGCGACGAACCGTGAACCAAACGACGACGCAGCGGAGCGAGAACGTTCGTCGCTCACGCGAATGCGACGGCGCAAAGCTCGGGACGCGCGCCCTTTCGCGTTGACGGAGTTAAGATCGCTCGACTACCGTACCGCGGGCTCGGGCACCGGCTTTGAGCTAAAGCGTCAACAACTGCACACCTATTGGTGCGAGGACGATGACCCGAACCTCTCTCGTGAATCTATGGCTCCTGGCCGCCTCGCTTGGCCTTTCCGCACTCGGCTGTCAGAGCGGTGGCGTCGGGGATCCTTGTATCCCCGAAGACGAGTATCACCAGACGTTCAACGGCTACGCGCCGACCGAGGTCAACGTCGAGAGCAAGTCGTTCCAGTGCGAGACGCGCGTGTGCGTCGTGAACCACTTCCAGGGTCGCGTGTCGTGTCCCTACGGTCAGGCAGCGGCAAACTCGCCGGACACCGTTACGCCGGGCACCGCGACCTATAGGCCGCCGACCGATCCTGCGCGCTGCCGCATCCCGGGGACCGACGGCAAGCACTGCGTTGACGGCAACATGAAGCCGGTTGCGTGCCCGGACGGTACGGGGGCCGGGCTCACGAACATCGACGAGATCAGCGTGCCCGTCGAATCGCAGCTCATTTATCGCAACGCGCAGGACACGGTGTACTGCTCCTGTCGCTGCAAAGGCCCGGACACCACCGCGAAGTACTGCGAGTGCCCGAGCGGCTACGTCTGCAGTGACCTCGTGCGCGAGCTCGGCCTCGGCCCGTCACAGCTCGCGGGCTCCTACTGCTTGAAGTCGGGCACCGTGTACGATCCGCTCGCCGCCTTGAAGCCTGACACCTGTTATGACGACGGCGTCAACAAGAAGCTGAAAGAGACGGCCGACAGCCGCTACAACATCGGGCAGGTATGCGGCAGCCCTGCGGGCTCGAACCCGCCGTACTCGAAGCAGCAGTGAGCACCAAACAGGCGGGCTGAAGAGGCTGAACCGAGCCCGCCTGCCAAGCTTGGCGTTTTGGCGAGGCTTTGGCGAGCACCCGGGCCAGGTCGCGAAGGCGGTGCGACTTGGTGACCGCGGCGGAGCGTCGCGCTCTCGGACAACGAGCAGAGGGGCTCGTCGTCGCCTACCTCACCTCGCGCGGCTACGAAATCGTCGCACGGAACCTACGACTCGGCGCGCTCGAGATCGACATCGTCGCTCGTGACGGACCGGTCGTCGCCGTGGTGGAGGTGCGGACGCGCGGACCGACTGCGCTGACGACAGGCATCGGCAGCGTGCTGCCGAAAAAGCGCGAGCGGATCCGCCGCGCAGGCGAGCGACTTTGGCAGCGGCGCTACCGGCGCGACCTCAGCGTGGAGCGGCTGCGCTTCGACGTCGCGAGCGTGCGCTTGGATCGCGAGCCGCCCGAGATCGAGTACGTGGTCGCGGCGTTCTGAAACGCGCGCGCAAGGACTCTAGGTCGCGCTCGGGCCGATCGAGGGTTTCACCTCGAGCGCCGCTTCCATGTCGCGCAGCAACGAATGCAGGGGCTCGAGCTCCCCGGCCTCCGCCTTCGGCTCGAGCGTCTTGATCGCCTGCACGAGCTTGGCAATTTCGCCCTCCTGCCGCTCGCGCAGCGAGATCACCATCGTGCGGTAAGTCTCGAAGAACTCGACGAGCTCGTCTCCTTTGCGGAGCGGCGTCGGCACGCGCAGGCGCCCGTGAGCGACGTTGCGGAGGTTCGCGCGCATCTTGAAGATGGGACCGGCGACGCGGTGCGTGACCACGATGCCGGCCGCGCCGATCAGCACGACGAGGAGCGCGAGCGCGCCGCAGAGCGTGTAGAGCATCGCCTTTTGGCGTGTGGCGAGCGCCTCCGCCTGTTGCTTGAGCGTGGCTGCCTGCTTGACCAGCCGATCCTGCTGCGCGTGCAGCCGCTCGTCTTGCTTCGCGGCGTCGGCCTTGAACGCCTCGAGCAACGCCGGGTTGTCGCTGTACACCGGGTCCTTGACGATGTTCATCTGGACCACGAGGCTCACCTTCTGACTTTCGGCGACGACCTCTTTGCCGCGCGCGACGACCTCTTCACCCTGGCGTACGGCGTTCGAGCTCTCGGCGATGACGGCGTTGCTCGTACGCCAGATGAGCGAGCCGAGGCCGATGCTCAGCGTGACGGCAATGAGCATCAAATAACCCGTGTATTTGAATTGGAAGTGCGGGTCGAGAAGGTAGTTCTTCAGCCTGCGCTGGTGGCGGCCCCCTCCGGTCTGCGTGGCGGTTGTGGCTTCTGCCATGTGAACTCCTCGAACCTCGCCGCCTCTGCGGCAGCATGAATCCCACGTTTAGCCTAGGCCCTCGCCCGGAGGACGAGCAAGCTTCGGACGGCGAAACCTCGTGAGCGGCTCATTGAATCTGCGCCGCGATCCCCGGGAACTTCTGCATGGCGCGCTCGGCCGCCATCTTCACGAGATCGTCCTCGGACGAAGTGTCCTTCCCCGACACGCCCTGCTGCGTGAGAGGAACCGCGAAGTTTCCGAGCAGCGATTTGTCGGGATACGTAAAAATCGCGATTTCGATGCGGACTTTCAGGGTGTCGGCGCCGTATTCGATGGGGCCCACCTTGGGGGACAGGTAGAAGCCGCGGACGTTCTTGTGTGCCGCGAGCACCTTCTTCGCGGCTTCCACCGTCTCTCCCTCGGGCGCGATCGCGACCGCGATCGAGCCGGCCGCGCCGGCCATCGACGACTTGACCATGCGATCGACGCCGTCACCGCTGCGTCCAGACTTATCGGTCGTCTTACCGATCGAGATATAGAACTTGGTGGTCGGCCCGATCGCGGGCAAGACGCCGCCCTTCACCTGTTCGAGCGCCTTCTGAATGGCGCTCTTCACGATCGGGCTCGGCTCGTCCGCAAGGCGCGCCGACAGGCACTCCGTGCCGCCGAGCTGGAGCTTGCCGAGACCCGCCGCCGCGGCCGCACGCACCGTCGTATTCGCATCGGCGAGCCCGGCGCACAAGGCCGGCGTCGCGCGCGGACTGTGCGAGGCGCCGAGCGCGAGCGCCGCTTGCGTGCGCACACGGACGTCGCTCCCGTTCTTCAAGTTGTCGATCATGCGGTCGACGTCGCCCGTGCCCTGCGCGAACGCCGCGTGCCCCACGAGCATCAACGCAGACGCCGTGCCCATGAGAAGCGCTAGTCCCCGAACGCGAAGCATGGAGCCTGACTCTAACATCCTTCGCACGAAAATGAACGGCACCTCTCCCGACGGCTTTCGCGACCACGGCGGCCAGACTTCGACTCCGGGTCTTTCGGATGGTACGGCCAGCGCTCGGCGGCACTTCCCGCAAAGACGTCCCTCGGCCTCGACTCGAGCGGTCCCGAAGAAAAGATCATGATCGTCATGGGAAGCCGAACGCCACGTGAGGGCAGGTGGGGCCGGCGCAGCGCTGCCCTCGGGGCGGATGATTCGAATGTACGGATGGGCGCGCGCGGCGCGTTTCTCGCACTTTTGCTCATGCTCGTTCCGGCGGTCATGACAGCGCTTGCTTCGGACGCCGACGGCGCACCAAGTACGACCCCGGTAGTTCGGGTGCGCGGGGCGGCACGAGTGACCGCGACCGCGTCCGCGGTAGACGGCAGTGTCGTCGTGACGGGTAGTGTGATTGACGACACCGGGCGCCCGGTCGGGGGCGCGACCCTCGAGCTTCGCGCGTTCGCCGCGGACGGCAGCGCGGTGCCGCTCCCGCCGCTAGGCGCCTGCGCGAATCGACCGGCGACGACTCCGGGCGGGCAATTGCTCGGCCCTCGCGCGTCGCAAGCGCTCGGCAGCGACACCGCCGGACGTTTCTGCGCGACGCTCGTCGCCGAGCGCGCGTCGAGCGTCGTGCTCGCGTTCCACGACCCGCGCGGACTCTTCGACGCGAGCGAAGCACGTGTCGCGGTCGATCGCGCGCGCCGCGGCGTCGAGCTGCGGCTCACGCCGGCGACGGCGACGTTCGAGCTCGAACGCGAGACTCAGCGCGTACAAGTCACGACTCACGTCGTCGCCGCGGCGCCGGGCGTCGAGCCTCCCCTGCCCCTCGCCGTGTATCTCGCGAGCCCGAGCGGCGACACGCTCGTCGCGCAGGGCGCGTGCCCGATCGACGGCGCGACGGAGCTCGACTTGCCGAGCAGCAAGCTCACGCGGCCGGGGCCGCTCGAGCTCGTGCTGCGCTTCGCGGGCACACCGTCGCTACAACCGGCCGAGGCTCGGCGACGCGTGCTCGCGACGGCGCGCGTCCGGCTCGAGCTCAGTCGCAAACCCGCCGCGGCGGATCCGACCGACGGCATCCCGCTCGACGTGGCGCTCGGTTCGGCGGCGGGGGCCGTTACCGGTGGGTCGGTGGAGGCGCGCCTGTTCGGGCAGACCGTGGGCATTGGCCGCGTCGAGCGGGGCGCCACGCGACTCGTCGCGCAATTCCCGCGACGAGGTGACACCGCCGAGCTCGAGCTCCGCTACTTGCCGCTCGAACCATGGTGGCGAGCCGGCGACCCCGTCACCGTCAAAGTCGACCTGCTCTCGCGAGCGCGTTGGGTGAGCCTCAGTTGGATTTCGGCGCTCGCGGCGATCGCGGCTTGGCTGCTCTGGGGGTGGCGCCGCCCGGAGCGCGCTCCTGCGGCACGACCGGCCGCTGAGCCGCGCGCCGCAGTCGCGGGGGTTCACCTGCTCAAGCGCGAGGACGACCGCACGGGCTGGCGCGGCGTCGTTCGCGACGCTCACGACGGTTCGCCCGTTCCGGACGCAATCGTCGCTCTTTACGGCCCGAGCCCAGAACGACGGCTCCTCGGGCGTGTGAGGGCGGATGACCAAGGGCGCTTCGCGCTCGACGGCGCCGCCGACGCCAATCTCGAGCTTGCGGTGAGCGCCGTGCTTCACAGCGATTTTGCTTGCCGCGCGCCGGCGCACGGCGAGCTCCGCGTCGACCTGGTTTCCCGCCGCCGTTTTCTCGTCGGCCGTCTGGTCCGCTGGGCCGAACAGCGCGGCCCGTTCGGCAAGGGCCGCGCCGAGCCCACGCCCGGCGACGTGAAGCGCTACGGGCACAGGGCGCGCCGTGACGAAGTGGTCACGTGGGCGAACGCGGTCGAGGCCGCGGCATTCGGGCCGGACGCGGTGGACGAAGCGAAGGAGCGGAACGTCACGCGACACGAACCGCCCGAAGGCGACAATCCCGAGCCGCGTATCATCAAACGCGACCATTGACGGGTGAAACCCGGCGTTCCTATAGTCCGCCGCCTCAAGGCCGCTGATGGAAGCCGTCTACGTCCTCATCGCAGTCATCGCGGTCGCACTCGTCTACTTCCTCTTTCTGAGGAAGAGCGCCCCGACGGCGGCCTCGACGCCGCCTCGCGCGGAGCTCAAAGGCGAGCGCAAGCGCGCCGAGCCCGCACGTGCACCGTCGGAGCCCGCGAGCACCGGAGCGGCGGCGCCGAGCTCGGCGGCCACGACGACTCCCGAACCTTCCCCTCCGCCCGCGCCCTCACGCAAGGCGCGTGAATCGGTACCGCCGCCGCGTGCCGAGCTGGCACCGGTTCCCTCCGCTCCGCCCGCCCCGCAGCCGGGCGAGCGCGAAGTGTTGGTCGAGGGCATGCGTCGCGGGCTCGCCAAGTCGAGAGAGAGCGGCGGGTTCTTCGGCCGTCTACGCGCGCTCATCACGGGCAAGCGCGAGCTCGACGCGAATCTCGTGTCGGAGATCGAGAACGTGCTGCTCACCTCCGACGTCGGCGTCGAAACCACGCAGATCCTGCTCGAACGCGTGCGCCAGGGTCTCGCGAAGGGCGAGCTCTCCGATCCGGAGAAGGTGTGGGACGCGCTCCGTTCCGAGGCGCTCGAGGTGCTCGACGTCGAAGGCCGCCGTGGAGGCATCACGCTGAGCGGCAAGCCGACGGTCGTGCTGCTCGTCGGCGTGAACGGCGCCGGGAAGACGACGACGATCGGCAAGCTCGCAACCAAGCTCCAGCTCGGCGGGCACAAGGTCGTGCTCGCGGCGGGCGACACCTTCCGCGCGGCCGCGGTCCAGCAACTCGTCGTGTGGGGTGAGCGCGTGGGTTGTCCCGTCGTGCGCGGCAAGGACGGCGCGGATCCGGGCAGTGTCGTCTTCGACGCGATCAAGAAAGCTCAGGAGTCAGGCGCAGACGTGGTACTCGCTGATACGGCGGGTCGCCTCCACACGAAGACCAACCTGATGACCGAGATGAAGAAGATCGCGAAGACGGCGGAGAAAGCACTCCCCGACGCTCCGCACGAGATCCTCTTGGTCATGGACGCGACCACCGGGCAAAACGCGCTCGCCCAGGCGAAGGAGTTCAAGGAAGCGCTGCCGCTTACCGGCATCGTCCTTACGAAACTCGATGGCACCGCCAAAGGTGGTGTCGTGATCGGCGTCGCTCACGCGCTGTCACTGCCGGTGAGGTTCGTCGGCCTGGGTGAACGCGCGGAGGATTTGCGCGAGTTTGCCGCGGAAGCGTTTGTCGAAGCGTTACTTGGCCGTGAGGCCGGAGGAAATGGATCTTCTCAGCTCGTGAATTGATCGCGAGCTGACTATCGTTGCTCGAGGCACTGAGGAAACCGGTTGCATTCTTCTCAGGAAGAATTTTTTGGTGGTTGATCCTGCGAAATTTCGCATGATATAGTGCCCGGGCCGTTGTTCGAATCGCTGAAATTTCCAATGATTGCGGGTAGTTGCGGGCGTGCTTGCGGGTACCTGTCGCCGGGAAAGCAGTAAGAGGCATCGATGAAGAAAACTGGCGTCGGGCTACTGGTAGCAACGGCCCTTTGGCTCGTCCCCAATTACGGCTGGGCGCAGAAAGCCAAAGGCAAGGCCGCTGCTTCCGCGTCCGTTTCCGCATCTGCGGACACGAGTGGTGATGCAACGGCATCGGGTGACGCAGCCGCGGGAGATGCAACCGGAACGGGTGATGCGACCACTGGAGAAGCAACTCCGGGCGGTGAGGCGACTCCGGGCGGAGACGTCCCGGGCGGCGAAGGCCTGGAGGACATCTGCAAGATCGATCCGACGGCTTGTCCCAACCTCGACATGGACAAGGAAGCGGCTCGCAAATTCAAGGAGCCGCTCTACGCCGTGCAGCAGATCTTCGCGCTGCGCGTGCGCCGCTTCGAGCTTGCTCCGTTCTGGTCGTTCTCCTTGAACGATCAGTTCATCCAGCACCCGGGCCCTGGTCTCGGCTTCAACTACTACATCTCGAACGTGCTGTTCGTCGGCTTGAACGGCGAGTACTTCCAGCCGTTCAACCAGGACCAGTCGTTCAACGCGCAAGTCCGCCGCGCCGCGCGCGTCGCCGTTCCGCTCACCGAGTACCAGTGGATGGCGGGGGTGCAGGTGGGCTACGTGTTCGCGTACGGCAAGTTCGCGTTCTTGAGCGACTTCATCTTCCAGTACGACGCGTACTTGGTCGGCGGAGTCGGCGCCATCAGCGATCGACCAATCGCCGTCGTCGATCCCGACAACCGCAACTTCGACTGGAAGGTAGGCCTTCAGGTCAACGCGGGTGCCGGGTTGCGCGTCTGGGTCAATCGCTGGCTCGCCGCCACGCTCGAGCTTCGCGATTATGCGTTCAACGACAAGCTCGAGAAGCTCACGATCTCGACGACGAACCCGAAGGATTCGTCGCAGTGGTACGACACGAACAGCCATCTGACGAACAACGTCCAAGCGCAGCTCGGCGTTTCGATCTTTATCCCGTTCTCGTTCGACTACCGGTTGCCGAAGTGAGCGCGAAGGGCCAGGCATGAAGACCAAGACTCGCAAACTCACGACGCGCCTACTGGCCGGAATCATCGCTGCGGCGGCCACCTTTGGCCTCGCAAAGCCGGCCGACGCCCAGGAGATTCTCCTCACCGGGCCGCTCGCAGGCGCCCCAGCCGTCCGCAAGCTGCGGCTGCATCGTCAGGGCCGCTTCGAGTTCAGCCCCGGCATCTCGTTCACCATCTTGGACGAGTACCGGCGCACGATGTTTCTCGGCGCTAGGCTCGGTTACAACTTCACCGACTGGCTCGAGATCGGCGTGTGGGGCGGCTACGGCAAGCTGATCCAGATGGACACGTACCTCACCGACCAGATCCAGTCGCGAAACCACGACCGTGTCGTGCGCGCGATGGGCAATCCGCTCGATACCGAGCGGCGCTTGACGGCGGTGAACCTAGGCCCGAACTTCGACAAGCAGCTCGGCAGCCTCGACTGGATCCTCACCCCGCAAATCTCGGTGATTCCGTTCCGCGGCAAGCTCGCTCTCTTCCAGAGCATCTACCTCGATACGGATCTCTACATCTTCGGCGGCCCGGCGATCGTCGGCATTACCGAGCGCGCCAACTGCACCGACTGCACGTCGGACAACGTTCACAACTTCCCGACGTCCTCGCACGTCGCCGTGGCGCCGACCTTCGGCCTCGGCTTCAGTTTCTACGCGAATCAGTGGAGCGCCCTCGGCGTCGAATGGCGGTTTTTGCCGATCGCGTGGAACACCGGCGGCTTCGACACGGCCGGCGGCGGCAAGGACGGCGAATTCCCCGACAACAAGATCACGTCGGCTGACGAGCGCTTCCATTTCCAGCAGATGCTGACGATCAGCTGGAACATGAACCTGCCGACGAAGGTTCGCCTCAGCGAGTGAGCCCGGGCGCGGTGTCCGAAAGGGCGCCGCGCGGGAGGCAACGGTGAGCGGCGCGTCGCGGAGAGCGGCGCGCCGTTGCCGCATTTACGGGAGCTCAGGTCTTCTCGACGTGGTCGCCGCGGAGCGTGTAGCCCTGCGGTAGGCTCTTCTTGCAGCTTGCGAGGAGCTCTTCGGGGATCGCGAAGGCGCGCTCGGCGAGCCCCTGCGCGATGCGATTTCTCACGCGCAGGGACTCCTCACCGTCGAGCGTCGCGACGAGCGCCGGCACGCTCTGCGCGTCGTTGACCGCGAACACCGTGTTCGCCGCGGTGAAGCGCACCGTCTCGCTCGCGTCCGAGAGGAACGGCTCGACCGCGATGCGCACGTCTTCCGACGGGTACTCCTCGAGCGAATGCAGGAGCTGGACCTTCGGCTCCGGATTGCGCATGTACTCGGTATCGAACTGGTCGAGGATCGCGAGCATCTCCTCGGGGACGCGCTCCGCCGGCACGATCTCGACGAGCGCTTTGAGCGGCCAGGTGAGGCTCTCCGCCTTCTTGCAGTAGCGCCGAATCGGATCGAGCGCGGCCTCGCCCGAGGCCACGATGCCGGCCAGGCACGAGGCTTTCTCTTCCTGATCGGTGATCGACGGCTCGAGGTTCCAGTCGAAACGCTTGAGCAGCGCGGCGGCGCTCGCGGCGTCGGCGATCTTCGCGAGCTCGTCGATCGCCGCCTGACGATCGTAGTTCTGCGAAAGCTTGTTGCCGACCATGCGCTCGAGCCGCGCCAGGTCCTTGGCAGCCCTCGGCCGCTCGCCGCCTTTGCCCTTACCGCCTAAAAAATCGAAGATGCCCAAGGGTTCCGTCCGTTTCCGTGTGGGGGACGGAGTAGCACTTTTGGGCGCCGGTCGTCACTCCGCCGGTTCTTGAAAATCGTTGGCGCTCGGGGCCTTGGAGGGCCGGCCTTGGTCGTCCGTCGTGTCCTCGGGCACGCCGGTCATCGCGTTCAACAGCGAGTTGATGCGAAATACGAGCCCGCCGAGCTCGTCGTGCTCGATCTGGAAGCGAAGATCCTGCTGGCCGTTGATGATGGCGAGGAGGCCGTCCTCGAGCTCCGAGACGGGCTGGGAGATGTAGTTGCCGAGGAGGTATCCGGCAAAGCCGACCATGAGGAGGCCGAGCGCCCCGACGGCCAGCACCGGCCAGAGCAAGGAGGCCGTGCTCTCCACGCGCGAGGCGGGGACCGAGGCCACGAGCACCGCGTCCGTCGAGCCGTAACCCTCGACGGGCATCACGCCGAAGAGGTCGCCGTTGATCGCGGAATCGGCGTTGGCTATGCCCTTCGAGGAGATGGCGGCCTTCGCGGCAGCGGCGACGGGGCCGCTCGTCGCGGACTGCGCGGCGTTCGAGTCCTTCGCGCCGCCGCCGTCGGCGACCGCTTCGAGGCCGGCGTCCGAGACCCGCGCGAAGACGAGCAGCGTGCCGCTCGTGAGCTCGCTCGTCCGCGTCATGCGCTCGTCGTTGATGGGCGTACCGATGACGACCGCACCGACGACCGCGCCGTTCTCGGAATGCACCACGGCGTAGCTCACGAGCAGCTGCTCCTGCCGTTGGCGATTGATCCAGACGCTGCTCCCCGCGCGCCCGGACTTCAGAGCGTCGGCGAGCACCGGGTATGCTTGCGCGAGCTTCTCTCCCCGCATCAGGTTCGAGCCGTCGCGGCTGATGACGACCCCCTGGTCGTCCACCAGCGCCACGAGCGAGGGCGGCATGCCGGTGAACTGCTCGTCGCCCTGAGCCGCGTCGCGCAGCCGATTGGCCTCGTTCAGGGCCGCCTGCTGGCGGGCTTCGGGGGTCGCGAGGCCATAGACGCCGTGCATCGCGTCCGAATTGACGTTCTTCTCGAGCCAACGTTCGAGACGGAGGGCGTCCAGGGCGAGCTGGGCGTTCGCCGCGCGGAGCGAGCGCTCGACCTCGTGCTTTCGCTCCGCGGGATCGGAGACGACGTTCTTGATCTGGGTCGCGAGCAGCACGTACGACAGGAGCGCGACCAGGATCACGATCCCGGCGTTGACGACGATGATCTTGGAGCGCATTGGCTCTTCCCCTTGCGGTTAAGCGGGCGCCGGACGTCGGCGCTCTGCAATCGAGGCCGAGCCTATCACCCGTCGCCCCGTTTCCTCCAGTATCGGAGGTCGGCGCGCGCGTCGCTCGCTAGTGAAAGGTCGCTTCCGGCGCGCTAGGCTCGCTGCGTCATGCTGCCGTCCCTCGCGGTCGTAGACGACGCCGCCCTCGACGAGCATCGGCCGCCGTCCGAGCATCCCGAACGGCCCGAGCGTCTTCTCGCAGCGCGGCGTGCCGTGGCCGCCCTCGAGGGGAAGGCAAGCATTCGACGCGTCCTCGCACGCCCCGCAAGCGACGACGAGCTCGCGCGCGTTCACACACCTGCATACATAGACCTCCTCGGCCGTTCGGCCGGCAAATGGTCGTACTTCGATGCCGACACGTATCTCGCCCCTGCTTCGGCCGGCGCTGCACGGCTAGCCGCGGGCGGCGCCATCGAGCTCGTGAACACGCTGCTCGACGGGACGATCGCGCACGGCGTCGCACTCTTGCGACCACCGGGTCATCACGCGCGGCCGAGCGGCGCGATGGGCTTTTGCTTGCTCAACAACGTGGCGATCGCGGCCGCCCACGCGCGCGCCCGCGGAGCCGAGCGCGTGCTGATCATCGACTTCGACGTGCATCACGGCAACGGCACGCAAGAGGCCTTTTACGCCGACCCGAGCGTGACGTTCGTCTCGCTGCATCAGTTCCCGTTTTATCCCGGCAGCGGTGACGTGCCCGAAAACGGAGCGGGGGACGGGCGCGGCTTCACGGTGAACGTGCCACTCTCCGCGGGCGCGGACGACGCCGCGTACGCGGCAGCGTTCGGACGCATCGTCGCGCCCGTCGCGAGCGAGCTCGCGCCGAGCCTCGTGCTCTTGAGCGCGGGCTTCGATGCGCACGTCGCCGACCCGCTCGCGCAGATGCGCCTTTCGGCAGGGGGCTACGGCAGCCTCATGCACGTGCTCAAAGGCTCGCTCGCTGCCGGCACCCCCGTGGGCATGGTGCTCGAGGGCGGCTACGACCTCGACGCGCTACAAGCATCCCTCACGGCGTCGCTCGACGCGCTGCTCGGCGGTTCGCCTCCCCCGCCCCCGGGCTCGCTCCGCGCGGACACGCGCCACGGCCTCGAGCTCGACCGCGCGCTCACGGGCGCGCGCGGCTTTTGGCACCTCTAACCTCCCGATTTCCCGCTGGCCGGTGCCCGGTTGCACGACGCTTTGCTCTTGCGCTAAGACTCCGCCGCCCCGGTCCCCCGGGGGCAACCATCACGGTGGCTGTAGCTCAGTGGTAGAGCGCCGGACTGTGGCTCCGGCTGTCGCGGGTTCGATCCCCGTCAGTCACCCTAAAAACCGACCGTCACCCGACGACCTTCCGCACCGTCGCGACGAGCTGCTCGAGATTCACCGGCTTGACCATCCAGCCGCGCGCGCCCGCCTTCTTGGCGCGCTCCATCAGCGAGGGTTGAACCTCGGTGGTCAAGAGCAGCACGGGCAGACCGGAGGTCTTCAAGTCGAGCTTCTCGAGCATGTCGAGGCCGTTCATGCGCGGCATGTTCACGTCGAGAATGACGAGCGCGGGGGCTTGCTGCTCGACGGCGACGAGACCTTCCACGCCGTCACGCGCCGTCGCCGTGGCAAAGCCCGCCTGTTCGAGCGCCCCGACCACGCGTTGCCGGATCGTCTCCGAGTCGTCTACGATCAGGATCTTCTTCACTGCCATGTGCCGTTCCTGTTCACGCGACCTCGTCTAGACATCAGAAGATGATGATGTCCCCCTCGGTCACGAAGGTCACCTGATTCGAGTAGTTGAGCTTCGAGTAGTCTACCTTGCCCGCGAGCGTGACGCTGATTTCGCCGCGGAGCGTGCGAAATCGATAGGCCGCGAGGATGCCCTGAGCGGCCATGTGCCTGAGCGCCTTGTCGTCGAGGCACATCGGGAGCCCCATCTGTAGCGTTATCTGGAACTGCAGCAAGCGCGACTTGATGCGGCCGAGCAGCTGATTGACGCTGTCCTGCACCCACGCGAGGCCCGTGAACGGACGCGCGGGATCCTGCTTGACGAGCTCGAAGACGCCGACGGGAACCAAGAGCCCGAGCGTCCCCGACATGACGCTACCGCCGAAATTGATGCTCGCCATCAGGGCATGGCTACCGATCTCGCTCGCGGCGACGCGCGAGGCCGGAACGGGCGCGACGGCGATGCCCGCCGTGTGAAAGAGGTCCACCGTCGAGCCCTGGATGAGCGTCTCGAGCACGAGGCGGCCGTCTTGCGGTCCCATCAGCGTTGCTCCGAGCGATCGAGCGCACTGTTCGCGCCGGCGCGCGGCGGAAAGACTCCGCTCCGCGAACCGGTCACGTTTTCGACGGAAGCCGGGAAGCGGATGATCCAAGTCGTGCCGCGTCCGAGCTTGCTCTCGACCTCGAGCACGCCGTGCATCGCCCGCACGCGCGAGAGAACGGCTGCCATGCCCACACCGCGACCGGAAACCGACGTGACCTCGGAGCGCGTCGTCACTCCGTCGCGGCAGAGCGCGTTCAGGAGCTCGGCCTGCGTGCGGTGCGCCAAGCCGCACTCCTTGGCTGCACGCCGGATGGCCTCCCAGTCGATGCCGGCCCCGTCGTCGGCGATCTCGATGCAGAGCTCGTTCTTCTCCGAGCTCGCCCGCAGCGACAACAGGCCCTCGCGCGGTTTGCCGCGCGCGGAGCGCTCGTCGGGGCTCTCGATACCGTGGTCGACCGCGTTACGCACGACGTGGACGAGCTCGCTCCAGAACGCTCCGAAGCGCCCGCGGTCGAGACGGACGCCGCCGGCGTCGATCACGACGCGCAGCGCACCCTTGCCGGAACGGCGCGCGAGCTCGATCGCCTGGTGACCCAGGCGGCCGAAGGCTTTTTCGACGGGCTCGGCTTGCCAAGCGGCCAGGCGCAACGCGAGCTCCCAACGCGAGGCGGAGCCCTCGGAGACGAGCGTGACGAGCTCCCCGTACTCCTTCTCCGGGATCTCGACCAGGCGCTGCGTCCTGAGCCCCGAGCTCGTCAGGTGCTCGAGTACTGCACGCCAGCGCGCTTCGAGCTCCCCGACACGTGCCGGCGCGACGCGGTCGTTCTCGACGAGCTCGGACTCGAGCTCGTGGCAAATCTGCGCGACGACGGTAAGGCCCATCGAGGCGCACGTGCCTTTCAGCGTGTGCAGCGCGCGCTTCAGGAGCACCGGCGACTCGTCGAGCTCGTGCCCCGCGATGCTCGCGACCATGGCCGCCGCCTCGCTGAGGAACACCTCGAAGTCCGCGCGATCGTGCACCAAGCGCTTGAACGCTTGCATGAGCTCCGTGTGCTCGGCGTCCTCGCGTTCGCGTGCGAGCCGCTCCGTGATGTCGGTGAGCGCCACGAGCACGCCCTCGAGCTTCCCGTCGCGAAAGAACGGCAGATAGCGGAGGCTCCAGGTGCGTCCCGCGCTCGCCAGCCGCTCCGGCAATTGCGCGAGGCACACGCCGAGTGGCAAAAAATCTTCCGCGATCTGCGACCAGGCGAGCTCGAACGCCGACTCGAACTCCGGGCTCGCCTGTCCGAGGTAACGCCAAAACGTCTGAGCGCCTTCGACTTCGCCGAACCAAGCGCCGACCTGACGCGAGCGCGCGTGCGCCATCACGCCGTCGGGCGAGAGCGTGACGAAGCCCTGGTCGACGTTGTCGAGCACGAGCCGCATGTCGCGGTTCATGTCGGCGAGCTCCACGGTTCGGGCCGCTACCTTCTGCTCGAGCGTGCGGTTCATCTCGCCGAGGCTGCGGTAAGAGGCGCCGAGGTCCTCCACCATGCGGTTGAAGGAAGCGCCCAAGAGCTCGAGCTCGTCTTCCGAGCGGATGTTCACGCGCACGTCGTGATCGCCGAGCGCGAGCAGACCCGCCGCGCGCGTGAGCTCGGAGATGGGCCGCGTGATACGCCGGGCCTGGCGCCGGCTGACGAGGACGCCTGCCAGCATCGCCACGCTCACGAGCAGCCCGAGCAACGCGAGCGAATGCTTGAGGCGCGCGGCGGCGTCCGCGCGCGCGACCGACAGTGCGTCCCGCATGCGCTTGGTCGAGAGGCCGTAGCGCACGGTGCCGAGGAGCTCGCCGTCCTCGTCCCGCACGGGCGCCGCCACCTCGAGCAGATCCTGGCCCAGACGATGCTTCCGTTCGACGCGGTCGTCCTTGAGGACCACGTCGGCTTCGCTCAAGCCGAGACTCCGCCAGGCGTCGCGCGCCGGTGTCGTTTGCGCCTCGGCGAGCGGGCGCCGCGCCATCGCGAGCGTTTCACGCTCCGCGCTCACGTACACGCCGTAGACGAGCTCCGGGTCGTCCTTGATCGCGCGTTCGAGCAGGCGCTGCATGTCGAGAAACGCGTTGTCCTGCGTGAGGCCGCGGAGCGCGAGGGCGTGATTGCGAGCGAGCACGCTGCCTTTGCTCGCGATGCCCTCCTCGATGTACTGCTGCACGGCGCGGAGGTGCTCCGCCGAGGCCTGCGCGCTCATCACTCCGACCGTGACGAGCGTGGAGAGACCGATGATGCCCGCGACGAGGAGCAGCGTTCGAATGAACTTCTTGTGCAGACTCTGCTTGCTGCGCCGAAGCGGCGGGTCTTTCGCGGGCAAATCCATGTTCATTCGAGGATGTGATCGACCTGCTCGAGCGCGTCCCGCCGGAGGGCGAAGCGCTCGCGCGCCTGCACCAGGTCGATGGTCGTCGTGGTGGAAAGCGGCAGGTCCACGTCGTCCCCGGCGCCGAGGCGGAAGCCCTCGTCGGCGAGGTCGAAGATGCGGTTCGCCGTCTGCACGCCGAGCGCGGTGTGATCCGGCAACACGGCGAAGGTGCCGAAGGACTGCGCGGGGGAAACTAGCGACGCCACACCCACGATCGCGGGACGATACGGCCGCTCGTTGAGACCGGGCAACCAGCCGTTTTCGATCAGTCGGTCGGAGAGCAGACGGTCGTCGTTCAAAATCCAGATCGCGTCGCAGCGTTGCTTGAGCTCGCGCAGGGCGTACTTGAGCTCCGCCGCGTTCGGTTCGAGGCTCACGGGTTGCTCGACCACGCTGATTTGCTCGCGGCGAGCGAGCTCGGCCTGGCGCGATACGAACGCGTGGAGCGGCGAGCGCCGTATCACGCCGACGCGCTCGACGGGCGAAGACATCAGCTTGCGCAGGTTCGTCACGACGGTAATGAGCGGGACCTCGTAGCTGATGCCCGTCGCGTCCGCGAGCGCGGCCGGGCGCCGATCGAGAAATGACGTCATCACGACGATCGCGGGCGGGAAGTTCGCGAGCCCCGACGTCGCCTGGTAACGGGCGTACGCGAGCACGGTGGGATTGTTCATGAGGACGACGCAGGCAGGCTTCTGCTCGGCCATGGCGCGCGCGATACCGCCCGTCGCGTCCTCGCCCTCCACCTCGACGGCCACGAGCGAAAAGTGTCCGGCGAGCTCGTCTTTGAGTCCGGCCAATACCTCGCGCGTTTGGCGGGTGTCCGGCATGCACACGAGCACGGTGGGCTTGCCGGCGACGACCGCGTGGTCGAGGGTCCGTTCGCCGGCGGAGCGCGCCCCCGTCCGGAGCTGAGAGGAGCAAGCGTACGCGCCTGCGACCAACGGCACCGCGGTCAGGAAGGCTCGCCTGCTCAGCGCCATGCGTCGACTCCGAGCGTCTTCGAGACCTTGGCGGGAATGCGGGCAATCTGCGCGAGCGCATCGGCGCCGCCGCCGCCCACGCTCGCGACCGCCGGCAACTTCACGAGCTTCGAAAGCTCGCGGCCGGCGAGCGGAAGCCGACTCGCGTTCTGGAGCTCTGGAACGAGGCGGGCGGGCAGGAGAATGCCGTCCACTTTCTGCATTTGGAGTAGTGGCAAGAGATCCTCGAATTTAGTAACCCGCTCGACTTTTGGCCGCGCCCCGAGCAGATCCCACACGAACGCGTTGGTCCCGTCGTGGCCGAGGAGGTCGAGCGCTCCGACGGCGGAGACTCGAGCCGGATCGGGAACGACGCCGGCGCCGACCAGCGAATACTTTTCGTCGGACGAGCCACCCCGCATACCTTGGAGCTTCGACGTGAGTCCGTGCGACGCGAGCACGGGCGGGAGGCTCATCACGGCGTCTTGCCCGTCCTCGAGCCCACGCTCGAAATCGCCGAGGCGACCGACGGCGCGTACTTCGAGGCCGGGCAACGCCGCCTGCAGCTCGCTCTCGAACGCGCGTTGTTTGAGCGCGACGTGCAAGAAGACGAGTAGTTTCAGCGAGCGCGCTTCGGCCACTCGACTGACGAGCCCGGCGGCGGCGATGGCCGCGAGGGCTCGGAGAGGCGCGCGAGTGCGTCGAGGTATGCTCATGAATGACGCCGGTCTTGCCTGAGTATCCGCGCGGGCAAGCGACCCAGAGGTCGCGGATACCGCTTACCTACGAACGGCAGAACTTCTTCCGTCATAAGGGATGAAGTTCTCCCGCGGGTGACCGTAGTTGACTACGGATGAAAGCGTCGAGAGTCGGGCGCAGGCGGTGGAGCGCAATGCTCGGTGCGGCGCTGTCGGTGTTCGTGTATGCCGAGTGGAGCCAGGCCGCGGAGCCGAAACCCGCGGAAGGCGTCGAGGATCTCGATCTCGTGAAGCTCCTCAACGTCGAGGTCTCGACGGCGACCAAGACGTCGGAGAGCCTCGAAGAGGCGCCGGCGGTCATCACCGTGGTGACACACGCCGACATTCAGCGCTGGGGCTACCAGACGGTCGCCGAGGTGCTCAATCACACGGTGGGCTTCTACCTCACCGACGACGGCATTCTGCCGAACGCGGGCGTGCGCGGCATGACGGGAGGGCTCGGCGCCGAGAGCGGCGTGATCAAGGTGATGATCGACGGCCGCTCCGTCTCCTATCGAACCACGTCGGGTAATTGGCTCGGCACGGAGCTCGTGCCGCTCGAGTCGATCGCCCAAATCGAAATCATCCGTGGGCCGGTGTCGGCCCTTTACGGCGCGGACGCATTTCTCGGCGTGGTCAACATCATCACGCTGAAGCCCGAGGACGTGCCGCACTTTCGCGGCAAGGTAACGCTCGGCCTCACCGAGTCGAACCCGGGAGGAACCTTCGACGCGGTCGGCGGCGCGCGCTTCGGCCGCTTCGACCTGATGCTCGGCGCGGCCGGCGAGGCGACCGATCGCTCCGGGCAAGCGCTGCCGAGCGAGTCACCCGCGCCGCGCTTGCCGAGCGACATCGGCGATCGGCGCACCGCGCTGAACCTCCAACGCCGCTCGCTCGTCTTGCAGAGCAGGGTCGGCTATCGCGTGCCCGGCACCGCCGAGGTGAGCTTGAGCGCCTACGCGTCGGGCATCAAGCGCGGCGGCGACTTCGCGAGCTTTGCGCAGCTCACGAACGAACCCGACGCGAACGGGCGTCCGCGCGGCACCGTCGTTTCACTGGGCCAGTTCCGCCTGAACTTCGACTCGCTCGTGCACGCCTCGCGCGAGCTCGATATCGCCGTCTCGAGCACGTATTTCCAAGGTGGAATCCTGCCGCCCGATCGCGTCGACGTGGCGAGCGACCTCTACTACGTCGAGCGGCGCTCTTCTTATCGCGGCGTCGACGGCAACGTCGAGGCACGTCTCACGCCGTTCGCCGGGGCGAACGTCGTAGCCGGCGTCGAGACGGTGTACGATCGCGAGAACCTCGGTAACCCCGAGCGCATCGATCGCGCCACGGGCCTGCCCGTACCGGAAACGCGGCCCGACCCGCCCGCCTTGAACCTCGTGGACGTCGGCGCGTACGCCAATGCGGGCTACAAGCTCTTCGATCCCTGGCTGAAGCTGAACGGCGGCATCCGCTACGACCGTCACAGCGAATACGGCGACCAGCTCACGGGCCGTGTCGGCGTGATCTCACGCTGGACGCGCAGCATCGTCGCGAAGTTGCTGTACGGCACGGCGTTCAAAGCTCCGTCGCCCTACCTCCTGCACGCGGTGCCGCTCCGGTTGGGTGACGTGATCGGCAATCCGAACCTGAAGCCGCAACTCATCCGCACGCTCGAGTACCAGATGTCGTTCAAGCCGAATCGGTTTTTCGGCGTCACGTCCGCCGTCTCTTACAACTGGCTTTTGCATCAGGCCGAGTTCACGCCGGAGGGCAGCAATCAGACGGCGCGCAACGTGGCGAGCCAGCGCACGCTGTCCTGGGAGACGCGCGCGGATCTCTCGCACTACGACGACTACACGGTGTACGCGGCCCTCGACGTAGTCGCGTCCGAACGCGACCTCGGCCAAGAGGGCTACGTCGCCAACTTGGTCGGCACGAAAAACGTGGCCTATCCGCCCTGGATCGGGCGCGGTGGTGTGACCTTCGCGGTGCCGTCGCTACCGCGGGTACCGCTCCAGCTCGGCGCGGAGGGCATGTGGGTGGGGCCGCGCCGCGCCGCCGACACGAGCATCGTCGAAGCGGGCGCCCCGTTCACGTTGCCCTCCTATTTCATGCTCGATCTCTCGCTCTCCACGCGCGAAATCTACCTGGCTCCCGGCCAGGAGACGCGCTTCGCGCTGCGCTCGCGAAACCTGCTGCTCGCGCGCGGGCCGGATCCGGGCTTCGCGGGTTTCGAGTATCCGCTCGCGCCCGCGCAGATCTTCTTCGAAATCGAACACTCGTATTGAGTGCGTGGAAGTGCGACATGGATATCGCGGGCAGCGCCAGGGCGGCGTTCGGGCTTAAGTCGAAGCGCGCTCGAACCGTACGAAGGGGCGTGCAGTCGCGTGTCAGGGTCAAGGCGGCGGTCGGGATGTGTGCGCTCCTCATGGGTGCATGTGCTCCTTCGGCCCCCGACGACGCCGACGGCATCGCCGTGGGCGCGATCCTGCCATTTACCGGCAACGAAGCGGCGCTCGGACGAAACCTCGAGCAGGCGCTGCTGCTCGCCGTCCACGACGTGAACGACGCCGGCGGCATCGGCGGGCAGAAGCTCCGCTTGGTCACGCGCGACAGCAACTCCGGGTCCGACCGCGGCCTCGAGCAGCTGCTCGAGCTCCTCTACGATCAACAGGTTCAGTACCTGATCGGACCGGAGGAGACCAACCTCGCCAACGACATCGTTCCCGACGTGAAGGGGCTCGACATCCTCGACGTCCTGCCGGGGTACGCCGCGCCGTCGATCGAGCGCACGGGCGGCCAAGGCGCGTGGATCCGGCTCGCTCCCTCGACGAACGCGCTCGGCTGCGCGATGGGCAAACAAGTCGTGGCCGAAGGCGCGCGCACCGTGAACGCGCTCGTGACGGTCGACGACTACAACACGTCGCTCGCGAGCGACTTCACGAGCCACTTCGGCAGCCTCGGCGGCAAGTCGCTGCCCAACATCACCGCGCCCCAGGGCGACGCCTCGTACGCGACCGAGATCACGCGCGCGTTTTCCTTCGGCGCCGATCTGACGCTGCTGATGGCGCCGCCCGAATCCGCCTCGGTCATCACGACGGAGTGGACCGTCGCCGGCCGGCAAGGCGCCTGGTACCTGAGCCCGCTGCTCCACGCCGACGTGTTCCTCCAGAACATCCCGTTCGGCACGTTGAACGGCACGCTCGGGCTCTCGCCCTCCGCGAGCCTCCCGAGCGAATGCGCTCCGAGCGAGACGGACGAGCTTACGTGCATTCACGGGAACGCGAGCGAATTCAGTTCGCACTTCAGCGAGTACTGGGGGGGCGACCGGCCATTTCCAGAAGCGAGCTATTACTACGACGCGCTCGTGCTCCTCGCGCTCGGACTCAACAAGGGTTTGAGCGAGCAAGGCAAGCTCCCGACGACGCACGAGCTCCAGGCCGACATCCGCGAGCTCGGCAACGCCGACGCGGAGCCGGTGCGCTGGAACGACCTGCGCGCTCCGATGACCGAGATTCGGCTGGGCTCGAACGTTCGCTACGTCGGAGCCGCCGCGGAATACGACTTCGACGTGTACGGAGCCGCCCAACACACGGTCTTCGATACGTGGGCCATCTCCAACGACGGCTTCGTCGGCACCGGGACCTTCCGGGCCATTTGTCCGCAAACGTTTTGACGCGCCAAAGAGCGCACACGCACAGAAAGGGAACTTATCACACCATGTCTCTCAAGCTCAGCCGTTGCATTCATCTCGCGGGTCTAGCGTGCGCGCTCTCGGCGTGCGGCGCCGACGACAGCGCCGCACCCAAGAAGACCGTCACGCGTGTGGAAATCCCCGAGAGCGAGTTCAAGCCGGTCGAGCTCGAAAACACGGTGAACACGCTGGTCAGTGAAATCCAGAAGACGGGCGCCAAGCAACTGCAACTCGGCGTCGTGCTCAAGGAGAATTCCAACTATTGGGAGTCCGTGAAGATCGGGGCGAACCGGGCCTTCGGCGAGCTCGGCGTGTCCGGCGTCGTGCTCGCACCGACCGAGAGCACGGAAGAGGAAGCGCGCAACGAGCAGGTGGCGCTCTTGCAGGAGCGCGAAGGCGCCGGCTACGACGGCCTCGGCCTAGCGCCCCTCGCGGACATTCTCACGCCGGAGATCAACAACTTTGCCGACGCCGGAGTGCCGGTCGTCACGATCGACAGCGACCTGCCCGAATCGGAACGCGAGCTCTACATCGGGACCATCAACTACGAAGCCGGCCATACCTCCGCGGAGACCTTGACCAGCATGCTCGGCGGGAAAATGGGGAGCGTGATCGTGCTCGGTCACGCGGATCAGCCCACCTGGCCGGACGGCTACAACCGGACGCAGGGCGCGACGGACGTACTCACGAGCGCCGGCTACAACGTGGTCGTGCGACAAACGTCGTGGAGCACGGACGGCGAACAAGAGGACGTCGACTTCATGACCGACGCCATCATGACGACCGATCCGCCGGTCGTCGGTATGCTCAGCATGTTCTCGCCCACCTTCCGCTGCGCGCGCTCGGTCACGGCGGCGGGGCTCACGGGCGACGACGTGACGATCGTCGGCTTCGACTTCGAGCCGGAAACCGTGACCGACATGCAGTCGGGGTTGATCAAGGCGACGCACGCGCAGCGCCAGTACTACTTCGGTTACATGCTGCCTTACGTGCTTTATTCGATGAAGGTGCTCGGCGTCGACAAGACGCGTGACATCCTCGCGCCGGAAATGGTCGACGAGCACAGCTTCAACGCCGGCATCGACGTCGTACGCTACGATCAGGTCGACGAGTACAACACCTACCTCGACTCCCTCGGCATCGGCGGCTGAGCTTCGACTCGAACGCGCGGCGGGACCGAGACAAAATGTCACTCCCGCTCCCGCCCGCGCGGGCCGATACTCCTCTTGCGGGCGGTCGAGCGCAAAGGAGTGTCCACGATGTCGAGGTCTACGGCTAAGACGATTACGGAACACGAGGCGAACGAGGTCGAGCGCGCCAACACGACGGGGAAGCGGCCCGTCGTGTTCGTGCACGGGCTTTGGCTCTTACCGAGCAGTTGGGAACGCTGGGCTCAACGCTTCGAGGAGGCCGGCTACGTCGCGCTGACGCCGGGCTGGCCCGACGATCCCGAGACGATCGATCAGGCGAAGGCCCACCCGGAGGTCTTCGCGAACAAGACGGTCGGCCAAATCGCGGATCACTTCGATTCGATCCTGCGCAAGCTCGCGCAACGTCCCGTCCTCGTAGGACACTCGTTCGGCGGGCTGATGGTGCAGATCCTCGCGGGCCGCGGGCGCTCGGCCGCGACGGTCGCGATCGATCCGGCGCCGTTCCGCGGCGTGTTGCCGCTGCCGTTCTCCGCGCTGAAGTCGGCGTGGCCCGTGCTCGGCAATCCGGCGAACAGGAACCGCGCCGTGCCGCTCACCTACGACCAGTTCCGCTTCGCCTTCGCGAACGCCGTGACGGAAGAAGAAGCGAAAGAGCTCTACGAAAAGTACGCCGTGCCGGCCGCCGGCAAGCCGCTCTTTCAAGCCGCCACCGCGAACCTGAACCCATGGACGGAAGCGAAGGTCGACACGAAAAACCCCGAGCGCGGCCCGCTGCTCATCATCTCCGGGGAGAAGGACCACACCGTGCCCTGGGCGATCGCGAACGCCTCCTACAAGCAGCAGAGCGAGAACGGCGGCGTGACGGAGATCATCGAGCTCAAAAATCGAGGCCACGCGCTCACGATCGACAGCGGCTGGCGCGAAGTGGCCGACACCGCGCTCGCTTTCGTTCAAAGATACGTGTGAGCGTGCGCGCGGCCGAGCCCGACGGGAGGCACGCAGGCGCTCAGTGAGCCTCGACGAGCTTCGTCCCGAGGCGGAGCAGCGTCGGCATGTCCGCGTCGGAGACGAGCGCGTAACCGAGGTCGCCCTCGCGGAAGAGCAGTGTGCCGAAACCGCGCGAGCTCGCGTACGACGCGTTCTTCTTGCCGAGAGTCTGATTCCAGGTGTGCGGCCAGGGCAACCCCTCGGCGCGGAAGACGAACAGCGTCATCACGTGGAGCCGGTGCTTGAAGACGAAGGCGGCGGCTTTGCGATCCATGAAGTACGCGACCGAGCCGCCCGCGAGCGCGAACTCGTCGTCACCGGCGAACGCGACCACCGGCGCGAAGTCGAGCTTGCCTTCGAACCACGGCTTTACTTGGTGGCGATCGCTGCTCTCCACCTCGAGCGGGCGCGCGGCGTAAAGCAGGCGCAAGTGATCGTTCACGGCTTCGGTGACGAGCGCGTCCGCATCGTGAGCGGCGTGGAACCAGCCGACGCCCATGCCCCCTGCGAGCGCCACGGCGGCCGCGAGCGAGAGCGACAAGAGCGCCGTGCGTCGCGACCGGACGCGCGGAGCCGGAGCGGGAGCGGGCGGCGGCGCCGCTTCGACGACGGCACCGAGTCGCGCTTTCAGCCCCTCGGGCGCCTTGCGCTTCTCGAGTAGCGACAGGGCGCGATCGAGCTCGCGCTCGGCCGCTTCGAGCCCGTGTTCCGGTTCGCTCATCGCTGGTACTCCACGAGCAGCCGCCGCAGCCGGGCGCGAGCGCGCGAGAGGCGCGACTTCACGGTTCCGGGCGGAGTGCCCATCACTTCGCCGATCTCGGCTTCACTGAACCCTTCGAGATCGAGCAGCACGACCGTCCGCGCTTCGTCGCCGAGCTTCGAGAGGGCTGCCTCGATGTCCTCGGCGACGACGCGCCGCAGGCGCTCGAGCTCGAAATCACCGCGCAGGAGCTCGGTATGAACCTCGACGGTGTCGTCCTCGTCGCGCGTTCTGAGCTCGAAACCGTGACGCGCGCGGCGGCGACCGTCGATGTACGCGTTGCGCAGGATCCGAAAGAGCCAGGCTTTCAGGTTCGACCCCGGACGAAACTGCGCCTGCGCCGCCATCGCCCGCGCGAACGTATCCTGCACGAGATCCTCGGCCTCGCTTCCGTTCTGCGTGAGGCGGGACGCAAAGTTATACAGCCCGTCGACCTCGGCCAAGAGCGCCGCCGAAAAATTCGGCGGCTCGTGCGTCCCGTCGGGCACCACCCGGATCGCATACCAGCTCGCTCTCGAAGACGACAGCGGGGCGGGGCGTTCCCGGCGCGGCCTACACCGGGGACCACTTGCATCGATCGTGAATTTGGGAGCCCCACTTGGGTGAGGCCCGCAAAATTCACTCGCTTTTGGCGTGGTCTGTCCCGTCGGTACTTTCCTGTTTCGATACACCCAAGCGAGCTTGGCTGTAGTTGGGGCTTCACGGTCTCCTCTTGGAAAACGTGCGTGCCCGCCTGCTGGTTCCCGCGGGCCGGTAAGGAACCGCTTGGCGCCGCCCGCGTTTGGAAGAGTATGCAGAGCCCCCGTAAAACCACGACCGAACAACTCACGAACCTCGACCGCCGCGAGCTCATCCAGCTTTTGGCGGTCGGCGGCCTCGTTTCCGCCTCGGCGCTCGTCGGCTGCGCGGCCTCGACGCCGGCCGGAACCACGCCGGCCAAGCCGCCCCTGCCCCGCTCACCCACGCCGCGCCCGCGCCCCGACTTCCTCTTCCTGCAGCTGACGGACACGCATTTCGGCTACGAAGGCCCGAACAATCCGGAAGCGTCTCACACGCTGAAGGACGCCGTCGCGAAGATCAACGCCTCGCCCCTCGAGCCCGACTTCGTCGTATTCACCGGCGACCTCACGCACACGACCGAGGACGGCGTCGAACGCCGCCGTCGGATGCGAGAGTTTTCGCGCATCGTCGCCGATCTCAAGGTGAAGACGCGCTACTACCTGCCTGGCGAGCACGACGCGGGGCCCGACCAAGGCGCCGCGTTCCGCGAGGCCTTCGGCGAAACACACGGCTCCTTCGAGCACGGGGGCGTTCACTTCGTCAGGCTCGACAACGTCTCGGCCGGCAACACGGTCGGTGAAGCGCAGCTCGACTGGCTCGCGCGCGATCTGGCGCCGCTCCCGCTCGACACGCCGCTCGTCGTGCTCGCGCACCGGCCGCTGTTCGATCTTTTCCCGAGCTGGGATTGGGCGACGCAAGACGGCTCCAAGGTCATCGAGCTCATCGCGCGCTTCACGGACGCGACCGTGTTTTACGGCCACATCCACCAGGAGCACCACGACGTGACCGCGCGCGTGCGGCATCACGCGGCCCGTTCGCTCGTCTTTCCGTTGCCCGCCCCGGGCTCCGTCCGTAAGAAGGCTCCCCTCGCTTGGCAACCCGAGAGTACGGACCACGGTCTCGGCTATCGCGGCGTGCGCGAAACGGGCGGGGAGCCGGCCATCAGCGAGCTGCCGTTCGAGCCCAGCCGAGCCGCCTCGCCGGCGTGAGCGATAGCCAGGTGCACCGCGCTCGTTGCGCCGGGGATTGAAGCGGTACTAGACTGAGCTTCGGAGTCCCCTATGCTTGCTCGCGTCGCACCGTTTCTGGTTTCCGTCCCGTTAGCGCTGTCGGCCGCGTCCTGCAGCGACCCGCCGCCCACACCGCCGGCCGCGGGTGTTTCGATGTCGCTGAGCCCGCCGTCGAAAATGTACACCGACACGCGCTCCTGTAACGCGGGCACCGTAGGTTCCTTCACCTATCAGATCGGCCAGCCCGATCCCGGTAAGACGATCGAGAACGGCAAGCAGGGGGTGACGGTCGATTGCATCGTCAAAAGCGACGGCAGCTTCAACGCGACCATCAGCGGCGCGGACGAGAACGGCCACAAGCCGGCGAGCTTTTCGTTCACCGGCACGATCGCCGACCCGAAGCAGACGGCCACCAATACGGGCCAGATGACCCAGATCTCCCCCGACACGGGTCCTCAGACGAGTCAGATCATGGGCAGCCCCGGCTGCACCTTCGGTCCCGTCGGAACGCTCAAGAAGGGCGCACTCCTCACCGACGTCGACTGTCCGCTCATCGGCTCCATCGACGACAACTCGAGCGGGTGCAGCGTGCACGGCACCATCGCCTTCGAGTACTGCAAGACCGGCGAAGAACAGAACTGAGCCGCCCGGCGGGGGACGCGGGCCGCCACGACGTTCGGCGGCCCCGAGTAACGCTCAGTCGCGCTTGCCGCCCACGACGCCAGCGGGCGGCGTGTCCGCCTGACCGTCGAGCGGCTGGCGCATCGTCACGGGCGTCGGCAGCGTGTCGGAGAGGCTGATCTCGCCTTCGGCTTGCTGTTCGACTCGGACGATCAGCGCGGTGATGTTGTCTTCACCGCCGTGCTCGTTGGCGAGCGCGATCAGGCGGCGGCACGCGACTTCGAGATCGCTCGTCGTGCTCACGACCTCGAGGATTTCGCGGTCCTCGACCATGCCGCTCAGGCCGTCGGAACAGAGCACGTAGCAGTCGCCCGCGACGGCGTCGTCGCTCTGAATGTCGACGGCGACTTGCTCCTGCATGCCGAGCGCGCGCGTGATCACGTTCTTCGGGAGCTCGCTGCGCTGTTCCTCGGTGAGCTCCGGCATCGCGAGGAGGTAGTCGTTGACGAGCGAATGGTCGCGCGTCATGAGCTGGATCTGCTGATTTCTAACGCGGTAGGCGCGGCTGTCGCCGACGTGCCCGATGAACATCTTCCCCTTCGCCGAGCTGAAGAGGCAGCCGACGACGGTGGTGCCCATGCCCTGGCACTCGCGTGAACGCGTGCTCCGCTCGATGATCTGACGATTGGCGATCCGGATGCCGCAGAGCAGCCGGTTCTCCTCGTCCGTCAGGCGCGTGTCGAACGGGAACGGCCAGGTGTAACCTTCGTTCGCAGCAGCGCGGAAGAAGTCCACGATCGATTCGGTCGCGAGTCTGCTCGCGACGTCACCTGCGCGATGGCCGCCCATGCCGTCGGCCACGATGAACAGGCGCTGCTCCTTGAGGATCGCGAAGCTGTCCTCGTTGTGGTCGCGCTGAAGCCCCACATCGCTGATCCCGGCCGCTACTGCGCGCATGCCATCCTTCCGAACCGAGAACCCTGGCCTTTTTGTAAGGCCGGTTCGTCAACTCCACACGGTTTCATGCCAGCTTCTTCGTGTCAAGCGTCCGGTCTAGCGGTTTTCCCCTGACGGGCTCGCTCTCGCGACACGGTCTTTGCCCTTCACGGGCTTCGCTCTCGCTTCCGCATTGTCTACGCCCCCGCTCCGCTCCTAGACGGTCAGGATTTCCTTTTCCTTTTGCTGCACGATGTGGTCGACGGCGGCGCCCGACTCGGAGACGATTTCCTCGGCTTTTTTCTTGCCGCGATCGACGTCGTCCTTGCTCGCTCCACCGTCTTTCTCGATCTCGCTCAGCATGTCGAGGGCGTCGTGGCGCGCCTTGCGCACGGCCACCTTGCATTCCTCCCCGTTCTTTTTCGCGACCTTCACGAGCTCCTTACGGCGCTCCTCGCTGAGGGGCGGGATCGGAATGCGGATGAGCTCGCTGTCGACCTGAGGGTTTAGCCCGAGGTCGCTCTCGCGGATGGCCTTCTCCACGGCCTGGACCTGCGACTTGTCCCACGGCTTGACCGTGATGAGGCGCGGCTCGGGCACGTTGATGTTCGCCATCTGCGCGATGGGCGTGCTCTGCCCGTAGTACTCGACGCGGAGATTCTCGAGCATGCCGGGGTGGGCGCGCCCGGTTCGGAGCTTCGAGAGATCGCGGCGGAGGGCTTCCTTCGCCTTCTCGATGCCTTGCTTGAGCTCGGACAATACGTCGTCGATCATGCTTTTTTGCGCCTCGGCACGCGTGGCGCACCATATATCACAGCGCCGAGGAGCCGGCGCGGGGGCTTGGCCCCGTCCCGTCCTGCTTGCTCGGCTCGGGCGTTTCTACGGGGGCCGGCGTCGCGCGACGGCGGCGGCGCCCGCGGCCCCCTTCCGGCGAGCCGGCGTCGGGAGCGCCCGCGTCCACGGCGGACGCCTCGGGCAAAGGCCGGGACCGTCGTTCCGCTTCGCGGAGCTTCCGCTCGTTGTCCGCGGCGACGATTTCCGCCTCGCGCGCCGTGGCGGCACGCGCCGTTTCGTCCGCCGCTCGCGTGCGCTGGAGCACGTAGTACCCGAGCGCACCGAGCGTCAGCGCGACGCCCGCGAGCATGCCGCCGAGCACGAGCCCCCGACTCGACGTGCGCGGCTCGCTGATGTCGAGGGCGCTCTCGATGTCGACGATCGAGCCGATCGGCCGAATCTCGTAGAGCGATCGCTCCTGCTGCGCGCGCGACCATTCTTCGAGACGGCGGAGAGCATCCGCCATTTCGCCCACGCGACGGAAGCGGTGCCGCATGTCGCGGGCGCACGCCTTCGCGAACCAAGCGTCGAAGGCGCGGGGAAGCTCCGGGGCATATTGACTCGGTATCGGCATCGGCGCGGCGCACACCTTGAGCACGACGTCTCCGATCGCTTCGCCCTCGAACGGCACGCGACCGCAGGCCGCAGCAAAAGCGCAGGCTCCGAGCGACCAGATATCGGAGGCGGGGCTCACGGGCGCGGACGCCGTGAGCGCCTCCGGGCTCATGAAGAGCGGCGTGCCGAGCACCATGCCCGTCTTGGTGGTTCCGACGCCGCCTACGTTGTCGTCGTGCACGACCTTGGCGATGCCGAAATCCAACACCTTCACGATCCAACCGAAGCGAGATGCTTCCGTGTCCTTCGCGAGGAAGATATTGTCGGGCTTCAGATCGCGATGAACGATCCCCGCGGCGTGAGCCTGCTCGAGAGCGCGCGCAACCTGCACGACGATCTCGGTCACTTCCTCGAACGGCAGGCGGCCGCGCTCACGCATCGCTTGCTCGAGGGACTGACCCTCGAGATACTCCATGACTATGAACGGCTGCCCGCTCTCGGCGACACCGTGATCGATCACCGCAACGGCGTGGCGGCTCTTGATCGCGGCGGCGGCCTTCGCTTCCGTGTCGAAGCGCCGGCGCACCTCCTCGCTCTGCGAGAGCTCGGGGTGGATGAACTTGATCGCGACCTTCTGCCCCAAGCTCACGTGGCGGCCGAGATACACGGCGCCCATGCCGCCGGACCCGAGTTGCTCCATGACCACGTAACGCTGCGCGACGACCGAGCCGAAGAGCGCGCTACCCTGTGTCATCCGACAATCGACGATTCCATGACCCGCTCACGAGTGCGCCCGACTTCCGCGCTACACGGTCGAAGATAGCATGCGGCTCTCGATCGTGAGCTGGAACATCCACAAGGGCATCGGCGGCGTCGATCGGCGCTATCGCATCGACCGCGTGGTGGCCGTCCTCGCGGAAATCGCGCCCGACGTGGCGCTGCTCCAGGAGGTCACCGACGGCCTGCCGCGCGCGTCTTTCCACGATCAGGCCGAGCTTCTCGCCGAGGCGCTCGGGATGGAGCACATGGCGTTTTGCCCGCAGCACCGCTTTACCATCGGCGGCTACGGCAACGCGATCCTCAGCCGCCATCCCATCACGCGCACCGACGAGATCGACCTCACGATCGGCCGCCGCAAGCGCCGCGGCGCGATCGGCGCCCATCTCCGGGTCCGCGTCGGGACCCATACGCGCACGGTCGCCGCCTACAATTTACACCTCGGCCTCGCCGGCTCCGAGCGCGCCTTGCAACTCGAGCGCTTCCTCGGCTCGCCCGAGCTCCGACACCTCCACCAGCCGACGCCCGTCGTGGTCGGCGGGGATTTGAACGACGTGTGGGGCTCGCTCGGTCCGCGCTTCCTCGCGCCCGCGGGTTTCGTGCGTGCCGGCCACGCGACGAACACGTTCCCGGCCGCGGTGCCGATCCGCCCGCTCGACGGCATTTTCGTCCGCGGCAGCGTGCGCGCCCACGCGTGCGGGCCGCTGAAAAATCCGCTCACGCGCCAGGCGTCCGACCACTTGCCGCTCTGCGCGGAGCTCGAGCTCGAGGCGACGTGAGCGCCGAACGCTGATAGATTCGGCGCCGCCATGTCAGAGTCGAAGCCGCTCACCGCGCTGCCCGAGTGGCAAGCGCTCGAAGGTCATGCCGCACGCCTGCGCGACGTGCCGCTGCGCCGCCTGTTCGCCGACGACGCGGGCCGCGCCGAACGCTTCTCGCTCGAAGCAGCCGGGATCTTCCTCGATTACTCGAAGCACCGCGTCGACGCCCCGGCGCTCGACGCGCTCCTCGCCGTCGCCAAGGCGCGTGGCCTCGCGGCCCGCATCGAGGCGATGTTCACGGGCGCGCCCATCAACGCGACCGAAGGGCGCTCGGTGCTGCACATCGCGCTCCGCGCGCCCGCGGGCGCGAGCATTTTGGTCGACGGCAAGAACGTCGTGCCCGAGGTGCACGCCGTCCTCGAGCGCATGGGCGAGTTCGCGGAGCGCGTGCGCAGCGGTGTCTGGACGGGCCACACGGGCAAGCGCATCCGCCGTGTCGTCAACATCGGCATCGGCGGCTCCGACCTCGGTCCGGCCATGGCGTACCAAGCGCTCCGCAGCGTGAGCGACCGTGCGCTCGAGCTCCGCTTCGTCTCCAACATCGACGCCACGGATTTCGCCGAAGCCGTGCGCGACGCGAACCCCGAGGACACGCTCTTCATCGTGTGCTCGAAGACGTTCACGACGCTCGAGACGCTCGAGAACGCGAAGACGGCGCGCGCCTGGCTCGTCGGCCAGCTCGGGAGCGACGGCGCCGTCGCCAAAAACATAGTCGCCGTGTCGACGAACGGCGCGGAGGGTGCGCGATTAGGCATAGACACCGCGAACATGTTCGGGTTTTGGGATTGGGTCGGCGGGCGCTATTCGGTCGACTCCGCCATCGGCCTGTCGCTCATGGTCGCGATCGGCCCGGCGGGTTTTCGCGAGTTTTTGGCGGGTTTTCGCGAGCTCGACGAGCACTTCCGGCGTGCTCCCTTCGAGCAAAATCTGCCCGTCCTCCTCGGCGTGCTCGGCGTCTTTTACAACAACTTCTTCGGGGCGGAGACGCACGCCGTCCTGCCCTACGATCAGTACCTCGCGCGGCTGCCCGCGTACCTCCAGCAGCTCGATATGGAGAGCAACGGCAAGCGCGTCGATCTCGCGGGGCGCCCGGTCGATTACCAGACGGGCCCAATCATCTGGGGCGAACCCGGCACGAACGGACAGCACGCCTTTTACCAGCTGATTCACCAGGGGACGAAGCTCATCCCCTGCGACTTCATCGGCTTTTTGCGGAGCGAAAACCCGCTCGGCAAGCACCACGACCTCTTGATGGCAAACCTCTTCGCGCAGTCCGAAGCGCTCGCCTTCGGCAAGACGGCGGAGGAAGTGCGTGCCGAAGGCGTGAAGCCCGAGCTCGTCCCGCACCGCACGTTCCCGGGCAATCGGCCCTCGAGCACGCTCTTGCTCGAGCGCATGACGCCCGCCGCGCTCGGACGGTTGATCGCGCTCTACGAGCACAAGGTGTTCGTCCAGGGCACCATCTGGGGGGTGAATTCCTTCGACCAATGGGGCGTCGAGCTCGGCAAGGTGCTCGCGAAGCGCATCGCCTCCGAAATCGAAGCCGCTGCGGCGCCCGCGCTCGCGCACGACGGCTCGACGAACGCGCTGCTCCGCCGCTATCGCAAAGCCCAGGGGCGCGCGTGACTCCCGAGGAATTGCGCGAGCGGCAAGCTCCGCTCAAAAGCCGCTACAAGGAGGCTCCGACCTCCGCCGTCGTCCGGCTGCGCGCGCGCGGTCGCGTCGACCAGGCGAGCGTCACTTGCAAGCTCGAGACGGGCAAGCCGGGCGTGCCGGTCGGCCTGCACCAGGCTGCGGCCGGCGACGGCAGCGGGGCCTGCTCCGGCGACATGCTGCTCGAAGCGCTGGTCGGCTGCGCCGGCGTCACGCTCGCGGCGGTCGCGACGGCGATGGGCATCACGCTCGAGGACGCGGTCGTCGAAGCGGAAGGCGACGTCGATTTCCGCGGGACGCTCGGCGTCGCGCGGGACGCGCCGGTCGGCTTCGCGAACATGAGCCTGACGTTCACGCTGCGGGCGGACGTCGCGAGCGACAAACTGAAGAAGCTCGTCGAGCTCAGCGAGCGCTACTGCGTCGTGCTCCAAACGCTCGCAAAGCCCCCCGCGGTGAGCGTGCACCTTCGAGACGGCACGCGCGCCTGAATTGGGGGCGCGCGTGGCGCGGCGAAGCGCGGTGCTCTCGCACTCCGGCTCCGCGCGCTGAAGGCGTCGAGAGCAGGCGTCAACCGGCGAGCGCGGCGGTGAGCTCTTTCGCGAGCTCGGCGCCGCCCTCGAGCTTCTTCGGTACCCACTCGAGCCCGAGGCCTTCCCCGGCGTTCGGCTTCGGGATCAGATGAAAGTGCACGTGGGCGACGGCCTGGTGCGCGCCCGCGCCGTTGTTCTGAAGCACGTTGTAGTTCGCGACGCCCGTCACGCGCTTGAGGGCGCGCGCGAGACGCGGCAAAACACGGCCGATCGCCGCCGCGCTCTCGTCGGAGAGCTCTTCGAGCGTCACCGCCGGCTCCTTCGGAATCACGAGCAGGTGACCGCGCGAGAGCGGATTCACGTCGAGGAACGCGAGCACGTGCGCGTCCTCGTACACTCGGTGGCTCGGGACTTCGCCCCGCAGGATTTTCCCGAAAATCGTGTCCGCCATGGCCGCTCCTACCATGGTGCCCGGACGTGAGCGATACTTGACCCGATGCTCGCGAGCACGCTGCTCGGAAATAGCCAGCGCCTCGACGGCGGCGCCATGTTCGGCAACGCGCCGCGAGCGCTCTGGAGCCGCTGGCTCCCGCCCGACGAGCTGTCGCGCATTCCCCTCGCCTGCCGCGCGCTGCTCGTGGAGGCTCCGGGACGCCGCGTGCTGTTCGAGACGGGGATCGGCGTGTTCTTCGAGCCGAGCCTGCGCGAGCGCTACGGCGTGGTCGAGGAGCGGCACGTGTTGCTCGAGTCGCTCGGCGCGCTCGGATTGTCGGACGGCGACATCGATTGTGTCGTGCTGAGCCACCTCCATTTCGATCACGCCGGCGGTCTCCTCGCCCCGTTTGCTGCGGGTCGCCCGCCGGAGCTTCTCTTCCCACGCGCCGAAATCGTGGTCTCGGCGCGCGCGTTCGAACGCGCGAAGCGGCCGCACCCGCGCGATCGGGCCTCCTACATCCCCGAGCTTCCGAACCTGCTCGAAAGCTCCGGCCGCCTGCGCGTCGTCGACGGCGCGGCGGGCGCCCGCGTCGCGCTCGGCGCGGGCTTCGACTTCGTCGACAGCGAAGGGCACACGCCGGGCCTACTGCTCGGCATCGCTGCCGGACTGCGCGAGCGGGTGCTCTTTTGCTCGGACTTGATCCCGGGGACGCCGTGGCTCCACGCGCCCATCACGATGGGCTACGACCGCTACGCCGAAAAGCTCGTCGACGAAAAGAGCGAGCTTTTGGCGCGCGCCGTCACGGACGGGACGCGGCTCGTGTTCACCCACGACCCGAACGTCGCCGCTTCGCGGGTGCTTCGCGACGAACGCGGCCGTTTCACGCCGAGCGATGCCACGCCGAACTTGACGCGCCTCGATCTCGACGTGGCCGCCCCGGCGTAGCGGAGCGGCTCACGAGTCCGCGCTCCGAGGCAAAATCCGCTCAGATACAACAGCCGTTCACGCAAATGCTCTCCGTCTCGATCGGGCACGGTGAGTCGGAACTACAGGGCAGGCTGTACTCGGGGCATGCCGCGTCGGCGCAGAAGTTCACGCAAGCCTCGCCGGAGTCGCCTCCGACTTTGTTCTGGTCGCCGTCGTGGACCATGACCTGAATGCGGTAGGAGTGGCCCGCGACGAGCACCAGGTCCCAGCGCGCTTCTGCGCCGTAACCCTCGCTGCTCATGCCTCCACCTTTGCCCATCCCCATCATTCCCATCATCCCCATCATCGGCGGGGCGGTGCTCGTGGTGAGCGACGCGGGGATCGGATCGCCGCCGCCGAGGTTCCAATCGTTCTTGGCGGGGTCGGCGTCGGGCGTGACGATGGTCAGGTTCGGCGTCACCGTCGTGTCGACCGAGCGCACCGCGGCTTTCCAGGTGCCGAAGACGGCGCTCGGATTCCAGGGTGTCCCGCCCATTTGCCAATCGCCTCCCCGGGCATTCACATCGACGGTCGTGTCCGTGACGAACAGCGCCGGCCACATGGGGCGGCCCACCGGGTCGACGCCCGCCTCGTTGCCGACGAGATCGTTGGCTCCCGTTTGCGGCGACCGCACGGCTCCAGGATCGGTGTCGAGCGCGGATACGGGGAAGTCATGGCTCGTGGTGCCGGTGGACGACTGCACGCTGACGCTTCGCACACCGAGCGTGAGCGCGTGCTCGTCGTTATAGAAAAGCCGCACGCTCGCGAGCGGCGCGCCGCCCGAGGGCGCGATGGCGCGCAGCACTTCGCTTTCGTTGAATTCGACGTTGGTGAGCGGATTGTCGCTCGCGTACGGATAGCCGCAGTCGGTAATCACCGGCCCGACGACTCCGGGCGTGCAGACCGAGGTCTGCCCCGTGCCGGACGAGCCGTGATCGTTGGGATCCCCTGGACCGGCGCTCGTGCCGCCGGAACCCGTGCCCGTCCCCGCGCCGGTGCCGGTTGCCGCGCCAATCCCGGTTGCCGCGCCCGTCCCGCTCGAGGTGGTGCCCTGGCCGGGCGGCGGCGAGCAGCTGCCGGTCGCAGCGTCGCAGCAGGTGGCGCCGTTGCAGCTGAGGCCGTGCAGGCAGGAGCTCGTCGCGTCGCATGGACAGCCCTGTGCGCCGAGAACGCAGAATCCCGCAGAGTTCCCCCCCGTCGCGCCACCGCTCGAATTGGTTCCGTTCGGGCCGCTTCCGTTCGGCCCGTCCGAGCTGCTCTTGCCGGAGCACGCCACGGACAGGACGATGAATGCAGCTGCAGAAAATCTTGAAGACGTCCACATGCGATAGGGCCCTTTCCGAACGTGTCGGCGAAACGTGCGACTCAGCGCACCGGTGGCGGCAGGGTCTGACAACCCACCGAAAAACGTAACGTGGCGTCCGGTTGCGACACTTGGGCGCAAGTCGCCCCGCAGAGCTTCACGTGCGTGGGCGCGCTCGGATCATCGTAAAACCAGCCGCCCGCGCTGCCGTCGCACTGAGACTCGTCCGTCACGTAGTACACGGGGCTCAGCGGCACACTGCAGTCCGTGTTTCCGACGAGCACGTTGACTTGGTCGAAGTCGAGCGGCTGCCCGGGATTGGCGGGCGGGATATCGAGATCGCAAGGGATTGCAGCGCCGCGGATGGAGTTGAGCGCGCTGAGGACGTTCGTGCTCACGTCCTGATTTCCGACGAGGTACGCGGCGTCAGTCCCGCCGGCCGCCGCGATTTGGTTCAAATTCCCGAGCTCGGGGCCCACGCCGAGGACGTAAGTCCGCACGCCGCCGCGGGCGCAGTCCGAAGCCGCCTGCACGGCATCGCTGAGCTCCGGACAGCAACCGCCACTCGCGCACGAAGCGGGCGCTTCCGGAATTCCGTCGGTCATCAGCAAGATCACGACCGAATGGGTCGGATTTTGCCGTCGCCAGCCGGTCGCATAGGCGCAGGCGCCGTCGATGGCAGCCGCGGTCGGGGTCTCACCGATGGGCGTGCGAGCGTCCAGCGAGGAGACGATCTGCGCGTGGTCGAGCGTCACACCCACGTCGGGCGTCGCGTACGTCGCGGCGTCGCAGGAGACCTGACCGACGGCCTGGAAACCAAAATATCCGATGCCGACACCGACGCTCGCGCTCTTCGGGTCGCTCAAGAAGGACTGCGCTGCACGCTCGACGGCTTGCAAGCGCGTCATGCCCCCCACGTCGCTCGCCATCGAGCCCGACTGATCGAACATGATGTAGATGTCGAGCGTGAGCGCTTCTCCCTCGTAGAGCTCACCAGCGCACCCGTCGAAATCGGCGCTCGCGCAGCTGGGATCCCCGGAGGTTGCTGCCGCTCCTTGCGAGCTTGCGCCCGAGCCCGACGGCCCGCTGCCGCCGACATTGCCGCCGAGGTTGATGACGGCGCCAGTTCCGCCGGTTCCGCTCCCACTCGTCGGGTGAAGCGCACGGTCGTCCTTCGAGCCGCCGCACGCGGCGGGCACCAAGCCGAACAAGATAGCTAACGGCAACCAGTAGTTCATGGCCGGGGCGAGCGCGTTTCGTGCGTTCGAGCAATCAATGGCGGCTCCGCTCGATGTTTCTGACGGCTCACCACAAAAGGAACGACACCCGAGCGCTCGAGCGCCACCGGGGCTCGCGCCCCTCCCCGGCCGTGGTTCACTTCTGCAGGCCCGATCCAGTAGGCTCTGCGCCGGATGAGGCCTCGCCACCGAGGACGCGCGCGGCTGGTCCTTCGGGCGGCTTGCATGCTCGCGGCGACCCTGCTCGTCTGCGCCGCGCCGGCACTTGCCGAGCCCGCGCCGGAAATGGCGCGCGGCCCCGCACTGCTTCTCGAGTGGTCCGGTCCCGGTCCGGAGCTCGACTGTCTGGGTGAAGACGGCTTGAGCCGCGCGGTGAACGATTACATCGGACGGAACGCCTTCGAATCACCCGCCGAGCTCGTTTTGCACGTCAACGTCGAACGTCTGCCGGACCGCCACTTCCGCGCAGTGCTCGAAGTCGACGACCCATCCGGTCGCGCCCTCGGCACGCGCGCGATCACGAGCTCGAGCGAGCTCTGTTCGAGCCTCGACGAGCGGCTGATTTTGGCGGTCGCGTTGCTCGCCGACGCTGGTCCGGAAGCACCCGAGCCGCCCGCGCCGCCATCCCGCGAGCAGGCGCCCCTCATGGCGGGACCCGGCCGCGACGACGTCGAAGACCTCCCGACGGTACCCGCTGAGCCGCCTCCGAGCGCTGCTCCCTGGGCCGTTGCGGTGGAAGCGGCGTTGGTCGTCGAAGGCGGTCTCTTGCCCTCGGCTCGTCCCGGTTTGAGCCTCGGCCTGAGACTTCAGCCGTCGTCCTGGCTCATCGCGCGCGCCGGTGCGTTGGCGTTCTTACCCGCGTCCAAGGAGCTTGCGGGCGCATCGGTGCGCTTCTCTTTGTTCGCGGGGACCGCCGAGCTCTGCGCGGGCGAGCTCCGTACCTGGCGCTTTCAAACGGCTATCTGCGCGGGGGCGCTCTACGCCGGGCTCGGGACGAGGACGCAGGGGGTGATAGCTGGACACGATCGAACCCGAGGGCAACTCGCCGGCTTGTTTGGGTTCCATCTGGCTGAGCCGCTCAGCCGCCGCGTCGCTCTGGTCGCGGACGCCAGCGGCGTCTTTCCCGATCACCCGGAGCGTTTTCTGCTGCAGGTGAATTCCGCGTCGCGCAGCCTCTTTCAGGTGTCCAAACCGTCCGTCCTTGCGAGCTTGGGCGCTGCGGTCAGCTTTTGAAGCGGCTCTGACCAGAAAGAAGACCGTGAGCGCCCATCCATGAAGGTGAATGCCGGCCCGGCTCGCGCGACGGAGCCAGCCCCGCTGCCCTCCTTCTCGGAGGTATTTCGGGATCATGCGCGCTATCTGTGGCGGGCGTTGCTCGGGCTCGGCGTCCGCCCGGGCGACGTCGACGATGTCTGCCAGGAGGTCTTTTTGATCGTGCACCGGCGCCTGCCCGAGTTCGAAGGTCACGCTCTGCGCAGTTGGCTCTACGCCATCTGCCTGCGCGTCGCGTCGGAGTACCGGCGGAGCGCCCGCGTGCGCCGCGAGGTCAGCGTCGAGCAAATCCCGGATTCACAGGCGCCCGCCGGACAATTCGACGCGGTGCTCAATCGCCAGTTGAGCGCGCGACTGCTCGCCACGCTCGATCACCTCGACGACGACAAGCGCGCGGCGTTCGTTCTCTACGAGATCGAAGAGCTCGGGTTGAAGGAAGTCGCCGAAGCGCTCGGTTGTCCGCTCCAAACGGCTTACAGCCGGCTGACGGCCGCACGCACTTTCATTCGTGACGAGTTCGAGCGGAGGCCGCCGTGATCAAAGAGCCCAAACGCATGCGCGAAGAGCCCAGCGTGCTCGGCGCGAGCCTCGCGGCCGTGCGCGACGAGCAGCCGTCCGACGAACGGCTCGCGGCGCTCGCGGCACGGCTCAGCGCGGCGGGAGCAGCCGTCGACTTCCGCCCCGCCGCGAAGCTCGGTTCGCCCGCGGAGACCGCAGCGCCCGCGCCGGCGCTCGCCAGAGCGACGCCTTGGGGGCGAAGAGCGCTCGCGTTGAGCCTGCTTGCCCTCGCTGGGGCCGGGCTCGTCACGTGGGCGGCCGCGGAGCGCGGGCACCCGACAGCGCCGCCGGACGCAATGGAAAGGGTCGCCACCACGAGGCCCACCACGAGCTCGACACCGAGCGTCGTGACAGCAGCGCCGCCGTCCGATGCGATCCCCGCGCCGCTTGCCGCACCGAGGACACGTGACGCACGCTCGAGCGCGGACGAACGTGGCGACGGGATCCCGCAAGCGGGCAGTCCGGGGCCGTCCGCGTTCCCAGCGCCGGAGCCGCCCGTCGGCCCGAGCACGACCGCGCGACAAGAGCTCGTCAAGCCGGCGCCGAAAGCGAGCGCAACCGCGAATGGGGCCACCGAACGAGAGCCGCGCACGGCGCGCTCGCCCGCGAGCAGGCCCGCCACGACCGCGAGCGAGACGAACCCGGGCGCGCCGCTCACGGAGGGCAACGTCGTCACGAGCGAGCTCGAGTTCTTGAAACGAGCGCGGAGCGCGCTCGCGGCGGATCCGGCGCAAGCCTTTGCGCTCACCGAGCGCTGCCGCGCGCAATATCCGAGCGGGGATCTCGCGCAGGAGCGCGAGTACATCGCTATTTCCGCGCTCGTGCGCGTGGGACGCTCGAGCGAGGCAACCTCGCGCGCCGCGCTCTTTCGCATGCACTACCCGTCGTCCGCGTACCTGCCGAGACTGGCGCGCTTGCTCGGCGAACCATGACGCGCCCGCCGCGGAATCGTTCGGTCCTGGCCGCTCTGCTGCTCTCTGCGAGCACGGCGATGGGCTGTGGCGACGGGCGCAGCGTGAACCTCGGCTCGGTTGCCGGCGGCGCGACCATGCCGCACGCCGGCTCCGAAGGCAGCACGCCGTGCGGCGCGCACCCTTGCGCGGACGACACGGGCTCAGTGCTCTTCGTCGACGCGAGCGCGGCCGACGTCGCCCCGGCGACATTCGAAACGGACGTCGAGCACGCACCCGGAACCGACGCGGCCTCGGAGCCCCGCCTCATTTACCCGAGCGACGAGACGCGCCTGCCGCTGAACGACGCGCTCTACCGCTTCGTGTGGACGGCCGGCACGAGCGACGTTTTCGCGCTCGATTTCGTCGGACCGAACACGAGCGTCCGAGTACTCACGCGCGAGTCGAGCTTCACGCCCACGGCCGAGCAATGGGCTTGGATCGCCGAATCGAACCGCGGCGCGCGCGTCGATTGGGTCGTACGCGGGGTTGATTCGCGCCGCGCCTCGGAGAGTTGGCGCTCGAGCGCGGTCGAGCTCACGTTCGACAGCACGACCCTCGACGGCACCATTTACTATTGGTCGACCGGGAGCCGGGGGCTCATGCGCGCGCGCTTCGAGCAGCCGAGCCCCGCCCGTTTCTTCACCGATCCGGCGAGCGACGGGGCGACGACTTGCACGGGCTGTCATACCGTATCGCGCGACGGCAAGCGCCTCGCCGCGGGCTACGACAAGAACCAGCTCGCCGAATTTTCGCTCGGCGATCGTTCGCTGCTCCTTACGCTCGACAGTACGGCCACTCAGACGTCCGCGCCGGGCCCGACGGGAACCGATGCCGCCGCACCGGATCCCGGGTCCAAAGCGGCGATGGGACCCATGGTGTGGAGCACGTTTTCTCCGGACGGAACGCGGCTGCTCGTGGCCGGCGGCGGCAAGCTCCGGCTCATCGACGCCGACAGCGGCGCCTTCATCGGCGCAGGCGACGGGACGGTGCCGCTGCCGGCGGGCACGAGCGCGACGCATCCCGACTGGTCGCCGCTCGGCGATCGGGTCGCGGTCACGCTCGCCGGCAAAGGCGGCGACAAGCAGACCGAAGGCGGCTCGATCGCCGTCATGTCTTACGCGAACGACGTCTTCGGCGCGCCGCAAGTGCTCGTGGCCCCCACCAACGATCACGACAACAACTTCTTTCCGAGCTTCAGCCCGGACGGACGCTTCATCGCCTACGTCAACGCGGCAGGCCCCTCGCAAGACGCGACGTCCGCCGAGTTACGGTTGCTCGAAGTGGCGACCGGAACGACTCACGCGCTCACACGCGTGAACGAGCGCGTGAACGGCGAGGACGGCAGCACCGGCATCGGCAACACGATGCCGACCTGGGCGTCGAGCGATCCGGCGGGCACCTACTGGCTCGTGTTTTCGAGCCTGCGCGCGTACGCCGACGTGCGGCCCCAAGATCCGAAGCAAGACCAGCTCTGGATCGCGGGCATCGATCCGTCGCTCGACGACCCCGGCTTCGCGGCGTTCTGGGCGCCGTTCCAAAACCTCGGCCAAGGCAACCACCGCGCGTTTTGGACGCCGAGCACTGCCGGCGACAACGACTGCGGCAGCACCTGTGCGCCGCGCGAAACCTGCAATAACGGCGTCGATGACGATTGCGATTGCGTGATCGACGACTGCTCGGAAGAGCTCTGCGACGACGGCATCGACAACGACGGCGACGGTAAGACGGACAAGATGGACCTCGCCTGCGCGGGGCCGTGAATCGCGGGCGTCTGCGCCAAGTAGCTGAAATCCTTGGCTCCCTGAAGCGCGAGCCGGGGCCTTCGTGTAGCCTCGGTAGATTGGTGGCTCACGCCGGGCCGCTCGAGACACTTTACCGACGTGAGCTCCGTGCGCAGCAGGCAGTCCGAGGGAAGGTCCCCGTGTTCACGCTTTTCGCGGCCCCTGCAGCTCTTGGCGAGCCTGTGGCTCGTGCCCGCCTGCCAGTCGGGTGCGCACGACGGACTGCCACCGCCCTCGGCCGGCGGCTCCGAACAGGGAGCTGCGGGCGGAGCCGTTGGTAGCGCCGGCACGGCGACGGGCGGTAGGACCACGGGTGGCTCGGGCGGCACGCCCGCCTCGGATGCGAGCGGTGGCTCGAGCGGACGTCCGGCAGCGGGCGGCTCAGGCGCAACCGCGGGTGGTCCGGGAACGGGCGGGTCCAACGCGACGGGCGGCACGGGGGCGGTGGCCGGCTCGAGTGGATCCGGCGGAACTGGCGGCAGCGGCGCGGGCTCGGCCGGAATGTCGGCAGGCGGAAGCGGTACCGGCGGTACGAATGTCGGCGGAGCGACCGGCAATTGCCCGGGGAGCTGCGCTGCGCCCGCGGCGACCTCGTGCTCGACGCCCGGCGTGCGCGTGACCGACGTCGAGCTCGGGTCGGCGCTCGATTATTCGACGGACGAGACTTACAACCTCCCGCTCGCCATCGCGGCCAAGCCGGGCGGAGGCTCGCTCGTCGCGTGGATGACCGGCTATTCGAAGTACGGGAGCAGCACGGCGAGCCAGGTACACGTCGCGAGCCTCGACTGCGACGACAAGCTCACGGGCACGCCCTTCACGCTCGAGGCGCACGATTTTCAGGACCTTGCGGCCGACGGCGACGGCGGCGTGCTCGTGCTGACGCGCGATTCGAAGGGTGGCCCCGACGCGCAGCACTGCGGCGACGTGAACGACCTCTGCATCCTCCCGAGCGATCGTCCGGGTTGTTACGACGTGAACATGGTGCGCTTCGACTGCGCGGGCAAAGAGCAGTGGGCGACGGAGCTCGACTCCGCGACCGCGGATGCGCCTGGTTACACCTCCGGTAGCGCCGGCTACAACTACTTCGTGTGGTGGTACCAGCACCACGGGCGCATCGCGTACGACGGCACGAACTACGCGGCGTACTTCTGCGACGCGATCACCGTCACCAACGACATGTGCGCGAACGGCGCGGGCAAAGTGGACATCCACGAAGGCGACCGCATGAAAGTCGTCGGCCCGGACGGCAGCTTGCTCAAGGGTCACGACAGCTTCGATCTCGGCTGCAGCCACAGCTGGACCACGCGCCTGCTCTGGGACTCGCGCACCAATCACTTCGTCAGCGTGTGCGCGACCGACAACGATTGCCGCATTGCGCTCGCGCCGAACTACAAGACGATCGTCAGCGCCACCTGCGACGGCACCCTGTTCGGCGGCGACATAGTGAACGCCACGACGTCCGGCTATTGGACCGCGTGGAGCTATCAGCACGCGATCAAGCTCGAGCACTTCACGACGGGCGCCTCCGATCGGACGGTCACGACGGCGGGTGACAGCGAAAATCCGCACCTGGTCTCGCTCGGCGCAAGCGACATGCTCCTTACGTGGAAGTCGGGCTCGGGCCTCGCCGCGCAGATTTACGACGCGGGCACGGGCGCGGCGGTCGGCGACCAGTTCAGCATCGCGGTCCCGGACCATCCCTGGCAATCGTGGAAGGCGTTTCCGGACGGCAGCGTCGCGTGGGCGTCCGTGGCGTCGGCGTCGAGCACGATCCAAATCGCGCGCGTGATGCCGTGCGCGGATTAGCGGCCCCGATGATTCAGCTGCGCTTCGCCAGCCGTTCGAGGTGGCGTTTGACCAACACCAGCCGATCGTTGCCCCAGAAGAGCTCGCCGGCGACGACGAAGGCGGGGACGCCGAAGACGCCCGCGCGTTGAGCGGCTCGCATCGTTTGGTCGAGCTGCTTTTTCGTCGCGGGGAGCGCGAGCTCGCCGTGGAACGCCGTGGGAGAAAATCCGCAGCTCTCGGCGCGACGCACGCATTCATGCACGTCGATGAGCGAGGTGGTTCCGTCGAACACGGCCGCGAAGAGCGCGCGGCTCAGCGCCTCCACTTTGCCGAGTCGCTTGCCCGCGGTGCACGCGAGCGCCAACGCTTCCGCGTCGATCTCGACGCGACCGCGTGTTTCCACGAAGGGGATGCCGTAGAGCTCCGCCCAGCGTTCGGCGTCGCGCGTGCGATACGACCAGTCGTACTGTCCGGAGACCGGTTCGCCGCGGAAGGGGCCTCCGCCGCGCTCCTGCAAGAGCCGCACGCTGTTGACGGGCAGCCAATCGACACACGTGCCGGTTTCCGCGACGAGCTCGTCGAGCTGCGACGCCGCCAAATACGAATAGCGGCTGGCAATCGAATAGTAAAATGCGACGTCGGCCATGGTCCCTCTGGACGCGGGGGCCTAAGCCCGAGTCCTGAGCTCGAAGTCTAGACCTGAATGACCGGCGCGGAACTCGAAATCAGGAGCCGAGCGCGCGACCCACCATGGCCTTCGCTTCGTCGACGAGCGCGGCGAGATGCGCCTCGCTCACGAAACTCTCGGCATAAATTTTATAAATGTTCTCAGTTCCGCTCGGACGCGCGGCAAACCAACCGTTCTCGGTTTTGACGACCAGCCCGCCGATGGCGGCGCCGTTGCCCGGCGCTTCCGTGAGGCGCTCGCGGATCGGTTCGCCGGCGAGCTCCGTGGCAGTGACGGCAGCGGACGTGAGCTTCTTCAGTGCGTTTTTTTGTTCGGGCGTCGCGGGCGCGTCGAGCCGCGTCGTGTAAGGACGACCGTGCCGTTGCGCGAGCGCTTCGTAGTAAACGCCCGGATCCTTGCCCGTCTTGGCGGTGATTTCGGCGGCGAGGAGCGCGAGCAGGATGCCGTCTTTGTCGGTGGTCCAGACGCTGCCGTCCAATCGCAAGAAGCTCGCGCCGGCGCTCTCTTCGCCGCCGAAGCCGAGCGAGCCGTCCGAGAGGCCTTGCACGAACCATTTGAAGCCGACGGGCACCTCGACGACCGCCCGCCCGAGCGAACGGGCGACGCGCTCGATGAGCGCGCTCGAAACGACCGTTTTGCCGACGGCCGCGCGCGGCGACCAACCGCTGCGCGAGCGAAACAGGTAGTCTACTGCGACGGCGAGGAAGTGGTTCGGGTTCATGACGCCCGCGCGCGGCACCACGATGCCGTGGCGGTCGGCGTCGGTATCGTTCGCGAAGGCGACCGCGTAGCGATCGGCGAGCTTCACGAGACCGGCCATCGCGTACGGGCTCGAGCAGTCCATGCGGATGCGCCCGTCGTGGTCGAGCGGCATGAAGGCGAATTGGGGGTCGACGGTCGAGTTTACGACGTCGAGGTCGAGGCCGAACTCGGCCGCGATGCGCGGGTAGTAGCCGACGCTCGCGCCCCCGAGAGGATCGGCGCCGAGCTTCACGCCCGCATTGCGAATGGAGACGAGGTCGAGAATTTTGGGGAGCTCGCGCAGGTAAATCGCGATGAAATCCGTGCTCGTGGTCGTCGGCGCCGAACGCGCGCGCTCGAAGGGAACGCGCCGTACCTCGCCGAGCCCGGCCGCGATGAGCGCGTTCGCGCGCGTCTCGATCCATTGGGTGGCCGCGGTGTCCGCGGGGCCGCCGTGCGGCGGGTTGTACTTGAAGCCGCCGTCTTCGGGCGGGTTGTGCGACGGCGTGACGACGATGCCGTCCGCGAGCTTCGAGCTGCGCCCGCGGTTGTGCTGGATGATCGCGAGCGACACCGCGGGAGTCGGGGTGTAGCCGTCGTTCTCCTGCACCACGACGTCGACGCCGTTGGCGGCGAGCACCTCGAGCGCGCTCCGTTCGGCGGGCGCGGAGAGCGCGTGCGTGTCCTTGCCGAGAAAGAGCGGACCGCTCGTGCCCTCTTTCGCGCGGTACTCGCAGATGGCCTGGGTGATCGCGAGGATGTGCGCTTCGTTGAACGCGGAGACGAAGGCGGAGCCGCGGTGACCGCTCGTGCCGAAACTCACGCGTTCAGCCGGCTTTTGCGGGTCGGGGTGCTTCTCGAAGTAAGCCGCGAGGAGCGCGGCGGTGTCGAGCAGGAGGTCTTTCGGTGCGGGTTTGCCGGCGAGAGGATGAGGCACAGCGAGGGGTGACGCCCCGAGTGAAGGCGCCGCTCTTTCCGTAGCGCAATTCGGGTGGCGAGTGGAACGGCTTCGGACCACCCCGCCCGGGACCCTGTGGCACGTTGGTCGCCCCTACACCGGGGACCACTTGCATCGATCGTGAATTTTGGAGCCCCACTTGGGTAAAGAACCACGCTCGGCGTACGGACAGCGACGCCACGCCGCGAAATGAAGCGCGGGCGTGGCGTCGTGTACGGAGCGCGGGTCAGGCCGCCTTGACGGCGATCTGTTTGGGTTGCGCGTCGGTTGCCTTGGGTAGGGTGACGGTCAGGATTCCGAGCCTGAGCTCCGCCTCGACTCTCTCCGCGTCGACCTTCGACGGGAGCTCGAAGCTGCGCTCGTAAACATAGCTCGCCTGTGCTTGCGCCTTTTCGGCCTCGCCCTTGGCTTCCGTCTTGCGTTCGACCTTGAGTGAAACGGTGCTGCCGGTCACCTTGATGTCGATCTCCTTTTCACTGAAGCCGGGCAGCTCGCTCTTCAGCACCCACGCACCCTCACGTTCTTCGAAGGTCACGCGCGGCGCGAAATCCTGCGGGCGCTCGAAGGCGTAAAAGAGGCGATCGAGATCGCCCGAAAGGCGCGGGAAATCGCGAAATCCGAGGCTCGGCCACACACCAAAATCGTTCCAACGGGTCAGCATGGTTCGTTCTCCTTCTTCGTTTTCGTCTTTGGGTCTGCGTCCGAACGACGCCAGATCACGGCCGCACGACGCACCAGGGTTCGGCGCATGCGCGGTCCGCGACCCGGGGGGAACCCCAAGAAGCGTGCGAGCCGCTCGGCCCGTCACGTTTCGTGCCGTTGTCGGGACCAAAGAAAAGTAGGCACGCGTTTCGGACGCGCAAGGGGGCGCGCGCTCGGGGAGAGCCGCTAACCCCAAGGGGAGAGCGCGGCGCTCGTCAAGGGCGGCAGAAGCACGGGGCACGGGTGTTTCAAGGGTCCCGACTGTCTCGCGCTGGGAGCGGTTACTATCGAAAATGATTGGGATTTGGCCGTGGTGGCGGTTGAGCGACGCGCGAAGTGGTGGCAAGGTTCACGTTCCCAGCCATGCCCCACGGCGAAGCCGCGAGCGACGAAGAAGCGACGGAAGAGCTCCTGCCCGAGGACGTCGCGACCGCTGCTCAGTCGACGCACCGGAGACCCAAGCGCCCGGATTCGTCGCCGCCGGAGCTCGACGTGAAGGTGTCGGCTTTCGATGACGGGATTTTCCCGCTCGCCGAGCACGAGATCGACGAGCTCAGCCCGACCCCCATGAGTCAAGGGGCGCAGAGCGCGCCCGCGACGGATCCCTATCTCGGTAAGGTGATCGCCGACCGGTACTTGGTGGAGCGGCTCCTCGGCGTGGGGTCGATGGGCCTCGTTTACCGCTGCCGCCACACCGTGCTCGACAAGACGGTCGCACTGAAAATCATCCGGCAGGATCTCGCGCAAGACGAGGAGACCGTCGGCCGTTTCGTGACGGAAGCGCGCTCGGCCTCCGCCATCGGCAGCAAGCACATCGTCGAGGTGCTCGACTTCGGCGCGCTGCCGGACGGCGCGAGCTACATCGTGATGGAGTACCTCGAGGGCCTGACGCTCGGCGAAGCGCTCGACACGCCGAACGGGCTTTCGATCGGGGACGCGCTCGACATCGGGATCCAGATGGCGGAGGCGCTCGGCGCGGCCCACGCAGCCGGGGTCGTGCACCGCGATCTGAAGCCGGACAACGTGTTCTTGCTGCAAAGCGAGGGCGGCTGGTTCGTCAAGATCCTCGACTTCGGCATCGCCAAGATCATGCAGAGCGGCCAGAAGCTCACGGTCGCAGGCTCCGTCATCGGCACGCCGCACTACATGTCGCCCGAGCAGGCGACCGGCGGGCGCACGGACGAGCGCACCGACGTGTACTCGCTCGGCTGCATGCTCTACGAGCTCGCCTGCGGCAAGGTGCCGTTCGATGCCGAGAATCCGCTCGCCGTGATCTCGATGCAGGTGACGGACGATCCGCCGCCGCTCCGCAAGCGGATGCCGCCCGGGCGCACGTTGCCGCAAGGGTTCGAAGCGGTCGTACTCAAGTGCCTCGCGAAGGACACGACGGAGCGCTTCGGGAGCATGGATGACGTGCGCGCGGCGCTCGAGCGCATCGCGGGGGGCGGTGTGCCGCTCGTAGCGCCGGTATCGAGTCAGGAAGCGGGGACGGACTCGTATACGGAGGAGCTCGCGGCCGACACGGATTTTCGCGAGCTTCACGCGCACGGGCGGCGACGCCGCCGGCTGGCGCGCGGGGCGCTTTTCACGCTGATTGCAGGCGCGGCCGTGGGCGCGTTCTTGTTCGTGCGACCGCGGCTACCGACGCGGGCCGCGGTGTTGAAGCAAGCCGGCGCGGCGCTCACGGAAGCCGCCGCGACGGCAGGTGAGACCGTAACGACGGCGAACCCACCGAGTCCGGCGGCGGCGCCGAGCCCGGCGGCGAACGCGCCGCAGCTGACTCACGTGGCGCTCATCTTGTTCCCGCTGAACTCCCACGCGTTCGACGGCGACAAGGATCTCGGCATGATGCCCATCACGATCGATCTCGAACCGGGACAGACCAAGGTCGTGAACATCGTGCGCAAGGGTTACGTGACGCGCCCGCTCAAGCTCGACGGCTCGAAGACGCGCGTCGTCGTCGGCCTCGTCTCGGAGGCTGCGGCCGCGAAGCGTCGCGGCAAATCACTCGATGAAGCCGTTGCGGAAGCGGATCGGGCGGCCGCGTCGGCAGCGTCGGACGTGGACGACACGGCGCCGAGCGCTGCCGCCAGCAAGACGGCCAAGGGCGCGAAGGCCGCCAAGGGCGGGAAGAACGATCCGGCGCTCTCGTGGGATGATCCGGCTCCAGCACCGCCTCCCCCGCCCGCGCCGAAGTCGAAGGCGACGTCGGGAGGGACGCTGGCGCCGAATCCGTTCGGCGACTGAGCGGCGACCGCAACCTCGGCGCTATGACGTGTGCGCCGTGGACCGGGAGCGCTGGCGGGGCGCGGGTCCACCCCTTCACGAACGAAAAGTCATCTATGTATACGTACATGGGTGCGGGCTGGCGACGGCGGCGCGGGCGGAGGCGAGCGCCGCGCCGAGGTCGGCGGGGAGCGGCGCGTGGATGGTGACGGGCGTCTGGGTTTCGGGGTGTGGGAACGTGAGGCGCGTCGCGTGGAGCGCGAGACGGTGCAAGCCGTGCTCGGTGCGCCAGAGCCGGTTGTGCTCGCCTTTGCCGTACTTCACGTCGCCGACGAGCGGACACGCGAGGTGCTTCAGATGGCGACGGATTTGGTGGAGCCGCCCGGTATGCGGGCGCGCCTCGACGAGCGCGTACCGCCCGATGATTTCACGCAGCCACACCTCCGTGACGGCAGCGACGCGTTCGGCGCCGGGCTCGCGCGGGATCGCGTGGTCGATGAGCACGTGAGCGGGCGGGTGACCCCGGGTGATCGCGAGGTAGCGTTTGTCCAGACGGTCCGGATCACGCCAACTACGCGCGAGCGCGGCGGCCGCTTCGGCGTCGAGCGCGAAGAGCACGACGCCGGACGCTCCGCGGTCGAGCCGGTGCACCGGGAACACGTACTGGCCGACCAGGTCGCGCACGGCTTGGAGGAGCGGCTCGTCGTCGTTCGCCCAGCCGCGATGGACGACGGTGCCGGCCGGCTTGTCGACCGCGACGAGGCGGGCGTCGCGGTAGAGGATCGGGGGCGGCGGTGCGTTCGGCATGGGGCTTGGCGATCTTCGGGCGTCCGGCCGACCTCCGACGCCCGCTTGACAGGGCCGAGATCGGGAGGTAAATCGCCCCCCTCTTTCGCGGGAGTAACTCAGCGGTAGAGTGCCACCTTGCCAAGGTGGACGTCGAGAGTTCGAATCTCTTCTCCCGCTCCAGAATCTGGAGAGAAAACAACCGGTTGGCGCTGAGCGTCAGCCGGTTTTTTCGTTTGGAGCACCACTTGAGGGGGCCGGGGCACCAGTCGGAGCACCACCTGCGGAGCTGCGCTCGTCGCGCGCCTCCATGAGGTCGATCACTCGCGCGATGCTGCCCCGCTGCTCGTCGGCGTTCACCGTCGAGTAGTGGTGCTGCATCCGCTCGGTCAGGTGGCCCGAGATGCTCCTCGTGACGACGCCCTCGATCGCGGCGGCCCGCGCGAGGTCGTTGAACGTGCGGCGAAGCCCGCGCTGCGTGACGGCCTTGCCCAACCCGACCGCGTCAGCCACGTCGGCGAACGGCTTGTTCAACACGCAGGGCGACCGAAAGCCGCCCGTCGTCGAAGGGAACAAGAGATCGCTCTCCTGCATCTCCGGCGTCGGCAGCTGGGTCCGGATGTGCCAACGGAGCACCTCGAGCACGGGCTCGGGGAGGTGGATCCGGTAGCGCACGCGCTGCTTCGTCGTGTTCATGACCTCGGCGCGCGCGGTGTGCGAGCGCCTGACGAGGAGCTTCCCCTCATCCCACAGCACATCCGCCGCGTGCCCCTTTCGACGCAGAGGACGGAGCGATGAGGGTCGTAGGCCTGTCGCCAGACCCAAAAACGTCATCGCGTAGTGTGCTGGGTGCAGCTCGCGCACAGCCTCGAGGAAGCGCGGCACCTCTTCAGGAAGAAGGGCGTTGGGCTCTTCCTCCGTGTAGGTGGCGTGCTCCGACTCATCGAGGTCGCGGACGCCTTCGGTCGCGAGAATGGGGAGCGACAGCTCCCGCTTCGCGGCTTTTGGGACGACGCGCAAGATCGTGAGCCAGCCGTTGCACGTGGTCGGCTTGTAGTCGCCGACGCGGACGAGCCCCGCGAGCTCGGCCTTCCACGCCTCCACCTGCCCGACCCCGATCTGATCGAGGAACATCTCTCCAAAACCCTTCGCCACAAGCCCGCTCTTCCTACCGCGCGAGCCCGCGATGAGGTGCTCCAGCGTGTTGGTCCACTTCGCGCGCCCCTTGGCGCTCCGGATCTCCATGGTCGCGAGCTTCCGCTCGAAGAGACGCTGCGCGTATTCCGCGAAGCGCATCCTTTGAGGCGTGTCCGATGCGGCGCCGGTCCTGATGCGCGTTCGTTCGGCGTTGAGCCATTGGAACGCCTTCGCTTCCGTCGTCTCCGGCAACACCTTCTTGATCTCGACTAGGTGACCCGTCGTCGCGTCGGTGACTCGCACGCGAACCAGGTATCCTCCTTCCTTCCGCTGCCAGACGCCCGGCAGCTTGGTGGGCTTCACCCACGTTTTCCAGCGTCTTGTCCATTGTTTCGTGTCCATGAGGGACTCCTTCTTGCGAAGGCGCCCCGGGACGACCCGATGCAACCGTAGCAGAGGACGGAGAGCCGACGAGATAGGCGTCGAGGGCTTCGATGGCGAAGACACAAGTGCCGCGACCGCCGCGGCGACCGGCTGGAACGAGCTGCCCTCGGAGCACGGCCTTGCGAATCGCGGAGGTGCTCTTGAAGCCGCAGTATGCGGCGACTTCGCGGGTCGTGAGGTACGTGCGGACGGGGGACATGGTCGTATGGACGTTCGGGGCGGGGCAAGCGCGAACCAGTGAGCGTTGGCGGGCGGTTTCCTTGGAAGGATGTGGCCCGCGCGGGCGCTTTCATCCCGGGCTCGCGATGCCCAGCCCCTCCCGCTTGGTCAGTCGAGGGTGCAGAGCGGGATCAATTGGCGACGGGGGCGGTATCGGCGATCACGCGCTCCACGAAGAAGCTCGCGATATTGCCGACAGTCGCTTGCTCGAACACCTCAGGATCCAGATCGAGTTCTTTGACTTCAGGTGCCTCCATGATCTCCGTCGCAGGGCTGTCCGAAAGAACCTGGCCGTTCAACGCTTGTGCTTCGGCCCAGAGGAACGGGGCTGCCGCTTGCGGATCGCCAGTCGCCTCGAGCACCTTGGCTCGCTCCGCGTTCAGAACCTCCGCGTTTAGCTCGAGTCGCCCGCCGGAACGGATCACGATGCCGAGCGGCAAGACGAACTGCCCAGACTCGTCCCGGAGCTCGAGCACGCACTCCGGATACGCCTTCGACACGGAGCGCAGAAAAGCGGCGACCACGTGGGCAGAGAACAGGTCCCTGACCTTGGTCGCGCCAACTGCGACGGCGTTGGGCGTATGAACCGGCGAGCGGTCTTGAAACAGATCCGGGATCGCGTACGGGCCGATGCGCGCTGGAGCGATCCGAACGAAGGGAAACCCAAGCATCGGACGCTCGGGCGCAGCCGAGACGGCCGCAAGGCTTAGACGATCGCGAAACGGCGAGAGCCGTTCGTTCAACTTGGCCTGGGCTTGCAGAGCCCAGCTCAGGACTTTCGGATTTTCCGGCGACCTTCGGATCGCGTAGTGCAGATTGGTTGTCATATTCTCGTATGGTTAAAGAGTGAGTGACGGCCCGGGATGAGAGCCACGCCGCGCGGGCGCGCCTCGTTCCAAGAACCGTCACCTTCGCTTCAGCCATCCGCCTGCACCGCGACCGACCTCCTTCTGGTGCCAACGGCACCGTGAACAAGGGGCGAACGGAGGAGCAGTCCACCTTCACCCGGAAAAGCGGAGAGCACGGCGGCGCCGACGCGCTTCGAAGCGCCGTCAGCCACGGCAAAGTGCAGGGGCGATCAACCGACCCCGGCGCACCGCGCCCTCCTGGATGAGACGTGCCAATGATCGTCGTCAGCGTTCGGCTTCGGACCGCTTCGGGTAGAGCCTTCGGCGACGCGCCTTCAGTTTCCTGATGGTTTTCGCCTTGTGCTTTGACGCGAGACTCCAGACGCCGCGATCCATGCGGATGACCTTGTCCGACAGCTCGAGGACCTGGCGAATCTTCGCTTTCCAGTGCTTGCGCGTCCTCGTTCCGGGATGGGGCTCGATGATGCTGTAGAGCTGCGCGAGCGATGCCGTCCCGCCATAGGCCGCCAGACTGGCCGCGACGATCTTCTTCCAGGTCCACGAGCGCGAAGCTGGTCCCCACGACCACGCGATACGCCGTTGAGTTGCTGCGTTTGACATAGGAGTTGAGCCGGGGCCGGCCCGCCCATGCACTACCCGCTCTGACGCCTTCGACTTTCAGACCTTCGGCAACGTCCCTTCCTTCTTGAAGCGCTCGTGGGTCGAGCGCGTCGGCCTTGAACACCGCGCGGGGAAACCAACCTTCAAAGATCTTGAAGGCGCACCAGCCGCGCGAAGCGGCGCTGCAGTAAACGTGCGGGCTTTGCGACTCCGGTCTGCCTTCGCGGAGAGGGCAAGTGCAAGGGCACGCAGGCGCGGCCACGACGCAGAGGTCCGGGAACACCGTCACGGTTGTACCTCCACGGGTATCGCGGGGAGGGCAGGCGCAAGGGCACCCTCGGAGCGAATAGGTGTCCCTCTTGGCAACGCGGCAATCGCTGCGGCCGTTGCAAAGACTGGCCCGAGGACGCCGACTGCTTGGACGTGCTCGAGCTCGGCGAGGAGCCACAGCGCGCCCCCGCCCCGGTCGGTCCGAGCGAGCGCTCTCGCCCTTGTCGGCCCCTGTACGAACACTGCGGGCCGCCAGCTCCCAGGCATCGCCCCCCAACACTTGGCGCCGGACTTCCAGAGCCCTCCGCCGAGCGGAGCATCAACATCGACTGCTGCTTCGTAACTTCGCCGCGCATCCCCACCTTTGATCACACCGCGCTCGACCTGTCCATCCATCGGCCGCCGCCCAGCCCGATTTTCAACAACCTGCTAGTCTAACCTGGTGCACGCGCGGTGCCCCTGCCATCACGCCATAACGCTGCTCGCCGAGACTCCTATGGCCAGGCTGGCTTGGCCGCCCGAAAGACGCCGGTCGGCTCTGCCCAACAAAAGAACTCCGCACCAATCGCGATCCGCTGCGTCTGTGACCTGTTGGTGCGTGTCGCGGGGCTTCCGAATGAAGGTCAATTCGCGGGCTGCGACGGCCATCCATTCGATACCGCTTGGACAGTTCATGTACAAGTGGTCGGCCGAGACGACCACCGGGCCGCAGCGGGAGTCGTCTCGATCGTTTTCGAGCCGCTTCCGTCATGGCTCAGCCGCGGGACGTCCGAGGCGGCTCTGCAGAAGAGGTAGTCGTCGTTGCTTGCGAGGTCGCCCCTGCAGTCGCCGAAGTCTGGGCTGACGGCGGCGTCGACGCCGATAAGGACGTCGATCACCTCCTTAGATTAGGGACGTCGATGGGGTAGCGAGTCGCTATACTGAACTCAACGGCGGAGGTTCGCGGGTGCAGTGATCGCCAATAGAAACTTCGGGGGTGGCCGTCATTTGCAGTCGCTAAACGCGAATGCGTCGACGGGCCAGCAGAGTCCGGTGACTTCACCTTCAAGCGCGGGAAAACCCGGACATGCCGTCAGGCAATGCATTTCAAGCGTCGGATTGTCGCAGTCTTGATCAGTTTCGCACGGCGCGGAGCACTGCTTGGTAGAGCTCCAATTGCCAACACATCTCCCGCCACCGCAGGCATCGGATTGTACCCAATAGTAAGCCATCGTAAGACAGTCAGTGGATCCGTCCGTGCAGCTGCACTCGTCGCCTTGAAACACCGGTGGACAGCCAACGTCGCCGCATTGCTCGCCCAAGTGGTAGTCTACCGGCGCACCGCCATTGCCCGAACCCGCGTTGCCCGTCCTTCCCCCGGCACCCGACGAACCTCCGGCTCCTTGTCCGCTGGTGCCGCCCGAACCCGACGGCGTTACCGAGCAGGTAGTACCGCCAAGCGTCGTCGCCATCGCACCCGTCGAGTCGGACCGCGGCATGCCTGCCTCGTCGCAGAAGCGAGACGCCGAAACGCCTGCGGTCGGGCGGAGCGCGCAGCTCGTCGCGGCGCTCCAGGCTTGCCCCGTGCTGCCGCTCACCACGGAAGTGCACCCCGTCAATCCACACGCGCCATAGTGGATCAGCGTCCCTTGTGCCGTCCCATCGCCCGACAATTGCCCGACGAGGTGGTCGGTGAAGCAAGCGGCCTTCCCGCAACCGATCACGACGGCCTCGAAGTCGCCACCGGGTCCAATGACGATTGGTCCTTGATTTACGCCCTCGACTAAACCTGTGCCGCCACAGGACGACGACGAATCGGTCAGCGTGATAGCTCTCATCGTTCCGGATTCGTCCACCAGGAACGACAATCCATATTCATCGCTCGCTGAATAGCGGCCCGTCCAGTTTCCTGAGTAGTGGACCGCTCCGCCTCCGGCTCCCGCTCCCGCTCCCGCCCCGCTACCGCCCGTCCCCGAGGCGAGTCCGGTTCCACCCGAGGGCTCGCGTGCACCTGAACCGGCGGAATCCCTTCCACCAACCCCGCCAGAAGCGCTTGTCGTTGCACCACCGGTGCCGCCGTCGGACTCATCCTGGCTATCGCCGCCGTTGGAGCTTGCTGCCTGACCATTTGGATTGGCAGCTTCGCCGGCGGAGTCATCGCTCGCGCCCCCGTTCGAGCCACCCATCCCGTTGCTCCGGCCAGCTGGCATTTCACTTGAACCAGACACGTGAACCGCGCCATGGCCGCCGGCTGCGGAGTCGTTGTCGCCACGCGTGCGACTGGTGGCGCACCCCGGGGCCACGAGCGCTAAGATGCCGAGTGCCCGCGTACGCGCCGCAGCAAACCGGAGCGCCCTGGCCCAAGCCACGTTTTTACTGGACGACCGCATTTGACCCTCGAGCCGCACATACGTTGACTTTACCGCTGGAGTCAAGTGTGGCTCATCCTTGCCGCCCGCGCAGCGTCTCGCTCACCCCGGCGCACGCAAGACGGTGCGAATTGCGTGGTGGACTGCGACTGGATCGCGGAATGAAAGCCGTTGGCGCAAGTCCCGTTGAGACAAGACCGACTGTTGGTTGTCCGCATTTTTCTGGCCGGTAGCTTAGCGGGCGTTATTCCTCCCCGGCGGGTGCCTCTCGCACCTCCCAAACAAATGACCATTCGAATCGGGGAACAAATCCGCGGCCCGAATGATCAGAAATCCTGGCATGCGGGAACGACCTAACCCCTGGGCAGCAACCGGAAGCGCCGAGGTGGTGCTCCGACCTCTCGGAGCACCACCCGGAGCACCACTTGCCCGTCACGCGGAGGGTCGTCCCGGGACGCCGGGTCACGGGATTCCGCGTAGTTGGCTCGCAAGGGAACGGGAGGGGACGGTCAAATTCGTTTTGCCAAGGTGGACGTCGAGAGTTCGAATCTCTTCTCCCGCTCCGAAAAGCTGAGACGAATCAACCGGTTGGCGCAGAGCGCTGGCCGGTTTTTTCGTTCTGGGTACCACCTCCGGGTGTTGGGCACCGTCCCAGGTACCAGTCAACGGTTCGGACGAGGATGACGTCGCTCTTCCCTGGCCGAAGAGCTCGATGACCTTGGCGACGGCACGCTGCGCTCGTCGGGGTTCACGGTCGAGTAGCCCATCTTCGGTGGCGTGCCCACTGATGCTCCTCTTCATGAGGTCCTCCACCTCCGCCTTTCGGCACAGGTCTTGGAACGTGCGTCGGAGCCCTCGCTGCGTGAGCGGCGGGAAGCCAAGGGTCTCGGCAACGTCAGCGAACGGCTTGTTCAGGACGGACGGTGAACGGAACCCTCCCGTGATCGCCGGGAACAAGAGATCGCGCGGAGTGCGGCGGTAACGCTTTTCAGCCTGCGACGCACCGTGCGCACGCCGGTCCCTCCAAAAAACTGGGGCGCGTTGCTCAGACGAGCGCGCTCCGGTGACGTCCGGCACCCGTCAGCGCGAGGACGATTAGGGCTCCGATGACGCTGCCGATGATGCCGGCGGCGTGGAGGTCGAACACGCGATCTCCGCTGATGAGACTTCCGAGGAAGCCACCGATGAGGGACCCGACCATGCCGAGGAGAGCCGTAGGGATGAGGCCCATCGCCTGGCGGCCCGGCATGATGGCTCGCGCAATGAATCCGGCAATCAAACCCAGAATGATGAACGCGAGAATGGACATGCCGACGAGCTAAGCAATCGCCGAGCCAGCGTCGGCAAGTGGTCCCCGGTGTAGATAACGCGTGTCAACGACACCGAGCCGCGGCCTTGTGTCACCGGCCGAGGCATTCCTCCACGTTTGTAGCCGCTGGGTGCCGCCGCTAGCGCGCATCACGTCCGATACGCTCGCAGACTGAAGCGGCGCTCGGCGCGATTTGCACGCAACTTGCTTCTGCCTCGGGACAGCGCTGGAGACGTCATGAGCATTGGAGTCCTCGGATGGGGCAAGGTCGGTCATGCCGCGCGCTCGCGGGCAAAATCGTGGTGGACGTGACGAATCCGATCACCGCCGATCATCGTGAGCTCACGCTGGGCCACGACGACTCGGGCGGTTCGACGACCCGGCTTCGACGCGGTCGACGCCGGGCCACTCAAAAACGCGCGCTACCTCGAGCCGCTGTCGCTGCTCAATATCCATCTGGGGCGCGTGCTCGGGCACGGCACGCGTATCGGCTTCTCCTGGGTGCACGCCGAGGCGACGGGTTGAGGCAGCGCTTCGCGCCCGATCGGCCCGGTTTCGGTTTGGCATCTTCATTGCTGGAGCTCGCCCCATGGAAAGTCGTGTTCAGCTCTTGGGCCATCCCGCGCACCAGATCCTCGTCGAGTTTCCGGTGGGTGCGCTGGGGTTCGCGGTGACGTGTGACGCGCTGCACTCGGTCACGGGGCGCGCGGAATTCGCGAGCGCGGCCCGTCACGCGCTGGACTTCGGATTAGTCACGGCGAGCCTCGCCGCTCCGTTCGGCTTGGTGGATTGGCTCGCCATCCCGTCGCGCACGCGCGCGAAACGTGTCGGCGCCTGGCATGCCGTCGGTAACGTGGCCGTGCTCGCGCTCTTCGGCGCGGCACGCCTGCTCCGCGCTGATCGACGCAACCTGCGTGCCTCAAAGGCTCTCTCCGCGGCAGGTTTGCTCCTCACCGGCGCGACCGCGTGGGCCGGCGGCGAGCTCATCAATCGTCACGGCATCGGCGTGAGCGATTTGCTCGGCACCGACGTCCCGAGCTCGCTCAGCCGCAAGTTACCGTCGCAGGGTTGACGCATTGCGCTCCGGGCGGCCTCCCAGCGCTTGCAGCACGCGTTCTTCGCACAAGGCGCGCGACTCGTCCGCGCTCTCGACGACCAACCGGCTGAAGATGGGCAAAAAGACGCTCCGGAAGAGCCGCGTGAGCTCCTCGCGGCGGCCCGGCACCGACAAATCGAACGGCCGCTTGCAGAAGTCGAAATAGTAGCCCGCGAGACCGCGTAAGTCGGTCGCCGTGGTGCGCCGTCGCTCGGGTCCGACGGCGAGGAGCTCGCCCATACACTGCGCGACGGCGCGCCAGACGTCACCGGACACCGTCAGCCACCAGTATGTTCCGACCAAGCGGGCCAGACGTCCGGACTTTCGGCTCCGCCTCGCGCGAATGCGCTCGAGCAGCCAAGCTTCGTCCCATCCTTCCCACTCGCCCGCGACGCTCAAGAGATTGCCACCGACGAGCGGCGCGACGTCGAGACACCACGTGGCGCGCGCGTCTTCGACCGACAATCCGGCTTCCACGGCCGCGAGGGCCGCAAGCGGTATCGAGTCACGCGTTTCCGTATCGAGGAACTGGCCGGCGAACGCGATCCAGACGGGGGTCAACGGTTCGTCGGTCACGATCGCGCGCGTACGATACCCCGAGCTATTTGCAGCGACCAGCCGCCGCGTTACAACGAGCTCAGCAGCGAATCGGTGTGAGCTCGAGTTCACCCGACGCTGACGACGCTCCGTGGCATCCAACGGAAGCGCTCGGCAACGTACTCGTGCTCGAGTTCTTCACGAGTCAATGCGCCCCTGCCGAACCTCGATTCAATCCGTCGAGAACGATTACGCACGCCTGGCCGAGCGCGGGCTGCTCGTCGCCGGCGTCGACGCTCAATTCAGCGACGCGGCAGCCGCGCAGGAGTCGGCTCGAGTGCCGGAGTTCATTCAGAACGCGAACGCGAGCTTTCCGTTTGTCATCGCATCGAGCGAAGCGCTCTTCCGGCTCGGCGTGACGGACGTCCGGACGACGCTGATCATCGACCGGCAAGGCATCGTGGGGCACGTGGGACCGAGCTCAGCGACCACCGCCGAAGTGGAGCGCCTCACGGCCGAGCGCCCGTCCACGGCCTCCGCCGCCGCGATGCGTTCACCGGGCGGAGCGACGGCGAACGAGACGCAAACAGACGCGACGCCCGACGGCGCCGGGGCCGAGTCAGACGGCGCGGGCCAGGGCATTGGGCTCGGCAATTTGGGACGCAGAGAAGGTGAGACGCGCGTACCTACGAGCTCGTGTTCCAGCCGGCGCAGTGAGGAGCGCGCCGAATCTGCTGTTCGCAGCGGACGAGCCCGTGAACGCGAGCTCCGCCCGCGCGCCATCTCTCGCGATCCTGACCGTTTTCTGAGAGCCAATGATTGCGCGCGCCGACCGCGCCGAACACGAGCGCGATTTTTCTGAAGTCGGTGGTCGGCCACTTTTCGTCGGATCCCGCGGCCGTGGTGGTCCCCGGACTCGTTCGGCAATCAGGTGTTGGGGTGTTGGTGCCGGTCGACGTGCAGAAGGGCACCGCGGCAAACCCCTCGCTTTCGTGCTGGATCAGTCGCTCAACAGCCAATGGTCGACGCAGGTCTCGATCAAAGAAGACGTATTCGGCGACGGCATGTTGTTCCATTTGCGCAGCGCCTGGATGCCCGACGCAGGCAGAACAGCAATCAGGTCCCCATCTACCTCACGCTTCAGGCGGCGACGTCCACGGGCAAACAAGACGTGTACGTCCAGCCAAACAAGGGCCTCGACCGCCAGCAGTGGCACATCGAGTGACGGCGCCCGCCGCGTGACGGCAACGGACGCTGGGACCCGTGCCTCGGTGTCCGGATACACCGGCAGCTCTCCTCGCCAGGGCTGGGCCGCACACTTCGCTGCGAAGTCGCGGCCCAGCCTTGGCGGGTGCGTCCCCGCGCTCTAGGTGATCACTCAGCGAGAACCCAGAGGTCCGGCGGCGTACTCGCGCTCACATCGCCGGGCGCGACGACGATCATGCGGTCGTTCTGAGAAAACGCCGCTGCGTGCCCGGCCATCGGAGGTGGAGTTTCACCGGCCGGGAGAAGCTCGGTCCAAGACGCTCCGGTGTCACCGGTGCCGAGCGCGAGCTCCCAGAGATCGGCAAGCGGCGTCGAGCTTTGGTCCTCATTGGACCAGACCGAGCCGCTCATGACGAGCAAGCGCTGCCGCTTCGGATCGAAGACTGCGCTCGCGCCTGCTCGGGGCCTCGGGGCAGGACCGGACGGATGCACCTCCTGCCATGCCGGGGGTCCTCCTTCGCTGTTGGCGTGCGAAAGGATCTGCACGTCGTTGTATTGGCTGATGTCGTACGGGCAGCAGGTGGAAATGAGGTGATTGCCACCGAACACCAACAAGCGAGAGGAACCCTCGTCATAGGTCATGGCGAACGACTCCGACCGCGCGCCCGGCAGAACGCCCTGAGTCTCGATCTCCGCCCAGGACGCTGGATTGATGGCCTGAAGTGAACGGAAGTCGTTGAAATCCGTCCCGAACTCCGCCAGGTTCCCGCCGAAGCTCAACAGGCTGTTGGTGCTCGTGTCGTAAGCCATTTCGTGTCCGCTACGCGGTTCTGGATTTGCCACGCTGATAGTTGACCATACAGCCGGTCCGCCATTGCCGTTGGCGTTGGAGAGAACCCAGACGGTCGAGAGCGCGGGCGCGCAGTTCGCCGTGCACCCACCGTACACGTAGAGTTGATTCGTCCCAGCCGCGTACGCGACGGCCGCCTTGGCGTTCACGGTTGGGATCTCACCCGTCGCATCGAGCTGCGACCAGAGAGGATCCCCGCCCACGGCGTCCGCATGGTCGACCAGCCAGATCTGGCTGCTCACGCCGTCACGATACTGCGGGTTACTCGGGTAGAATACGATGGCCCGGCGCGTCGCAGGGTCTAGATTGAGCTTCGGGCTCCCACTCAGGATCTGTCCCATCGGACCGACTTGACTCGCGAAATGCAGCCAGTAAGGCGCACCGAGATCCTCGTACTGCGTGGTGATGGTGCCGGTAGCGGGTCCCGCCTTGAGCAACAACGTGGCTGAATACGAACCGCCGGCAGGAGCGTCGGCGGTGACCGTGCCGGCGTAGATCACGTTACCCGGGCACTGTGTGCCGCTCGTCGGGGGCCCGCCGTCGTACACTTGCGCGGACAGTTGAACGCGGCCGGCGGGACCGGACATCTCGAACTGCGAAGTGCCGTTCGGATCGAGCGGCAGGGTTTGCATCGCCATCTGTTGATCTCCGGCGACGCGCCTGATTGAGGTCAGCAGGCAGAGCGTTCCGCTAAAACCAGGCGGGGCCTTTGCCGTGACCGACGCCATGCTCGAAATGCTCAGTGGGGACTCCTTATTACCGTCTCCTAACTGGCCGGAACAACCGGCGGCAGAAAGACCGACCGCGGCTTGCATTGCTAAGCAGTATCGGAAAAACTGGGTCATGCGAGTTCGTCCTTCGTTACAAACGAGGCGCACCGTGCGCCCGGACAAGGCGCTAGTGCATGAAACAGGCCGCCTTCGAACTGCAGCCAGCAGCCGCCCCTTCCCCAGGATCTACGCGGAAGACAGGCATTTCAGCGATCGTCCGCGGCGAGCCACCCCTGCGGTCGCCGGTCATCGATCGCGAAACAGTCCAAGGTGTCCGTTGTGTCCGTTGTGTCCGCGCCGCTACTTGCTGGTCCTAAATCTGTAGTCGGCGGGCTCGATCCTACATCTTTTCAGGTAGCGATGCATGGTCGGGTTCTTCAATCCCAAGGCGCGGGCCGCTTGGGCGACAACACCGTCGTGCGCGCGCAGGGCGGCGATCAGCTTCCTCTTGAGGTCGCTCGGTTCACCCCCTTCCGCGGCGGCCGCGGCAGCCTCGGTCTCCGACGCGGTTGCACGCTCGGCGTCCCTTATCCGAAGGGGCAAGTTTCGCCACTCGAGCGTTGTATCGGGGATGCTCCTCGCGGTCAGGTCCACGACGACGTTCACGAACTCACGCACGTTTCCCGGCCAATCGTAGATGCATAGGCTCTCGATCAGCTGGGCTTGAGGCACGTAGCTGGCGCCTTCACTTGCATGCGTAGCTTCCGCTGTGGGGCGGCTGCGCGCCTGTCGTGCCAAGAGCCAACTGAGGAGATGCGCGATGTCCTCCTTGCGTGCGCGGAGCGGCGGGAGCGCAATCACCGCCTGCTCGAGGCGCATCAGCAGATCCTGCCGAAACTCGCCCGCGGCCACCGCTTGCTGGAGGGGTGTATGCGCGGTCACTAGGACCCGCACCGATACCTTCTTCGGCGCCGTTTCGCCCACGGGAAGGACCTCACCTTCCTGAAGCACTCTCAGGAGCTTTGCCTGAACGGCCCGCGGCAAGTCGAGGACCTCGTCCAAGAGTAGCGTGCCGCCATCTGCTTCACGAAAGAATCCGGGTACGTCCCCGGTTGCGCCCGTGAATGCCCCTTTCACGTAACCGAAGAGCAAAGCATCGGCCAGCTGTTCAGGCAGGCTTGCGCAGTTGACGGCGATGAACGGCGACTTCGAGCGAGGCTCCGCGTCGCTCCCCCGCGCGCGACGGCCCCACGCATGAATGGCGCGAGCGAACAGCTCCTTTCCGGTTCCCGTCTCGCCCACGATCACCGCGGAAAGACCCATTTCCGCGACGCGACGGGCCGAGTCGAGCGCTTCGGCCAAAGCGGGCCCTCCGAATAGGCCTGTTTCGAATTCGGCGAAACCTCGATCCTCGTGCGGAATCGAACACACGACCCCCACGCACTCGCCGAGTCGTACCACGTCTCCGTGCGTAAGGGGCGACAGCGTGACCTTCCGACCATTCACGTAGGACCCGTTCTTGCTTCCGCGATCCCGCAGGCAAATGGCCCCGCCCCGCTCGACGAGCTCGGCGTGTTCTTTGGAAACGCCGCTCACCTCGAGGGTCGTCACTGTGCGTTCGTCCCCGCGTGGCCGACCCGAACCCGGCTGCGCACGGCCGATCAACGTTCCCGGAGCGAGGAAGGTCGCCGTCCCGAGCGTCGTCGGAAAGATCCACCGGATACCGAGCCGCGATTGCCCGGCTGCCGTGGCCTGCGCGCGAGCATCCGCCAGCGTGGTTGTCTTGCCACTACTCAAGCCGCGGATGAGAACGCAATCCACGGCCGAGTGCAACCACCCTCCACCTGCTCGAGGACGCGGCCCGAGCGAGCGCTGCTTTCAGAACGGCAGCGCAACGTGCCAAACGTCGAATCCGTCCTCGCTGCAGACCCAATAGGTCTGTCCGTCGCTTGCCAGCGAGAGACGACCGAGCCCGTTGGGCACGCCCAATTGAGCCAGGTCGAAGGAGCCGAGAGGCACGCCGGTCAACGAGTACTTCGCGACGCCGGTGTCGTAGTCGGCGGAGTTCCTCCAGATGCCTACCCCGAAATAGAGGGCGTCGCCTTTGGCGAGTAGGCCGACGGGGGAGAGCTCACTCGTCGTCCAGTTCAGCTGCTCGACGCCGGCGGTCGACCACTTGTGAACACCAAATTGTGATGAGAGGGTCCAAAACGAGCCGTCGTACCACTGGGCCTGGCTATCCCAGTCGCTGAAGCCTTGTTGAGCAAAGATGTCGGGGCCGGAATCGACGGTTCCATTGGCGCGTACGCGCACGATCTGCGTCCCGAACGAGGCGCTGTCGTTGTTTCGTGTCCAGAAGCCGACGCCATCCCAGCTCAGCCCATCACCGTGAAAGTCGAGCGCGACGCTGTTTGTCTCTTTTCCCGTGTCGTCCAGCTGATACAGCGCCTCGAGATTGTCTAGCAGCCAGAGGTTATTGCCGTCCCAACCGAGGCCGCTGCAGCGACTGCCGGGTGAAGTGAACGTATCCAGCAGCTGACCTGCGCACAGCTGCGACCGATCGATGGGCGTCGCAGGCGTCCAGATCGCGAGATTGTCGATGTAAGTCGAGCGTGCTTCCGGCGCGAGATAGAAGATGTCGAAATTGTCGTTCGCTCCCAGGCCGACCGTCGCCGACAGTGGAGCGTCGCTATCGGTTCCGACATAGACGCGAGCCTCGAGCTCACAGTAGTCGAGCTCCACGCGAATGTAGTTCTGCGCGGCTCGTCCGAACGTGTCGCTCGCGCTTTGCACATTGGTACTGACCATGCTCGACGGACCGGACGAAGTCGATGCCTTGGCGCTCCCGCCCTGAACCGAGATGGCGAAGGCCTTGCTCAAGATCTGGCCGTCGATGGAGCCCAAGCCGAACTCAGCGGCGCTGTCGGCGCCGGCGGCGGGCGCGTACCAAAGCTCGATGTTCAGCTTTGAAGGGCGCGAGGCGAGCGACAAGGGTGCGTAAAGGATCGGGCCCGCGGCCTGAAGGAAGAGGTCCTTGGCGCACGACCGTGCCCACACCGTCGTCAGGCTACCCGTCGTGCTCGACGGGTTGAGGGCGCGCCAGGGGGAACCGGGGACACCAAGGACGGTGTCGCTCGGGTACGCTTCGAAGCCGTCGAGGAAGCTGAATTGCGCGGGTGCTGGACACGATACATTGCTTCCGCCGGTGCCCGCCGAGCTCTGCCCGGCCGTTGACTCTCCCGCAGCGCCGGCGGTTCCAGCGCGAGCCGTGCTCGAGGAGTCTCCTGCGTCGCCCGCGAGGTTTTCCGGACCGCCTCCGGTCCCTCCAGCCGTGCCGTCGTTACCTATCGCTGCCCCGTCTGACCCCGCGATCGAACCCTTTCCGCCAGACGAGTGTGCTCCGCTGCTTCCAACGGCACCCCCCGAAGCGCGCGCTGTCGTACCGCCTTCGGCGCCCGTTCCAAGCGGCTGGTCGCCCGCGCCTGCACCGGCAGCGCCGCCCGTGTCGTTCAGATCGCGTCGCGCGGCGCCGCCCGTGTCGTTCAGAGCCCGACCCGCGGCGCCCCCCGCGCCGCCTGCGACGACGGCTGCATCGACACGAGGGTGATGCTCCTCGAGCCCACACCCGCCGACGAGCGTCCACACGACGCACGCTGCCGCCCAGGTTCTGTTTGCTACCATGTTCCCTCCAAGCTCAGTCCATTCGCGTCGACGGCCAGTCGCGACGTCACCGTCGAGCCCCCGCGCGTTCCAGATCGGAAATGGGGCTCCAGGAACCACAACACGCATGCTGCAGCAAGCGCTCCAGCCCCGACGCCCACCGAGACATCTGCGATCGTGAGCGAGCGCGCAGCGTCCGACTGGCGCGCTTCATAGGTGTGACGCTCGGCCTCGCTCGCACAAGTAAAGCCGCCCCCACCGGGGCAGGCGCGATCTCGGGCACGCAGGCTCCCGCGGGAGTCGAGATAGAACCCCCCTGCCGTTGCGAGCGCCACGATCGCGATGCCGCCAGCCACGTAGGTTAGGAGCCGGGGCGATGCAGCGGCTGGCAGCAAGGTCATATTGATTTCTTCACGGCCGTAGGCTGTCGCTGCTTGATACCCGGGTGCATGCGCCACGAGCGCGTGCATCTGAAGCGGATTGACTCCCGCGGGGCGGTCGAGCGTCGATAGCGGCAGCGGCTCCCCGTCGAGGACCAGCTCGAGCCCTGCGGGCTGAGGTGTGACGTGGATGATGACGCGCGGTATCCGTGCCTCGAGCGTCGCAAGGTGCTCCTCGATCGCCTGCTTCAGGTCGGCCTGGTATTCCGGCCGGTACCCGTTGACCTCTCGGTTGAGCTCGAGCGCACGCCGGTAATCCGCAAGCGCCTGCCGCGGTGTCCCTTCCTGCTCGCGACATTCGCCGACGCGAACCCAAACCGAAGCGCTCCGCTCGAGCGCGAGGCTCTTCTGGAAGTGACGACAGGCCGTCGCTGGGTCCGTCGACCGCAGCGCGAGGCCTGCGGCAAACTCGGCTTCGGCCCGCTCGGTAACGCTGCTCGTCGCGTCTGCGTCTTGCGCCGTGGCGGTCCTTGCCGATGTCCAGCAAACGAGCACGATCGCCGTGAGCCGTAGCCTCGAGAGCCAGTCGTTCCGCGCATGCGGCATGTTCACCGCTTGTCCAGGGGGTTCTCGTGCGGTTTGGTCTTCGGAGCGACGCTCGCACTCGCGGGCGGCGCGGACGCCGAGGCGAGCGAAACCGACGCGGAGGGTGTCGGTGGCGGCACGGACGGTTCGCGTTCCACGGACTCGGTGGGAGGAGCAACCGAATGCGCGACGGGTGGTGGCTCGCTGCGTGAAAGCGCAACGTTTGCTCGCGTTGTCCTCGAGCCGTGCTGAGCAACGGGTGGCGAAGGGCGCTCGACAACGGCCGACGCCAGGGGAGGCGCAGGACTCGGAGGATTCGCCTCCACGGCGGCCTGCGCAGCCGTGCCCCGTGCAGGCGAGTCGTTGGAGATCATGGGGCTCGGCGACGCTACGTCAGCGCGGCGCGTCTGCAGCTTCAACACGAAGAGAAGACCGGCGGTCACCGCCACTGCCAGCCCCCAGCCAACGCGCGACGAGCCAAGCTTGTCGGTGAAGCGGCTGAACGAGACCACCGATTGGGTTAAAGGTCCGTCCGTCTTCGCCGCGCCGACCGACCGATCGACGGGCGCACTCAGCCGGGGCGAGGTTTCGGTCGCGCCGAGCGGATCCACGGAGGGGGTCATCGCGCGCGGCTCGCGGCCTTTTCCGAGAAGCGCCTTACGCAACGCCGCTGCCGCTGCCCCGGCCGTCGGAAAGCGGCTATGCGCCATTTTCTCGGTCGCCCTGGCGAACCAGGCGTCGAACGCAGGGGTCCAGGTGGGGTCGGATCCAGTCAGTTCTCGGAACCGCGCACTCGGCGAAGCACGGCTCTTTTGCAGTTCCTCCCAGACTGCGAGCGTGGTCGCGTCCGTCACTCTCGCGCTGTTCCAGAACTCGTGGCCCGTGAGCAGGAAGAACGTGACGAGTCCGAGCGCCCAAACATCCGTCGCAGGACACACCTTTGCCCCCATGAACTGTTCAGGCGCCATGTAGAGCGGCGTCCCCCGTGCTTCACCGCTCGTTGCGACCGACGCGCTGACGCGTTTGGCCAACCCGAAGTCGAGGATCTTCACGACGGAGCCAGTCGTTAGGAACAGGTTTGCGGGCTTGATATCGCGGTGCACGATGGGCGTCGGCTTGTCGCCCTCGGCGCACGAGTGAGCAGCGTCCAGACCACGTGCGATCTGCTCGACGAAGTCCACCACTTCCGGCGCGCTGAGCGGCGACTCGGGCTTCACTCTCTCTGCGAATGACTGCCCCTCGAGAAGCTCCATCACGATGTAGCGGCACTTTTCACCCGGGCGATAGCCGGCATCCTTGACCTCCACGATGTTCCGGTTCGGCCCCGAAGCCTTCCGGATCCGAGCGCCGACGGTTGCCTCGAACTGAAAATTTTCCACGGCAAAGTCGGAGTCGTGGGTCAGGATTTTGAGAGCGACGTCGCCCATCGTGTGAATGTTCCTGGCCGCATACACCGCCCCCATGCCGCCCGCTCCGAGCTTGCGCTCGATGCGATAGTGGCCCCAAAGGACGGTCCCCGGCTCCAGCGTTCGCTCCATCGTCCGGCGGCGACGCTTATACCATTGTCCGCACGAAGCGGGCGAACGTCAGCAGTTCCCTTGCTTGTACAATCTCCGCGTAGAGTTCAGGCGGGGCGGGTCCAAGCTCTCGGAAGGCTATGCGGCACGCCATCTTGGCGCTACGCTGCGGCCGAGGGTGAACGTTCCCCTATTTCGTGGACCGCCGAAAAGGCGCGAGAATGCGCCGGGAGTGGTTCATGGAACGGAAGCAAAGACGGAAGCGACGAGCGTTCGCGCCTGAGTTCACGGCGGAGGCGGTCCGACTGTGCAAAGTCGGCGATCGGACGATCACGCAGGTCGCCGAGGACTTGGATTTGACCGGCACGGAGGTGCGGGAGTGGGTCAGGCGTGCGACATCGACGCAGGGAAAGGGCCACCGGACGCGCTCACGGCAGCCGAGCGAGCCCGCGCGTGCACAGCGAGCTCAAGGCGCGCGGCGTCCGAGTCGGAAGAAACGAGTCGAGCGTTTGACGCGGGAAAACGGCCTGCGGGGCCGCTCCAAGCGCCGTTTCAAGGGCACGACCGACTCGCGCCATGGCGGACCGATCGCTCCCAACGTGTTGGCGCGCCGTTCGACGTGAGCGAGCTCGATCGCGCTTGGGCGACGGACGTGACGGCAATCGAGACCGACGAAGGCTGGCTCTATCTCGCGCCGATGATCGACCTCTGCTCGCGCCGCGTGCTGGCTTGGCGGTGAGCGAGCACAACGACACCGCGCTTGCCCTCGAAGTTCTCCGCGGGGCGCTCCGGCCTGCGGCGCCCTCGGCGCGGACTTTTGCACCATTCGGACCGCGGAAGTCCTTACGCGAGCGATAGCTATCGCGCCGAGCTGCGCGCGTCGGGCGTGCACCAAAGCCTGAGCTCTACGTTGATCAGCTGCGGGCGGCGTCCGCCGTTAGCTTTACTGTAGCCACGGCTCGGAAGCCTGTGCGCTGTTGAATCACCGTCTCGTCAACCCGCTCGCCCAGGACGGCAACGCGGCGTTTCGCGCGTTCGTGAGCCTGGTCGCCGAGTACCAGCCCGCACCCTGGCGAGAAACTGGCGCTCGCGACGTGGCACCTGTACGCGCTCAACCGCTCGCTCGGTTGCGTGCTGAAGCTCGCCGAATTGCGCAGCGATCCGGCACCCATTGCAACGCTCTGCGAGGATATGTCTCCTATCTCCAGGGACGCATCGCGAAGGCCAACTCGCCCGGGCACGCCATCACTGTCGAGAGCCAGTTCGAGGACCTGCAACGGCTGCTCTGCGCGGAGCCGGAACCTCTGAGCTTCCCAGGCTGGCCAACTCAGCCTGAGCGCTGCCGGTCCTCGAAACGCTAACCTCCCTCACCTCGAACCAATCGGCAAACGCGCGCTCGACGTCATCGTTGACGCTGAAGCTTGGACGCAACCTCACTCTCGCGGAATCGCTCTACCTCAGGGCGCGCCTCGTTGCGCGTTGACTTGCGCGCCGGCCGCGCCTGTACTCGCTCGTGGTTCGCGCGACGAGCTCGGGGTGGGCGCGACAGGCGAAGCGGATCGTGGCCCGCGCCGCGCTGATGCGCTCGTCGAGCACTCGCGCGATAGCATCGCGCGGCGGCAGAGGAGCTCCACGTTGACGCCACGCGAGCGCGAAAGGCTTGCCCCCTTGCTCGAAGGTAGATCCGACAAGGACACAGCGGAGCGCCTGGATATCGGCCCTTTCACGGTGAATCAGTATAACAAGTCCATCTTTCGGCGCTTCGGAGTGCGCTCCCGCGCCGCACTCCTTTGCGAAGCTATCGCAAAGAGCTCACGACCTGAAGCGGACATCGGCCCTTCGCCGCTCGCGGCAACGGCCCGAACAGAACCTTCGGGGTGAGACGCGCGGCAGTTCGCCACGCGCCGCCCGCGCACACCCTAATTTGAGGGATTGTGCGAAGACTGACGCCTTGGTACTTGCGCCTGACGGCGGCGATTGCTCATCGGCGGTCGGGCGGCGTTCAGATCACCGATTGCTCGCCGTCGAGCTCGCCGCGCAAATCGTAATACGTAGCGAGCTACTCGAACGCAGGACGAGAAAGATACGGAGCGGGCCTAATGAAGACGTTGCAATTGGGTTGGGTGATGGCGGTGGCGCTGGTCGGTTGTGTCGCGCCGACGGAAAACGCGGGCGAGACTAGCCAGTCCGCCGAAGAGATTGTAAACGGCTACAATGTCATCAACAACGGTGCCGTAATGGCATTAAACGCGGGGAACGGCGTCTGCTCCGGCGTCCTCATCCGACGTTATTGGGCACTGACAGCGCGTCACTGTGTGACCTCGGATGGATCCGCCGGGGGGCCCTTGCGTTCTCCCATCTCGGCCATCTGGACTTCCCGCGCGGTTTCGCCGGGCCTCGTCATCAATTCGAACTATACGAATCAGTTGGTGCATGTCAGCGAGTTTCATCCGACCAGTTGGCAAGCGGCCAACGGTGCGCAAGACCCGGAGGACATCGTCCTCGTGCTGCTGAACCATGCGGAAACAGGTTGGTGGCCCCTCTATAACGGCTATGCGACGGTGAACCTCAACGTTTCGATGGAGGGCTACGGTCAGAATACGTCAATCCTGCCCGACCCTGCCCCGCTGACTCCGACGGGAAGCGGCTCGGGAACGCTCCGCCAGTCCCAAAACACGGTGGCCCAGAACCTCTACACGCTTTTCTCGATCGCTCCGAACAGCACGAACGGCGGGCAGTACGCCTGGCATGGTGACTCCGGCGGTCCAACGACGCGGGTATACGACGTTTTGGGGCGGCCGGGGAATTGGGTCCTCGGAATTCACCACTCCAATCAGCGCTCGCGTGAACAGGACCCTGACTGGCTCTTCACGTACGATCAACATGTCGATGCGTTTCGCAGCTGGATCAAGCGGGCGGTGTTCGTGCAAGGCGACGTCAACGGAGACGGCAAGTCCGACATTACGGTGACAGGTGTGTCGGGCTGGACGACGTTGCCGTTCGGTGTCTCGAACGGCGACGGCACCTTCACCTATTCCGGGACGAACCCGTACGAGCCAAATTTTTCGAATTGGGCCACCGCCCCGAACGTCAAGGCCGTATCGGGGGATTTCGACGGAGATGGACTCAGTGACGTGGCACTGACGGGAGGACTCGACTGGTGGACACTGCCGGTTGCACTCGCGAATGGGGACTCCACTTTCACGGAGGTAAACGACGCCGCCGGAAACTTTCCCACTTATGCGGCCTTGGCCGGCGCGCTGCCGGTCTCCGGTGACTTCGACGGCGATGGGCGGGACGACATCGCGCTCACGGCAGGGGTAAACTGGAGTACGATTCCGGTGGCATTCAGTCAGGGGGGAGGAGCATGGGCCGACACGAACTACAGCGTGACCGACTTCCCCGTGTACGCGGCTCAGCCCGGTGCCAAACCGGTAGCGGGTGATTTCGATGGTGACGGCCGTGACGACCTTGCGGCGGTCGGCGGCACGAACTGGGGGTCAATCCCGTATGCCTTCTCGAATGGTAACGGGACCTTTACCGTTCTCAATTATGCACAGACCACGTTCGCGAACTACGCGAGGACGAGCGGTGCAATACCGGTCACGGGTGATTTCGACGGTGATGGTCGCACCGATATCGCTCTCGTCGGCGGAGCGAACTGGACCACCATCCCCGTCGCGTTCTCACGCCCAGTCGTGCTGATGGACGGCGGAACGGCGAGTTTTCAGGTAACCGTGACGAACAAGACCGTCAGTGGCTTTCCCGGCTGGTCGCGGACCGCGGGCGTGAAGGTCATTGCGGGCGACTTCGACGGCGATCGACGAGACGACATTGCGCTGCTCGGCGTTCCGGGCTGGACGGGCGTACGCATCGCGTTTTCCAACGGTGACGGCACGTTCCGCGCCGTCAATGCCGCGAGTCCTGCGTTCACGAGTGCGGTCGCTGACAATGCGGCCGGCAAGCCGCTCTCGAACCACAGCACTGGTCATTAGACCGAGGGATGCCGGCCCGCTTCGGCACCCGCGACCCGACGCGTGCGGCGGAAGAAGTAGACGCGGTAGCGTGGCAACGCAAAGAGCGCGCGAGCCTGCTTGTTCGAGAGGGTGAAGGAGCGACCGTCGATCGAGCCGGTTGCGTCCGTTTTGCCGAAGCGGAAGGTTGTCCGTCCGACTTTGGACTCCACGCGACCCTCGAAAAGATCGAGCACGACACGCACGAGGAGCTGCAAGACGAACCCACTGAATGCAACCAGGACGAGCACCCCGAGCCACCCGCCCGTCGTCGGTGCCTCGACTGGCTTCGTTCGGCTGACCCACGCCCCGATGCCGAGGCCCGGCAGCAGGATCAGGAGCCAGGCGTAAGTGACGAAAAGCCGCCAACGTTGCGCACGACTCGCCCGTCCGACTCGATTGAGCGCACGGTCCGCCGGACGGTTGCGAAACGCCGCGAGGAGGGCGGCGTCGAGCGCGCTCTCGGCGGGTTGACTCACGTCACGTTCGTGGCGCTCGGCGGGCTCAGCGTGCTCGACGTGCGCGTTGTGCTCGGCGTGCGCAGCGGGCTCCGCGTGGAGAACGAGGCCGGATTCGGGCAGGAGCTCGAACACGTACCGGCCGGGCATGAGTCGATCGAAGTGTCGCCAAAATCCCGGCACGCTCGCGAGCTCGGTGAAATACGGCGAGAAGAGCCGGCGCCCGCCAGCGACGGCGACGTAGGAGCTTTTCCCCCACTTTACCTCGCCACGCTCGCGCACGACGCCAAACCCACCCGTCGCGTCGCGCTCCAAACGTCGCGAGGAGGCGAGCACGTGACCGGTTTCGTTCAGCGACGTGCCGCCGGTGAATACGGCGAAAATCGCGACGTACCCGAGCAGCAAGCCCAGGAGCAGCTCCAGCCGAGAACCCGGAAAGGTCATGAGGGTCGAGGCAGTCACGACGACCGCGAGCACAGTCGGAAGCACGAGCCCGACAGCCGCAACCCACCGCGCCGACCGCCGAAGCGAGGCTCGGCTGACTTCGAGGCGGGCGAGCTCCTCCTCTGTCGGTTGGCGCGCAAAAGCTGTCCGTGCTCCCAAGGCGCGACGTTACTCCTGAATATCCAGCGGCGGGCCGTAGAGCGTGGTTCGCCATTCGGCATAGCCGAAGGGCCGTCCCTCTCCGTCGATCGTGAGCACGACGTTGCCCATCGGGTCGACCTCTTGAATCTCGGAAGGAGGTCCGTGCGTGATCAGGGTATTGCCGCCCGGCAGCCGCTGCACGTCTCCCATGTAGGCGGCGTTCAATCCGGTGTCGAAGCGCCAGAGCTCTGCGCCCGAAAGCGAATACTCGATGGCTGCCGCCAGGTAGTTCGGGGCGCCGAAATTCGCGTAGATCAGAATGCTGTCGCTCAAAAGGTAGGTGCCGTGCGAGCGCCCGCCCCACGCCGCGTTACCTCCCGGGACTTGCTCGGAGAGCCGCCACTTCACCGAGCCCGTGGCGCGGTCGATCATGAATACGTCTTGGTCGGCGTCCGAGAACGCGTACTCGTCCCGCGGGGCCGAGTAGCGAACGGAATTGCCATGACAGTTAGCCTGATCCACGACTGGAGTGGAGTCGAAGACCAGCTTGGTGGTCCCGCTGCTGTCGATTTCGAAGATGCTGGCACACTTGGAATCGTCATAGTCGATGTACGCCATGACGTCGTCGTGAACCGGCGTGATGTCGTGTGTAGTGAACGCACGCGAATACGTTTCGCCGTCGAGCGCATCCATACTCACTCGTTGCAGCGGACGTCCCTGCGGGCTCGTGGTGACGCTTGGAACCGTCATCCACATGTTCTTGCCGTCCGCGGAGAGCCTGGCCCTGGCTATCGCGGGGGGCCCACCCGCGTACCACCACACGACCTCACCGTCGGCGTCGAGAATGATGGGAACCTCCGCGCCCGCGCCTGACCAAAACGAGGTGATGATGAAGCCCGGTGCCCGGGCGGCAGCGTTCACGACGTGGAACGCGGGCGTGGCCGTCAGATCTGCCGGCACCGGAGCTCCCGTCCGTATCACGTGATCGGAGCTCACGAACGTCCTCGCTCCGTCCTCGGCGACCACGACGAAATGATAGCTGCGAGCCGGCTTCATTCCGAGCAAGAGCGTGCGATACGGTTGCCCGCCGAGCTCGACCGGGGCAGTCATACCGTAGGTCGTGTCGAGTCCAAAGTCGATGTGAGCCCGAGTGATCGTGGACATGTTGCTGGACCAAGTGACGATCCCGACGGTCGTGGGGGCGTTAGGATCGACATCGCTTGCAAGCTTCGTCGCGATCGTGAACGCGACGACCGGCGCTCCGTCCGCAGCACCACCTGTGTCCGCGCCGCCAGGAGCGTCTCGATCAGTGCGCCCCGCCTCGTTCCGGCCTCCCTCGCCGGCCCCGCCCTCCCCCGCCCCACCGCTCTGGGGTGTGGCGCCGTCGCCGGAGTCGAACCCCGCTGACGCGTCGCTCGCCCCCGCGCGCCCGCCCGAAAGCGCCCTACCACCGCTCGACTTACCAGCAATTCCGGAGCTGCCCGCGCCGGCTTCCCCGCCTGCGTTCATCGAGTCGGACGAGTCCGGCCGAGACGTGGCGGCTTCGGCGCACGCGCCGGCGACCGCGAACAAGACTGCGACTAGGCGAAGGCTTGGGTTCATTCGGCCGGTTGCGAGCGACCAACTAGGGTCGTCCTGCGCCATAGGGCAGAAACCATCTCTGCGCTACCATCGCTAGTGTCGTGTCCCGCAAGTAACGAGGCATTCGAGCAGGGGCTCATCACGCGCGTGTGAACTTGAGGGGTGGTTTGCCCGGGTGGATTGCCACAATCTCGCGCGGTGAGACGCATTCGAGCCGTACTTCGACGCCGGGCGCCTTTTCGAACGTCAGTGTCCCCCGAGCGATGCTCGCTGCGGACAAACGCACGCGCAACGCTTCGGCGCCGCGGGCGCGCGAGATCAGCGTGCCGTCGGCCGACAGCTCGAGCTCCGAGCTCGCGAGCTCACTCGACATTTCCGCGCGCGCCGCGGCGCGCTCAGCGAGAGGTAACGAGGCCACGAAGGTGCGCTCGACGAACGCGACGAGCTCCTCGGTGACGTCGAGCCGGTAACGTCCGGCGCAAAACCCCGTGCTCTTCACGGGTTCGGCTCCCGGTACAAGCCGAGCGTCGTGATCAACGCGGCGAGCGCGACGAACGTGAAGCCGAGCACGCCGGGAGCGAGCGACTCCGAAATGCCCTGGAGCACGGCTTCCGCGAGCGAAGTGCCGGGATGGCGCGCCACGAAGGCCGACGCGCCGTGGCCGACGGCCGCCAAATCCACGCAAATGCCCGTGAGTGTCGTGAATGTCGTCGCGAGACCGAGCGCGAGCGTGATGCGCAGCGTCAAGCGCGTGACCCGGCGCGCATACGAGGTCGCGGCGCAGAGCGTCGCGACCCCGAACGCCAGCAGAAAAAACATGGCGAAGCCGCCTTCTTCGAAGAACTTTTGCATCGTTCGAACCTCGCTCCGATAACGCACGACGGGCAAGAGCGTGACGGGCTGTCACGCCGAGCCGGTTCGCGCGTTATCCTGCTGACGTGAAAGGCTCGGCAGATCCCGAGGCGCTCTCGCTGCCCAGGCGCCTGCCCCCCGTCGCTTCCACGCACAGGACCCGCCCGTGACTGCCGACGACCCCGTGCTCGCGCGCCTCGCCGCGCTGCCGAATCCCGCGCCCGGTCGCGCGCGCTCCGAGCGCGTACGTGAAGCGGCGAGCGCGGGCGGCAGCCGTAGCTCGCCGGCCGAATGGAGCGAGTTTCGAGACGGGAAATGACGGCGGAAAGCAACCAGGTCCGGAGAGGTTGCCCGTCATGGCCCCGAGCTCGTGGCAGCTTTGAGAGAGCAGAAGGACCAGCATGAAAACGAAGCCCCCGAAAGACGGGAAGATCGCGGTGCGCAGGACCTTTCGCGCGACCGGCGCGAACGTTTGCGCGGTATTGGCCGCAAGCGCGGCGTTCAGCTTGGCGCGAGGCGCGAGCGCGACGGACTATTACGTCGCACCCTCGGGTAGTGATTCGGGCGCCGGAACGGTCGCGGCCCCTTGGGCGAGCCTCTCGAAAGCTGCGAGCACGGCCGCCGCAGGAGACACCGTGTACTTCCGAGCGGGCACCTACCCCGTCACCGCGCAGACAAAGCTCTCCAAAAGCGGCACGTCCGACGACCAACGCATTCGCTTCTTCGTCTACGAGGGGGAGCACGCCGTCCTCGATTGCTCGCACTACCAAACCACGAACCGCGCCGCGGATACCCCGTGCCTCCTCGTGACCGGCAGCTATCTCCACCTCAAGGGCTTCGAGATCATCGGTGCGCCGGTCGGTGCGAGCGGCGACCATTCGATCTCTACCCTGCGTAGCAACGGCGGGAGCAACAACACCTACGAGCTCCTCGACATTCACGGCGGCTTCGGCCCGGGCCTCTTCATCGACACCGGCACGGGCGGCAACCTCATCCTCAACTGCGATTCGCACGACAACTACGACAAGGACGGCAGTCAGGGCGACGGGCAAAACGGCGACGGTTTCGGGGTTCACTACCAAACGACGGGCCCGAGCACGATCATCCGGGGCTGTCGCGCCTGGCTGGACTCCGACGACGGTTACGACCTGATTTCGCAGGAGGTTCCCGTCACGATCGAAGAATCATGGGCGTTTCAGAACGGGTACGCGAACGGCGGCTCCACGAGCCCGGCGGACGGCAACGGCAACGGCTTCAAGGTCGGCAGCAGCCAGACCGGGATCCGTCACGTCGTTCACAATGACGTCGCGTGGAAGAACAAGGCAAGCGGCTTTTACGCGAACCACTCCTCCGGCGGAAACACCTGGCTCAACAACACGTCCTACATGAACGGGACGCAGTACAACATGCTCGCAAGCCCGCCCGGCGATAGCAGTCAGACGATCACGCTCACGGGTGACAAGGTGCATCGCATGCGGAACAACGTCGGCTTCCCGAACAAGAACAGCAACATGAGCGGAGTCGACACGATGAACAACACCTGGGATCTCGACGTGAGCGAGACGAATGCCTTCCTGAGCACGAGCGATACCGGCGCCACGGGCCCGCGCCAGCCGGACGGCAGCCTTCCGAACATCGACTTTCTGAAGCCCAAAGCCGGCGGTGTGCTCATCGACCGCGGCGTCGACGTGATGCTCCCGTACGTGGGTGCGGCTCCCGATCTCGGTGCTTACGAGTACGGTGCGACCGCGACCGGCGGGACGGGGGGTATGGCGGGAACGACCGGGATGGCGGGAAGGATGGGCGCAGGAGGCACCGCCGGCACGGCCGGTAGAGGCGCAGCGGGCAGCGGCAGTCCGGGAGGTAGTGGAGGTGCGGCGCAGGGGGCGGGTGGGGCGAGCGCGGGCACGAACGGCGGCGCCGGAACGCAAGGCGGTGGCGCAGGTGACGTGGCGAGCGCGGGGGCCGCGGGCATGACGGGTGGGACGAGCACCGGCAGCGGCGGTACACCGGGCATGAGTATGGGCGGCACGGCGACGACGAGTGTGGGAGGCGCGTCGGGTAGAGGCACCGCTGCCGCTAGCGGGAACGGCGACTCAGCGGGACGCGACGCCCTCGGGCCGACGAGCGATGCCTCCACCGCGAGCGGTTGCGCGTGCACGGTGCCCTCCCGCTCCACGCCGCGCATGCCGGCCGCGTGGCTTGCGGCGAGCGCACTTGGGCTTCTGGGCCTCGTGCGCTCTGCGCGTCGTCGCTCGCGGCGTGCGCCGAGAGCGCCGGCGCTTTGATTCACGGTGGCGCGAGCTTCACGCTCTCGCTTCCGGCGAGCAAGAAGCAACCGAGCCCGAAGTCCTCGAAGTCCGGCACGCTGTCGTACGTGACGGGTTGGCCGTCCGACGGCTGCTTGCCCGAGCCCTGGACGTAGCCGAGCGAGCCGTCCGGGCGCAGCGCGTCGGCGACCATCGCCTTCCACGCAAGCGCGGCTTTCGGAGCGAACGACCCGGCGTCGAGGATCCCCTGGCGTACTCCCCATGCCATGCCGTAGGTGAAGAGCGCCGTCCCGGTGAGCTCCTTGCCGCCGAAGTGCGTAGGATCGTGGAGGTTCACGTTCCAGAAGCCGTCGCTGCGCTGCACGGCCGCGAGCGCGTCGGACATGGCGCGAAAGTCAGCGACGTATTCGGTGCGGTGCGGCTCGTCCGTGGGAATGGCGTCGAGCACGCGCACGAGGGCCGCATAGACCCAGCCGTTGCCCCGCGACCAGAAGCAGTCCTGCCCGTTCGGTTCCGCATAGGGCGGGTCGAAGTCGCCGTCACGCCACCAGAGGTGGTCGGTCTCGTCGTACAGGCCGCTCGCGCCCTGGGCGTTCTTCGTGTTCGCGTAGAGCGCGTAGGCCTTGTCGAAGTATTTTCCGTCCGCGCGCAGCGCACCGAGCTTCGCGAACGCCGGCATCGCCATTTGAATGGCGTCAATCCAGGTCCAATCGGCGACTCCCGAGCTTGCGACCATGGCGTCGAGGCTCGACCCGATATCGGCGATGCGCTGGGGCTCCGGGTTCATACGGTAGAGCTCGATGTAGGTTTGCCCGGCGCATTGATCATCGGCGCTGCGCGTCGAAGGACCGTTGCGCAGACCCCAAGCATGACTTTCGCCCCAGCGCACGGCGTAGTCGACGAGGTCCGCGTCGTGGTCGACGGCGTCGAGCGCCATCAGCCCTTCGTAGTACACGGCGCGTGTCCAGATGTTGCTCGGCCGCGTCTGGTCGGTGACGATGGCCTCCCCCGGGTCCGGCCACTTCGCCATGAAGTAGTCGTTAGCCCGGCGCATGGCAGCGAGGATCTCGCCCTTCAAGGGCAAATCCGCGATCGTAGCGCCACCTCCACCAGCAACGCCCCCGGTCGCACCTGCGCCGGCACCGCCGAGCGACGCGGCCGCGCCGGCTATGCCACCCGCGGAGGCGCCGATTCCGCCCTTGCCGATGCCGCCTCCGCCACTCCCGCTCGTTCCTGTCGCACCACCGAGCGAGTTCGTGCTGCCCGAGCTTCCGCCGATGCCCCCCGTCATCCCGGGGACTTCGGAGCCGCCCTGCGGGCTTCCGCCGGTCGTGTCCGGAGCTCCGGGGCCATGGGCATTCGCGCCCGCCGCGCCACCGACGCCGGTCATCGAATGCGTGAGCGGTGCTCTTTCAGACCCGCAGCCAATGGCGGCCGCGAGCATGAACGGCGCAATGACACGCAACTGGTATCTCAACCCGCTAATCACAGGTCCCAGAACACGGAACGAACGAGCCGGCCGTTGCCTCGACCGCGACGCTCCCATCGCTCAACCCGGGTGACTGAGCCGTCACCGTGATGCTGCCGGGTCCAGTCGCTCGAACGACGGCGTACGCCAGGTTGCCGGACGCGTTGCGCGTGTTCCCGCGGAAGGTCTCTTGCGTCATGCTCGCGCTGTCGACCGCGACAAGGGTGCCTGGACCGTCGACCTCGAAGGTTACCGCTGCCGTCGCATCCGGCACCGCGGCGCGAACGTAAGCGACGTCGTTCCAATCGGTCGTGATCGTCGAGTGATCGGCCGTGAGCACGACCTTGCCCGCCGTCGCGCCCGTGCTGAACGTCGTCTTTGGCGCGCTCCACGTGCTTTGCCAGCTGAAGGCAAGTGACTTGGGTGTCCCCATTTCGTCCAGAATGCCGGCGGTGGACCCGACGGTCGGCCACGCAGCGTCCGCCTCGCCGAGGTAGTCGACGCCCGTCCACATGAAGAGGCCCGTCAACGCCGCGTTCGACTTCACCGTCGCCCAGGTGCTCGTCTCCGTGCCGATCTCGGTGAGCAAGCCCGACTTGGTCGGCGCGTTCACCATCGCGGTGAGCGCGCTGTCCACATGGTAATTGTCACCCCAGACGTCGAGCAGGTCGTTCGTGGCCGAGCCGATATCGCCGTTGGTGTCCGGCTGAAAGAGCGCTTGCGTATCGCTACGCGACGGATCGAGCGCGTGGCTCATCGCGACCATTTTGGTCAAAATGGGCGTGCGCGTCGACAGGGAGTCTCGAATCTCGTTCCCCACGCTGTAGAGCGCCACGCTCGGGTGGTTGCGATCGCGCGTGATCCAGCCGGTGAAATCGACTTGCCACCACGTCGCGCCGGCGTTCGTCACCCCGGCGACCTCGGGCACGAGCGGCATGCCGGTGGGCGCCGTCGCTGCTTTGTTGAAGTACGCGGAGTAATCACCGACGTCGCTATACTTGTGAGAAACCCAGACGTCGGTGAACTCGTCGAGGACGAGCATTCCCATGCGATCGGTGAGCTCGAGGAAATCGGGACTGGGCGGATCGTGCGCGGTGCGTACGGCGTTGACGCCGTAGCTCTTCAGCTGGGCGAGCCGGCGCTGCATCGCTCGTTGGGGAGCGGCGAGCCCGAGCGCGTGATAGTCCTGATGCAGGCAGACGCCCTGGAACTTCACGCTCTTGCCGTTCAGAGTCATGCCGCCGTCGAACTTGAGCTCGCGGATACCGAACGAGGTGACGTCGTCGTCCACGACTGCGCCGCCGACGTTGACCTTCGTCAAGAGGCCGTACATGTTCGGGTTCGCCAAATCCCACAGCTTTGGTTTATCCACCGCCACGTCGAACGTAAAATCAGCGGAGGATCCCGGCGCAATGTTCTGCGCCGCCGTCGTCACAGGCGCCAGGGCCGTGCCGCTCGGATCGCTCACGACCCCCTCGATGCTCGCGCTTGCCGAAGCCGAGCCGGCGTTCGAGACCGTCGTCGTTACGTGAACGGTGGCGCTCGTCGTTGTCGGCGCAGGCGTAGTCACGAACGTCGCGTACTGCTCGACGTGAACGGTGCTCGTCGCGATGAGCCGAACGTGCCGATAGATGCCGGCGCCTGCATAATAGCGGGAGGCAGGTTGCGTCGTCGTGTCCGTCTTGACCGCGATCACGTTGTCCATCGCGCCGAACTTCACCGCGGCGCTGATGTCGTAGCGAAAGCTCACGTATCCGAACGGATGGTTGCCGATCTTCTGACCGTTCACGTAGACGGTGCTGTTGCCCATCACGCCGTCGAACTCGATGAAGACCTTGTTCTCCGCCGGCACGTCGCCCAACGTGAAATGCTTTCGGTACCATGCGACGCCTGAAGGCAGGTAGCCGCCGCGGCCGGTCGTGGCCGCGCTCGAAGAGAAGGGATTATCGGGAGGGTTCGGTCCTTCGATCGCCCAATCATGCGGGACGCTGAGCTGCCGCCAGCCCGAGTCGGCGAAGGCCGCTCCGTCCGCCCCGGACGCGTCGCCGTAATGGAACGCCCAGCCGCCATCGAAATGCAGGATGGTGCGGACGCGCCCCGTTTCCAGCGTGCCACCAGCGCCCGAGCCTGCGTTCCCACCGGCCGCGCCGGCTGTAGTTCCGCCCATGCCGGCGTTCGCGTTTCCGCCGCCGCCAACGGTATTGCCTTCGCCACCTGCGCTGCTTCCGCCACGCTTACCAGCGGCGCTTCCACCCGTTCCCGAGACGCCGCTTCCTCCGCCCGCCGCGGTCGCGCCGCCAGCCTGTACGCCGCCGGTCGGACTCCTCGAACCGCCCCCGGAAGCATCGCCCTCTCCCCCACGTCCGGCGACGACCGAACCCGCGGCGCCCGATAAATTTCCATTGTCGTGGCCACCGGTCGAGCTCTCGCCGCCGGTATGATTCGACGAGCCACATCCCCAGGTGAGCCCGGCGCCGAGCACGAAACGGGCAACGCGTGCGGAATGGCCCCACGGCGAGGGTGGCCACGGCTGCTTCGAAGTGCGCGTCAACATACAGTTCAGTTGCTCGAGGGGCCCTCGGGCTCCCATGGATCAGAATGCGCGGCTCGCGGAAGCCGATACGTCATTCGTAGCGAAGCGCTTCGACCGGATCGAGCTTCGCGGCGCTACGCGCTGGCATCACGCCCGAAAGCACGCCGACGAGTCCTGAAAACCCGAGGGCCGTGAACACGATCCAGGGGGAAAGCTGCACGGGTAGGCCTGGCACCGCGACCCGGGCGACCGCGATGATGACCGCGCCGAGGCCGAGGCCGATGAGACCGCCGAGCGTGGCGATCACCACCGCCTCGACGAGGAACTGGAACAAGATGGTGTTCTTGGTCGCCCCGACGGCGCGGCGCACGCCGATCTCGCGCGTGCGTTCGCGCACGGAGACGAGCATGATGTTCGCTATACCGATGCCGCCGACGACGAGCGCGATCGACGCGATCGCGAGTAGGACGCCCGTCATCATCGACATGATCGAATTCACGGTGGCAAGGAGGTCGTCTTGGGAGACGACCGTGAAATCGACTTGGCCGTTGTGGCGGCGCTTGAGCACGTCGGTGACGTCTTCGATGGAGGCCTGGGTGTTCGCCTTGTCGCGTGCCCGCACCATGATGCTCGTGTAACCGTCGAGTGAGTACAGATCGAGGGCGGTGGTGCTCGGGATGAGGACGAGGTCGTCCATGTCGAAGCCGAGCGATTGACCTTTGTGCTCGAGGATGCCGATGACGCGAAATTCGGTCGTGTTTATTTTGAGTGTTTTTCCCAGCGGATTCACGTCCCCGAAGAGCTCGTCCTGGATCACGCGACCGATGATGGCGTAGCGCCGGTGAGCGTCGAGATCTTCCGCGGTGAAGAAGCGACCGGAGTCGACGTGCATGTTACGCATGTCGCCGAAGCGTTCGCCGACGCCGAATGCCATCGAGTCGCGCCGGCGATTCTCGTAGCGCAAGGTGCCGGCGCCCTGCACGATGCCGCTCACACCGTCGAGCGTGTAGACGCGACGCTCGATGTCTTGTTCGTCCTCGGGCGTGAGCTTGTGCGCAACGCCGGACATGGGCGGTTGCACGCCGCCCTTCGTGTCCCGCTTGCCGGGAGCGATCTGGATTACGTTGGAGCCGAGCGACGCGAACGTGTCGCCGATGTACGCGCGCACGCCCTCGCCGAGCCCGACCAGCAAAATGACCGCGAGCACCCCGATCACCACGCCGAGAGTCGTGAGGAATGCTCTGAGCTTGGCCGCGCGGATCGTGTCGAGCGCGGTCAAGAAGAGCTCGACCAGGTTCATGGAGCGACCTCGTTCTCGACGATTTCCCCGTCGACGATGCGGATTTGGCGCCGCGCGCGGGCCGCAATCTGACCGTCGTGAGTCACGACGACGATCGTCATGCCTTCGGCGTTCAGCCGTTCGAGCAGCTTGATGATTTCGAGGCCGGTGCGTTGGTCGAGCGCGCCGGTGGGTTCGTCGGCGAGGAAGAGCTTCGGCTCGTTGACGAGCGCGCGCGCGATGGCGACGCGCTGCCGCTGGCCGCCGGAAAGCTGATCGGGACGATGGTGCGCGCGATCGCCGAGCTCGACCTTCGCGAGGGCCGCGTGCGCTAGCTCTCGCCGATCACGACGGCCGACACCCGCGTACACGAGCGGGAGCGCGACGTTGTCGAGCGCCGTCGCGCGTGGAAGCAGATTGAAGCTCTGAAAGACGAAGCCGATTTTCTCGTTTCGCACGTGAGAGAGCGCGTTGTCGTCGAGCTCCGAGACCTCCTCGCCGTCGAGGTAGTAGCGACCGGAGGTCGGGCTATCGAGGCAGCCGATGAGGTTCATCAACGTAGACTTGCCGGAGCCCGAGGGACCGATGATCGCCGCGTATTCGCCGGGGTCGAGCCGAAAACTCACGCCTCGGAGGGCATGCACGGTCGTGTCACCCATCTGGAAATCGCGCTCGAGTTCACGAGCGTCGATGACCGGTGGCGCCGACGGTGCGGCTCCGTTCGGCGCGCTCATCGTCGGGCCGCCCCCTTGGGCTCGACGCGGACGCCCTCTCCCAGACCCTTCACGTTCAACGACGCCACGACGCGATCGCCGGCGTGGAGACCCGCCGCGATCTCCGTACGCTCCCAGCTCGAAATACCGACTTGAATCGGTCGCTCCTCGATCACGCCGTTCTCGATCAGATCAACCGACCGCTTCGTCCCGCGGCCGATGATCACGGACGTGGGCAGGCTCAGCACGTCCGTCTTTTCGGCGACCCGCACGTCGACGTTCGCCGACATACCGGGCCGCACGCCCGCCGCGACGGCGCCGGGCAGATCCGTGACCTCGACTTCGATGCGCAGGGTGCGGGCTCCCTTGGCGTCCGTACGTACCGTCGGATCGAGCTTCGAGACGACGCCCGCGAGCGGGTGGTCCGGTAAAGCATCGAGCCGCAACATCGCGGACTGTCCGAGCTTGATGCGCGCAATGTCCGCCTCGTCGAACGTCGCTTCCACGTGAAGGCGCGAGTCGTCGATGATCTCGAAGACGTTCGAGGCCGGGACGGTTTGGTCGCCGACCTCGACGAAGACGTCGGAAAGCAGCCCGTCGAACGGCGCGGTCAGGACCGCGTTGGTCCGCGCGACCTTCGTGACCTGGTACGCCGCTTGGCTTTGCTCGACGGCGGCCTTCGCCGTGGCGAGCGCGGCCTCCGCCTCCCTCGCCTGCGCCGCAGCATCCTCGGCGGCTTTGACCGGCTCCGCGCCGCGGTCCGCAAGTCGCTGTTCGCGCTCGGCGGTCGCTTTCGACGCCTCCGCTCGCGCCTCTGACTGCGCCACCGCAGCCCGCTGCGACGCGATGGTGGCGAGCGCTTCTTTGAGCCTCGCGTCCAGATCTCGTGTGTCGAGCGTGACGACGGCATCGCCGCGCTTGACGCGATCCCCTCGCCGATGGTTGACGCTCACGATCCGCGCGGAAATCTCCGCACGCACCGTGGCCTTCTGAGCGGGCATGACCTCACCCGCCGAAGCCGACGATACCTCGTCACGCACCGTCCCGCGCTCGACGACGGCGACGTCGACCGCGAGCGGCTTCGGTTTCAGCGAGCGCCGGGCGAACCAGACTGCGGTGGCGAGCGCAGCGAGCACCAGGAACCGCGTGAGCCACCGTATCCAACGGCGTCGCGCGGGCTTGCGCGCCCGCAAGCGCGAAGGCGGCGCTTCGGCGCGCGCGACGGGATTGGGAGCCTGAGCGTCGGGTCGCTCGGAATTCATCGGGTTTCTTCCGTCGTAAGGCTCTGCCCGGCGTCCAAGCGTAGCGCGGCACGGGAATAGACGAGCTCGGCATCGGCCTGGATGCGCGCTACTTCCGCGCTGAAGGCATCGCGCTCCGCTTGAACCAGCTCCAGCTGAGTGCCGGCGCCCGCCTGATAGCGCTCGCGTGCGCGACCTACGGCTGCATTGGCAGCGCTCGCTTCGGCACGAGCCGCGCGGCTCTTTGCGATGCCGTTGTGGACGCGAAACCAGGATTCATGGATGCGATCGAGCGCGAGCTGGCGGGCGGCCTGCTCCTTGACGCGCGCGATTTCGGCGCCCGCTTCTTCCGAGCGCATGGTCCCGAGCGTCGTGAGATCGATGCGCCAATTGGCCGTCGCCGACGCGATCCAGATCGCGCTATGTCCGAAAAAGCCACTCGCGTTCGTCAGGTGCTCCTGCGCCGATGCGCTCACCGTGGGCACGAACGCGAGCTTCGCCGCGAGCGCGCGATCTTCCGCGCCTTCGCGCTGGCTCGACGCAGTACGCACGGCTGGGACGGAGCTCACCCCCACGCCCTCGAAGCGCTCGAGCGGCGCCTCGTCGTGCAAATCGTCCATGACTTCAGGCGCGTCGCCCTCGGGCGTGAGTCCCGAAAGCGTTCGGAGCGCGCGGCGCGCTAGCTCGGCGCTGAGCTCGGCGTCCGAAATGCTGCGCTCGGCGTGCGCGATCTCGGCGGTCGCGCGCTCGACTTCGAGCGGGGTGGCGACGCCGCCCGTCTCACGCTCCTCCGTCAACGCCAGGTTCTGTCGAGCCGCTTCGAGTGTCCGGACGGCCGCACGCTGTAACGCGCCAGCACCGACGAGCTGGTAGTAGCTATTCGCGATCTGCTTCTGCACGTCGAGCAGCGTCGCCCGCGCGCTGTGCTCCGCCGCGCGCACGTTCGCGCGGGCCGCAGCCGTGCGCGTCCAGCCAGCGGCGTCGACCACCGGTACGTCGAGCTGAAAATACGCATCGAGCTGATTTCTCGGCTGGATGACGAGCGGCTTCGTCGTGAGAGCCGTCGGTAACCCGGCCGGCGCGAATTGCGACGGGTCGATCTTGGCCTCGAACTGATTGCGCGTGTAGACGAAGCGGGCGCTGGCCGCGGGGAGTGTGCGACCGAGAGAGACCAACGCATCCGCGTCTTGCTGCACCGCCGTGAGTGTCGCGACGCGCTCGTCTGCATTGCCCGTCCGAGCAGCGGACACGAAAGCAGTCAGCGGCTGGAGCGCGAGGGCGGGCTTGGTCACGGCCAAAAGCCCCAGTACGGCGGCCATCTCGGTGAAGTGCAGGATCGAGTGTGGTTTGCGTGAGCTCATCGAAGCCTCGCAGCCAACCCTAGCCCGGCTGAGAAGTTCGCGGCACGTTGCCCTTTCCGCCGCGCGAGAGCGTTCCGTTTCGCCACTCCGCGCCCTGTGGCGGGGACGGACCGAGCTTCCGCCTAGCCTGCCCGCCTCGACGCTTGACCACCGGTCCACCTCGTCCCATAATTCATCGGCTGATGAATTCTCGGACACCGAGGGCGCTGCTCGGACTGCTCGCCGCGACCACGCTCGTCGAAGGTTTGCGCGCGGGAGCGGGAACGTTCCGGGTGCTCATCGACTTGCCGGCACGCTTCGCGGTGGGGCCCGTTGCGTTCGCCGCGTTCTCTCGAGCCACGGACCTTTCGCCGCGCGGCATCGCGTTCTATTCGGTTTACGGCATCGGGGGGTTCGTGCTCACGGGGGCAGCTTGCGTCGTCGCCTGGCGGTCACGGGCTTCGCGTGCGACCCGAACCGCCCTCGCCGTATCGAGCGTTTGCTCGCTGGTCGTGTTGCTCGCAACGACCCGAGCCGCTCCCTTGATGTGGACGGTCGGCAGGAGCGGAAGCGATGCAACCGCACTCGCGAATTTGCTCGACCGGTTCGTGTTCTGGACGTCGCTCCGCGTCGGACTAGTCGATGTTTCCTTCCTCGCCGTCGTTGCGGCCACCTTCGCCGAGCTCAATCCTCGAACGCGCGAGGCGAACCCGGGGTCGCGACGGTCATGAAGGCGCGCGGTCGGCGAACCGGCTCGACGAACGAGACGCGCGCGGCCGTCCTGCGTGCCGCTCGCGGACTGTTCGCCAAGAAGGGCTTTCAGGGCACGACGCTCAGGGCGGTGGCAGCGCGCGCACGCGTGGACGTGGCCCTCGTGAGCTACTTCTTCGGCTCGAAGGAGAAACTCTTCGAGAACGCGATCGATCTGCCGGCCATCGCCGACGGACTCGGCGAATTGCTACGCGACGCGAGCCCCGGCCTCGGCAAGAGGCTCGTACGCTACTACCTCGAGCGAGTTTTCGTCGAGAACGAGCAGAGCGTCGCCGCGATCCTGCGCACTGCGGTGACTGACGCGAAGCAGCTCCCGAAGCTGCGGATGCTCCTCGGCGGCTCGCTCACCGACGAGGCCGCGCGAGCGCTCGGCTCGTCGAATGCGAAACTGCGGGCCCAGTTGCTCGGCGCTCAGGTGACAGGGCTCTTCCTCACGCGCTACATCGTTCGTGTCGAGCCGCTTGCTTCTGCGCCCGTCGAAGAGGTCGCCGCGCTTCTAGGCCCCGCCATCGAGCTCACGCTCGGCCTGGCGTCCCCGAGCCCGAACCACCGAGCAACTTCTGCTCACGGGAAAAAGCCATGAAAACCGGCGCATTTTTCGGATGGATGCTGGTCGCGCTCGGTTCGAGCTCGCACACGCGCGCTGGCGCGACGAGCACGTTGACCGTCAATGTCTCGACCTTCCGGAGCACTCGCGGAGCGCTCGTCTGTCGGCTGTTTGCCGGACCGGAGGGGTTCCCGGCCAAAGCGACGTATCGAGCGCAGGCTCGCGTTCCAATCCCCGGGACGACGGCGACCTGCGCCTTCCCGCAACTCGCTTCAGGGACCTATGCGGTCGCCGTATTTCACGATGAGAACGCCAACGGCAAGCTCGATACCAACTTCCTCGGCATCCCGAGCGAAGGCGTTGGCGTCTCCAACAACAAGCGCCCGCTCATAGGCCCACCGAGCTGGAGCGACGCCAAGTTCCGGCTGCACGGAAATGCGACGTTGCAGCTTCGTCTGCACTATTGACACGGGGAGCCGTGCCTCGCTTGCCGGCCGCCGACCGCGAGATAAGCCTCGGGGCTTTGGAAGATCCACATCCTTCACCACGCGGCGTCTCGGACGTGAGCGAGCTCTTCCGGGAGGTCGTGCTCGGAAGCGAGCCGAGACCACCCCGGCTCTCGACGCATCAGAGCGTCGCAACCGACCCGTCATCCCTCGTCGAAGCCAAGGAGATCCCGATGAAAGCCACGAAACACCAAACCGACGCGCGCAGAAGCTTTCTCCAGTCGTCCGTTTCCGCCGCTGGTCTCGTTCTCGTCGGTTGCGCTTCGTCGTCGAAGGCCGCGACCAACACGCCAGCGAAAGACGACGATAAATCCGAAGCCGAGGTCACCCCCGGCGAGGACTTGATGCAGGAGCACGGGGTGCTCGAGCGCATTCTGCTCATCTACGACTCAGCAGCGACACGCCTCGAGAAGAACGAAGGGCTCGAGCTCGCGCTCGTCACGAGCGCAGCCGGGCTCATCCGGCATTTCGTCGAGGACTATCACGAGAAGAACGAGGAACAGTTCATCTTCCCTCGGCTCGAATCGGCACAGCGTGAGGTCGAGCTCGTCGCAACGTTGAGGCGCCAGCACCAACGCGGGCGCGACGTGACCGACGAGATTACGCGGATTGCTTCGTCGGGGACGAATGCGCCGGCGCTCGTCCCGCTCTTTCGTGCTTTCGAGCGCATGTACCGCCCGCACGCCGCCCGCGAAGACACCGTCGTCTTCCCGACCTTCCGCGAGCTCATCGGCCGCGACGCCTACCGCGAGCTCGGCGAAAAGTTCGAGGACGACGAGCACGCACGCTTGGGTGAGCACGGCTTCGAGAACGCCGTGGCGGAGGTCGCGCGCATCGAGACGGCGCTCGGCATCGACGACCTCGCAAAGTTCACGCCGTGAGCGCGGAGCTCGAGGCCGACGCGCTCGCGGAGCGGCCCACGACGCTACGTGAGCTCTGTCTCCTCTTCCTGCGGCTCGGCGGAACCGCATTCGGCGGCCCTGCCGTCCACATCGCGATGATGGAGGACGAGGTCGTGCGACGACGGCGCTGGCTGACCGAAGAGCGCTTCCTCGATTTACTCGGCGCGACGAATCTGATTCCAGGTCCGAACTCGACGGAGATGGCGATTCACGTCGGCTGGGCTCGGCGCGGTTGGGCCGGCCTGGTCGTCGCAGGCACCTCCTTCATCGTCCCAGCGACGCTGATCACGGCGGCGTTCGGGTGGGCGTACGTGCGTTATGCGTCCGTGCCCGCCGCCGTGTGGCTCTTCTACGGGATCAAGCCAGTGATTCTCGCCGTCGTCGTGCAAGCCATCTGGCGCCTCGCGCCCAAGGCTGCCCGAACGGTGCCGCTGCGAGTGCTTGGCGGCGCGGCGGCGGTGTCCGCGGCCGTCGGCGTCAACGAGCTCGTCGTCCTGTTCGGCGCGGGCGCTGCGGCAATCCTAGCAACGCGCGCGACGCAGCGGAAAGCGGTCGAGAGTCAGCTGCCGATGCTCGCGCCTGCGATTCCCCTGACGGCCGCCGCGACCACCGCAACCGCGGTGACCTTTCCGGGCCTGTTTTGGGTGTTCCTCAAGGTCGGGTCCGTGCTCTTCGGCAGCGGCTACGTGCTGCTCGCGTTTCTCCGCGACGAGCTGGTTCAACATCGAGGCTGGCTTACGGAGGGACAGCTCGTCGATGCGATCGCGGTAGGACAAGTCACGCCGGGCCCGGTCTTCACGACGGCGACGTTCATCGGCTACGTGCTCGCGGGTCCTAGGGGCGCACTGCTGGCCACGGCGGGCATCTTTCTGCCTGCATTCATCTTCGTGGCGCTGAGCGGTCCGCTCGTTCCGCGGCTCCGCGCCTCGCCGCTTGCCGGCAGCTTCCTCGATGGGGTCAACGTCGCGTCGCTGGCGCTGATGCTCGTCGTCACGTTTCAGCTCGCGCGTGCCGCCGTCGTGGACGTGCCCACGGCGGCTCTCCTGGTCGTTGCAGCCGTCCTGCTCGTGCGCTTCAAGCTGAACGCAACCTGGCTCGTGCTCGGCGGCGGGCTCTGCGGCTGGCTCGGCGCCGCTTTTCAAGGCTAGTGTCCAGGACTCGAAACGCTGACGCGTCGAGCGAATCTTGCAGCGCGAGTTATTCGCGACCGCTCGCGTCGAGCATGCGCGTTGCGGAACCTGTTACGTTCCGCAGGTCATGTCCGCGTTCGAAATCCTCGCCGTCGTGATCTCGCTCACCGCGGCGCTCGGGTACGTGAACCACCGTTGGTTGCACCAGCCGGCGTCGATCGCGCTGATGGCGCTCAGTCTATGCTTGTCGGCCGGTCTGCTCACGGCGGCGAAGCTCGGATGGATGGACGCCGCCCCGCTGCAGGCGCTGCTCGACCGCATCGAGCTCGACCAGACGCTCTTGCACGGCATGCTGGGGGCTCTGCTCTTCGCCGGCGCGCTCCACGTTCGCCTATCGGACCTCAAGGAAGAGTGGCTCAGCGTCGGTCTGCTCGCGCTCGTCGGGACGCTGCTGTCGACCGTGTGCGTCGCCGGCCTCGCTTACCTGGTCTTGCCTTACGTCGGCTTGCCGCTCTCGGCTGGCGAATGCTTGTTGTTCGGCGCGATCATCTCACCGACGGATCCCATCGCCGTGATGGCGATCCTGAAACAGGCACGCGTCCCGCGGCGCTTGGAAATCCAGATCGGCGGCGAGTCCTTGTTCAACGACGGCGTCGGAGTGGTCGTGTTCACCACCGTCCTCGGCGTCGTCGAGAGCGGCAAGCCCAGCGTGCGGTCAGTGCTGGGCCTTTTCTCGCGCGAGGCAGTCGGCGGAGCACTTTTCGGCCTCGTTGCGGGCTATTGCGTCTTTCGGCTGCTCCGCAGCATCGACCACTATCAGACGGAGCTCTTGCTCACCTTGGCGCTCGTCCTCGGCGGATACGCGCTCGCCGAACGTTTGCACGTGTCGGCGCCCATTGCGGCGGTAGTCGCGGGGCTCGTGACCGGAAACCAGGGAAGAGAGCAGGGCATGTCCGACGTCACCCGTGATCACCTCGACAAATTCTGGGGCCTCGTCGACGAAGTACTCAACGCCGTCCTGTTCGTTCTCGTCGGACTCGAGTTCATGCGGCTGACCCTCACGCGCACCACGGTCACGGCCGGAACGTGCGCGATCCCCATCGTGCTCCTCGCGCGCTGGCTCAGCGTCGCGCTCGCGGTGCGTGCCCTCGCGCATCGAGGCTCGTGGGCCCGCGGTAGCATCCGCTTGCTCACCTGGGCAGGTCTCCGCGGCGGCATTTCGGTAGCTTTGGCTCTTTCACTCGGAAACCTCCCGTCCAAGGGCCTGCTCGTGACGATGACGTACTTTGTCGTTGGCTTTTCGATTTTGGTGCAGGGTCTCACGCTCGAGCGTCTGGCGCGGCGCTTCACGGCTTGACGGCGCGTGTGCTCGCCGACGGCGCGGGTTCCACCGGCGCACCCGCGTCGGGGGCCGCCTGCGGGCAGACGCCGTCGACGAACCCGAGGCTCCAGCCGTCCCCGAGCGCGAGCTCGACCCGGGGATGGCGAGCGAGCTCGGCGACGAGCGCGCCCGACAGCTGAGCGGCATCCGTGCCGGGCTCTTGCTCGGGCGGGCGCGTCCCGCAAACGCTCACGCGCGCGAGCCCTCGGGTTGCTTCGACCCCCCGGATCACGGTTGCGAGAAACGCGAGCGGAGCATCCCCCGGGCGAAGAGGGCCGGACGCGACTGCCACGTCGCTGAGAGCCGTTTTGCGGCCGAGCCGCTGTTCGAGCGAGCGCCGCACCGCCTCTATTCCGTCGGCCTCGAGCGGGGCGCCGAGGTGGACCACGCGAACGGGCAACGGTCCGTTCTCCGTGACGCCGAGATCCACGGCGAGAGGGGCGCCGGCCGTGTCCGTCGGCCAGACGGCACGCAACTCACGCTCCAACCGCTTCCGCACGTCGTCGAGCTCCTCGTCGGGAGCGGGCGGCGGCGGCGCTGCCGCGGCGGGTGCCGGCTTGAGCAGCGTCGATTCGAGCCCGGCGAAGGCGGCCGCGTCGGGCACCGCGTAGATTTCCAGGCGCGGTGCGACGCCACAACCACGCTCGATCTCCGGTTGCAAGCGCCGACGCGCGCCCGCGGCCGTCTGCGTGTCTCCGAGGACGACCAACACGACGTCGACCTCGTGGTGCTCGATCCGGACGCGCGTATCGACGATCCGAAGGTGCTCCTTCGCGATCGCCGCCTGCACGACGGATCGTGCGCGCGCGTGCCAGACGACTTCATCGAGCGCCTTGCGTAAGGGAACGTAGACCACGCCGAGCAACGCGAACGGCATCAGAAAGCGCAGGACGGGGCCGAACCGGGACTCGAACAACCCTGCGAGGCGCCGCGCGAGCGCAGCCGTAACGAGCGTTCCCGAGCTCCCTGCGAGCTCGTCGCGTTCGATCGCCGCGGCACCCGCGCGATTGAACCCGACGGCGACGAAGGCGATCGTGCCGACGACGATGATGGCGACCAGATTCGTGAGAAAAAGGAGCGCCGCGCCGCCCGCAATCGGGCCCGCGGCGGTGCCCATGCCGTAACCGCTCGCGCAGAGCGGCGGCACCAGAGAGATGCCGATCGACGTCCCCGCGGCAGTCGCGGCCGTATCCGAGCCGGGTCGAAGCGACGCATAGACGCCCGCCAAGGCGCAAAACGCCGCCGTAACGAGATCGAGCACGGTGGGCGAGGTCCTGGCGGCGATTTCGTTATTGAGCTCGTGAAACGGAAGCAGCAGCGTAATGGCGGCTGCCCCGCCGACGGTAACCACCACGCTCGCCCCTACGCGCGCCGCCGAGCGGAGCACCAAGAACGGCGACCCCGCCGCGAGCCCCATGGCGAGGCCGACGATCGGCCCCATCAGCGGCGCGACGAGCATCGCCCCGATGATGACTGCGGTGCTATCGACGACGAGCCCGAGCGTTGCGATTCCGATCGAGACGACGAGCTGCAGCCAATAGGAAGTGGTCTCCTGCGCGTCGCGGTGCATCATCGCCGTGAGCAGCGTCCCTCGGGCGTCGGGCCTATTGCCCAGACGGCTGAGCAGGCCGTCTTGAAACGCGAGAAGGGTGCGGCGAGTCATTCGCGGCTACGGGCGAGGATGGCGTTCGCCTGGCTTGCATGCCACAGGTTTGCTCCTCCGGCTCCGCCTACGTCGTTTGAATCTCAACTAAATCGGCGATCGGCCAGGCGGCCCCGGCCCGATGGTGCTATCCCGGGGTGCGTCCCCCCGGGAGCTCGCCCTTGCCGTCGTGAAGCCAGCGTGACCGAAGCAGACGCCTCCGAAGCCGAACGGCTGCGCGCCGCGCTACTCCAGCTCTTCGACGATTTGGCGGAGCTCGCGATCGTGGCATGGCTGCGCGATCAGCCGACGGCTCTGGGCGTGGAGGCCCCGGCAATTTCCGAGGGGGTGCGCTTGCCGCTGGCGGACGTGAGCGACGCCCTCGGCCGTCTCACCGAACGCGGGTTGGTTGCATGCACCGGCGTGCCGCCGATGAGCTACTGCTACCTGAGTCAGGAAATGGAAGTCGAGGCTCGCGTCGCCTATGTCGTTCGCGAGTTCAGGTCGAATCCGGTGCATGTCATGGGCTTCATGACGTCCAATTCGATGGAGCGTCTGCGTACGGCGACGTTGCGTACCTTCGCGGACGCTTTCCGTCTCGGGAGGCGCAAACCCGGTGGCTGAGCTCGTCTATTTTTCCTGTGCGCTCGCGAGCATCTTCTGTGCCGCTCTGCTGATTCGCAACTACCGGCGGACGCGCCTTCGGCTCGCGCTACTCGCTTGTCTTTGCTTCAGCGGGCTCGCGGTGAACAACATTTTGCTTTTCATCGATCTGGTCGTCACGCCGAATATCGACTTGAGCATCGTGCGCGGGAGCGTTGCGGTCCTTGCGTTGTCCTTGCTCGTGATTGGCCTGATCCTGGAGGAGCGATGAACCAATTCTTGACCGGTATTCTCGCGGCCCTCAGTGTGGTCGCGGCGGTATTTTTTTGGACGTTCTGGCGCCGCACGCGCGACGGCCTGTTCGGTGCTTTCTGTGCGGGGTTTGGCGCCCTCGGACTCCACTGGTCGTTGCTCGGAATTTTGAACTCCGCGAGCGAGAGTAGGTACTACCTTTACGTGGTCCGCTTCTTCGCCTTCGCTTTGATCATCGGCGGCATCGTGTTGAAAAATCGGCAAGCGGCCGCGTCCCACGGTCGAGGCGCCACGGGCTCCAACACGGACAGAACGTGACGTCGGCTGCCTACGGGAGCCGGCCGCAACGTCGGGGAGAAGCTAAGGCGCGTCTCCCGTAAGCTCGGGAGCTTGCGGGTTCTCCTCCGCTTCCGTGAGCAGCATTTTGCTCAGTGTTTTGAAGTCGATCTGCAGTCGCTCTGCTGCGACCGTCTTCTTGCCCCCGACCTGCTCGTACGCCCAGCGCGCGTAACGGCGAGCGATTTCTCGGAGCGGGAGGATCTCACCCTGGAATGCGGCCGCGGTCGCGGGCGTGGAGCGCAGCGTCTGCGGCAATTGGTCGACCGAAACCTCCGCTTCGCGCCCGAGCAGCACCAGTCGTTCGATGCAGTGCTCGAGCTCTCTGACGTTGCCCGGCCATGCATAGCTGCTCATGCGAGCAAGCGCATCGGCCGAAAAGCGCTCGACGGTCGAGCGTGGGTGGCGACCCTTGGATTGAGCCAAGAAATGCTCGACCAGCTCGGGAAGATCTTCGATTCGGTCCCGGAGCGGCGGCATTTCGAGATTGACGACGTCGAGCCGGTAGATCAGATCTTCACGAAACGAGCCCGTTTCGGCCCGCCGCCGCAGGTTTCTGTGGGTCGCGGCGACGATGCGCACGTCGACGGTTTTTTCTTTGTTCGAGCCTACTGCGCGTACGGCGCCGTTCTCGAGCACGTGCAAGAGCTTGGCTTGCAGTGAGAGCGACATTTCCGCGATCTCGTCGAGAAACAGCGTGCCGCCGTCGGCCCCTTCGAGCAGGCCGATGCGGGTCGCCGTGGCATTCGTGAATGCTCCTTTGACGTGGCCGAAGAGCTCACTTTCGAGCAACGCTTCCGGCAAGGCAGCGCAATTCAGCGCCACGAAAGGTGCGGCAGCGCGCGGGCTCCGCGCGTGGATGGCCCGCGCAACGACACCCTTGCCGGTCCCCGTTTCACCGGAGATCAGCACGGGCGCCGCCGAATCCGCGACACGCTCGATGAGGTCACGCACCTCCCGCATGGCGGCGCTCGAACCGCGCAGGTTCTCGAGCGAAAAGCGATCCTGCAAGACGCGCCGGAGGGCGGCCGCTTCGTGGCGCAGGCTCGCCTCGTCGAAAGCACGAGCGAGAAACAGCGCGAGCTCCTCGACTTTGAACGGCTTCGTCAAATAGTGATACGCGCCCTGGCGAATCGCCTCGATCGCCGTGTCTACGGCGCTGAAGGCCGTCATCAGAATCACGGGGCGTAGCGGTGCGGTACGTTTGGAAATCGCCAGGAGCGCGAGGCCGTCGAGTGACGGCATGCGCAAGTCGGTGACGAGCGCGTCCACGCGTTCTTGCTCGAGCCAGCGCGCGGCATCGCGGCTCGACGCAACCGGCTGCGCCTCGAAGCCTTTTTCAGCGAGGCCGTCGGCGACCATTTCCGCCATCGCCAGGTCGTCGTCGACGACGAGCACACGGGGGCGAACTTTGACCGCCGGCTGTTTGGGAGGGCGTTCCATGGTTCACGCTTCCGGAACGGGGAGCTCGACCACTGCGCGCGTCCCCCTCGCCTCGACACCCGGTTCACGCGCTGAAATGGCGAGCACGCCCTGGTGATGTTTGACGATCTCGTTGGCGATCGCGAGACCGAGACCCTCACCCCGAGATCCTGCGCTGAAGAACGGGCCCGTGGCGCGGGACGCCGCTCCCGGCGGCATGCTGCGACCGTCGTCCGTGACGACGAATGCGACGCGGCGGCCGTCGGAGCGTACGGCGACGTCGACGTGCCCGCCTGGCTGGCAACTCTCGCGCGCGTTCAAGAGCAAATTTACTAGCACATGGCTGATCAGGTGGGGCTCGCAGGCGATCTTCGGGAGCGGCTCGGCAATATCGGTCGTCAGCTGGACCCCGGCACTCTTGAACCGATGCTCGACCAAGTCGATCGAAGAGCGTAGCAAGCGATCGGGCTCGACGCGTTCCAGACGTCCGACGTCACCACGCGCTACGCTCAGAAACCCGCGGATGACCGCGCTGATGCGCTCGGTCTGGAACGCGATGGTCTCGACGGCCCGCTTCGCGCGTTCGTCCGCGGAGAGTTTGGCGGAGAGCTGCTCGGCTCTGCCCAGGATGACTCCGAGAGGGGTCGAGACCTCGTGCGCGATGCCGGTCGCGAGGGCCCCCAGCGTCGCGAGCTTGTCCGCCTGCAACAGGCGTTCGTCACGGGCATGGACGGCTGACGCGAGTGCAAGCTCTTGTGACAGCTCGAGCTCTTCACGCTGCTTTCGCCAAGCAAGCCCGCCGAAGCCGATGACGAGGCCCGCCGCGACCAGCACCGCCAGCATCAGCCGCCATTTGGCGTGGATTTGCCGATCGCGCTCCTCCTGAGCGCTCGACACGACCGCCAGGCGCCAGGCGCCGAGCTTCGCCGCGTCGAGGGACGCGAGGCCCGCGACGGCCGTACGCGCGGGCAGCCCCAAGAGACTCGCGTCCCGACCGAAGAGGCGCACGCTGCTCGCGCCGGAAGCCAGCGCCCGCTCGAGCGGCGGCAAGAACAACGTGCCGTCACGGGTGGCCGTCAAGCCCGGCTGTTGCGGATGCTGGACGAAAATCCGAAGACGCCCGCCTTGCTCGAGCGAGCCCAGGCTCGAAAGGATGCGGTCGCGATCGAGCCCCACCTCGAGCCACCGATGCCCGTCCCAAGGCACCGTCACCCAGAGCGCCGTCGAGTCCGCGCTCCGCGCCTCGCTCGGGGTTGGCTCGTGGTGCACGTAGAGCGTGAAGTCCGGCTCGCGAAAGACGTCGGTGGAGCGCTCGTCATTCGAGGCCTGGGCGAGCTCCGTCACCCGCTTGGAGATCACCCGTAGCTGTGACCGCAGGCTGAGCCCGACTCCGGCTGCAAAGGCCGCTTGCTCGCGCCCGAGGTCATCGAGGGCCGCGCGCGACTCACGCTCCTCGTCCCAATAGGCAAAGCCGGCAACGAGCGCGACGACGACGAACATGACGACCACGAGCAGTCCCCCAGGTAGGCTTCTCGAGCGCGCTTGCACCTTGGCGCGCACGCTCGAAGAGTGGTCGACGGCCACCGCAACGCTCATCGGCCAGCGGGCTCAGCAAGAAGCAGACCACCAGCACCAAAGCGAGAATTCGCGAGGTTCGAGGAGCGGCGTTACCCGACGGCCAGGAGAATTTCCCGAGTCGCTAGGGAAATTTTCCCGAGCGCATCGCGTCGCGGCGCGAGGATTTCCGCGGAAATCCGGGCAAAGACGCGATGGCGCAGCACTTGCAGAGGCCGCGCCGCGATGCTCCGTCTCGTTGGGTCTTTACTGGCGCTGCTGCTGCTGTCGATCACCGGTCGAAGCGCCGCAGCTCCGCCGGCTGTTGCCGCGACGCCGGTGCCTTTGCCCAACGTCATCCCGCCTGCTCGCAGCATAACGCTCCGCGAAGCGATCGAGCATGCCAAAGCCCATCACCCTTCGATTTTAGCGTCCTTGGCGCGCGTCTCCGCGCGGCAAGCAGACGCCGAAATTCCGCGGGCACAATGGTATCCGACCGCCGGTGCGACCGCGCAAATCTTCGGGGGAACAGCCAACAACACGACCGCGAGCTACGCCGGGCCGCGTCAGTTCGACGTCCCTCGCATCGGCGGGACGCGGGTGGTGTCCGACGGAAGCTGGGTGCCGTACCCGTCGACGCTCGTGGGAATAGGCGCGCGCCAGGAGGTGTTCGACTTCGGACGCATCGCTGCCCAAACCGCTGCGTTCGACACGCTCGTGGACGTCGAGAGGCAGCGCGCACGCGCCGACGAGCTCGACGTCGCGTTCGACGTCGAGGAAGCCTACTTCGCCGTCTTCTCTGCGAAGGCCATCGCGAAAGCGTCGGAAGACGCCTATCAGCGCGCGAAGGCGCACCGCGACTTGGCACAAGCGGGCGTCCGCTCGGGGTTGCGCTCTCCGATCGAGCTCACACGCGCCGAGGCGGATCTCACGCGCTTCGACATCGGGCGCATCAAAGCGACCGGCGGAGTCGAGAGTGCCCAGGCGTTGCTGGCCGCAGCCGTCGGAGTTGCGGACGCGAGTCTCGACATCGCGGACGCCCCCCCGACGCCGAGCGAGCTCCCTTCCCTCGCCGCTGCGATCCGGCAGGGCTCGAGCCGTGATCCCGCCATCCTGCAGGCGCTTGCCGAGCTGCATGCTTCCGAAGCCGAAACCCGCGCGCTCGCTGCCGAGCTTCGTCCTGACCTGGCGGCTACCGCCACGATCTCCGGTCGAGCCGGGGGCGCCACGCCGTCCGGAAACGGCAGCTTGCCCGCGGGCTCAGGCTGGCTCCCCGACGTTCCGAACTGGGATGTCGGGCTCGTTCTCAACGTGCCGTTGTTCGACGGCGTCGTCGTGGCGCGGAGAGACGCGGCGAGGGCGCGCGAGCGGGTCCGCGCCCAAGCGCTCGCGCTCGCAGCCCAGCGCGACATCGCGGCGATTCGCGCAGCGTACGTGGCGACCGACGTGGCGCGCACGGCGCTCCCCGGGCTTGCTCGCGCGGTCGACGCCGCTCGAGCAAACTACGCGCAAGCGGAAGCGCGCTTCAACGCCGGCCTCGGCACGAGCATCGAGCTCGCCGACGCGGAAGCCATTCGCACGGACGCAGAGATCCAGCTGGCGCTCGGCCAGTTCGAGCTGGCCCGAGCGCGCGCAGCGTTCGGCCGAACCATCGCGGAAGGAAACTAGAGTGACGACCGAAGATCCCGAGGACGCCTCCCTCGCTCCCGTTCAGAAGACACAAGGGGCGCCGGTCAGCGGCTCGCAAAAGCCGCGCAGGGTCGTGCCCTTCGCAATCGTCGGGACGACGCTGGCTCTACTCGTTACGGGTGGGCTCATGGTGGTGCACGCCGAGGCGCAGACCAACAAGGTCGCCTTGAGTCAGTCGGCGAAACCGGTCGCGGTGGTCGAGGCAGTCGCCACGACCTTCCGCTCGTCTCGCACGTACATCGGAACATTGGCGCCGTGGACCGAAGCGCGCGTGGGGCCGCAGTTGGTCGCTGCCTACGTCGATACCGTGCTCGTTCGGCCGGGCGCGGTCGTGAAGAAGGGTGACGTGCTCGCCACGCTGGACTGCCGCAACGCGGGGGCGACCAGCCAAGCCGTGGCCATGCAGGCGCGCGCGCTCGAAGCTCAGCAGGAAGCGGCGGCGCACGAAGCCTCCCGCATCCAAGGTTTGCTCGACGGCGGCTTCGTGTCTCCGAACGAGGTGGAACAGAAGACGGCGCAAAGCTCCGCGCAGCAGGCCGAGCTCTTGGCCACCCGGGCCAAGCTCTTGGGCGCGTCCCTCGAGGTCGGAGATTGCGTGCTGCGGGCGCCGTTCGACGCCGAGGTGGCGACGCGCACGATTGACCCGGGTGCTTTCGTACGACCGGGCATATCGATCGTGTCACTCGTCGATCGCTCGACGGTGCGCATCCTCGCCGACGCGCCCGAAGTCGACTTCAACGTCGTCGCGCCGGGGACGAAAGCCAAAGTCCACATGCTCGCGACCGATCGCGACCTGGTCGCGACGATCTCGCGCCGAGCGCCCGCGGCCGACTTGGCGACACGCACGGTTCACTTCGAGCTCGACGTCGCCGACCCGGCGCGCGAGCTGCCCGTCGGAACGACTGCCGAGCTTCGCATCGAGGTCGGACAGCCGACTCCCGCCGTGAAGATCCCGTTGTACGCCGCGACGGTACGCGGCGAAAAAGCCAGCGTCTTCGTCGTTGACGGCGGCGTGGCGAACAAGCGCAGCTACCACGTCGAGGGCGAGCTCGGCGGAGACCTCTTCCTCGACACCAAACTCGAGCCCGGCAGCAAGGTCGTGAGCGAGGGGCGCGCCTTACTCAACGACAAAGATCGCGTGATCGCGAGTCCCGATCCCGCCGTCGCCGGCCTCGCAGGTGAGCAGGGCAAGCCGCGATGACGCGCCTCTCGCTCAAGAACCCGATAGCGATTCTGATGCTCGGCATCGCGCTCGTGGTGTTCGCCTTTGTCGTGACGCCGCGCATGGCGATCGATACGTTTCCCGAGCTCACGCCGCCCGTGCTGGTCGTGGGCACGCTCGCGCCCGGGCTCGGTCCGAGAGACGTCGAGAAGACGCTCACCTGGCGCATCGAAAAGTACGTGAGCGCGACGCCGGGCGTCGATCACGTCGAGAGCATTTCGCGGAACAACCTCAGCATCGTCTGGGTGTGGATGAAATGGGGGACGGACCTCAACGCCGCTCAAACGCTCGTCCAGCAGCAGACCGCGTTCGCCATGTCCGCGGTTCCGAAGTCGCTCGGCGTGCTGCCGCCCTTCGTTCTGCAATACGATCCGTCGAACGCGCCCGTGGTGCAGGTCGCCGTCTACGGCGGGGGTCTGACGGGACCGCAGCTCTACGACTACGCGCTCAACAACGTGGAGCCCTTGCTCGAGGGTATTCCGGGCGTCGCGAGCGCCTCGGTCAACGGCGGCCGGCAACGACAGATCAACGTGGTCGTCAACCCCGCGGCTGCGCAAGCGCGAGGCGTCACTTCGAGCGACGTAGCGGCCGCCGTCTCTCAGTCCAACGCCCTCTTGCCCTCCGGCATGTTCCTCTCGCCCAAATTCAGCGCGAACGTGTACACGAACGCCGTCCCGGAGCGGACCCGGACCATCGGCGACGCGCTCGTCAAGCTGGTGAACGGAAAGCCGATTCTGATCCGGGACGTCGCGAAGGTGGAGGACGGCGGCAGCCCTGAAACGCAAGCGGTGTGGATGAACGGCCAGGACGGCGTTTACCTGAATGTACTCCGCGTACCGGGAGGCAACACCATCGCGATCGTGGAGGCGGTCAAGGACGCGGTGTCGAAGCTCAAGGATTTGCCGCCGGGCCTGCAGGTGAAGCCCATCTTCGACCAGTCGACGTTCGTCAAGACGACGTATCGGGGGCTGCGCAAGGAGATCCTGCAGGCACTGGTGTTGATCGGCCTCATCATTCTGTTCTTCTTGCAGAGCGCGCGCGCCGTGTTGATCTCGGCGATCGCGATTCCGATCTCGTTCGGCATCATCCTGATCGTGCTGTACGCGACCGGGCAGACCCTCAACGCCTTCACGCTCGGAGGCCTGACGCTCGCGATGGGGCCGCTCGTCGACATCTCCGTCGTCGTGCTCGAATCCGTCCATCGCCACCGTCTGCTCGGCAAGTCTCCGTGGCGTGCGGCGCTCGAGGGCACGCAGGCCGTCGCCCTGCCCACGCTCGCGGCGACGCTCACGACCACCTCGGTGTTGATGCCCGTGCTGCTTTTTGCCGGGCTTGCGAAGAAACTGTTCGCGCCGCTCGCGCTCACGGTCGCGGTCGGCATGTTCGCCGGTTACCTGGTGAGCATGACGATCACCCCCGTGGCGTGCCGCTATTTGTTGGGACACCACGAGCAGCCGGGCCCCCTGGCGAAACGCTGTGAGGCGATCGTTCAACGCGTCGCCGGCGGTTATGCGGGCGCTCTGCGCGCGGTCATTCCTTACCGGGGCTTCGTCGTCGCAGCCGCCCTGGTGCTCGTTGCGGGCAGCGTGCTCGCGGCATATCGGCTGCCGAGCACGTTCTTCCCGGAGATCGACGAGGCCATGGAGCGGGTCTACGTGCGCGTGTCGCCCGGGGTGTCCCTGGAAGACGCGGCGCACATGCTGGAGGACATGGGCAAAACGCTGGCCAAGGAATTGCCGAAGGGCGCCGCCAAGCTCGTGCTCGCCAATGTCGGCTCGCCCAGCAACGCCCGCAGCGCCATGACCAGTCCCAACAACGGACCGCACATGGGGTTCATTCGTGTGGCCTTGTCCGATCCGGAGGAGCGCTCGCTGTCGCAGCGTCAAATAGCCGACAGAATGCGCGAGATCTTGCGGCGTCACTATCCGGGCGTCGAGTTTTTGCAGTGGCCGGGAGGGCTCGTCGCGAGCGTCTTTTCCAACGGCTATATCGCGCCGCTCGTCGTGGAAGTCCGCAACGACAACTTGGCCGAACTCGACGCCCAAGCGCGCGCGGTCGCGGAAGTTGCGCGCAGCGTGGCGGGCGTTCGGGACGTGCGGGTGTCACTCGAGACCAACTATCCCGAGGTGCGCGTCAAAACCGATCGCGCGAAGGCGGGGCTGGTCGGTCTCTCGCTGCGCAGCGCGGCGCAGACCACGCTCGAGGCGACCCTCGGAAACATCAACACGCCGAGCGTATGGATCGACCCGAATAACGGCCAATCGTACTACGTGGTGACCTACTACGACGGCAAGGCCATCCCCGATCCCAACGCGCTCGCGCAGGTTCCGGCGCGCATCGAGAACGGCAAGGCGGTCACGCTCGGCGGCTACGGCACGGTGCGGCGCTCGGTCGGCCCGATCGCCATCGAGCGCAACCAGCTGCAGCGCGCGGCTCACGTGCTCATGCAAACCGAGGGACGCGACATCGGAACGGCAGCCGCGGAGCTCGAACAAAAACTCAGAACGAACCCCACCACGAGCGGCATCGATTTCTCTTATGTCGGACAGGTCGAGCTCATGCGCGACACGTTCTCGGGGCTCGGCGTCGGCATCCTGCTCGCGGTGATGGTCGTGTTCATGATCATGGCCTCGCAATTCAAATCGTTGCGTCTGCCGTTCGTGATGTTGTTCACGATCCCCGTGTCGCTCGTCGGCATCGTGATGGCCCTGCTCGCGGCCGGGCAAGGCTTCTCGATCACGGCGCTGATGGGAGTTTTGATGGTCGTGGGCATCGCCGTCTCGAACGGGATCTTGTTGGTCGACGACGCGAGCCGTCGTTTCGCGGAAGGCACGGACAAGCTCGAGTCCGTCGTGCAGGCGGCCCGCACGCGCTTCGTGCCGATCGTCATGACGAGCCTCGCGACGGTGATTGGGCTCGTGCCGACCGCGCTCGCCCTCGAGAAAGGAACCGAAGCGAACCAACCGCTCGCGCTCGCGGTCGTCGGTGGGCTCACCTCCTCCACGATTCTTTCGCTGTTCCTCGTGCCGGTGATGTTCCTGCTCTTGGCCAAGCGCGAACGACCGGAGACGGAGGAGGAGGCTACGCCGGCCACCCACGCGGAGTTGCCGGCATGATACGTCGTGTGCTGGTCGCGCTCGACGGGTCCTCGCGCGCTCCGGGAGTCTTTCAACGCGCCCTCGAGATCAGCCGGGACTCCGGCGCCGAGCTCCTGTTGTTCAGAGCAGTGGATGCGGTCCAGGAGTTCCCGGCGGCGGGCGCAGGAGGCCCTCCCGACACACTGGGCGCGGAACTGGTACGAGCCGCGCATGAAGAGCTGATGAAGTACGCCGCCACGGACGCGGGCCAGCCGTGCCGCGTCCTCGTACAGGCGGATGCTTCTCCGGACCGTGCCGTTCTGGCGGCCTCGGAAGCCCACGATGTGGATCTGATCGTGATCGGCAACCACGGCTATCACGGTTTCGATCGGATCCTCGGGACCACGGCCGATCGCATCGTCCATCGGGCGAAGCGCGACGTTCTCATCGTCTATCGCGGCGGCGGCGAGTAAACCCGAGCGCGTGCGCCCGGCGCGCCGCTCGCGGGCCGACGGATACCGGTCGCAATGGTTAGCCTTGACTAACGGTTAGCCAAAACTTATCATTGCGTCCGGATGCTTCCCGCAGAACGGGTTCTGGATGCCCTCGGCGACCCTACGCGCCGACGAATCTTCAAGCGGCTACGGAGCGGCCGTCGCTCCGTACGGGAGATAGCCGACGGAATGGATGTGACTCGTCCGGCGGTCTCGCAGCACCTCAAAGCGCTCAAGGGTGCGGGGCTCGTCGTGGCACGCGTCGAGGGGACGCGGCGCTTCTACACCGTCGACCAGCGCGGGCTCGAGGTCCTGCGGCAGTGGCTCGACGGATTCTGGGACGACACACTCGCCGCCTTCAAGCAGGCAGCGGAGAGAGAAGCAGCGAACGAAAGGAAGCGTGATGGTTGAGCAGATGGCTACAGATGGAAGCGATCCGAACAGCGTACGCAAGATGATGCGGGTGGAAGCGCCGCAGGCTACCGCCTGGCGCGTTTTCACGGCAAACATGAGCAGTTGGTGGCCCCTCGAGCACTACAAGATCGGCAAGGCGAAGGCGGTAGCAGCCGTCGTCGAGCCACGCGTGGGTGGTCGGTGGTACGAGCGCGGGGACGACGACAGCACCTGCGACTGGGGAACCGTGCTCGCCTGGGAACCGCCTTCGCGGCTCGTCCTCTCGTGGGACATCACTGCCGATTGGCAGTACGATCCCAAACTGAAGACGGAGATCGAGATCCGGTTCATCCCCGAGGGCACCGACGCGACACGCGTCGAACTCGAGCATCGCCGTCTCGATCGGTACGGTGCCCGTCGCGACGAGATGCGACGTATTTTCGATACCGAGGGCGACTGGGGCCGGCTGCTCGGCACGTTTGCGCAGGTAGCGGCGGCGGCGAAGGCTCTGCATTCATGATTGATCGCTTCGAACGGTGTCCGCTGTAGGCGGCGCCTGCAGGTTTTGCACCGTCGCGCGCCGTGCCTCCGGCAATCGGGCCGGTGCGGACGCCGCAAGTCCGGGCTTGGCGAAGGCTTTCCCGATCATCGCCCCCGTCAATCGGGTCGCTAGCGACCGGGGCATCAGTCGAGACATGATGCGGTTGAGTCTGCCGGCAATGTGAGTTGCCCGATTCGCTTGGAGAGCGCGCAGGCCTTCGAGCGCTACCCGCTCGGCTGACATGGGCTTCACGGGCATCTGAGCGGGCTCGACGCCCATTTTAGCCATCGACTCCGTGAGCGTGGGCCCCGGCATCAGCGTGGTTACCCGCACGCCGTGCCGAGCCAGTTCCACGTGTAGCCCCTCGCCGAGCGTCAGGACGTAGGCCTCGAGCGCCGCGGTGTTGGAGACGTAGGGCACGCCGTTGAGTCCCCCTATCGAAGACGTGAGGAGGATGCCGCCCCGCCCGCGCGCGACGAGCGCGGGCGCGAAGTGATGCACGAGCATCAGGTTTGCGTCGATCTTCAGATGGACCGCGCGGAGGAGCTCGCCTCGCTCGAGCCGCCAGAGCTCGCCAGGGTTGGCGAAACCCGCATTCCCTACGAATAGCCCGACGTCGAGCGCGGAGGTCGCTTCGAGAACGGCTGCGACCCCCTCAGGCACGCTGAGATCGGCCTGCACGGCGCGGTACGAGACGCCGAATCGAGTCGCAAGCTCGCGTCCGAGCTCATCGAGCCGCGCGACGCGGCGGGCGACCAGCGCCACGTTCAAGCCGCTCGCCGCGGCGCCTCGGGCAATTTCCCGACCGATACCCGAGGAAGCCCCGGTAACGACCGCCCACGGTCCGAATCGGCTCGCGTCAATCGGGCCTTTCATGCGACCTCCACTCGGCTTGGCTGCTCGAAGAGGGGCGACCCCAGTCTGCGGCGCGCCGGCCGCGTCGCCCAGGACACCGCCACGACCACGGCGATCAGCAGCGGGACCAACACCAGCACCGGGCCGTCAGCCATGGCCGCCCGCGAAGCCGCGGCCCCGGTGAGGTCGAACAGCATGCCCGCGTAGGCCCACTCTTTCGCCCGCGCGAGCCCCGGCGCGCTGATCGCGAGCGCGCCGAGGAGCTTCCAAGTGCCGAGGATCGTCATGAAGTACGTCGGATAACCCAAGTGGCTCATGTCTTCTGCCACGTGGGTAGCGTGGAGAAGGTTCGCCAGACCTGAGCCAGCAAACGCGAGCACGGCGAGCGCGGTCGTGATTGCATACATGGCTCGTCGGATGGTCATCGCACTTGCCGTCCTTCCGTGAGAGAGCGCACCGTGTTGGTCACACGAGGAACCTGGGGAGCCGTCGGCTCCCGGCCCATACCCTGTTCGGGTATGTGAGCTCAGTGGGCCGTTGCGAGGGCTCGGAAGAACCTGTCGGCAGCCTCGTCCCGCGGGTAGAGCACATCGACGGAAAGCTCCTCGAGCGTCACGTCGCGACTGGGCCCGAAGCGGAGGGTCATGCCGACCGTTCGGACGAGCTCGGTGCCGATACGAAACGTCGGACAGACGACGAGCTCGCCGGCAGCGCTGGTGACGGGACGGGGGATCCCGCGAAGATAGCCGTCCATGCGCCGGCGCAGTGCCTCGAGCTCGGGACTCGCGTGCATCCCGGCCGTCGCGCGCGTGAAGCGAGCTGCGAGCGACCAGGCGACCTCGGGGAAGTTCGTGAGCAGGTCGCGGGCGGGCCCTGGAGCGAGAAAGGCGTCGAGGAGGTTTGGACGTCCGGCGGCGCCCCCCGGCAGGAGGCGTCGTCCGGTCTCGTTCATGTCTTCGAGATTGAACAGTGGGTCGATGACGAACGCGGGGAACGGATCCAGAGCGGCAATCACACCCTTGATTGCGCGGACATACGGCGCGAGCGGAATGCTTTCGAGGGTGTTGGCCGGGAACTCGGCGGTCAGCCCAGCGGCAATGAGCAGGTCGTTACGCGCACGAAGCGGCAACGCGAGCGCCTCGGCCAAGCGAAGCACGAGGTCACGACCAGGGCGAGAACGTCCATTTTCGAGATAGGAGAGATGCCGCGTCGTCGTCTCGACGTCGATGGCCAGGGTAAGCTGGCTCATCCCGCGTTGCCGGCGAAAATTCCGAAGCAGACTCCCGAACGCGCTTGGGCCAAGCCGAGTCATGTACTTAGCCTAATGCCGCCGGTGTTCGCCCGACGAGGTCCGTGTGCTCAAGCCGTTCCACGTCGCGTCATCGACGACGCTCTGCTTGAAAGCGGCATGACAGCTCGTGCATGCGCTCAACGTCTTTCCTAAAGCTGCCAGCACTGCTGCGTGATCATGCTCGTGAGCAGCCGCAGCAATCGCGTCGGCGGTGTGATGAAACTCGAGGGAACGCTCCGTGAAGCCGGGGGCGTAAGTCCCCATGTGAGTGCACATCCGGGCCATGGAATCCGAGAAGCCGATGCGTAAAGCGGCGCGTTCCACGCCCGCAAAATCGTCGACCGCGACCGCCCCGATGATCTCCTGAACGGCGAGCAGATGGTCGCGCATGTTCTGCTTTTGATGGTTCGCCATCACGGGCAAAAGTGGCAGCGGCGCTCGCACGTCGAGCTCGTCGAGAGCCGCGTGCGCGTCCGCGTGCCGCCCGGACGCATCCGGAGCCGGGCTCGTCGCCCGCGAGGACGCCGGCGCGTCCGAACGCTTTGCTTGGCACGCCGCGGCGAGGACGAGCAGAACGACTCCCCTACGCATCCGTCGCCGTCCGTTCCAGCAGGGCGACCGCGGCGTTGAGCTCGTGGACGGCCGTGATGGCACGCTCGCGCGCGCGCAACGACGGCATCGCTTCGAGCACTCGCTGAAAGCGAGTCAAGCTCGCGGCATCCACGCGCGCTGCGATGCGCCGGCCCTTGCCCGTGAGACCAATCAGTCGGGCACGGCCGTCGGCGACCGGTCGTTCCTGGTCGATGTGACCGAGACGCTCCATTTTCGCGCACAACCGAGCGACGTTGCTCTTGTCGATACCGAGCGCCGAAGCGAGCGCCTGTTGACTCGTACGCGCGCCGGTTTGACCGGCCCCGGCGAGCAGCATGAGAGCATGCGCATGCGAGGGAGCGAGCGGCTCACCGCACGGTGTCTGATCGCCGTCCAAGAGCCCGAACGAGCGCACGAACGCTTGGACGGCGGCGCGAAGCCGTCGAGCCGCGTCGCTCGGTGCGGCGTCGAGGCGTCTCGCGGTCTCCGATTTCGATAGCGCTGCCACCATTCGGGTATGCTGCCCCAGACTGGTTGCGCGCGCAACCACCGCCTCGAGCCCTAGCGGCCGTCAGCCCAAGTGCTCGTCCTCGAGCAGCTCGACATGCGCCCTCCTCTTCTCAGGCCAGGTCGTCTTGGGCGGGGCCTTCGAGGGCGCCGACCGGCGCCGGATGCAGCCAGCGGAACAGCGCGACGCCGTGAGGGACTGACATGGCGAAACCGTTCAAGCGTAATATTGCGATTAAAGGCTTCCGACGAGGGCCTTCAGGCGCCGCACGGCGCGGGGCTCGACGCAGTAGCAGGTGCGGGGCCCGTCCACTTCACCGCGAACGAGACCCGACTCTTTCAGGACCTTGAGGTGCTGAGAGACGGTCGATTGGGCCAGCGGCAGCTCGCCCACGATTTCGCCGCAAATACAGGCGTCCTTGCGCACCAGCAAGCGCAAGATCCGAACGCGCGCGGGATGCCCCAACGCCTTGGCGAGCTCAGCCAGCTCGGCGTCCGCTTCGGGACCCTCGACCGCTCGGAGGTCCGGACCTTCGAGAGCGGGACCGCAGGCGCGCTCCGCGACGGGACTAGACTTCATCGCAAATCGACGATAAATTGTTCATCGCCATTCAACGATAGCTCGTCCGGGGTCCCCGTCAACCGCGGCGGGGAGCCCCACCGTGACGAGCTGCGTCCTTTTCGACGGGTCACCGTCTTTAGGATCGGAGGCCCGATGGAAACTCAGAAAAACGACGAAGTAAGAGCTCAGGTTAGGACAGCCTACGCCAAGGTCGCGCGAGGCCAAGACGGCTGCTCGATCGGTTGCTGCGGCACGGAAGGCGGCGGAAGCATGCTGCTCGGGTACACGACCGATGATCTTTCGAGCGTGCCCGAGGGCGCGGACCTCGGGCTCGGCTGCGGGAACCCACAGGCGATTGCGGCGTTGAACTCGGGCGAAACCGTCCTCGATCTGGGAAGCGGAGCCGGATTCGATTGTTTTCTCGCGGCCAAGCGCGTCGGACGTACCGGTCGCGTCATCGGCGTGGACATGACGCCCGAGATGGTGGCCAAGGCCCGGGACAACGCGCGGCGCGTCGAGGCGGCGAACGTGGATTTTCGTCTCGGGGAGATCGAGCACCTGCCCGTCCTCGACGCGTCCATCGATGCCATTCTCTCGAACTGCGTGATCAATCTGTCCCCGGACAAGACAGCCGTGTTTCGTGAGGCGTTCCGCGTTCTGAAGCCGGGCGGGCGCTTGGCCATCTCGGACGTCATCGCGACGAAGCCCATGCCGCCCGAACTCTCGAAAAGCATGGAGGCGTATACCGGGTGCGTCGCGGGAGCTGCCAGCGCGGAAACGCTGCGAAGCATGCTCACGAGTGCCGGCTTCGACGAGGTCAGCATCCGCGTGCGTGAAGGAAGCGGTGCCATCATGGAGCAGTGCATGCCGGGCTCTTCCGAATACGTCGCGTCCGCGACGATCGAGGGGCGCAAGCCGGGCGGTAGCGCGCGGAGCTGTTGCGGGCCGTCATGCTGCGAGCCCAAGGAATCAGGCACGTGATACCGGCCGAGGCGCGCGGCGCATGGCGTGAGGTCGAAGCGCGACTTCGTCCCTACGTTGCGCGCCGCGTTGCCTCGCAGACGGACATTGACGACGTGCTTCAAGAGACGTTCGTTCGCATCCACCGGGGGCTCGCGACCTTGGCCGACGGCGAGCGCTTCGGTCCCTGGGTGTATCGCGTCGCCGCGAGTGCCCTCGCCGATCATCAAAGAGCTCGAGCACGTCACCCTCTCGTGACCGATGACGGTGGCGACTCGGCAGCGGGCGCGATCGCGGACGAACCCGACGAAAGCCTCGAAGCCGACCTCGCCGAGTGTGTGGCTCTTTTCGTCGCGCGCCTGCCTTCTCCCTATCGTGAGGCGATCACGCTTACCGAGCTCGGGGGGCTCACTCAGAAGGACGCAGCGGAGATGGTCGGCGTGTCGGTCTCTGGGATGAAGTCACGTGTGCAGCGGGGGCGGGAGCGCATCCGCCACATGTTCGAGGAGTGTTGCGAGATGAGCGTGGACTGCCGCGGGCACGTGACGGGCTGCACGCCGCGGGGCTTGGACGAGGTCCCGCAGGACTGCCGGGAAGCGGCCGTGTGGTGGGCCGAGCGGCACGGGCGGTGAACGCCGTCCTGCGATTGGTGAGTTTGTCCCGCAGTTCGGGCCAGACATCCCCGCGGAGACGCTCGTTGGGGCAATAGCGGCAAGGTTCGGCTACCTTGCTTGAACATGCTTCGATTTCGTAGGAACGGCGTCCGTTGGGTTCGGCGACCGCTCGCACCCGTACTGGCGGCGGCTGCGAGCATTGCCGTCGCGCCCGCATGCGGGAATGACAAAGGAAAGCACGCGGCGAACGGCGGGGCGGCGCCCGTGAGCGCCGCCGGTCAGTCCGATGGCGCAAGGGCCGGCAGCGCCGCGGCGGCCGCCGGCTCCGCCGGTCACTCCCTGGGCAGTGGCGGCTTTAGCGGTGGCGGCGGTGGCGCGGGTACCGCCGCAGTCGGCGGAACCGGAACGGCGGGCGGCACTGCAGCCGGAACCGGAGGCATGAACGGGCGCGGCGGTGAAGGCCAGGCGGGTGGACCGCTAGGCGGGGCAGGCGACGCGGCACAGCACGCCGGCGGCGCGGCAGGGACCACGGGCGGCGCCGGCTCGAACGCTGCCGGAACGAGTGGAACTGCGGGCGGCGCGGGCGCGCTCGTCGTCGGAGGGGTGCGTTGGTTCGGGCGCGTAGACGTCTCGGACCCGACGGCACCGAAGTTCGCCTGGTCAGGGACCGGCTTTACGGCCACCGTCACGGGCAGCGACGTCTCGGTGAAGCTGCGATCCGACGGCGGCTCGGATCCGGTCTTCTTTCAGCCCGTGATCGACGGGATGCCCCGGACGCGCTTCTCGGTCGCGAGCTCCGAGGGCGTGAAGAGCGTGTCGCTCGGTTCGAGCCTGAGTGCGGGCGATCACGTCGTGACGCTGTATCGCGAGACCGAAGGCAAGCCGGGCTTCGCGTACAGCACCTTCCTCGGCTTCGTCAGCGGCACGCTGAAGGATCCCCCCGCCTACAGCGGCAGACTCATCGAGATCATCGGCGACTCCATCAGCGCCGGCTACGGCGATCTCGGCAGCGAGCAACATCCGAACGGGGGCGACGATCCGACCGGCGGCTGCCACTTCACCACGGACACCGAGAGCGCTTACGTCACTTACGGGGCCGTGGCCGCGCGCGCATTGAACGCGGACGCCAGCATCATCGCCGCGTCCGGCTGGGGCATTTACAGCGACAACGGCGGCAACACGGACAATGTTCTGCCCAAGGTGTGGGCCAACACTCTGGGTGGGCAAGCGAGCCCGGCGTGGTCCTTCGCGGTGAAGCCAGAGGCCGTCGTCATCAATCTCGGCACGAACGACTTTTCAGCCGACATGACCCTCGGCCAGAGCGAATTCACGACGGCCTACGCGGCCTTTCTCGCGACCGTGCGCACGAAATACCCCGACGCCCTCATCCTGTGCGCGCTCGGCCCGCTGCTTTACGGTACCGGGCTCAGCAGCGCGACGGCATACATTACCGCCGTCGTCCAAGACGCGAATCAGAAGGGCGACGCGAAGGTGAAGCTCCTCGACTTCGGCCAGCAAGACGCGACCAAGGGCACCGGCTGCGACTGGCACCCGAACGTCGCGGAAGATCAGCTCATGGCCGACAAGCTCGTGGCGGGGCTCAAGACCAGCCTCGGCTGGTGACGGAGTCGACATGGAGCAAAGCTCGAGAGGCGGCCCATGCGCGTGAGTGCACTCGATGAGAGGGGCCGCCCGGTCGATTGGTGGTTCATGTACAAGGTGCCGATGCTCGGAGCGGGCGCGAACACCGATTCCGCGAGCGGGTACGAGTACGTCTACTACGATTCGGCGCTCGACAAGAAGCAGGAGAAGATCGGGCCCTCTCCTTTCACGATCGATAGCGGCGACGGAGCGCTCAACCACACGCTCGATTCCGTATTCGAAAAGCCGCCGAGGACGACGGGCTACGTCCTCTACAACGACGAGGCCCCCGACGCCGCGAAGATTCGGGACGACGGCAATCTCGGGCACACGAAGGGCGTCATCGCCTTCGACACGAAGAGCAAGACGGCCTATTGGCTGCTCCATTCGTGGCCGAAGTTCGCCGAGCCGAGCGCCAAGACGGATCCGACGCCGAAGTACGGGCAGACCTACCTGTGTCTTTCCTTGCACCTGGATAGCGCACGTCAACTTGCCAAGCAGATGGCGGTCCATCAAGAGCCACAGACCTTTTCGAGCCGCACGGTCGACCTGCCGGACGAGGATCCGCTCAGGCTACTCACGGGCAAGCTCGACGCCAAGAGCCCGGCTGATTCCGACGTGCTGGAGCTCGAAACCGCGGCTCGGATGCCGTTCAAAGTCATTGCCAAGAACAAGCTCTGGAACAGGGATTTCTGGAACGAATTGGTGGGGCCGACGCTGAAGGAAGACCTGGACGTCGAAACCTGGATTCGCGGACCGATCCCGCCGATCGCCGACGTCGACGGTATCCACAAGACCTTCGACATCAAGTACGTCAATCTGGGATCCATGGGCCTGCACTGGGCCTGGCCCGAGACGCACGACCACGCGAAGTGGGCCGTCACGCTGAAGAACGACTGGGTTTGCGTCGGCGACATCAATCGCATGATCTCGCAGCGAAAGCGCGGCGGCGGGACGATTGCCTTTCAGAATGCGACGCTATGGAGGGCGCTGTCCCAGGCCGGCCTACTGCTGGCGCCGCCCGGCAAGAGCCGAACGGAAGCACACGCCGTCCTCAAGGCCACGCACGAAGACCATCACGCGCAGATGCACGCTGCGCTCGTGAAACGCAGCGTTACGAGCCCACGCGCGCGGAACAAGAGGTGAGCACATGACGATCCAAGGCTATGGGGTGTTGAAGGGTAGACGGGGGCAGCAACCAACCCCGGCTGGACGCTGGTCTTTTAGCGCTCACGCGGGCCGTCTTGGGACCGCCCACTCTCGAGCCGGGCGATGCGCGCCCTCACCTGCTCGGCCTCGTGGGCGTTTCGCGACCGCTCGACGGCATGCTCGAGGGAGGTGCGAGCTTCCGCGACGCGGCCGAGCTCTTCGAGAATCGCTCCTCGTACGAGGTGAAAGTAGGGATAGCCCTGAACATCCATGCCGCCGTCGTCCTCGAGCAGAGCGAGGCCCGCTTCCGCCCCTTCCGCTCTGGTGACGGCGAAAGCGCGGTTGACACGGACCGCCGGCGTTGGACGAAATCGCTCGAGGAGCGCGTAGAGAGCCGCGATCTCCGCCCATTCCGTCGCGTCAGCCGTGCGGGCGCGGCAGTGCACGGCTAAAATAGCCGCCTCGGTCTGGAAGGGGCCCGCCCTCCCGAGCGCGAGCGCGCGCTCGAGGAGCTGCGTCGCGGTGTGAATGGCGAGCTTGTCCCAGCGCGTTCGATCTTGCTCGGGGAGCGGCACCGGGTTGCCGGCGTCGTCGAGCCTGGCGTCCCGACGTGCGTCGTGAAAGAGCAGCAGGGAGTGCAGGCCCATCGCTTCCGGGTCGTGGGGGAACACTTCGGCGAGCGAACACGCGAGGCCGAGCGCGAGGCGGCAGAGCTCCGCCCGGATCGGCTCGGCGTTCGTGCTCGACCAATAGCCCTCGTTGAAAAGCAGGTGAATGGTGCGGAGTACGGCGCCGACGCGGTCGCGCGCGAGCTCCGGTGCGGTACCGTCAACGTCGCCCTGTTCCCGCAGCCTCTGGCGAGCTCGTGTGAGGCGCTGCTCCATGCTGCGCGGCGCCACGACGAACGCCAGCGCGAGCTCGCTCGTTGAAAGACCCAGCAGCGTCGAAAGCGCCAACGCAGCGCTCTCCCCGTCCTCGAGGGCGGGATGGCAGCATGCGAACAACAGGCGCAAGAGCTCGTCTTTCCACGTTCTGAGCACCTCGGCTTCGGCGGTCGCGATCCGCGCCCACGGGCAGAGCTCGGCCAACGTCGCAACCGCGTCGCCGTGCTGCTCCGTGCTCTTGGCTCGTCGTAACCGGTCGCGATGGGCGTTCCGAGCGACGGTGACGAGCCAGGCCTCGGCCGAGTCGGGCGCCCCGGCGTCAGGCCATGTTTGCAGCGCCCGCTCGACCGCATCTTGGACGGCGTCCTCCGCATCCGCGAGCGAGCGCGTAAGACCGAGTATTTTCGCGAGGACGCGCGGATAGACGCGCCGGATCGCCTCCGCGTGTTCCGGCGGAGTCATGGTCGCCACCGCCAATCCACCGGTCGCACCTCGATGGCGTGCTGCTCATCCGTGCAAATCCGGCACGCTCGCGCGATGGCCTGCCGCTCGTCCTCGCAATCCACGAGATAGAAGCCGACGAGCCATTCCTTGGACTCGACGAACGGACCGTCCGTCACGTCATGCCCGCTTGCCCGTGCCCGCACCGTTCGACCGGTGCGTGGCTCGTCGAGGCGCGCCACGGCGAGCAAATCGTCGCGCGCGGCGGTCTCGGCCTGCAGCGCTCGGTGCGCACCGAGCGCCTTTCGCTCGTCGGGCTCGGGGATCACCACGCTCGGGGGCGACATCCGGTAGATGAGCAGGGCGTAGGTGGTCACCGCGGCTTGGTCGAAGGGTAGCAGTCGCGGAGGCTACGCGGCCTCACGTGCCTCCACGTAACGCGACGCCCGGGTCGTACGCATGGAGCGCATTCAATCGGGCGAGTACCGCCCAGACGCGCTCCGGAGGCGCCTCGATGTGAACGGCGTTCCTGAGCAGCGTCATGGCTCAGGCCTTCTTCCACAGCGCGAGCGCGGCACCGCCGGGATCGCGGACTACCGTGAACTCACCGGCCGGCCCGCGGCTCTTCTCGCGCAAGAGTGTTGCGCCGAGAGACATCGCGCGCTTCGTCGCCGCTTCGACGTCATCGACCGCAACGAAGGGGATCCACTCGTCGCGGTCGCCGTAGCGTTCCTGCTTCGCGCCGATGGCCGCAAACGGGCCGGCGTCATGCGCCAGCATCGTCATCCCGTCTGGACCCTCGGAGCCTTTCCAAGCCAACAGAGACTCGAAAAACTTCTGGGTCTCTCTGGATTTTCGGCCGTTGTGGTGGAACCAGACGAAGGGGGACGACATCTCGATTACTCCTCGGTTTTTCGAAGCCGAGCGCGGGCTTCGATGAGGAGACGCCCGGGCGCTCGACGCCACGACAGGTCGCGCAAAAAAAACCTGCCGGCCGTGAGCCCGCGCGTCGGCGGGCCCCGCTCGGCTTATTTGACGGAGCCGCGCTTGCAGTCGTTGTTGCAGCCGTCACCGTTCACGCGGTTCTTGTCGTCGCATTCTTCCGGAGCTTGCACTTTGCCGTCGCCGCAGCGGTCCTTGAAGACGCACCCGGCAAAGCATTCGCCGTAGCCTCCGTCGTTGACCCCGTCGTCGCACTGCTCGAACGGTGACTGCACGATGCCGTCCCCACACGAGGGCCCGGCGACGCAGCCGGGAGCACAGCCGCCGTACTGGCTGAGGTTCAGACCGTCGTCGCACTCTTCTTCCGGGTCCTGCTTGCCGTCACCGCAATAGGGCCCACGCGAGCGGCAGTCGACGCCGCAGTGCCCGTATTTGCCGTCGTTCTTGCCTTTGCCGTCGTCGCAAAGCTCGTCGGAGGCGACGATGCCGTCGCCGCATTTCGAGGCGCACGTCGATTTCGGACGATTGAAGTTCTCGAGCGTCAGCTTGAAGTTCGAGCCGCACTCGTTGCGCTCGGCCTGAAACATCGCGACCTCGTACACGCCGCCCAGGCCGAGACCGAGATCCACGGCGTGCTCCGCGAGCGAGGCTTGCTCTTGCTCGACCTGGCTCCACACCGTGGCCGTGCCGTTCGCGTCGTCCAACACGAAGTAGCCGCTCTTCGGGATGTGGAGCCCGCCGAGATCGATCGCGAGCTGCCCGTTGACGAACATCCACGTGTCGTCGTCGCCGGCGAAATCGAAGCGCTCGCCACCCTGATACTCGAACCAGAAGTGGGTCTCGGAGGTGAAGGAGACGTTGCGGTCGGGCGTGCCTCCGGATCCACAAGGCGCGAGTGTTTCGGCCCCCTTGCCGACCCAACCGCCGCTGCCGACGAGATCGAAGTAGTCCTTCCCGTCCGACGTGTCGGCGCTGTCGTACACGTACTCGCCCCCAGCTTGGCGCTCGAGCGGGACTTCGCTCGGGACGGCGATGTTGACGGCGTCGACGTCGCGATACCACTGCCCGAAGTTCTCGGGGCTCGAGAGGTTCGGGCGACACGGACTGCTGCCGACGCAGCTCGTCTGCTGATGTCCCGGGTTCGCGTCGCAGTCCCCGTTCGGGCACGCGTAGACGGGCTTGCCGTCGTCATCCAGTAACGCATCGACCTCGCCGAGCGTGCCACTGCCGCCGAGACGATTGAAATCGGGGTGTTCGGGGAACGTCGCCTTGTCCGTGCTGCGATCGACGCCGATGAAATCACGGACCAACACGGGCTGCAGGATGCTGTCAGGAGGGTCGTTCGAGACGTCGTCACACGAAAAGCCCGTTTCTACCGTACAATCCGCCGAACAGCCGTCGCCGGAACGAACGTTGCCGTCGTCGCACTCCTCCCCCTCGAAACGCTGGCCGTCGCCGCAGATTGCCGTGCAGACGCCGTTCGTACAATCGGGCTCGAGCAAGCAGCGATAGCAACCGTCGAAAGGCACGTCGTTGTGGTCGTCGCACTGCTCACCGCGCTCGACCTGGCCATTGCCGCACTCCGTTGCCGAGCAGGCGAACGTCGTCGGATCGCAGTCGTAGCCCGGCTCGATTTTGCAGCTCTCCGAGCAACCGTCCGGGCGCGCTCCGTCGGGATCCCATTCGCATTCCTCGAGGCCCGCGAGCAAGCCGTCGCCGCACTCGCTGGCCTCGCAAGGAAGGTCCTGGAAGGCGCAGCTCCAGCCGTCCTCGAGCTGGCAAGACTCGTCGCAGCCGTCGCCGCTCTTGGTGTTTCCGTCGTCGCAGGTCTCCGTCCCCGTGATGTGTCCGTCGCCGCACGTCACGGTCGAGACGCAGGGCGCGCCCGGCGTCGGACAGCCGAAATTGGCCTCGATTTGTCGGCAGTCCGCCGTGCAGCCGTCCGACGATTCGGTATTGCCGTCGTCGCATACTTCGCCGGCTTGGTTGAGTAGGCCGTCGCCGCACGACGGCTCGATTTCCACCATGCCGCCCTCGCCGCCCGCACCGGCGCTGTCGCTCATGCCCGCGTCGCCGACGTGGATCTGAGTGTCCGTCCCTGCGCTGCCGCCGCTCGCGCGCGTGCCGCCGCTGCCGCCACCGCCGCCGTCACCGCCCGTTCCGATGCCGGTCGGTGGAGTTCCGCTGACCACGGGCTTGCCTCCGCAGCGAGCCAGCGCGACCGACGTGAGGAAAAGCACACCCAGAGCGATCCGGTTGGAGACGAGTAACCGCATGACGAATCGTTAGCCCCGGGCACCATCATATCGCACGACGACGCCGCTGCGTCGGGTTTCGCCGGGCACGCCGCGCACCCTCTGCGTACTCCTCCCACATGCACACGGCCGCGTGCTACATTGGGCTCCGATCGTGACGACGGATTTGATCGGGAGAGCGCGCGAGCTTGCCGAACGAGCACACGCGGGGCAGGTGCGCAAATCCGGGGGCGTGCCCTACTTCACGCACGTTCGAGCGGTGGCCGAGCTCGTGCGGGCGCACGGCCACGACGATGAGCTGGTGGTGAGCGCCGCGTACCTGCATGATCTGCTGGAGGACCAGGCCGCATTCGCCGCGGAGTTCCGGCGCGAGTTTCCGGCCGAGGTAGTCGAGACGGTCGTGGCGTTGAGCGAGGTCAAGCTCGACGACGCCGGACGGCCCTTGCCCAAAGCGGCGCGTTTCGAGCGCTATTTCAAGGGATTGTCGGTGCGCTCCGCGGCGACGGCGCGAGCGCTGCCCGTGAGCTGCGCCGACAAGATCGACAATGGGCGGAGCCTGATCGAAGCGGAAGCTCGCGGTGATGCGCTGCTCTTGCGGCTCAACACGCGTCCGGGCCAGCAATTGAGCCAGCTCGCTCGCCTCCGTCCTTTGTATGCGAGCGCGGTGAACGCGTCGTTGCTCGCCGAGTTCGACGCCATGCGTGCCGAGCTCGCCGGCACCATCGAGCGCCGACTCGTCGGTCGCGCCGTGATGATCGCGGCCGAAGCGCACGTGAGCCAGTTCGATCGCGCCGGAGAGCCGTATATCCTGCATCCGCTCGCGCTCGCGGCGCGCGCGAGCGATCACGACGAGCGCATCGTGGCGCTGCTGCACGACGTCGTGGAGGACACGCCCGTGACGCTCGAATGGCTCGCGCGCGAGGGCTTTCCCGAGCGGGTCGTGCGCGCGATTGACGCTCTCACCAGGCGCGCCGGCGAAGACTACGCGACGTTCATCGAGCGTGTCGCCGAGGATCGGCTCGCCACGCGCGTGAAGTTGCTCGACCTCGCGCACAACAGCGAGCTATCCCGGCTCCCCGCGCCGACCGCCGCCGATCACGAGCGCGTGCGCAAGTACGAGAGCGCCGCGGCACGCTTGCGCGACGAGCTCGATCGCCGGACTCTCCAAGTCCGGCTGGACGACGCGAGTCGCGAGGCGTTGCGCGCCGCCGCTCGGCTGCCGGTGGTGCGCGGAGAGCACGTCACCCTTGCCCGGCGCGTGCCGGCGGACACGGCCGCGAGGTCGCTCGCGAACGACTTCGACTGCGGCGAGGTCGTCCCGCTCACCGCCGTCGCGGAGTGCGCGGACGAGCGCGTTCAGGTGGCCGTCGTCGAAATCGCGGGCTCGACTCGACGCGCTTGGGACGGCGGCGTCCTGCACGTCACGGTGAGTCGCAGCGAAGGAGCACGCTCGCGCGACGCGAACTCCGTCCTCTGCCAAGCGCCGCGCGTGCCGCTCCACCTCGCCCTCTCGGGCGTCGTCGAGTGGGACGACGATTGAGGGATTTCCCGCCGCTATTTGCAAACGAACGAGGTGACCGACGTGCCGGCGAGCGCGGCCGTGAAGGTCCCGCCGGTCACCGGCACCGCATCCCCGGCCGCGAGCTTGGCGTTCGCCGAAGTGACGTTCGGCGTGCAGGAGCTCGGCGCCGTACCGCCCGTGATGCTGATTGGCAGGCTCGCCGCGCTGCTGCCCTTGTTGATGGCGACGACGACCGTCGCGTCTGAGCCCTTGAAGGCCGAGAGCAGCACATCGGTGTCGGAGTTCCCCGCTACTTCCACCATGACGTAACCCGGGCGCACGAACTTGCTGTAGTTGCCGAGCGTGTAGCAGCGCATGGTGAGCGCCGAGGAGCCCTGGAGGACCAGCCCCTCGTTGTCGTTGCTGGAGGTGGCCTGATACCACCACCAAAGCCAGGCCGAAGCCTCGCCGACCACGAGCGCCGAGTGGATCCATTCCGCGACGGCGATGCCGTTGGCGAGGTCGCCCGTGGGTCCCGCTTCCGGCCAGTACTTCACGCCGGACGCTTCGGTCTGCCACACTTCCTTGCTCCGCTTGCCACCGTCGACGTCCGCGGGCCAGAGCAGCGCCTTTTGCGTGTCGTACTCGTGCGTTCCTACGATGTCGACGAAGCCCCAGGCCGTCGGGTCCTTGGCCAGCCAGTGGCCGTAATCGTACCCGTTGCCCTGATCACAGGTGCTGGCGCAGCCCGTGGTCGTGGGATCATTGGCAAAGCACCCGCATTTCAGCGGGTCGGAGCTGTTCGGATGGTTCGAGACGGTGGACCCCGTGGCGGAGGTGTTGCTCCAGAGGTGGAGCCATTCCGAGGGTTCCGGCGCGAGGAGCTTTACCCCTGCCGTCTTCAGCTTCGGCCCGAGCACGTTGACGAAATCGACCATCTCTTGAGCGGTAAAAACCATGGATGGGTAGTCGCCGTTGCACGGCGGGCCGATGCTGCTTCCGCACGACGCAAAGTCGGGCTCGTTCCCTGCCCCCATGGCGTAGAGGTTATTGTTCTTTGCAAAGCTCGCTATCGTCGTGGCCCAGGAGTCGTAACAGCTCTTGAGTAGGTGGCCGCCCTTCTCCGTGTCGTTGTTGTCCTTGCAGTTGCTGTCGGCGGTCCAAGGGGAACCGATGACTTTCGCGTTGTAGCTCGCCGGTGGGATGAGTCCGTTGAGCTTCCCTTTTTCGTCCATCGCGACACGCACGATGGAGAGGCCCAGCCCGGCACCATCGGTCTTGAAGAAGGTGTCCCAGGGGACGGCGTTGCTGCTCAAAGCGGTATTGAGGCCGAAGCCCTCAATCGTCTGGTGTGTCTTGTCGAGCTGAACGGTCACGCCGGTCGGCGCCCCTCCACCGGCGCCGTTACCGCCGTTGCCGGTACCAGCACCGCCGCTGCCGTCGCCTCCGCTCCCGCCGGCACCCGCGGTCATTCCACCCACGCCGCCCCCTCCTGCGCCACCGGCACCAACCCCCCCCGTGGCACTTCCATGCGAGCCTGCGACCGAGACACCACCCGCACCAGCGAGCTCTACGCCGCCGGCCCCCACGCTTTTGCCACCAGCTCCGCCCGTGTCACCCGTCACCCCGCCGCTACCCGTGCCGGCACCACCACTCGCACCGCTCCCGGCGTGGGCACCGCCGGCGCCCGCGCCGCCTACTCCCTTGCTCGCTCCCCCTGAGCCGGGCGACCCACTCGAGCCGCTCGGTTCTCCTCCGTGGGGCGAGCTGCAGCCCCAGGCCAAAAGCACACCCGCTAGCGTCGCGCCACGAAGCATTCTGGAGCCGAGGTTACGCCCCGAGAACGCGCGTAATAGGGCTTCTTCGCGCCAATTGGGGCACCTCTGCGCGCCAGAAACGACCGCTCGCGCGTGAAATAAATTTACATTACGAGCGCCTCATTTCGTCGACCCTGGCCCACGCCGGGCGGCCATGATCGGAACGGAAGCGAGGCGGGAATGAAGAAGAACGCCGTGGAAGTCTGAGATGAAGCCGACCCTGGATAGGTCCGAGGCGCCGCTCCTGTTTGCCACCTTCTACCCGACCATCTCCGCTGCGGAGGTGAGCGATCATTTTCGCGAAATAGAGCGCGCGTGCGTCGAGCTCGGGCGGCTCGGCGTGGTCGTGGATTTGACCGACGCGCCGCTCTACTCGCCGACGCTCGTGCGGCTGGCCGGCGACGAAATGAAAAACTGCCAGGAGCGCGTCGGCGACCGGATCGTCGCGGTCGCTCACGTGATCCCGAACGTGCTCGCGCGGGCGCTCCTCGCCTCCGTCCAATGGCTCGCGCCCCCGCTCTTCCCGAGCCTCGTCACCGCGTCGCGGGATGAGGCGCGGGACTGGGTCACGGGGCACCTGGAGCGCCCGCCGGCCGGGACGCTCTTGAACGTGCGAGAAGCGATCGGGCGCACGCTCCCCGACACGACGCCGACCTTGAGCTCGATTGGTCGTTCGCTCGGCATGAGCCGCCGTACGCTCCAGCGCAGGCTGAGCGAGCGCGGCGTCACCTTCGGCCAAGTCCTCGACTCGGTTCGGCGCGACGCGGCGATGAGCGCCATCACGCGGCCGGGCGCCTCCGTGTACGAGGTCGCGCTCTCCTGCGGGTACGACGACGTGAAGGCGCTCCGTCGCGCCTTCCGTCGATGGACGGGCCGTTCGCCGAGCGAATATCGGAAGCTACGGACCTGACCCGGCGCGGACCGGTCCCGTCGGGCCTTCCGGCCTGTTAGACTACGCGGTCGCCGAACATGACCGACTCGCGCGACGACGCGCCCCCGCCGCCCGACGACGCTTCCCGACCGCGCCGAGCGACCTCGGTGGCTCCGTCCGGCGATCTTTGGGCCGGCAAGATCCGCGTGCACGGCGAGGTCGGCAGCGGGGCGATGGCGGAGGTGCTCCGTGGCTACGACACGAAGCTCCGGCGGGACGTAGCGCTCAAGGTCACGAAGCATTCGCGCAAGGAAATGCCGCGCCAACAGCTCGCTCGCTTCGCCGAAGAAGCGCAGATCATGGCGCAGCTCGAGCATCCGAACGTCGTTCCCGTGCACGACCTCGGCACCTCGCCCGACGGGCGCGCTTACTTCTCGATGAAGCTCATTCCCGGGCGCTCGCTCGAGACGATCCTCGATCAGCGCCGAGCGAACGATCCCGCGACGCTCGCGCAGTTCGGCTTGCGCCGGCTGCTCGACGTGTTCCTGCAGGTCTGCCAGGCGATCGACTACGCCCACGCGCGCGGCGTGATTCACCGCGATTTGAAGCCGGCCAACATCATGGTCGGGGACTTCGGCGAGGTCTTGGTCATGGACTGGGGCGTCGCGAAGCTGATGGAGCCCTCGGGGTCGCATCCGGAGCCCGTCACGACGAGCGCCGACGAAGGCAGCATCCCCGACGTCGAGACCGGCGACAGGATTTCCGGGTTGCCGCGCCCCGGCGTGACCTCGGTACGCGCGGCCGCCAAGGCTTGGCAGACCCTCGACGGCACCGTCATCGGCACGCCCGAATACATGTCGCCCGAGCAGGCGGCGGGCCGTCCCGTCGACGGCCGCGCCGATATCTACTCGCTCGGTGTGATTCTCTACGAAATCCTGTGCGGACAGGTCCCGTTCGAGCACGACGATCCGCTCGTGACGCTGAAGTGCGTGCTGAACGACGTCCCACTCGCGCCGAGCGAGATCCAGTCGACGACCCCGGCCGCGCTCGAAGCCTTGACGCTCCGCTTACTCGTCAAGGATCCCGTCGAGCGGACGCTCACGATCCCGCAAATCCGCGCTTACGTGCAGAGCTACATCGACGGGGTCGCGCGCCAGTACGAACGCCAATCCTTGTTGGGCACGGTCGTGACGGCCGGGGGTGCGCTCGTCCTCTTCGCGTTCGTCGTCTGGTACCTCACCGGACAATCGATCGCGAAGGTGCTCACGCTCGGCCCGCCCGCGATCGTCAACGCCGTCGGTTGGTTTCTGTTCGTGCTCGCGCTCGGCTACCCGCTCTGGGCGCAAGCGGCGCTGTTTCGGCTCGGGCGGAAGGCGACGGACCCGTTCCGCCCGCCGTCGAACGAAGAGCTCTTCGTCTCGGGTTTTTTGGCGCATCGGACGTTCGCCGCGGCGCTCGCTCCGCTCTTCCAACTGGTGTTCATCGTCGAGCTCGTCGCGCTCGCGATCGTTCACGCGGGCGACAGCCGGCTAGGCTCCGCCGATCTGGTGCGCAACGTCTCGCTCCAGATGCGCGCGGAGTGGTCCGAAGCGCTGATCGTGATTCTGGTCTTTCAGTTTGCTTATCTCTTCCTCTTGACGACCGAAGTGCGCTTCGCCCGCCGCATCGATCGCTACGAGCTCATCGCGGCGCGGCCGCGCTGGGAGTCCGTGTGGCCGTTCTTTCTGCTCATCGTGCTGCTCTCCACGGTGATCACGCTCGAAGTGCTCGACTGGGCGCTCGGACGACCCCACGTCGACCTCTCGACCTGGTTGCGGGCCGAGCTCGGCGCAAAATCGCTCGATTTGGTCGAGATCGCGAAGACGCTCGTCTTCCAGGGCACGTTCCTGCTCGCGCTCTCCGTCGCCACGCTGCTCGCTGCCTTTTCCTTCTCCGAAATTCTCGCGGCTCTCCGCGCGCCCAGCGAGCCCGCCGACGAAGCTTCGGTGACGACGCGCGGGCAATATTTCTTGCGCTCGCTCGCGACCTTCCGCGCCGCGCGCGCCATCTGGCTCTACGGCGGCGCCATGATCGGCAGCCTCACGGGCATCCGCATGCTCGCGCAAGCGAGCGCGCTCCCGTTGCTCGCCCGCATCCTCTACATCCTCGGGCCGTCCCTGATCGGCTTCATCGGCTACTCCGTGCTGCGCCGCAGGACCGAGCGTTACCTCGCGGCCGAACCCGCGCTCAAGCGGATGGTGAAGACCAGGCTACGCCAAGCGCGCGAGGCCCAGCGCCTGGCGAACCGGAGCGCGCTCGAGGACGTTTCCTGGAGCACGCGCTCGGCGCAGCTCGCGGCGCCCGTGCTCGGCCTCGCCGGCTATCTGCTTTGGAATTTCAGCGGGCTTCGCCACGGCTCGATGCGCGAGCTGCCGCTGCCGCTCACGACCAAGGATTGGCTCCTGCTCTTGCCGTACGTGCTCCTGTTCCCGGTGCTGCTGTCGCGCGATGCCTTGCAGCTGCGGCGGTTGCGGCGGCTCACGTCGGCGCGAACGCATTGAGCGTTCCCGGAGCTCGGGAGCGCACTCCCCGAGCGGCGCCCCAAAATTCACGATCGATGCGAGTGGTCCCCGGTGTAGGGGGCGTCGCTCCGCACGTTGAGCTCGAGCTTCCAGCGTTCGTTCGGCTCGACGGGCTCGACGGGGACGGCCTCGAGCTCGAGCGTCCCGACTGGCGTGATGGACGGGTGCAAGCGAATCGGCACGACATCGCCCGCGCGGCGACCGGCGGCCGGTAGTGTCAGCGCGATGGGGGCGAGCTCTTCGAGCTCACCGGCCTTCCACCTTTCGAGCACGGCGCCCGGTTCGTCGGTGCGGCGCACCGAGGAACCGAAGAAGCGAAACTCGACGGGCTCGCCGACGACGACCGCGAGCTCGTGCTTCGGCAAGCTGGTCTCGGTGCCCTCCTCCATGCCGAACGGGGCGACGCAAAGCGCCGAGATCGGCGGCTCCATGCCCGGCACGGCCGGCATCGGGCTCTCGACCCCCACGTAGTAAGCGCGGGCCGTGCCGCCCCGGATGCGCACGCCCTCCCCACGTCGCACGCGTCCGTAGTAGGCGGCGCCGCGCGCCACGGCTAGATCCGGATCTTCGCCCGGCAATACGCGAACGGGCGCCGCGCCCGCGCGCTCGAGCCATCCGTTCAAAGCCGCGAGGATACGGCCGCGGATGGCCGGCGCCTTCGTGACCCCGCCGTTGAAGAGCACGCGCGTGGGTCGCAAGAGGCCGTCGGCGGCGCCGGCAGCGAGCGCGCCCGATTGGCGGCTGAGAAAGGAAGCGAGATGCTTCGTGATCGCCGGGTCGAACGCGTACGGCAAGCCGAGCTGCGTGAGGCCTGCGCGCGGCCGCAACGCGGGACGCGCGCCGAGCTCGACCAACGGAAAGAAGCCGTCCACGAGCACCCGCTCGACCTCGTCACGCGTGAGCTCGGCGCGCACGGAACCGCCGAGCAGGTCCGAGCCGCGACCCGCGATGACGACGGGAACGGCGTCGGGCGGCGAGGCCGAGAGCAGGCGCTCTTTCGCGCCACGGCAGGCGTGCGTGAGACTCGTCAGCTGCCACGCGTCGAGCTCCCGTCCGCTTTCGGCGAGCTTCGCGCGCACGCCGTGCGCGAGCGCAAGGTCCATGTTGTCGCCGCCGAGCAAGATGTGGTCCCCGACGGCGATACGGTCGAGCTCGAGCGCTCCGTCACGCTCGCTCACGGCGATCGCCGAGAAGTCGGTGGTGCCCCCGCCGATGTCGATGACGAGGACGAGGTCGCCCGGCGTGAGCTCCTTGCGGAAACCGTCGCCCGCCGCGGCGAGCCACGCGTAGAGCGCCGCTTGCGGCTCTTCCAACAAAGTGACGTGCTCGAAGCCGGCCGCTTGCGCCGCTTCCACGGTGAGCTCGCGTGCCGCCGCGTCGAACGACGCGGGCACCGTCAAGATCACGTCCTCCGCCCCGAGCTCCGTGCCGTGAACGGAGCGCCACGCCTCCGCGAGGTGGTCGAGGTAGCGGAACGAAGCTTCCACGGGGGAGATCTTCTCGACGTCGGGCGGCGCGCCGAGCGGCAGCAGCGGCTCGCGACGGTTGACGCCGGCATGCGAAAGCCAGCTCTTCGCGCTCGCGACCGTGCGAGCGGGAGACTCCGACGCACGCATCCGCGCATGCTCTCCGACGGTGCTCGACGAGCTTCCCCAGGGCAGCACGAGCGGTCCTTCCGACTCGTGGGCGAAGTACAAGAACGACGGCAAGAGCGCGCGCGGCTCGAGCGAGCCGCGCGCGACGAGCTGCGGCACCGCGAAAACGTCGAGGGAACGGGCGTCTTCGTCGAGCGCCGAAGACGCGAGCGCGGTGTGCGTCGTGCCCAGATCGATACCGATCGCGTGCCGCGCGCTCACAGCTCGACCTCCGCCGGCGCGAGCACGTTCGCGTCGAAGCCGGCGACCGTCTCCGGCAGTCGCACGGAGAGGACGCGCCAGCCGCGATGCCGCAACGTGCCCCGGAAGGGCGCCGTTCCGCTCACGTTACCGACGAGCTTGATCGCGTTCGCGTCGACCGTCTCGAGCGTGACGCCGCTGCCTTCGCGTTCGTCTCGCACGGGCTGGATCTCGAAGTGCGCCGCGAGCGCTCTCCGGCAGCCGTCGTGCACGACGCGGGCCGCGGCTCCGATCTCCACGTCCGGGAACGCGGACACGTCTTGCTGCAAAAAATCGACGAGCCGCCCCTCGCGCTGGAGCAGGCCGAGAAGCTGGAGCGCGCCAGGCGCCGCGCGCTCGGGCGCCGCTTCCGCCTGGAGGACGGCGGGGACGAGGAGCTCGCGAGCTCGTGCCGCGAAGATGCCGTCGAACAGGATGCGGAAGAAATAGACCGCGGCGAGCCACAGCCGTCGAGCCAACGGGACCGGTCTTGGGGATGCGTTCACGAGCCCGAGTCTAGTGGAGACGCCGCGCTAGGCGAGACGGCGCCGGGGCGGCAGCGCGCCGATTGTGGTAAGCGCCCCGGCCTTGATTGTCGGCATCGATCTCGGCACGACGAACACGGTCGTCGGCTGGACGGACCCGAGCTCCGCCGCGGAGCCGAAAGTCCTCGAGCTCCGGCAATTCGTCACGGCGGGCGAGACAGCGCCACGACCGCTGCTGCCGTCGTTCCTTTACGCACCCCTAGCGGACGAGCTAGCGGCCGATCCTTTCGGTGACGCGCCGTATTGCATCGGGGAATACGCCCGCCGCCGCGGCGTCGAGGTACCGGGGCGGCTCGTCACATCGGCCAAGAGCTGGCTCTGTCACCCAGCGGTCGATCGTGAGGCTCCCATTTTGCCGTGGGGCGCCGCCGACGAGGCAGCCGCGTACAAGCTCTCGCCCGTGGAAGCGAGCACACGGCTGCTCGCCCACGTCGGTGTCGAGTGGCAGCGGGCGTTTCCCGGACGCTCGCTCGCCGAGGAGACGGTCGTGCTCACGGTGCCGGCTTCCTTCGACGAAGTCGCCCGCGAGCTCACGGTTCGCGCCGCCGAGCGCGCCGGCCTCACGGTGCGCCTACTCGAGGAACCGCAGGCGGCCTTCTACGACTACGTCTCGCGCTCGGGCACAGCCGAGCTCTCCGAGCTCGCGGGGACGACGCGTGAAGCCTCGCTCGTGCTCGTCTGCGACGTAGGCGGGGGGACCACGGATTTGTCGCTGATTCGCGTCAGCGGCGGCAGCGGCACGCTCGAGCTCGAGCGTGTCGCCGTGGGACGACACCTGCTGCTCGGCGGCGACAACATCGACCTCGCGCTCGCAAGCCTGTGCGAGGCGCGGCTCGTGCCGGCGCCGGAGCGGCTCGAGCCCAGGCGTTTCGCTGCGCTCGTCCACGCCTGTCGCGCCGCGAAAGAGGCGTTGCTCGGGCCGAACGCCGGTGACGAATTCCCCATCCGCGTGCTCGGGTTGGGCTCGGCGCTCGTCGGCTCGGCGCTGGCCACGACGCTCACGCGGGCCGAGGTGGAGCGCATCGTGCTCGACGGCTTTCTGCCGCTCGTCGAGCAGGGCACCCGGCAGCCGGCGCGACGGGCGGGGCTCGTCTCCTTCGGGCTGCCGTACGAGTCGGAGCCCGCGATCACCCGCCACGTGGCGGAGTTTTTGGCGCGCCATTTGGCAGCCGGCGCGCGGCTTTCGGCCGTGCTCCTGAACGGCGGCCTCTTCCACGCGGAGGCAGCCAGGCGCCGCGTCGTGGAGGCGCTCGCCGCGCTCACGGGTGAAGAGCCGAAGCTCCTCGGCCATGGCGAGCCCGATCTCGCCGTGGCGCGCGGCGCAGTCGTCTACGGCCTGTCGCTCCTCGGGCGTGGCCTCCGCATCCAGGGCGGCACGGCTCACGGTTTTTTCATCGCGGCCGAGGCGCAAAACGAAGGCGCCTCGCGCGCCGTCTGCGTCGTGCCGCGCGGCGCGCACGAGGGCGAGCGGCACGTTGCGGCATCACGTCCGCTCGCGCTCCGCGTGGGAGAGCCGGCACGGTTCGAGCTCTACGCCTCCGACGACGATCGCGTGTACACGCCGGGAGAGGTGGTCGAGCTCGACGGGCGCTTCGAGCGGCTGTCACCGCTCGTCGCGAGCTTCGAGGCCTCGGGCGCGAGCGGTCCCGAGGTTCGCGTCGTGCTAGAGGGCGAGCTCACGCCGGTCGGTACCGTCGAGCTCGCGTGCCTCGAAGCCGGCGCCGAACCACGCAGCGGGCGGCGCTTCCGCCTCGCGTTCGACCTCAGGAAGACGGCCGAAAAAGCGGACCACGGCGCCCCGAGCGCGAGGCCGAGCAGCTTGCCCGCCGCCGATCGCCTGTCGAAGGGACTCGCCGCGATCGAGCGAGTGTTCGGCAAGAGCAGAAAAGACGTGGAGGCGCGCGAGACGAAGGATCTCGGGCGCGAGCTCGAGCGACTGTTCGGCAAACGTTCGAGCTGGGGCAGTGAGCTCAGCCGGACGCTGTTCGACGCCGTCGCGCCGAAGCACGCCGCTCGCCGGCGTTCGCCGGACCACGAGCGCGCGTTCTGGATGACGGCGGGGTATTGCTTGCGCCCCGGCTTCGGACACCCGAAAGACCCGGAGCGAATCGCGCTGCTCAGGCCGCTCTTCGAGCAGGGGCTCGCGTTTCCGGCCGAGGCTCGCGGTTGGAAGGCGTACTTCACCGCGTGGCGCCGCATCGCCGGCGGCCTCGACGAGACGACCCAGCGGCGCATGCGCGAGCTCCTCGATCCGTTGCTCGCCGCACCCGACCTGAAACTGAAGCCGCCGAAGGCGTGGCGCGCGCTCGCACCCGAAGAGCTGCTCGAGCTCGCGAGCTGGCTCGAGCGTGTTCCGAGCGCGGAACGCAGCGCGCTCGGAGATTGGCTGATCGAGCGCACCTGGACGCAGCGCGAGCCGGCGCTCTGGACCGCGATTGGCCGCATCGGCGCGCGCATCCCCGTCTACGCGAGCGCCCACTACGTCGTCGGTCCCGGGAGCGCCGAACGCTGGCTCGATCACCTCCTGCGCGAAAAATGGCGCGAGGTCCCGACCGCGGCGCCCGCCGCCGTCGCGCTCGCGCGCCGCACGGGCGATCGCGCGCGCGATATCTCGGACGCCGTGCGCGCGGACGTCGCCCGCGCCCTCGCCGCCGCGGGCGCCGCCGAGCACGACGTCCAATGCGTGAGCGAAGTCGTCCCCGTCGCCGCCACCGAGCGAGCGGCATGGTTCGAGGATTTACCGGCGGGGCTCCGGCTGCTCGACTCCTGACGACGAGCGGCGTGCCACGGGAACGCTTTTCAGCCTATGCCGCGCGACGCGCAGCTTCAGTACTCGCCCTTGATCACGAAGTACGAGCCGCGAATCGTCCCGGCAAGCTTCGACTTCTGCCTGGCGAACTTGAAGTCTTTGGCAAGCTCTAAAGGCACCTCAATGCCCTCGGAGAGCTTGAAGCCGACCGCTCGCTTCTTGGCGTCCTCGATGGTGTACATCACGTTGATGGACAGCCCGCTCTCGTAAAAGACATAAGCCATGCGGATGTTCTCGACCTGAAACGCCGTCGCCTCGAGCGGGCGTGACTCGATGACGATGCCGCGCTCTTGCTCGAGGATGCGGTGGATCCACTCGATGGTCTTTTTCGCCTTGGCGGCGGGCTCCACCGTAAAGTCGTGGTTGTACTTGTTCTTGAAATAGCGGGCCTCGTTGGCACGTAAACCCGCGAGCGCAGCTGCGACCGGGGAAGTCTCCAGGCCGGCGGTCGAAACGGTCGTGAAATCGACGAGGTGGGACATGAGCGCACCCGCACGATAATCCGAAGGTGATCATAAAGGGGCGCTCCAACCACCACTAACCAGTATGGAGCATGTTTTCGAGGCCCCTGCCGGCCCTGCAGGCGCGGCCAAGCCTGCACCCGAGGTCTTGCCCGCGCTGCCGAGCTCCCGCATTCCACTGACGGCCGCCCCCGCGAGTGTCCGCTCGCTGACGCCTTTTCCGCGGATGCGCAGCCAGCCGCCCCCGAAGCCCGTGCGTCCCTCAGTCGCCCCGGCCGCCGGCGCGACCCCCTCCTCGATGCCCCCCGTCAGCACTCGACCGTCGCCGCCGCCGCCGCCGAGCCGGCGAAGCACGACTCAACGTCCGCCGGCGGCGGCGGCTCGCCCACCCGTCATCTGGTCAGGGCGCGACGCGGCACGCGTCAGCATCGTCAAGAGCTCGACCGAGCCGGGGCTCTACTACGTGCGCCTGATCGAGAACGGCAAAGCACCGGTCGAGGGTGTCGAGGGGCTCCTCGTCGCGCTCGATCCGGACGCGACGCTCTGCCCGTAGCCGCGGCGTATGCCGCGGAACTAGACGGGCGCGAGCATGTGACGCGCGAAATCAGCCGGGGCTTCGAGCTGCGGCACGTGACCCGCGTCCGGCATGCACACGTAGTCCCAATCCGGGCGCTCGCGCTCGAGGTGTTGCCACGCGCCGGGCGGATAGAGTGGGTCGCGACCGCCGTAGACGGCTCGCACGGGGCAACGACTCTCGCGGATCCAGCGTTCGGCGCGACCGCGCAGAAGAAGTGCCAGGCCGAGACCGCGCGTGACCTCTTCGAGCGCGAGCGCCGCTTCGGAGACCCAGGTGAGCCGATAGGCAGACACGTCGAGCAGGCGCTCGCGAAGCTCCGGATCGAGTCGCGCCGGGTCGCCGAAAAGGAAGCGAATCGGCGCGTCCACCACGCCTGGTAGGCCGAGCGTCCGCATGTATCGGCCCACGAGATGCCGGCCGAGCCAGGGAAATGCCGTGGGGACGTAGGAAGCGAAGGCGAGGAGCTCGCGCAAGCCCCGCCCCCACGTGAGAGGAAGCGAAAGCGCGGCGAGCGTGACCCGCGAAACGCGTTCCGGCAGCGTGAACGCGGCTTGTAAGGCGAGCAGCCCGCCGAGCGAGTTCCCGGCGACGTGCCAGTGGGCGCCGGTGGGTGCCTGTCGGACGAGGATGTCCGCGACGACCTCGAAGAGCCCGGAGTAGCCGCAGACCTTGCCGCGCGGATGCGACGAGCCAAACCCTGGAAGATCGACGGCGAGCACGCGAGTACGGAGACGGCGAGCGAGCAGCGGAGCGACGCCGTGCCACGTAACAGTGTTACCGCCGAGGCCGTGTAGGAGCAGAATGGGCTCGCCCGCACCGCCGTCCCACGAGTCTGCGTGCAACTCGAAGCCGGCGGCCGAAAGCGCGATCGAAACGGGGTCCAAAGCGCGGGAGCAATATCACTTTTACCGCCCGAGTCGCGCTCGACGGCGTGCGTGGATTTCCGCGCGTACTTCCGAGCGCCGCGACTGCCGCAACGGCCGGCCGGTTTCGCGCGTCTCATTTCGCGGTGCCGCGCGCACACTCGAACGAATCATCATCCATGGATGGGTAAATGTTGGTAACATGATCTCTGCGCCACCCGAGTGCGGGTTTAGGCGCGCGCCGCCGCATTCCAGGAGGGTCACTCGATGTCGTCGAAGTCGTTTTGGTCGAAGTCAGGGTCGTCGAGCTTGCGCCTGAGCACGCTCTGCGCGGTCTCCGCGCTCGTGAGTGCTTGTGGTGGTGCCGTCGATCAACCGGAGCGAACCGCTTCGGTGAGTGAAGCGGACGGGCTCTCGCACGGCCATCACGAGCAGGGTGAGCGGCTGTTTCAGACGGCCTTCCCCAACACCAACGGTCGCTCGTGTGCGACTTGCCACGTGCTCGACGAGCACACCGCGCTCAAGCCGGATCACGTGACTTCCCTGCTCGCGACGAATCCGACCGACCCGCTCTTCAATCCCATCGACGCCGACGACCCGCAGGCTGCTACTCCGACGTACGAGCATCTGAAGAAGGGGCTCGTCCGCGTCGTGTTGAACCTGCCGGCGAACATGGATCTCATCGATTTCGACGGCAATGTGGTCACGCCGCCGGATCGCACCGTCAGCGTGTGGCGCGCCGTCCCGACCACGGACAACACGGCCATCACTGCGCCCTATCAATACGACGGCCGCGAAGGGACGCTGCAGGATCAGGCGCAGGCGGCGATCATCAACCACAGTCAGGGTCAGCCCGTCTGCCAGAACGACCTCGACGCCATCGCGGCGTTCCAACGAGACGAGTTCACGTCGAAGCGGGCGAAATCGGTCGCGCAACAGCTGGCTCACGGCACCCCCGTCGGTCAGATCGAGCGCCCCGAGCTCAGCATGGGGCTCACGGACGCAGAGGCGCGCGGCCTCGCCGTGTACAACACGGCGTGCGAGGCGTGCCACGGCGGCGCTACCACGCTCGAGGTCACGAACCGCACGATCCACGATCTTGCGTTCGTCGAGCTCAAGTCCGACGGCAACGTGCTGTTCGATGCGAGCGTGCAGCCGCCCGTGGCCGTGCTCAAGCCTTCGCCGGACGACGAGTTCTTGAACGTCGGGTTCGCCAACCTCTCGTATCTCGGGCAGGTCTTCGGGGATCTCTTCGGTCCGCGCTTCAACGACACCGTCTCGCTGCCCCAATACCGCTATCGCTTCTACACCGATGCGTCGCGAAGCGTGCAGGTGGTGGACCTACCGCCGGTGCCCCAAACCGCGAGCGGCAGCCCCTTCGATCTGTTCCCGAAGCTCGACGCCGACGGCGCGCCCATCGTCGGCCCGAATTTCCTGCCGCAGCTGTTTTCGACCGATCCCGGGCGCGCGGTGATCACGGGCGACCCTCGCGACTTCGAGGCGTTCGACGTGCCGGCGCTGCGGGGTATCGCCAACAGCGCTCCGTACTTCCACGACAACGCCGCGGCCACCCTGCGCGACGCCGTCGACCTCTACAGCCGCTTCATCCTTCCGTTCTTCAAACCGCTGAACCTGCCCGCCGTCCTCCCGCCGGAGCCGAACAGCTTCTTCCCGGAGTCACTGTCGCCGCAGCAGAAGGACGACTTGCTCGAGTTCTTGCAGGTCCTGTAAGGCCTGGGCTAACGCGAGCCGATTCCCGCTAGCATCGCGGGCGGCCCGCGGAATGGATGGATCCGCCTCGGCGAGGCAGCGGAGTACGCCTCACTGACGAACCCAGAAGCTCGTCGAACCTCGCTTCGCCGCAGTTTCGCGAATCGGTTCGCGCTCGGTCGCGGGCATGTCGATTGCACGAGGGGCGCGCGCATGATCACGGCTCGTGATGCGAAGGCATCTCGCGCGCCCGGAGCAATGAATGGCCGGCATGGCAGCAGCGTCGCAAGCGCCCTCATAGGCCTCATGCTCGCTCTGGTCGTCGCCTGCAAACCGAAGACGGCCCCTGGCGAAGTCTGGATCCCCGTGGGGGCTCATGCGCGCCGCACGTTCTCCGTTTGTGCCGATCCGAACAACCTGCCCTTCTCGAATCGCGCGGGAGAAGGCTTCGAGAATCGCTTGGCCGAACTGGCGGCACACGCCCTCGATGCCGACGTCGCTTACACGTTTTGGCCGCAAAGGCGCGGCTTTCTGCGCATGACCTTGAACGCCGGCCACTGCGACGTGGTGATGGGCGTCCCCGTCGGCACCGAGCGCGTGCTCACGACCGCGCCCTATTATCGCTCCGGCTACGTCTTCGTCTACGGTCAGCACGCGCCACGCGTGCGTTCGTTCGACGCGCAGGAGCTCGCGCACCTTCGCATCGGCGTACCGCTCGTCGGGGACGACGGAGCGAACCCCCCTCCGATCGCCGCGCTCGCTCGGCGCCACCTGGTCGAGAACGTCCGCGGCTACTCGGTCTACGGTGACTACCGGCGCGAGAGCCCGCCGTCCGACCTCATCCAGGCGGTGCGCAACGGCGAGGTCGACCTTGCCGTCGCGTGGGGGCCGCTCGCCGGCTACTTCGCCGCGCGTTCCGAGCCGAAGCTCGCCATTTTCCCCGTACCGGAGGGTCCAGGCGGTCCGGAAACGTTTCGCTTCGAGATCGCCATGGCCGTGCGCCACGACGACGAAACGCTCCGCGCGGAGCTCGATCGGGTCATCGTCGAACACCACGCGGAGATCCAGGCGATCCTGCGGGAATTTCACGTACCGACACTCTGAGCGAAGTCGCAAGCCTACGGAGGTGACGTTGGAACGACCGGTCGCTGATCCGCGCGCTGCGCCGCACGTTCGACTCGCGGCGCGCATTTCGCCAAGCACACGCTCAGGCCGTTCGCCGCGCTCGCTGGAACTTTCGCGAACGCGCGGAGAAAGATTGCGTGCTCCCGTGACGCGATTGCGAGCGACCCCAGACTCGTGTCATTTTGCACCCGTCACGAGCCTGTCGCGTGGCGAAGGGAACTCGGATGCGCGCGCTCTCTCGTTGGCTGTGTCTTGGACTCGCAACCGTCGTCGCCGCCTGCGCGGACGAGGGCGGCCGCACGGGACCGAGCGGCTTCACGCAAGAGCCCATCGTCGGTGGCCAGCCTGACTCCACGAGTCACGGCGTCGTCGGCATTCTGACGCGTGAAGGCGAGCTTTGCTCGGGCTCGCTCATCTTGCCGAACCTGGTGCTCACCGCGCATCACTGCGTCGCCAACATCTCCGGTAACGGGGAGAGCGTGCAGTGCGGCGTTTCCACCTTCGGTCAGGTTCACGCCGCGAGTGACTTCGCGGTGACCTGGTACGATAACCTCCGCGGCACCGTGCCGGACAACTCCGTCTTCGACGTGTCCGGCGTGCGCGTGCCGCCGGATTCGGGCGTCTGCGGCAATGACGTGGCGCTGCTCGAGCTTTCGACGAACGTGCCGGCCGAGCAAGCGACCCCCCTTCAGCCACGCCTCGACACGCCGCCGGCGACGAACGAGGTGTTCGACGCCGTGGGCTACGGCCTCACCAATCCGAACGACCAGGCCGGCACCACCGCGGGCAAGCGCATGCGCTTCGACGGCGCCACGGTCACGTGCGTTGCGGGCGCTTGTAAAAACGTCGGCGCGACGACGACGGAGTGGGCCGGTGAATCGCCGGTCTGCAGCGGCGACTCGGGCGGCCCGGCAATCGATAGGGCCGGCATGGTGATCGGCGCCACCTCGCGCGGCCCGCAGGACTGTAGCTTCGCCGTCTACTCGGCGGTCACACCGTGGAAGTCGTTCATCCTCGATGCCGCAACCGACGCGGCGACGGACGGCGGCTACACGCCACCCGGGTGGGTGACGGGCTCGCCGACCGTGGACGGCGGCCTTCCCATGACGGACGGCGGCACGGGCATGCCCGACGGGGGCACGCCACGTGACGGCGGAGCTCCCGTGCCTGACGGCGGCACGCCCATGGATGCTGGTACGCCGCAACCCGCAGGCGGCGCTGCAGGCCGCCCGGGAACGGGCATCGGCGCCGGGGGCGTTGCAGGCCACGCGGGAGCGGGCACGGGCGCCGGCGGCAGCCCGGGCGGCGCGGGCGCATCGACGCACGGTGGCGGCACGCCGAACGGGGGTGGGGCAGGCATGCACAGCGCCGGCAGCGGCGGCAGTGCCGGCATCGCCCCGAACGGCACGCCCAGTCTGGACGCCGGGGTTCCACCCACCGACGCCGGCACGACCCCGGCGAAGAACGGCGCCGCGGGCTCGAGCAACGCTGGCTCTGCGCCGGGCTCCGGTGACGACGCACCCGAACCCGCCGGCTGCGGCTGCCGAACGACACGGACCGGAGCCAGAGCGAACCTCGAGTACTGGTCGCTGTTCTTGGCCGCGGCTTTCGGCGCCGCGCGGCGTCGTAGGAACGCGGCGCGTCGCGCGTAGGCTGGCACTCCGAGCGGTCAAGCCGGTCGAAACGGGCTCCGCTTGAACGGCGAATCCTCGTACCCGGCCAGAAGCTCGCTCACGTCCGCATAGACGGCAACCGCGCCGGTGAGCGCGGCCGAGTCCCAGCCGCCCGAGCGCAAGGCGACCGTGGCGACTCCGACGCGAGACGCGGCCTCGACGTCGTACGGCGTGTCACCGAGCATGAGCGCTTCAGGCGCGGAAACCTGCGCCCGCGCGAGCGCGGCCGCCACGATGTCTCCGTCGGGCTTCGACTCCTCCGCGTCGTCACTCGAGGTCCGGCCGGTGACGAGCTCGGAGGCCCCGCAGAGCTCGAGCAAAGGGTCCATTTCCGTCTTTTTCGCCGAGGTCGCCGCCACCAGTGCGAGCCCGTCCGCCCGCAGTCGCTCGAGGAGCTCGCGTGCACGAGGAAACGGCTCGAGCTTCGGTAAGTACCGCTCGAGAAAGATACGCGAACGAAGTTCGTCGATGCGCTTGCCTTCGGGTGACTCGGAATCGACGCCGCTCACCTCGGGCATGAGCTTGTCCCCGCCCTTGCCGATGAGCGGCCGCACTCGTTCGAAGGCGACGGAGCGACCGAGCTCCGCGAAGGCGTCGACCCAAGCGCGGGCGTGCGCGTCGTTGCTGTCGACGAGCGTCCCGTCCACGTCGAGCAGGACGGCGCGAACCACTGCTTGAGCGTGCAAACCACCTGACATGCCCCGGCTCCTCAACGCAACGACACGGGCGTGCCGGCGACCCAGCGCGGAAAGTTGACGAAAATGCGGCCCGACGCCGAGACGGTAACGCCCGTCGGCACGGAATCGAAGAAGCGCGTGACCACGTCGGGGCGCCCGAACGGCCTCGCGCGAGGCAATTCGCGGCCGGGCGCGCGCGCCTCGGGCCCATTCAGGGCGCCGCCACGTTCGAGCTCTTCGTCGTCGCTCGCGACCGGCGCCCCGCCGCTCGGTTCGCTGCCCGGGCACGTCGCGCAGGCAAGCCCGACGAGCCGCAGGGAGCACGCCCCCGAAGTCAGAACGATCGGCATGGTTCACCCGTAGCAACGCGCGTGCCGCGCCGTGTGCCCGGGCCGGCCAAGCTCAGGTCACGGCAGCGGCACGACGAAGGTCGTGACCGAAAACGCGGGCATCGTCGCGACGAAGCTATAGCCGTCGATCGCCGTCGCGGGCAGCGCCGCAAGGTCCTCGCTGCGCGAGGTGCGGTGGCTCTCGACCGTCGGTCCCACGACAGGCAGCGCCGTGAGATCGAAGGTGAAACCCTTGCTCTTCGAGGTGTCGCCGTTCCGCACGACGATGGTGAGCGAGTGTCCGTCCGCGCTCAGCGCCGCGACCATGTCGCTGTCGTCGATGTCGACGAACACCGCGCCCGGACGGATGTAACGGCTGAACCCCGCGTGCATGTAGAAGCGCTTGAGCGGAGTCCAGGTCTGCTTCGAGTCGTTCAACGTGAAGCTTCCCCAATTGTGGTTCGTGTCGCCGGACTGCCAATCGACCCACGCCTCCGCCTGCAAATCGCGCAAATCGGTGATGATGCGCCCCGCCATGAAGACGGCCGCCTCGGTGTCGTCCGCGAGCGTTTGATTGAGCGGCCCGGACTCCGACTGCCAGAGCCGCTTTCCCTTGCTGCTCGCGAGCGTGCGCAAGTCCGCCCGGCGGCTGCCCGAGTAGGTATGCACGTTCATCTGGCTCATCGCGGCGAGCGAAGCGGCGTCGAACGCGCGCAGGTTGTCGTAGCCGTCGTCGATGCTGTTTTCGTCCGACGCGCTGACGCTCGTGTCCGTGAGGCCTTTTGCGCTGAGCGCTGCGCCGACCGCCTTGACGACCGTCTGCTGATTCGACGCCGAGAAATGACAGCCTTCCTGGCCGCCGTTCGCCTTCCACCAGTCCGCGTTCGGCTCGTTCAGCGGCTCGAGGGTGCGAAACGTGATGCCGAAGGCGTCCCGATAGTGCTTGACGACCTCCGTGAGGTAATCCGCAAACGTCGCGTAAGAATCGTCCTTCAAGTTGTTCGAGCCGTCGCTGCTCCCGGAAGCACAGCCGCTCTTCGTCATCCAATACGGCGGCGAGTTCGAAAACGCCTCCAGGATGACCCCCGTGCCGCTCGCGAGGATTTGTTGCAATACGGCGCGCTGCTCGGCGTCCGCCGTCCAGTCCCAGGTCCCCGCCGAGGGTTCGAAGCCCGGCATGTCTTTGTATTGGTCGAGGTGGTGATGAGACGGGTCGTCACCGCCGCCGATGTTGTAGCGGAAGACGTTGTAGCCGAGGCCGTCGACCGGATCGACGACGGCGGCGACGACGGCATTGCGTCCGGCGGTGTCCCACGCACCGACGTGGTGAGCCCACCAACACAAGCTCGTGCCCCAACCTTCGAAGGTTTGATGGCGAGCGGCAGGGTTGATTTTGACGAGTGTCGTGCCCTGTGCCGCCGTAACCACCGGCCGCGCGCCGCCCGCGCCGTTGGTCCCACTCGCTCCGCCTGCGCTGCGCTCGCCGCCGGCACCGCCCCGAGCGCCACGGCCGCCCGTGCCCGCCTTTCCAGCTTGCGCCCCTGCCGCGCCGCCGCTTGCCGCGCGACCACCAGCACTCGAGGCGCCGGCTCCGCCCACGCCGCTTCCACCGCTACTTCCGTCCGGCGTTGCGCCAGCCTCCCCTGCCCTCGCGTTCCCGCTGCCGCTCGAGCCGCCGACACCGGCAGCGCCAGCCGTGCTCGTCCGTCCTCCGGACGCGGCTGGCGCGCCCCTGCCTGCGCCTCCGCCCGGCGTGCCACCCGAACTCGACGCGCCGTTGCCACACGCGGCGGCGACGAGCGCGAGGAGTGACACCGTTCCTGCGAGACGGTCGCGAAGCAGCATCCTCCGCTTAGGAAGGACGCAAGAACGCGCGCTCGTCAATGCTCGAGCGCCCGGGCTGACGACGGCGCTCGCCGCTCAGCTGGAAAGCTCTGACGAGAACGGCAAGCTCGCCCGCTCGGCGTTCATCGCGGTGCATTGGATTGGCACTACTGTGTCGGCGTCACGCTCCACGCGCTCGCTCAGCGCCGGTTTCCCGTCGCCTTCGCTCCCTGAGGAGGAGTGAACTCGGTCGGTCATGATTGCGCTCGGCGTGGCGCCGACGGACATTCACGTTTGCAATCTGCGGGCCGTCGCCAAGCACGACGAAAACGGAGGCGGAGTGGGTGCGCCGTCCTCGCTTCGGGATCGCGCGTCCGAAAACTCAGACGCGTGAGCCGCAGGACCTACACGAGCCCACGTCCGACCACCCGGACCCGCTAACGCTAGGTGCCCCGCGTGCCGTTCACGTGAATTGAACCTTTCGTCCTCCCATGCTGCCCGCCCCCACGCCTCCTCATGATTCCATGGCTCCGGTCGAGTCGCGGCCCCAGCGCTCGAGCCTCGAGATCCTCGCGACGCAGGAGCCGAAGCGCCTGCTCGAGACCATCGTCGACGTTTCGAAGCGGGTGATGAAGGCGGATACGGTGTCGCTGCTGCTTCCGGGCGTCGACGGCTCCCTCTACGTCGCCCACTCCGCCGGGCTCGCGCCCGAAATCCAGGCTCGAACGCGCATTACGCCCGGGCAAGGCATCGCCGGCCGCATCGCGCTCTCGCGGTGCCCGACCATCATCACCGGCGACGCTCGGCCCGAAGGAGACCGCGAGCCCTGCAACCCGAGTCGAGTGCGCACGAGCATCGTCTACCCGCTCGTGTCCGAAGCTCAGCTGCTCGGGATCGTCACGTTCAACCGTCTGAGCCTCGATCGTCCCTACGACCAGCGGGACCTCGACCGAGCGGGCGCTCTCGCCGACCAAATCGTGCTCGCGGTCGAGAATTGCCGCCTCGCGCAGCGGAACGCGGTGACGGACAAGCTGCTCGCCGTGGGTCAACTGGCGGCCGGCATCGCGCATGAATTCAACACGCCCGTCCAGTTCGTGATGAGCAGCGCCTATTTCCTGCGAGACGCACTGAAGGACCTGCAGGCGCTCTGGGAGCTCTCTCGAAAGCTCCGCGACCGGGCGCTCGAGGCAACCTTCGAGCCGGACCTCGTGAGCGAGCTCGGCGTGCTCGAACGGACACTCGACGCTACAGCGCTGTTCGGCGACGCGACGCGCGCGGTCGACCACGTGCTCGAAGGGTCCGAGCGCGTGGCCAAGTTGGTCGCCACGATGCGTGACTTCGGCCGCCCCGACGGCGACCTCCGCACTCCCACGGACCTCAACGAAGCCCTGGAAACGGTACTCTCGCTCGCGCGCGCCCGCTACGAGCGCGTCGCGGGCATCACCACCGACTACGGGGAGCTACCCCGCGTCGACTGTAACCCCGCCGAAATGAACCAGGTGTTTCTGAACCTGGTCACGAACGCCGCGCAGGCGATCGAGCGCCGCGCCCCGCAGGCGACGCGGGGCAGCATCGTCATCCGCACCCGCGTCGAACAGAAGGCTGCGGTCATCAGCGTCGAGGACGACGGCTGCGGCATTCCGGAAGCGATCCGCGGACGTATCTTCGAGCCCTTCTTCTCGACCGCCGAGGTCGGCGGTGGGACGGGCCTCGGTCTCCATACCGTGCACCGCGTCGTCGTGGAGCGGCACTCTGGCTCGATTGCCTGCGACAGCGAGGTCGGCCGCGGCACTCGCTTCGTACTTCGCTTGCCGCTCTGATTTCAGGAAGCGCTCGCGAGCAGCGCGACCTCGACCAACGGAGGCCGTCCGGGGTTCACGCGGCGGGCGCCACTTCGAGGAAGTAGCGTGACCCGAGCACTCTCGAAAGCCTGGCCGCGCTGCTGCTCGTCAGCCTCGAGCCGGCGGCGACCAAGAGCAGCCCTCCTTCGTTCCGCACGTCGTGGACCACGACCATGCCTTCAGAAAGTTTACTCGCGGCGACCCGCTGATTTTGCTTGGAGCGAATCTCGCCGACCGCGGCGAGGCACATGCCGCTCTCCTCGTGGAACAAGGTGAAGCAATGGCGCCCCGCGTCGTTCGCGAGCTCTTCGTTGACGGGGATTCCGGTCGTGAGGGTCACGCTCTCACAGAGTGCGGAGCGCTTCAGCGCGCCGCCGGCGGTGTTCGCGAGCTCGCGCAGCGCGTCCTCGAGCGATGCGTCACTCGCTTCCGGGTTTCCGAGTACGACCGAAGCCAGCCATTTTGCCGCGTCGGCATCCACGCCGATCGATACACGCAACTCGAGCTGATCTTCGGCGAGCGACATCGGAATCGTCGCGCCGCGGATGCCGTTCGGAAACTTGGCGGGCCACCCGGACGACACCGAGAAGCTCGTCCCGACTACCTGCCCCACGTCCTCCCCGACGATCGCGCCGAGGTTCTGCCAGCCTCGCAGACGTCCCGCGTCCACGGGCGCCGAAAAGTCGAACGCGGTCGGCTTCGCCACGGAGCGCACCCAGCGGAGCAGCCGCGTCGGCGCCTTGACCCGCTCGATGAGCTCGGCCTCCGAGACCGGGCGGCGGAGGAAGTCGTTCACGCCGGCCGCGATCAGGTTCGACAGCTCCTTCTGCGAGGGCGTGCCGTCGACGATCGCCAAGATGTAAGCCTGGCCCGAAGCATCGAAACTGCGGAGCCGCCGCACGGCTTCCTCGGCTCCGCGCGCGGGGACGGCGAACACGAGAACCTGCGGCGGGTCGCGCGTGATGGCGGAGATGGCGGAGGGCTCGTCGCCCACGACCTCGATGTCGCGACAAGCCTCCGGCAGCGCCTTCGCGAGCGCGTCACGCTCGCTGCGGCGGTCGTCGAAGAGCAATACGCGCACGGCTACCCGCTCCTCGCCATGCTCACGTTCCGGTAGGCGCGAGCTTCTTGGCGGTCGCGAGTAAAAGCTCGGGCTTGAACGGCTTCACGAGCCAGCCGATGGCTCCGAGCGCCTTCGCACGCTGAATGAGCTCCGGCTGCCCTTCGGTCGTGAGCATCACGACGGGGACGGCCACCTTCCGCGCCGAAAGCTGTTCCAGAAACTCGAGTCCGTTCATGCGCGGCATGTTCACGTCGCACACGATCAGTCGCGTTCCCGGCGTCGCCTCGAGCTTCGCGAGCGCGTCCACGCCGTCCACTGCTTCGAGCACGACGTAGCCCTGCGCCTTGAGGGCGTTCGCCACTTGCTTTCTGACCATCATCGAGTCGTCGATCACGAGAATGCTGGTTGTCATCGTGTTTCGCCGTGCCTAAAAAAAGATCGCTTCGCCGGCCTGCGCCGGGGCGGCTTCCGTCGAGCGCCTTTCGCGGAGCGCGAACTGCGGCTCGAACGTCGTATCGATCCGGATTCGGAGCTCCCAGTCCTCGCCCTCGAGCACGAGCCATTTCGAGAGCACGGGGGGAATCGAGAGCCGCAGGTTCCCGGAACCAGTCGTCGGAGTCGAGATTTGGACCGGCAGACCTTCCGGAATCAGCCGGGTCTTCAGTCGGCCGAGCAACATGTTGGCGAACTCGCCCAGCACATCGGCGCAGTCGGCGCTCGTCTCTCCCATCGCCTCGAGCCAAGCGAGCACGCTCGATTCGCGAGCGACCATCACGAGCGAGCCGCGGATGCCTTCTCCGACGAACCCGACCACGGCGAGGTTCGAAGGCTCGCTCGCAGACGCGCCCACGCCGCGCGCCACCTCACTCTTGCGAACGGCGATACGATACGCGTCGAAGAGCTCCATCGCCGCTGCCTCGAGCTGCGATACGATGAGCTGAAAAACGGGATTGGGGACCGCCGGCGCGCTGACCACGAATACTGACCCTCGACTCTCACAACGGTCGGTCCGGAGTCCCGATTAAGTGACACGCGATTCTCGGGAAATGTCCGACGATTCCCGCTGTCGGGCCGCGACCGCGCTGCACCCACCTCGGTATCCGCGGATGGCCTTATGTCGGCGATACTTCCAGTCGTAATGCCGATTGTCCTCGGTCCAGCCAGGGGCCTCTCGTTGCGTCACACCGCTGCATCGCTCGCATTGTTTTTGCTGCTCGGGAGCGCCTCCGCGCGCGCCGAGGGGCCGACGCTCAAGATTGGCATGTCGACCGCGCTCTCCGGTCCCGCGCAGGGCCTCGGCCAAGGCATGCGCGCGGGCGTCGAGGCCTACTTCGAGCGCGTGAACCGCGGAGGGGGCATCGGCGGACACAAGCTCGAGCTCGTTGCGCTCGACGATCGATACGAGCCGAGCCGCGCCGGCCCGAACGTGCGCAAGCTCATCGACGAGGAGCACGTCATCGCCGTCGTCGGCAACGTCGGGACGCCGACCGCGGTGGTCACGGTGCCCATCGTCAACGAAAAGCACGTCCCCCTCTTCGGAGCTTTCACGGGCGCGGGCGTGCTGCGCAAAAATCCGCCGGACCACTACGTCTTCAACGTGCGCGCGAGCTACGCCGACGAGACGGCGGAAATGGTGCGCGGCTTGCTCGAGGACCGCCACCTCGACCCGAAGGACCTGGGCTTCTTCACGCAAGACGACGCCTACGGCGACGCCGGTTTCGCCGGCGCGATGAAGGCGCTCGAGGCGCACGGCTTCAAACACAGCGAGGAGCTCCCGCACGGTCGCTATACGAGGAACACCCTCGACGTCGAGGACGCGCTCGCGCGCCTGCTCGACCCTCGCGTGCACCCGAAAGCGGTCATCATGATCGGCGCGTACAAGCCGTGCGCGAAATTCATTCGCCTCGCGAAGAAGAGCGGGCTCGACGCCATCTTCGTCAACGTCTCGTTCGTGGGGAGCGCGGATCTGCAGAAGGAGCTCGGCTCGGAAGCGGAAGGTGTCGTCGTCACGCAGGTCGTCCCGCTCTGGACCGCCGACCTGCCCGTCTTGACCGAGTACCGTGAGTCCGGGCTCGAGCCGGGCTTCGTGACACTCGAGGGCTTCATCGTGGGCCGCGCGTTCGCCGAGGTGTTGAAGCAGAGCGCGGGCAATCCGACGCCGGAAGGTTTCGTGAACGCCGCGGAATCGGGCGCCGAGTTCGACCTCGGGCTCGGGCCGAAACAGAGGCTCTCCAAAGCGCGCCACGGCTTCAGCTCCGCGGTCTGGCCCACCGTGATCCACCACGGCGAGTTCCACGCTTTTTCCAACTGGAAGGAGCTCGGGGTCAAGTGAAGAAGCTCCGTTCGATCGAAGCCAACCTGGTCTCCCTCGGAGTCGCGGTCGGACTTTTGCTCGCCGTGCTCGTGCTCGTGCTCGTCGGCGTCGAACGTTCGCTCGGGGGCACGCTCGAGCGGCTCGGCACCTCGACCATGCCTGCACAGCAGGGCATCGCGGGGCTTCGCCACGCCGTTTCGGGCTTGTTCGAACGGCAAGTGCAGGTCCTCTCCGCGCGCTCCGAAACGGAGCTCGCCCCGCTACTGAACCGCGCGCCCATCGAGCGTGGTCTCGCCGATTCACGCGCGCTGCTCGGCCGGGCGCTACCCGAAATCACGGGCGCGGCCGCGGCAGCGCACGAGGATGCCGTGCTCGGCACGAGCACGCGCGACGTCCTCGGCACCGACGCGGCACTGCTCGCCAGCGCCCACACTCGCCTCGGGTTCGAAGCTCAGCTCGAAACGCGGAGGGCGAGCATGAAGACGGAGCTCGAGCAGTTGATCCAAGAGGCGCGAGCCGTTGCCGGCGTCGCCCACCTCGAATACGTGCTCGAGCTCAGGCGCGTCGCGGCCGGCGCGTCCGCGGACGCCGTCGTGCGCGGCAACGCGCGCGCGCAGCAGGATGCGGCCGAAGAGTTCGTGATCGCCGTCCTGGAGCTCGGTGAGCTCGTCGGGACGATCGAGCTCGCGCGCGGCGAGGACGAGCTGAACTCGACCGTCGCCAATCAACTCGCGCCGAATCTCTCTCACGCGCGCACGAAGCTCCGCGTGCTCCGGGCCACGCTCGACGCCAAAGACGCCGTCGCGCGCGTGGCGAAAATGCAGGGTCGGTTCGAGAGCATCGCCGGGGAAATCGACGGAACTGGCGACGCGCAGAGCCTCGTCGAGCTCCGCCGGCACGTGCTGAGCGAGGCTGCCGAGGCCGCCGAGCTCAGAGCGACGATGGCCCGGAGCGCGCTCGGCATTTCGAGCGAGCTCGAGTCGCTGGAAAAGATCGTGGCTCACGAGACGCAGGCGGCGACACGGTCCGCCGCGCGGGCGGCTTGGACGGCGCGTCTTTTGTCGATGGCTGCTTTCGTAGTCGCCATCGGCGTCGCATTTCACACGGCGCGCCGCCTGCGCGAGAGCGTTCACGGCCTCCGCGCGCAAAATCACGAGCTCGAATCGCTCAGTCACGATCTCAAGTCGATGAACGAGGGTCTCGAGCACCTCGTCGCGGAACGTTCGGCGGCCCTCGTGGCTCGCGAGCGCTCGATGCGGCTCGTGCTCGACGCCATGAGCGAGGCGCTCATCCCGGCCGATCTCACGGGCCGCGTCGCGGGGGAGTGCTCGCACGCCGCGCTCGCGTGGTTCGGCGAGGCTGCCGCGGAGACCAGCGTTTCGCGCTATCTGTTCCCCGAGGAGCCGGCGCTCCAGCGACGCTTCGAGCTCGGCTACGAACAGCTCGCGGAGGATCTGCTGCCTTTCGAAGTCTCGGCCGACTGCATGCCGAGACGCTTCGAAAAGGCCGGCAGGGTGTTCGCGTTGGACTACCGCCAGGTGCTCGAAGCGGGGCGTTTCCAGCGCGTGCTGGTCGTCGTTCGCGACATCACGCACGAAGTCGCCGCCGAGGCACGCGAGCGCGACGCTCGCGAGCAGCATCAACTCCTCGCGCACCTGCTGAAAGACAAGCAGGGCTTCCGCTCGTTCGTGGGCGACGGGGAACGCCTGCTCGCCGAGCTCCTCGCCGAGCCCGAGCGCGAACAGGCGCTGCGGGCGCTGCATACCCTGAAGGGCAACACCGCCGTCTACGGCATGGAAAGCGTCGCGGCGCGCTGCCACGAGCTCGAAGACACGCTCGCCGAGCGCGACGACACGCTGCGGCTCGAGGAGGCGAAGACGCTGTCGCAGTTCTGGCGCAGCCGGCTCGGGCGCATCGAGGACGTCCTCACCGCAGACGCCGGCCTCGAGATCAACGAGGGGGATTTCACCGAGCTCGTGCAGGGTTTGCGCCAGCGGCGCGACTACGGGCACCTCATCGCGCTCGTCGAATCCTTCAAGTGGACGTCAGCGTCGCTGCTCTTGGGACGCCTCGCGGTCCAGGCGGAGCGCGTGGCGGAACGAATAGGCAAGCGCGTCGACGTGCACGTCGAGCATAACCGCCTGCGCGTCATGCCGGGCGCGCTCGAGGATTTTTGGACCTCGCTCATCCACGTGGTCCGAAACGCGGTCGACCACGGCATCGACGGTGCCGAAGAGCGGCGCACGCAGGGCAAGCCCGCCGCCGGCCAGCTCATCCTGCGTACGAGCGCTCTCGCGAGCGGCGGGCTCGCGGTCGAGCTCGCCGATGACGGAGGCGGCATCGATTTCACGCGGCTCCGGACGGTCTGCGAAGAGCGCGGCATGAAGGCCGCGTCGCGCGCGGACCTCCTGGAAGCCATGTTCCAGGACGGCGTTACCACGCGCAGCGAGGCCACGAGCGTTTCCGGACGCGGTGTAGGTCTCGGCGCCGTCGTGAGCGCTTGTCGCGAGGCCGGGGGCGACGTGGAGGTCGTCACTCAGGCCGGTAAGGGCACGCGCTTCCGCTTCGTTTTTCCGAAGCTCGCGGTGCAGGTGCCCGACGTAGCTCCCCCTCGCAGCAGCCGCTCGGCACGCCGGAAGGCGAGCCTACGTCCGGAACGCCTGCGGGGCTCGGAAGCCCCGAACACGCCCGCCGGCAAGTAGTCGTCTCACTCCGACCGCACGAGCGTCGTCTCGGAAAGCGGGAAACGGATCGTCGCCACCGTCCCTCCCGCCTCGCTCGCAGCGAGCTCGACGGTTCCGCCATGCTTCTGCGCGATCGAATGCGTGATGCTGAGGCCGAGCCCCGTCCCTTGGCCGATCGGTTTGGTCGTGAAAAAGGGCTCGAGCACGCGCTCGCGCAGGTTCTCCGGGATGCCCCGCCCGCTGTCGGTCACCGAAATCTCGTATGATGCCCCGTGACGGCCCGCGGCGATGGAAATCGTCCCCGTCCCCTCGATGGCGTCGATCGCGTTGGCCACGAGGTTCATGATGGCTTGATTCAGCAAGCTCGGAAAACATTCCACGAGATCCGGCTCGCCGAAGGTCGTTCGTACCTCTATCCGCTCCTTGCAACGGTGCTCGAGGATCGTCAGGACGGAGAGGATCGACTCGCGAACGCTCACCGTCTTCCGCTCGCCCTCGTCCAGGCGCGAAAACGTGCGTAGCTTCAGCACCAACTCGCGGATCCGCTCGGCGCCCGATTGGCTGTGTGCGATGCGATCGCGTGCTCTTTCGAGCAATTCATGTTGCTCACTCGACGGCTCGACGCCGCCCGTCGCTTCGAGCCGCGCGAGACTCGCGCTCGTCGTCTTCAAGTGGCTGAGCACGTACGCCAGAGGATTGTTGATCTCGTGCGCGATGCCGGCGACGAGCTCACCCAAAGAAGCCATCTTGGCGGACTGGATGAGCTGCACTTGCTTGGCCTGGAGCTCGGCATTGGTTCGGATGAGCTCGAGATTCAGACGCCGGAGCTCGATGTTGGCGTCGCGGTAGCCGCGAAACGTCATCTCGTACGGTGACAAGAGCTCGCGAAAGAAGTTGATCACCGCGTCGGCGACACGTGGTTGCTCCGAGCTCGGCGCGGACAGGACCAGTTGGCGGAACGCCGCCTCGTAAAGCGAAAGCGTATCCAGGATGCCGAGCTCCGCGGCGAGCGCGGCGCGGCCGAGCTCGTAAGCCCGACTGAGCGAGCCCTCGTTCTCCTGCCTCAGATGATCGGAGAGCGCGGTCAGGTATTCTGGCGCGAGGCTGTCGCTCATGCAGGCCCTCCGAGGTAACGGGCGACGAGCACGAGCGCGTCGTCGGTGGTCTTCGCGTCACGCGAAAAAATCGTCTCCGCGATCTCTTGAGCGCTACACTCGAGCTCGACGTGGCGCGTGAACCCACTCTCGATGCCGTCGCTCGCGAACACGACGACATCGCTCGGAAACAAGGCAAGCTCGTTGATTCTGAACTGCGGCAGCCGATAGCCGACGACGCCGCCCCGTGCGGGCACGGCCTCGTGCGCGCGCCCTGGCTCGAGGCGCGCGCGCAGCAAAACGCCGTCGACGTTGCCGATCCCGCACCAGCTGAGGGTCGAGCGGCGTGCGTCGATCGACGCCAAGGTCATCGCCGCCCCCCGTGTCTTGGCGAGTCCCGCATGACAGCGTCGGACCAGGTCTTCGACGGGAGAATCGGCGTGTTGCTTCAAGATGAGCGCCGCAACCTCGGCCGCCTCCGCCGCTTCGGGACCATGCCCGAGGCCGTCGATCACCGCGAGCACGGCGCCGTGCGCCCACGGCGCAACCACGTGCAAGTCGCCGGACTTGACCCCGTCCAACGCCGAAGCAGCGACCCCCCAGTCGAGGATCGAAGCGACGAGCGGGTCTGCGTCGGTCAGCGGAGCCATTTGGTCATCGTGACCTTGGTACCGACCCCGACCACGGACTCGAGCGCGAAGGAGTCCATCAGTCGCTTCGCTCCCGGCAGCCCGAGACCTAGGCTCTTGCCGGTCGAATAGCCGTCGCGCATGGCAAGCTCCACGTTCTCGATGCCGGGGCCGTTGTCGCTCGCGACGATGCTGAGACCGCGCCGCCCGCCCTCCTGGACCGTCTGCAACGTCACCGTGCCCTTCCCCGCGTAACTCACGATGTTGCGCGCGACCTCCGAAATCGCAGTCGCGAGGAGCGTCTGGTCGGTACTCAGGAAGCCGGCTGCCGCCGCGAGCGCGCGGCCCTTCTGGCGCGCACACACGATGTCCGTCTCGCGCTCGATGGGAACGACGACGCTATCCGACACGTTCGGCTTCTCTCGCCTGGAGGAGCGCCATGCCTTCCTCGAGATCGAGCGCTGTCTCGATGCCGTCCAGTGACAGACCCAACTGGACCATGGCGAACGCGACTTCCGGCTGAATTCCGACGACCACCGTCTCCGCGCCGCGCAGCTTCGCGGTGTAAGCGATGCTGCGAATCGTGCGGGTGGCGAACGAGTCGAGCACGTCGAGCGCGGTCACGTCGATGACGACCCCGCGCGAGCGGTGCCGGCCCACGCGGTCGGCGAGGTCGTCGCGAAGCTCCACGAGGTCCCGATCCGACAGCGCCGCCTGGATCGACGCGATGAGGACGCTCCCTTGCTTGAGGACGGGAACCGGCATGAGTCGGCTCTCGGCTCAGCCCGGCGAGAGCGGGGCACCGTCACGACGAGGGTCCATGGACACGACGCGGTAACCGAGCGCTCGCTCCGCCTCGTCCATACCGCCCTGGAGATCTCCGATGGTATTGAGCGTGGTGAGGTCGATACCGAGCGCCACGAGCGATTGCGCCACCTCCGCGGAGAGGCCCGTCACGATGACGGACGCGCCCATCAACTTGGCCGCCGTGACGGTCTGCATGAGATGGTTCGCTACCTTCGAATCGATCGTGGCAACGCCGGTGACGTCCATCACGACGACTTTGGCACGGTTTGCTCGGATCGCCTTCAACAGGCTGTCCGTGATGAGGCGGGCCCGGTGCGTGTCGATCACGCCAATGATGGGCAGAAGCAAAAGCCGCGCGCGGACCTGCAGAACCGGCGTCGACAGTTCACGAATCGCGTCCTGCTGCTGGCGGATCACCCGCTCGCGCTCGAACACGACCGCGTCGACGATCACGCCGATATCGAAGAACGCGATCTTCTTCAACGCCATGAAGCTGGCGAACGCCTCGAGCGGCGCTTGCGGCGTGCTCTTCATCACCGCCTCCCCAATCGACCGAAGCAGGCGGTGAAAGGCGGCGATGAAAACCCGAAGCTCGAGCCCGACGCGGCCGTAAAGAACGGCGAGCTCGAGCCGCTGCTCGGCGTAGGCTCTCCCGTAGTCCCCGCCGACCATCGCAATGAGGTGCGAGCGCTTGAGCTCCCGGGCGCGTTCGGTGAGCGCACGATTGTTCGTGAGCACCCGCCCTTCCTCGATCCCGCTCAAATAGTCGAAGAAGACCGAGGCGAAATGATCGACCTGCGCGAGCACCACCTCTCGGATGCCCGCGATGCGCGCGAGATCGTCCGGCTCGAGCCCGACGATGCGCCTTCGCCGTTCGACCGACTGCTCCGTGAGTGCCATTTCGCGGGCAAGGATTTGCGTTGAAGACTCTTTGACGAGATCTGTCACTCGGTGCGCTCCTGGTTCGGACCCAGCCCTGCCGAGGCCCCGGCCTTGATTAGCTCCGTCGAGAGTAGCCTTTTACCGCCCGGCGCCACAAGGGTGTCGACGCTCGGCGTCCAGCCGGACGGCGTGCCAAGATTCTCGCGTTTGGCGGTCCAGGTACTCGTCCGGCTGAGGCTCGTCGATGACTCCGATGTCGCGTCGGCATGCCGCCGAGTCCGCGAACTGGCGCGGCTCCACGGCGTGCCGCCGTCGGACGTCGAGGCTTTGGTGACGGCCGTGTCCGAGATCGTTCGCAACGTAATCGTTCACGCGGAACGCGGAGAGCTCGAGCTCGTGGTCGTCGGAGAGGATGAACGGGCGGCCATCGTCGTCGTCGTTCGCGACGACGGACCCGGCATCCCCGACCCCGAGGCGGCGCTGTGCGACGGCTATTCGACGGGTCGGGGGCTCGGCTTGGGCTTGCCGAGTGCGCGGCGCCTCGTCGACGCTTTCGAGCTCACGTCGACGCCCGGCGTCGGCACGGTGGTTACTCTGAAGAAGTGGATCCGAGCGCCACGCTGAGCCGGGACCACCAGCCGCGGAGCTGTATCGCCGCCGCGCGCCCGAGATCGGCCGGGGTCGCGCGCGGAAATCCAGCGTCGTGACGGAAGCCGTGAAGGAATCAGGGACCTCGCGTGATTACCGGGGGACGGCGGCAACGCGCGTCACCACCGGACAGCATGATTTTCCTTCGTTATGCGCTGCGCGCGCTCGCATTCTTCGTCGATCTCGTCCGCGGGCCGGTTGACCGAGGCGGCGCTCGCGTCACGCGGCGGAACCCGAGCGAGTGACGGCCCATGCGCAGAGCACCCATCGCCGCCGTCGTTCTCGCGATTTTTTCGACGCCGGCTCGGCGCGTGTCGGCCGAGCCGGCGCCAGCAACGACCCCTGCCGGAGCGCCCGTCGTCCCGCCGCCGGTGACACCTCCCACCGCGGAGGGCAACACCGACGTGCCGTATCCCGAGGGCGCGAGCGGCGACGCAACGGTCGAGCTCGAGCTCGACGTCGACAAGGACGGTCGGGTCGTGCGCGCGGCCGTCGTGAGCGGCGAAGCGCCGTTTGCCGAGCACGCGCGGCGTGCCGTCCTCACCTGGCGCTTCGCTCCAGCGCGGCGCGGTAACGCTCCGGTCGCGGCTCGCATCAAAGCACGAGTCGCGTTTCAGCAAGAAGAGCCGGCCTCGGCAGCGACGGCGCCGGGCTCCTCGCAGGGCGCGACGCCCACGCCGCCAGTAAAGCCCCCGGAGCCGCGCGCGAACGCTGCCCCCATCGTCGTGGAGGTCCGCGGCGTGAGACACGAGATCGGCGAGACGACGCTCGGCAGCGCGGAGGTGCGCGAGATGCCGGGCACGTTCGGTGACCCGTTTCGAGCGATCGAAGCGCTGCCGGGCGTGATGCCGATCGTGAGCGGGCTACCGTACTTTTACATTCGCGGCGCGCCGCCGAACAACAACGCGTACCTCTTGGACGGCATACGCGTGCCGCTGCTCTTTCACGTGGGGATCGGCGAGGCGGTGATCCATCCGGCGCTCATCGAGCACGTCGACTTTTATCCGGGCTCCGCACCAGCCGCGTACGGGCGTGCCGCAGGCGCCGTGATCGCCGGTCAAACGCGCGAGCCCCCGGCGATCGCCCACGGTGAAGTCAATCTTCGCCTCATCGACGCGGGCGCGCTGCTCGAGTCTCCGCTCGCCGACGGTCGCGCGAGCGTTCTCGTCGCCGGCCGCTACGGCTATCCCGGGCCGATCCTGAGCGCGATCACCTCGAGCGTGAAGCTCGGGTACTGGGACTACCAGGCACGCGCGACGTGGCGCTTCGCCGACCGCGATACTCTGGGCATCTTTGCGTTCGGTAGTCACGACTACCTCGGTACGGCTCCGACCCGCAACGGGCAGGTCGGGCCGGTAACCGAGCAGCTCGGCTCCGATTTCCACCGGCTCGACCTGCGTTACGACCGCGCCCTCGAGGACGGCCGGCTGCGCTTCGCGATCACGCTCGGATACGACTCGATGGGCGGCGCGGGGGAAAGCGACAGTCCGGCCCCCGCCGTCACCACCGTGACGAACCGCTCGGCCGCCGCTCGTCTCGAGTTCGAGCAGGGCTTTTCCTCGGCACTCCGCCTCCGCGCCGGGATGGACGCGCAGCTCGACCACTATCGGCTCACGCAAGGGCAAGCGCCGCTCGACGAGAACGGCTTGCCCTTCCCGCAGGTCCCGTCGACCGCCGATCCACCACCGACGAACGTCACGAGCGGCGCGCACGCAGACGTGGTCTGGCGGGTCACGGAGCGGGTCGAGATCGTTCCCGGCGTGCGGGTCGACCTCTTCGAGTCGAGGCGCTCGAGCACGCCCTCGGCGGCGGGTGCGAGCACCTTCGTTCCTGCGGTCGATCCGCGGCTCTCGACGCGCGTCACCCTCACTCCCTGGCTCAAATGGCTGTCGAGCGTCGGCCTCACCCATCAATACCCCGTACTACGAGTGGGAGCGATCCCCGCGCTCCTCGTCTCCGTTCCCGGATTTCCGACGGGCGACTCGCAGCTGCAGACGGCATTGCAAGTGAGCCAGGGCGCCGAGTTCATGCTGCCGTGGGATTTCACGCTCACGACGACCGGCTTCTTGTCGGGGTGGTCGGGGCTCACCGATCTCACGAGCAACTGCCTGCAGATCCAGCCCCCGGTGCAGCAGGCTCAACCGGGCAACATGGGACCGCCGCCGGTGCCCTGGACTTGCCCGAGCAACGATCCGGCGCGCGGCATCGCCTACGGGCTCGAGGTGCTGCTGAGAAGGCCGCTCACCAAACGCCTGACGGGGTGGCTCGCCTACACGCTCTCACGCTCGGTCCGTCGCGAACACTTCATCACTCTTTCGGGGGGCGACGCCCTCGCCAAAGTCGTGAGCGACAACGACCGCACCCACGTCCTCAACGCGATCCTCGCCTACGACCTCGGCCGGCGCTGGCGGGCCGGGGGTCGCTTCCTCTTCCTCTCGGGCACGCCTTATTCGACGCTCGCCGGAAATGTCCCCGCGCCCCCCTACAACAATCGGCGAACGCCGCCTTTTTACCGTGTGGACGTGCGCGTGGAGAAGCGCTGGCCTTTCGCCAAAGACGGGTTCATAGCGTTCATTGCCGAAGTGCAGAACGTGACGCTCAGCAAAGAGGTGACGCCTTACGGCACGGATTGCACGGGCAACCAGACCGCGCAGGGCGGAGACTACACGACCGAGTGTCGCCCCTCCTCCGTCGGGCCTCTCACGTTGCCGAGCCTCGGTGTCGAAGCATCTTTCTAGAAGCACGATGAAGGCTTCCCGTCGTTCGAGTGAAGGAAGGTGAGAGCCTCGTCGATGTCCCGTCCCCAAATGGTCCTTCCCGCGTTGCTGGCGGCCGCGGTGGTGGTCAGCGCCGAGTCAGCGCGCGCGGACGACGCGACTTGCCCGCCGCTCGTGATCGAGGCCGCTGGGACCATCGGAGCGCGTTGGCCGGAGCTCGTGCCGTCGGCACGGGCCGCACTGTCGCAGCGTGAAAACATCGATCGTTGTGCGCACGTCAGGCTAGTCTCGGGAAAAGACGCGATCAGCGTCGAGGTGGCGCTCGCTGACGGACGGGTCGCTCTCCGAGCCGTCGCCGGTCCGGAGGACGTCGTCCCCACGCTCGAGGCGCTGCTGCTCCTCCCGGGGCACGACGAGCGGTCGATGCCCGCGCGGAAGGACGCCGCCGTGGAAACACCCGAGCCGGAGCGCGCCGCCTCGACCGCTACTCCGCCGCCCCGCGCTCCACGCGTGACCGTCAACAGCCGACCGCTGCCGGCGAAGGCGGACGTCGCGCCCGGCCCGCGGCAGAACAACGCCGTGCGCGTCGAGCTTTCGGCCGCGACCGGCGCACGCGTCGGAGACGGCCAAGCGGGGCTCGGGATCGGACTGCTCTCGTTCCTCGAGCTTTCGGGTTGGCTGGTCGGCTTCGAGGGACGCCTCGACCGTTACCAGCTGCTCGGCGTCACGAGAGCCGTGTCGTCCCCGGTCACGGAGCCGCCTCCAGAAGACGTGTCCGGCGCGCTCGAGCTCGGCGTCCTCCTCGGTCGCCGAATTCCCGTCGGCAGCCTCGCGTTCGACGTCGTCCTCGGCCCCGCTGCGGCGCTCCAGGGGACGAGCACCGTCGAAACGCAGTCGGGCGCCGCTCCGAGCCGGCGATCGAGCTCGAGCACGGTACCGCGGCTCCTCGTCATGTCGCGCCTCACGTGGGCTTCACACTCGATTTTGCGTGGCTTCGTCGGCATCGACGGCGAAGCGGGGCCTGCGCGGGCGGCGGGGGCCGACATGCCGAGCGCTCCGCGCTTACCTCGTTGGACCGTCGGGCTCGCTCTCGGCGCCACGGTGGGAAGCCCGTGACCCCACGCGCGTCACCGCAACGCCGGAGCTCCCGCGACGAGGCCCTCGGCGATCCCGACGTCTTGAAGCTGGTCGCCAACGGCGACATCGGCGCGTTGGGCGAGCTCTATGATCGCTATCGCGAGCCGATCCGTCGCTTTCTCACGCGTGCGACGGCCAACGCCGACGATGTGGACGATCTCGTCCACTCGACTTTCCTCGAAGCCGCGAAGAGCGCCGGCCGTTACGACGGACGCCCGTCCTGCCGGCCGTGGCTCGCCGGTATCGCCGTGCAGCTGCTGCGTCGCAGGCGTCGGTCGTTTCGAAATTGGGCGGTTGTTCTGACGTCACTCCGCGACACCCGTGCCATCGCAGCGGATCCGCGTTCGGCGCTGGAAGCCCACGTCGACGTCGAGCAGGCGCTCAGCACGATCAGCGAGACCAAGCGCGTCGCCCTGCTCTTGGTCGAGGTCGAAGGGCTGAGCTGCCAAGAAGCAGCGGCCGCGCTCGCGATCCCCGTGGGAACGGTGTGGACCCGACTGCACGCCGCCAGGCGCGAGCTTCGCCGAGCGCTCGGTGAGGACCGAAGGCGATGAAGCGCTCGCCGTGCAGCAGGCTCTTCGAAGCGGAAGCCGCACGCGACGGTCGCCTCACCGGCGTCGAACGCGAGAACTTCGAGCGGCACGCGGCCGCTTGCAGCGCCTGTGCCCGTGAGCTGGCGGAGCTCACGACGCTGGCCGAAATCTTGCGCCGGCCGGGCGCGGCGCCGGGCGACGAGCTCCGCGCGCACCGCGAGAAGACTCGCCTGCTCGCGGCGTTCGATCGACGACTTCTCGCACCCCCACGACGCACGAGGCTGCGGAGCTCGCTGCTTTCGGCGGCTGCCGTGCTCGTTCTCATCGTGGCGGGGTTCGGGCTACGCCGGCTGCGGTCACGGCGCGAGCTCGTGACCGTGAATGCTCCTCCCGTCGTGGTACGCGCGAACGCTGCGACAGTTTGGTCGGAACGCGAGGAAGGGTCTCACGAGCTCGTCGTCCTCGAACGGGGGACGCTCTGGGTTCGAGTCGACCACACGCGGAGCGAACGTCAGCTCCGCGTGAACTTGCCGGACGGGGAGCTCGAAGACATCGGGACGACGTTCACGGTCACCGCCGAAGCAGGGCACACTTCCCGTATCGCCGTGCAAGAAGGGCGCGTCGTCTTGCGACTGCGCAATCAATCCGCGCTCACGATCGGCGCGGGCGAGCATTGGACCCGTCCGGAGCCCCTGCCGGCTCCGCCGACGAGCACGAGGACCACGAGCCAACCGTCGCCGGATGCGGGCCAGCACGCGGCCTCCGCGCCGAGCAACGGCGCCGTCTCTGCTGCCTCGGCGGCAGGGTCGGCCGCACGCGCGAATGACGCCTCGGCCGCCGAATTTCGTCAGGCGCTTGCGGCGCTCAATCGCGGTGACAACGCGCAAGCCGCCAAGGAATTCGGAGCATTCTTGCAACGACGCCCTCACGACGGGCGCGCGGAAGATGCGGCTTACCTGCGCGTCATCGCGCTGCAGCGCTCGGGTGACCATGCCGGCCTCGACGCCGCAGCGGAGGACTTCCTGCGTCGCTATCCGAGCGGCTTTCGCCGCTCGGAAGTGGAAGGCCTTCGGCGCTAGCAGGGCGACGGGCTCAGAGCCCGTAGCAGTGCTTCTGGTGCGTCACGTCGGGGTCGCCACCGAAGAAGCCGTTGCTGCAGGTGCCGCTCGTGGCGCCGGAGCGCAGGAAGTTGTCGTTACCGCCGCTGCCGTAATACGTCGCGGTGAGGCCCGAGGTGCTGAACGACTGACCTTCGTCGGCGCGGAGCGGAGCCGTGAAGACGTAGCAGGCCTTGCCGGCGCCCACGTTGGGGTCTCCGAACGTCGCGGTGTCGCAGCTGACGGTACCGCTCTTGATCTTGAAGGCGAAGCGGCCGTTCGTCCCGAAGGCAACGGGTGAATTCGCGTTGACGTTGAAGCTGTTGCCTTCCGTGACCGTGAACTCGTAGTCGGCGGGTCCGATATAGCAAGACTTGCTCGCGCCGACGTTCGGATCGCCGAAGGTCGCGTTGTCGCACGTGAACGAGCCGCTGAGGTCCTTGTAATTGAACTGGTTGCCGGCGCCGTAGGCGACGTTCTTGCGCGAGGACAGGAAAAGCTGCGAATTCTCGGAGCCGAGCAGTGTGTAGGCGGAGTAGTAACAAGCCTTGAACGCTCCCTCGTCGGGGTCGCCGAAGGTCGAGCGATCGCAGGCGACGTTGCCGTTCGTCGAGGCGAAGTTGAACTTGCCGTCCGCGCCGAACGCCATGTAGCGCGGCACGCCGCCGATGGCACAGCTGCTAAACTCGTCGGAGCACTTGAAGAACGTCATGCTGTCGCCTATCGGCAGCTGGATCGGTGCCGCGATGGCGTGCGAGAAGCCCGTCGCAATGGCGGTCGCATGCACGAGCGTCACGCCCTCGACGGAGCCCAGGTTCACGTCGAAGCTCACGCTCGACGATCCGGCGGGCACCCTCACGGTCGACGGCACGGTCGCGACGTTCGAATCGATGAACACGTTGACGACGGCGTCCCCGGCCGGCGCCGGCTGCGAGAGCGTCAGCGTCCAGCTCACGGGGCCGCCTTGATCGTAGAGAATGTCCGGGCCCGTGAGGTTATCGATGTTCCAGCCGAACGTCCGGAGCGACGGGCGGAACGAGCCGCCGGTCGAGGCGGTGACGTTCGCGACGCCGATGCCGCCGACGGTGAGCGGGAAGGTCCCGCTGCTCGAGCCCGCGTTGATTCTGATGCTGCTCGGCGGCTTCGCGACGCCGCCCGCGCTGCTCGCGAGCGTCACGAGCGTGCCACCCGCGGGAGCAGGGTTCGACAGATTCACCTGCCAGGTGACGTTGGTGCCCAGGGTTCCGATCACGGGGCCCGTCAAGCTCGCAATGTGCGTTTCCGAGACGGTGAGCGCCAGCGAGTTGCTCGACTGGACTCCGTTGGCCGAGACGCGGACTTGATAGGTCCCGTTCGGCAGCCCGTCGGGGAGCGTGAACGAACAGCTGCTGCTCGCCGTCTTGGTTCGCGTGGGAGCCATCTGGCTGAACGCCGACGAACGCGCGAAGAAAATCCGACCGCTGCTGTTCGAGGTCAGCGAAACGATCGGGTAGTTGGTCGCCGACTTCGAGTCGTCGCCCAGATCGGACCCGTTCGAAAGCCCGTTCAGCTGCAGTCCCGTCAGCGTGTAAAAGCCGTTGACCGGTCCCGTGATGCTCTGGAGCGTGGATTTGTCGCCCGTGAGCGTGGTCGAGGCGCTCGTGTTGTAGACCAGCATGGTTCCGTCTCCCATGCCGGGCGCGACGAGGATCTGTGCGGTCGCCGCACCAGGACGCGGCAGATTCAGGAGTCGCGTACGATTGCCGCTGCCCAAGCTCACTCCGCTCGGCAGCGGGACATTGGTCCAAGTGTCGCTCACGATCCCATATTCGTAGAGAGCGACTTGTCCGTTCGGTCCCGACGGATCGTTGTCGCTGTTCGGCTGGCCTTCGCCGTCCGCGTCGGTCGTCACGACGCTGAGGACGTCGCCGTTTACCTCTACCGCGGACGGTGCGTCGCCGTGATTGTAGGGCGCCGGAGTGGTCGCGGCCAGGAACCACTGATTCAGCGCTACGTTGTAAAAGCCGTTGTTCGCGTTCCCGCCGAGCACGAAGACGTTGCCGTTCGGAAGCAATAGGATCGGGCCGATCTCGTCGTGCGTGCTCGACGAGAATTCGTCGAATTCCTGGCCGCAAGGAGCCGCGGTGATCGACCAGCCGTTCGACGCCGGGGTATAGCGGGCAAAGCGACGCATGCCGCAGAAAACGCTGGCGTCGCCGAGGAGCACGCAGCCGCCCTCGGTCCCCACCGTCTTGTCGGGATACGAGGCCTTCTGCGTCCAGTTCGGACTCGTGGCCGTGCTGAAGACGTAGCTGTTGAGACTCGCGTGACTCAGGCCGAGCACCGTGCCGTCGGAGAGCTCGGCGGCTGGAGAATCGGCCACGGTCTGGGGCATATCCGTGACGGTCTGCCACGAGTCGTTGACCGGATCGTAGATTTCGCAACGAGCGCGATCCTGGTCGGAAGCATGGAGCCTGCGCTCGGTGGGGTCGCTCACGTACTCGCCGCCGCAAAGGAAATATTTGCCGTCGCGCAGCACGAACGCGGGGTTGAACTCGTGCCCGAGGTGCGAGCTCGCCACCTGGTTCCAGCTGCCGTTCACGTACGAGCCGGCCGAGTCAGGCTTCAGCGTGTACCAGGAGTTGGAAGTCTCCGGTCCCCCGCACAGCACGCGGCCGTCCGTCAGGAGCGCGACGTTGCTCGGTGAACCCCCGGGCGGGAACGGACGCACGAGCTTCTGGATCGTGCCGTTCAGCGCGGAGGCCTCCTCGGCGACGTTCGCCTCGACTTGTCCGCGCTCCGCCGGCCCTGCGCAGCCGCTGAGCGCCATGCCTCCGACGACGACACACCATCCCGACGTTTTCGCGTATTCCCGTTTCATGTTCGCTTGGTTCGCTTTCCTGGGGTCGAAGCACGACTGCGAGCGCGCCTAAGCGAGGAGCGTGCCAAGCGCTCCCCCGCCGACCGACGGCGTTTCTGCGAGTTTTCACCGGCGGCCCGCACCTCGACCCGAACGGGCTCGGCGTAAGCGCGAACATGCTGACTGTTCACGTTTACACGACGTGCAGCAGTGGCCGCGAAAGTCCTCGAGGGCCGACTGCCCGGCCTCACCGCGTGCGATGCTCGCCTCTGCCTTCTCGAGTGCCCTCCCGTGAATAAGCTCCCGCGCATCAACCTCGCGTTCTGGATCATGAAAATATCCGCGACGACGCTGGGGGAGACCGCGGGTGATCTCCTATCGATGACGTTGCGCGTGGGCTACGCCATAAGCTCGCTGATCTTGCTTGGCTTCTTCGCTGCGACGCTCGCGGGTCAGCTTTCGTCCAAGCGCTATCACCCCCCGCTTTATTGGGCCGTGATCGTCGCGACCAGCACCGCCGGCACGACCATGTCGGACTTCATGGACCGAACGCTCGAGCTCGGGTACCCGCTCGGGAGCGCCCTCCTCCTCACGTTGCTGCTCGCCGTTCTCGCACTCTGGCGCCGGACGGAGCATTCGCTGGCGGTCGACCGCGCGATGAGCCGCCGCGCCGAGGTGTTCTATTGGACGGCGATTTTGTTCTCGAACACGCTCGGCACCGCGCTCGGTGATTTTCTGGCCGATAGCTCCGGGCTCGGCTTCGCTGGCGGAGCGTTGCTCATCGGGAGCTTGCTTGCCGTCGTCGTTCTACTCACGTTCCTCACGCGACTCTCGCGCGTGGCGCTCTTCTGGGTCGCGTTCGTGCTCACGCGGCCGTTCGGCGCGACCCTGGGCGACGTACTGACCAAAGCGCCCGCGCACGGCGGTTTGGGCCTCGGGACTTGGGGCTCGTCGGCCGTGCTCTCGACGATCCTCGTCGGGCTCGTGCTGCGCGAAAGCCTGCTGCTACGCAAGGCACCGGCGTAGAGTTCAGGGGGGCTTAATAAAATTGCCGTCAGACGGGAGCTTCTCGCGCCGCAAAGCCGCGCGGCGATCCGCGGGCATACTTCAAGGCAATGAGCCGTCGCTCCACGTCGTGGGTAGCTCCGCTCGGGTGCGCCGCCGTCGCACTCTCGTGCTCGAGCGGAGGCAAATCCGACGGCACGCACGCGGGGGGCGCCGGAGCCGGCGCTCGGCAAAATGCAGCCGGTATGACGAACGGCGCTGGCGGCATGAGCGCCACCGCGGGCCTCGGTGGAACCAGCTCCCCTGGAAACACGACGGGCGGCGGCGGGACCACGACAGCAGGCGGCACGTCCGGCACGGGAGCCGGCGGCACGTCTTCCAACGGCGGCAACGGTATCTCCGCTGGCGCCGGCAGCGGCGGCACGAGCGGCAGCGGCGTCCCCGAGACGGGCGGCACGACGAGCGCCGACGCGGGCACGGGTGGCACTTCAGCGGGCGCGGCGGGCGGCGGGGCGCAAGCCGGTGCGCCCGCTGCCACGTGGAGCAGCGCTTTTCCGACGTTCACCGAGCACACGATCGCGAGCTTCGACTCCGGGTACATGACCGTCGTCGCCGACATCGACGCTGACGGCAAGCCGGACGTGGTCGCGCTCTCGTCGGGTTCCGACGGACTCGTCTGGTTCAAAAACCCGACGTGGACCAGGTACACGATCACGACGAAAGCGAAGCAACTCATCTACTGCGCGCCCTACGACGTCAACGGCGACGGGCACCTCGATCTCGCCGTGGCGAGCGACTTCGACATGAGTAACACCACGAGCGGAGGTACGGTGTCGTGGGCCGAAGCTCCCGCTGATCCGACGCAGAGTCAGGCTTGGACGCTGCACGCGATCGGCGCCGTTCCGACGTCGCATCGACTGCGCTGGGGCGACCTCGACGGCGACGGAAAGAAGGAGCTCATCGATTTGCCGATTTTCGGCGTCAATTCCGACCCGACGACGCACGCGGGGGCGGTCGCGCTCACGGCGTTCAGCATCCCGGCCGATCCCGCGACGGGCACCTGGGCGAGCAGGGTGCTCGACAGCACGCACCTCGAAACGGCGCACGGCATCGAAGTCGTCGATTGGGACGGCGACGAGGCCGAAGACATCCTCACGGCGGCCAATGACGGCGTCGATCTGTTTCGCCCGTCGCTCGGCAGCACGGCCGAGCACCTCGGCGCCGGTGCCGTCGGTCACCCTCCGACCAAGGGTTCGAGTGAAGTCGGGCTCGGGAGCCTCGGCGGCGCGCGCTTCATTGCGACGATCGACCCGTGGCACGGCACGGATGGCGTGATTTACACGCCCGGCGCGGAGGCGACGGCGCTCTGGACTCGCCTCGATCTCGGCGCGGATTTCCAGCACGGCCACGGCCTGATGGTCGCGGACTTCAACGGCGACGGCTTCGACGAAGTGGTCGCGGGGGGCGGCCAAGGCGCCCTGACCGAGCTCATTTACCGCTACGTCCCGAGCACGCAAAAGTGGGACAAAATCCCGCTCGCCATGGGCACCGTCGCCGTCTCCGGTATCGACGTGAAGGACCTGAACGGCGACGGTGCGCCGGACATCGTCGCGATCGGGACGAGCCCGACGAACAACGTGGTTTGGTACGAGAACGTTGCCGTGAAATGACGCCGCGCTAGGCCGACAAGAACGACTTCAAGTAAGGCGCGGTCCGACTGGCCGCGACGTGCACGAGCTCGGCCGGCGTCGTTTCGGCCACGATACGGCCGCCTTCTTTGCCCGCACCCGGGCCGAGGTCGATGATCCAATCGCTGTCGGCAATGACGCGGAGGTCGTGCTCGACGACGATAGCCGTCGCTCCTCCGTCGACGAGACGGTGGATCTGGCCGAGCAAGCGCTCGACGTCCGCCGGATGTAGGCCCGTGGTCGGCTCGTCCAAGACGTACAAGGTGCCCGCGCGCCGGACGCCGCCGAGCTCGGCGGCGAGCTTGATGCGTTGCGCTTCACCGCCCGAGAGCTCGGTGGCCGGCTGTCCGAGACGCAAGTAGGAGAGCCCGACTTCACGCAGCACTCCGAGCGGCCTTTCGACTTCGGGGGCCGCGACGAAGAATTCGAGCGCCGCTTCGACCGTCAGTCCCAGGACCTCCGCGATGTTTTTGCCCTGATACTCGATCTCGAGCGTCGCCGGGTTGTAGCGCGCTCCGTTGCAGGTCGGACACGGCGCGTACACGCTCGGTAGGAACAAGAGCTCGACCATCACGAAGCCTTCGCCTTGGCAATGCGCGCAGCGGCCGGCGGCGACGTTGAAGGAGAAGCGCCCGGGCGTGTAGCGCCGCGCGCGTGCGGCCTTGGTCGCCGCGAAGAGCTTGCGCACCTCGTCGAAGAGACCGGTGTACGTCGCGAGGTTCGAGCGCGGCGTGCGGCCGATCGGCTTTTGGTCGACGACGACGAGTCGCTTGACGTGCGACATGCCGTCGGTGATGCGCCCGAGGAGCGGCGAAAGCGGCTGCCGGTCGAGCTCGTCCACGTCCCGCTCGGTCGCGGGCGCGCCCTGGCCGAGCTCCCGGGCGACGAGCTCGACGAGCAGTTGGCTCACGAGCGTCGATTTTCCGGAACCGGAGACGCCGGTCACGCTCGTCAGCACCCCGAGTGGGAACGCGACGTCGAGCTTGCGGACGTTGTTGCGGGTCGCGCCGCGGACACGCAGCCATTCGGCCGCTTTGCGCACACGGCGCGGCGCGCGGGCTTCGGGCTCGCACACGAATCTCCGTGTCACGGAGGCCTCGACGTGAGCGAGCTCGGCGAGCGGACCGCTATGCAACACCTTGCCGCCGTGTTGCCCCGCGCCGGGCCCGACGTCGACGATCCAATCGGCATGTCGGATGACGTCGAGCTCGTGCTCCACGACGAAGATCGAGTTGCCGGACGCCTTCAGGCCGTCGAGCGCGCGGAGCAGCGCTTCCGTGTCCGCGGGATGAAGCCCCGCCGAAGGCTCGTCGAGTACGTAAATCACGCCGAACAGATTGGAGCGCACCTGCGTCGCGAGCCGAAGCCGCTGCAGCTCGCCGGGCGAGAGCGTCGGCGTGCTGCGCTCGAGCGTCAGATAACCGAGCCCCAAGTCGAGAATCACGGCGAGCCGCGTCGAGAGATCCGCCGCGATGCGCTCGAGCACGAGCGCTTTTTCCGGGTGTTCGCGGCCGAACTTCGACTTTTTGGCCTCGCCGCGCGCGTACGGCGAGAAGAGCTGCGCGAGCTCCTCGAGCGGCAGCTCGGAGAGGGCCCCGATGTCGAGCCCGGCAAACTTCACCGACAGCACCTCGCGTCTGAGCCGCTTGCCACGGCATTCGGGGCACTCGGTGCTCACGAGGAACTCGGCGACGCGCCGCTTCATCATCGCGCTCTCGGTGGTCGCGAAGGTATGGAGCACGTAGCGGCGCGCGCTCGTGAAGGTGCCTTGGTAGCTCGGCTCCTGCTTGCGCCTGAGAGCGCGCTGCACCTCCGCGCGATCGAAGCCGGCGTAGACGGGCACGGTCGGCTGTTCGTCCGTGAACAAGATCCAGTCGCGAGTCTTCTTCGGCAGCTCGCGCCACGGCCGATCGACGTCGTGTCCCAGCGTGGTCAAGATATCGCGGAGGTTTTGCCCTTGCCACGCCGTCGGCCACGCCGCGACGGCTCGCTCGCGCAGGGTGAGCGAGGGATCGGGTACCATCGACTGCTCGGTCACGTCATACAAGCGGCCGAGTCCCTGACAGCGCGGACAGGCCCCCTCCGGCGTGTTCGGTGAGAACGACTCCGCGTAGAGCAGCGACTGTCCGCGCGGGTAGTCGCCGGCGCGCGAATAGAGCATGCGAATCAGATTCGAAAGCGTGGTGACGCTGCCGACCGACGAGCGCGCGGTCGTCCCGCCGCGCTGCTGTTGGAGCGCGACGGCGGGCGGCAAGCCCTCGATGTCGTCGACGTCGGGCGCCGCCATCTGGTGGAACAGGCGTCGCGCGTAAGGCGACACCGACTCGAGGTACCGCCGCTGCGCCTCCGCGTAGATCGTGCCGAACGCGAGCGAGGACTTTCCCGAACCCGAGATCCCCGTGAAGACCACGAGCGCCCCACGCGGGATGTCGACGCTCACGTTTTGCAGATTGTGCTCGCGTGCCCCGCGCACGCGGACCATGTGGGCCGACGCGGGAGCTTCTGACGCTGAGCTCAAAGGCACTCGGGACATCACGCAACTCTTATGCGCGATGAAGCAGCGCGGCCAATCGCGCGTACGGCTCAGGATTGCCTCGAGCGTGGCAACTTTGTGAGGCGGCGCGGCGGACCTCGCGCGCGAAGCTTGCAATCCACTTCGAAGCGCCATGCCCCATCCGGAAAAGCATCCCGACCTCCACGGCAACGTCCCGGACAGCTGTCCCGCGGTCCTGCTCCTCGTGGACGTCCTGAACCCGCTGCGCTTCGAAGGCAGCGAACGTTTCGTCCCGCGCGCGGTCGAGGTGGGCCAGCGCATCGCGGCGCTGAAAGCCGCGTTCAAACGAGCGGGTATTCCCGCGATCTACATCAACGACAACGCCGCACGCTGGCGCTCCGACGTGCGCCTTGTGCTCGAGGAGTGTTTGTCGGAAGACGCACCGGGCCGTCCCCTCGCCCGCTTGCTCGTCCCGGAACCTTGCGACTACGTCGTATTGAAACCCAAGCACTCGGGCTTCTATTCGACTCCGCTCGACACGCTGCTCGTGTACTTGCGCGCGCGCAGGCTCATCCTCACCGGTTTCTCGGTCGAGCGCTGTTTACTTTTTACGGCCAACGACGCCTTCCTTCGCGACTACGAGCTCTTCGTGCCGCGCGATTGCACTGCCGCGATCGACGAAGACGACGCGCATGCGGCGTTCCGAATCCTGGAGCGCGTGCTCGGCGCGACCACGACACCCGCGGACGACCTCGATTTGGCGCGGCTGACTCGGGACGGGAGCTGAGCCGCTAGTTGCGCGCGCGGTTGCGCTGCCGTGCGCTTCCGACGGGCCGGAGCCCGAGCTCACGGCAAACGACGCGGGCGCTCTGAGCGTAGTTAAACACCTCACGCGGCGACAATCGCCACACGCGCTCCCAGTCGTCATGCGGCGTGTGGCGCCCGTCGGCGTCCGGCAAAACGTTGGTGATCACTAGGTTTTCTGGGTTGACCGAAGACTCCATCCGCGCTCCGTGTCCTCTCTACGGAGGGGCAGTATGCATCGCGCATTCCATAGCGGGCCTAGGTCCCCCCCGCCGGGGTCGGGAGCGGGCTTAGCCGGCGACGAGGCGCGCCACCAGGGAGCTCAGCGCGTCCGGGTCGATCGGCTTGCCGGCGTGCAGTGTATAGCCGGCCGCAAGTGCGCGCCGTTGGTCTTCCGCGCCCGCAAAGGCGGTCAAAGCAAGCGCCGGGACTTCCCCGCCTTCATCGAGCGGTAAGGAGCGCAGGCGCGCGATGAACGCGTAGCCGTCTTCCCCGGGCATCCCGACGTCGCTCACGATCACGTCGGGCCGCTGCTCGCGAAAGCGCTGGAAACCGGCGAGAGCCGACGCCGCGCTGACGACTTCCGCGCCGCGTTGCGACAGCGCGTTCACGATGAGCTCGCGCGTGTCGTCGTCATCCTCGACCACCAAGACCTTGACGCCCGAAAGGCCTGCTCCGCCGGCATTCTCCACCGGCTTCGGAGCGGCGGGGCGAACCTCGTCCACGTCCTGCGCCACGGCGCGCAACGGCAGAACGATGCTGAACGTGGAGCCTTTACCCAAGCCTTCACTCGTGGCCGACACGCTGCCACCGTGGAGCTCGATGATGTGCCGCACGATCGCGAGGCCCAGGCCGAGGCCGCCGATGCGGCGGGTGGTCGTGGCGTCGGCCTGTCTGAAGCGGTCGAAGACGAAAGGTAAGAAGCTCGCGTCGATGCCGGCGCCGGTGTCTTGCACGTTGACCACCAAGGCGACGTCCGTTCGCCGCAAGCTGACGGAGACCCTGCCCCCCGCGTCGGTGAACTTCACCGCGTTGGAAAGCAGATTCCAGATCGCTTGCTGCAACCGCTGAGGATCGGCGACAAGCTCGATGGCTGCGGCTTCCGTCGTGTACTCGAGTGCGACGCCTTTGGCGGCGGCAGACGGGCGAACCACTTCGAGAGCGTCACGCACGATGCTCACGATCTCGGTGGTCTTCGTCTCGAGGCGGAACTTGCCCGTGATGACGCGCGACACGTCCAGAATGTCGTCGATGATTTTGGCCTGAGCGAGCGCATTCCTGTGGATCACGTCGATCGGCTTCGCGATCGACGGCTCCTTCGTCCGATCCGCCAGCAACCGCGCCCAACCGAGGATGGCCGTGAGCGGCGTCCGAAGCTCATGGGAAACGGTCGCGAGAAACTCGTCCTTGGCGCGGCTCGCCTCCTCGGCGCTCGCGGCCGCTCGCTGCGCAGCTGCGAACAGTCGCGCATTCTCGAGGGCCGCCGACGTTCGCCGGCAGATCTCTTCGACCGAGGCGACGTGCATCCAGTCGTACCTGCGCGTGCCGCGGTCCAAGAACAAGGCAATCACGCCGATCGTTTCGCGGCGCAATTTGATGGGCGCCACGAGCGCCGCTTGCGCAACGTCGGATTCGGGGAATTCGAGAAGCATGGTTTGGCCGGTTCGAGCGGCGGGTCTCGGCCCGCGCTCGCCGCTCGACTCGAGGAACGTCCGGTGGAAGAGCTCCTGGTCGGCCGACAGCCTGCCTTCTCGCGCTGCCACGGCGATGTTCTCGAAGGCATCCTCGGAGACGAGGGAGATCGAACACCAATCTCCGATGCCGGGGATCAAGGCTTCCGCCAATGACGTGAGCATCATGCGCTCGTCGAGCGACGCGGCCAGAGCGATGGTGGCATCCGCGATGAAACGTGCCTGCCTTTCGCGACGGCGCTCCGGGGTAACGTCGTGCCAAATGGTGATGACGAGATCGGGCTCCCCTCCTCCCCCCGAGACCCTGCTGTTCCGCGTCGCGACCCAACGATCGATTCCCGTGAGGCGATCTCTCAGGTGCAGCACGCCGTCGGTCGACGGGCCGCTCGCGAGCATGTCGGCGGCTCGAAGCTTCGGCCCGGCCGACGGACGATCGTCCCGGTCGAGGACGTCGAACCGCGACGAGACGGTGTCCGCGTTCGCCTTCATCAGCACTTCGGGTGAATCGAAACCGAACACGGTCGCGGCGGCGGTGTTGGCGAAGACGATACGCCCCTCGCTGTCCTGAGCCATGATCGCGTCCGCGACGCCTTCGAAGACGACCTGGAGGCGGCTGCTCAGGGCTCGGTACCGTTCCTCACTCTCGCGCACACGCTGCCCGGCCTGCTCGGCGGCCGCTCGTGCCACCTGCTCGCGGACGAGCTCGGCCTGAGCTTGCCGCCGCTCGGTGAGGTCGCGCGTCACCTTCGCAAAGCCGGTGACCTCTCCGTTCTCGTCGCGCAGCGCCGTGATCACGACGTCCGCCCAGAAACGAGAGCCGTCCTTCTTGACACGAAAGCCTTCGTCCTCGATGCGGCCGTCGCGGCGCACTATTTCGAGAAAGCGCTGCGGCTTGCCGGCGGCGCGATCCTCCGGCGTGTAAAAGACGGAAAAATGCTCACCGACGATCTCCGAGGCGGTGTAGCCCTTGAGCCGGGCAGCACCCGCGTTCCACGTCGAGACGTAGCCGTCCGGGTCCAGCATGAAGATCGCGTAGTCGACGACGGCATCCACGAGCCCGTGAAAGCGTTGCTCGGATTGACGAAGCTCTTCCTCCGCGAGGCGCTTCGCCGTGACGTCCCGCGCCACGACGCCGAACCCGCGAAGTTCGCCGCGCTCGTCGACAATCGTCGTGATCACCATGTTGGCCCGCAACCGCGAGCCGTCTTTGCACACCCGGAAACCCTCGTCCTCGACGCGACCGAACTCGCGCGCGACCTCGAGCTGCCGGTTCGGCTTACTCGTCCGGATGTCTTCACTGGCGTACAAGCGCGAGAAATGCTGACCGAGCATCTCCTCCGCCGTGTAGCCCGTGACGAGAGCCGCGCCGCGGCTCCAGAACGCGACCGTGCCGTCGGGCGCCAGGCTGAACATCGCGAGGCTCGTGAAGCTGTCCACGAACCTTTGGCAGTCCGTCACGGGGATAGCAGCCTCGGGCGCGGGGCGGTTGGGACGCTCGGGAGCCATGTATGGTCGTCTACGTTTTGTACCCCGAGCACAGGTGCTGGGGCCGCGGCAAAATGCCTCGCGGCGAACCGATCCGGCTTTCGGCCATGAAGCGAACTATACTTAAAGGGTGAAAACAGTGCTCGTGGTCGAAGACACCGAGGATCTACGCGAGCTCTTCATCGACGTGCTTGCCGATGCCGGTTACACGGCTCGAGGAGCCGAGAACGGCCAGGAAGCACTGGATGCACTCGCCGCGATGCCCGAAAAACCCTGTCTCGTCCTGCTCGACATGATGATGCCCGTGATGGACGGCGCCGAGTTCTTGGATGCCATCCATGCGAACCCACTGCTCGCTGCCTTACCCGTGGTCGTCGTATCCGCCGCTACGACGCGAACGCCGGAAGGGGTTCGGAAGGTGATGAAAAAGCCGGTCGCGATGGATGCGCTGCTGAACGTGGTGTCGGAATTCTGCTGTCGAGGTTCGTGAACGAGCGAAGGCCGCACTCGGCCAGGTCGAACTGATCGCCGGCGCTCACGGCTCCGTGAGGTAGGCCACGCCTGCTCGTTCGAACGCCGCTCTCACGCGCGCCGCTTCTCCGACTGAAAGCTCGACCGTCCACGCCGAGCCGCACGTCAGTGGGATCTCGAGTTGGTAGTTCGGCGTGAGCCGCCAGAGGCGCATCACCGAGTCCTTGCTGATGAGCGCGGCGTAGCCTTCATCCATCCCCGCCCGGACCAAAACAGAAAGCACGTCCCTGTTCATCGTTCCTCCTGATCCCTGTATGTGCGGAGCCGCGCCGCACGGCAAGCAGCGCTCGGACATTCTTCGACCTCGCCGCGCGAACCGTCGGGCGCCGACCTACTCGCGACGACGCGCCGCGAGGAGCACCTTGCAGCGCGTCTCCCGTGTTTCCCCAAGAAATGCGAACTGGCTCCGGAGGGCAGCTGTTACTTACCTCAAAGCAGCGTGTCCAGCAGGAAACGCGCAGGAAAATCGAGCCCCGGAGGACGGTAGAGATCGCATGAACAGGTTTGGACTGACATCGCTCTGCGTCCTTGGCGTCCTTCTCTTCCATGGCGTCGCCGGCGCGACGAAGAGCGCCGAGCTCTACACGAGCCCGGCCTACGGCTACGGCCGCTTCGAAGCGCGCGTGCGTTTCGCGCCCGGCGACGGCGTCGTGAGCGCATTTTTTCTATGGAAGGACGGCTCCGAGCAGGCCGGCACGTTCTGGAACGAGCTCGATTACGAGAAGATTGGCGCGACGTGCCAGCTTCAGACCAACGCCCTCTACGGTAACCCTTCCGTCAGCCACACCCAGAAGCCGGCGACGACCGCCGACCTCTGCGGAGGGTTCCACGTCTACGCGTACGAGTGGACGGCGGACTACATCGCATGGTCCCTCGACGGTGCGGAGATTCGACGCGAGACCGGCGACGCAGCGGCCGCCTACGCGCAGAACGCGACGGCCATGCAGATCCATTTCAATATCTGGCCGGGCGACTCGTCCTTCGGCGGCAACTTCAGCCCCAGTATCCTGCCGGTGTTTCAGTACATCGACTGGGTTCAGTTCTCGTCCTTCGCGAACGGTGCGTTCACCCTCGCCTGGCGTGAGGACTTCGACGCAGCGACGGCCCCGAGCGGCTGGCTCACCGGCAACTGGGGCTCACCGAAAAACCTCTCCACGCATGACCCACTCAACGTCAACTTTCTGAGTGGCTGCGCAGTACTCTCGATGACGGACGACGCCGCAACAGGGACGACCGGCGCAATGACCGACGGTTGCACCATGGGCATGGGCACGGCCGGTGCGACCGGCATGGGCGGCAACAGCGGGACAGCCGGCATGTCGGGAGCGGCTGCGGGCGCGACCGCGGGCGGCGCCTCGAGCAGCGGGGGCATGACCGCTGCCGCTGGTGGCGCGAGCGGCGCCGGCGGAGCGAGCGCCAGCGGAGCAGCAGGCGGCGCGGGCGGTGGGAGCGGGACGCCCGACGTCGGAGGCTCGGGCGGGAGCCCTGCAACGACGGGCGGAACGAGTGGAGTGGGCACTTCGGGCGCTCCGAGCTCGGCCGGCACGGCGGGGATGCCCGCCAGTGGATTCACCGGGGGCGCCTCTTCCGGCGGGCCGAGCGCCACGGGGGGCGGTCCCGCGGCGGGCGGCATGGCGACGGCGGCCGGTGCACCCGGCAGTGATCACCCGAAGGCCAATGAGACGAGCGGCTGCGGCTGTCGCGTGCCACCCGCCAACTCCTCACAGAGTGAACCGGGCATCGGCGCGGCGGTCCTCCTCGCGCTCGCGGGTGTCTTGCGCCGACGGCGGGCAGCTCCCGCTCGAGGCTCGTGGCCCTGAGTCGCCAATGCACGCTTGCGTGCGTCGGTTGTCTCCTCGTTTCCACGACGCTTGCGTGCGACGACGCGAGCGAGCAAGGAAGCCGAGGCGGCGCGGGCATGAGCGCGACCGCCGGCGCTGGTCCGGGCATGAGCGCGACCGCCGGTGCCGGTGCGGGTATGAACGCGACCGCCGGTGCCGGTGCGACTGGAGGAACGGGCGGGAGCGGCGCGACGAGCGGTGGGGCCGCAGGCAGCGCCACCGGGGGCCAGGCGACGGCTGGCGGAGCGGGCACGGGAGCGACCGCGTTCACCTACCCGGCGCCGGTCGCGCCGTGGCAACCGAGCCAAGCGTGTCTCGACCAGGCCGCTCAGATCCTGGCGAATATGACGCCCCGGCAAAAGGCGGGACAGATGGTTCAGGCCGATTCGGCGGGGATCGTGGCCGCGGACGTCGCCACGTACCAGTTCGGCTCGGTATTCAGCGGCGGCAGCTCCGACCCCCCGACGGACGACGCCCCCCAAACCTGGCGCACCTTCGTCGAGGGCTTCGAAGCCCAGGCGAGCGGTTTCGGGATCCCGCTCATCTACGGCATCGACGCCGTCCACGGGAACAACAACGTCAGCAACACCGTCGTGTTTCCACACAACATCGGTCTCGGCGCCACGCGGGATCCCGCGCTCGTCACCGAGATAGGTCACGTCACTGCTCTCGAAATGCACGGCACGAGCATCGACTGGACGTTTGGTCCGACGATCTCACCGGCTCAGGACGAACGCTGGGGCCGCACCTTCGAGAGCTACTCGGAACAGCCGGCGCTCGCAGCCGAGATGGGCGTCGCGCTGGTGAAGGGCCTCCAGGGCGACTCGCTCCGCGCGCCGACGTCGGTGGTCGCCTGCGCCAAGCATTTCGCGGGCGACGGCGCGACCGAGGGAGGCGTGGATCAGGCGGACACCGTGCTCGACGAGGCCACGTTCCGAAAGCTCGGCGTCGAGGTGTATCAACCGCTGATCAACGCCGGCGTCGGCAGCATCATGGTTTCGTACAGCAGCTACAACGGCGTGAAGATGACCGGAAACGGCCACTGGCTGACCGACGTGCTCAAAGGCGAGCTGGGATTCCGCGGTATTTTGGGCTCCGACTGGGCGGCGTCCGCCCAGCTCGCGGGCGATGCCGCAACGCAGGTCGCCACGGCCGTGAACGCGGGCATCGACATGCTCATGGAGCCCTACAAGGCCGCGGAGGACGTCGAGCTGCTCGAAGCGGCGCCGAGCGCGACGGGCTCCGCGTACATCCCGATGTCGCGCATCGACGACGCCGTGACGCGTATCCTCACGATCAAATGCGAGCACGGCATGCTGGCGCCCGACTACGACCCGAGCGGGGACTCCGCGTGGCTCGCAGAAATCGGTTCGCAAGCGCACCGCGATGTCGCGCGCCGTGCGGTCCGAGAGTCGGCGGTGCTGCTGCGCAACGAAAGCGCCGTGCTTCCGCTGCCGGCGACGGCGAAGGTTCACGTCGCCGGGTCGGGTGCGGACTCACTGCAGCGCCAGTGCGGCGGCTGGACGGTCGATTGGCAGGGTCTCGGAACGAGCAGCACGGCTCCCGGCGTATCGACGGGGACGACCATTCTGACGGGGATCCAGGCGATCGCCGGTAGCGGGAACGTCACCTACTCGGAGGACGGAAGCGGCATTCCGGACGGCACGACGCACGTCATCGTCGTGCTGAGCGAAGCGCCCTACGCCGAGAGCAAAGGCGATACGACGGATCTCGATCTCGCGAGCCGGACCCCCGACGTTCCCGCGCTGCAAGCGGCGCGGAACTCGGGGCTGCCGGTCGTGGCGGTGATCCTCAGCGGGCGGCCGCTCATCATCGAGCCGTACCTGACCTTGGCCGACGCTTGGCTCGCTGCCTGGCTGCCGGGCTCGGAAGCCGACGCGCTCGCCGACGTTTTGTTCGGTCGCTATGCGCCGAGCGGGAAACTCGGTCATTCTTGGCCGAGGACGATGGCGCAAATCCCCATCAACGTCGGCGACGCGGATTACGAAACCGATCCTCCCCTTTTTCCTTTCGGGTACGGCCTCACGTACTAAACTGTATGATGCAGCGAAGTGCACCCATCCTTTCGTTCGTACTGACGCAGGCGCTCTTGCCTGCCTGCGGCTCGCGAAGCTCGAACGACGCGACGAGCGGAGGCACGGGGGGCCAAGCAGCCGGCGGCGGAGGCGTCACGGCGAGCGGTGGCGCCGAGGTCGCCGATCGCGCTGGCTCCGGCGGCGCATTGCCTGTCGGTGGCTCGCCCGCTAGCGGCGGAAGCGGCGGCACCGGGATGGGCGGCCGTTCGTCTACCGGCGGCGCGGGCGCTGGCGGCGGGAGCGGCGGCACGGGTGCAGGTCAGATGTCCACCGGCGGCATCACTGCGAGCGGGGGAGCCGGCGGCGGTGGCGGCGTCGGGGCGCGGTCGGCCATGGGCGGCGCGTCCGCGAGTGGCGGCCGAGGCACCGGAGGCGCGTCCGGCGCCGGCGGCGTTCAGAGCTCGGGCGGCGCCGCTGCAGGGACGGCAGGCAGCGGAGGAGCGCCCGCGGGCGCGAGGTGTCCTGACGCCGACTGGAAGCTCGTCTGGAGCGACGACTTCGACGGAGCGTCCGGCAGCGCGGTCGACGGCAGCAAGTGGACGTACGACAGCGGCCCCAATTGGTACAACGGCGAGCTTCAGGACTACACGACCGGCACCACCAACGCCTCACTCGACGGCAACGGCAACCTCGTCATCGAGGCGCGCAAAGAGGCTCGCGAAGGCAGACAATACACGTCCGCGCGCCTCAAGACGGAGGGCAAGAAGACCTTCACCTACGGCCGCTTCGAGGGTCGAATGAAGCTCCCGTATGGGCAGGGGATGTGGCCCGCCTACTGGTTGCTCGGCGGCAACTCCTGGCCGAACACCGGCGAAATCGACATCATGGAAAACCTGGGCCGCGAGCCGTCGATCGCGCACGGCACCATGCACGGGCCGGGCTATTCGGGATCCGCAGGACCGACGGCGTCTTACACCCTCCCGGGCGGCGCTGCGTTCTCGGACGACTTCCACATCTTCGCGATCGAGTGGGAAACCGACGCGATTCGCTGGTACGTCGACGATAACCTCTACTCGACCAAGACCCCCGCCGACATCGGCGGCAATACCTGGGTGTTCGATCACGGGTTCTTCTTCATCTTGAATTTGGCCGTCGGCGGCGATTGGCCAGGCGATCCCGACGACACCACCGTCTTCCCGCAGCGGATGGTGATCGACTACGTCCACGTCTGCCAGAAGTAGAGGCGGCGCGCCCCGGCTCGTTCACACGCGCGTCGCGCGCGGCAACAGCAACGCGCCGAGCAGCGCCGAAATCACCACGACGCCGCCGTGCGCGATCGCGATGTGCGCACCACCGGTGATCGGACAGCGAACCTGAGCCGCAACGGCGGCGCCGAGACCACACGCAACGCCGACGAGCGCGCTGCGCCAGACGGCGCCGCCTGCGAAGGCGCCACGCAGCGCGAGCGCGGCACCGAGGATCGGCACCGCAGCCCAGCCGAGCGCGAGATCGCCGCACACGAAGCTCGATAAACGATCGCCGGCGAGGCCGCCCGCGTACGGCTCGGGCACGAGCAGCGCCGTCCCGATCACGGAAAGCGGGCCGAGCACGACCAAACCCACGAGCAGACCGCCCTGCGCGCCGAGCCCGAGGCGACCGGGCTGAACCGCGATCGCGAGTCCGAGCAAGCCGAGCGCGAGCGGGAGCGCGAACGTGAGCGCGACGTAGGCGAACGACAGCCTGGCAGCATCGAAGCGCAGGCCGAGCGCACCGAACTGCGCGAGCGCCCAGAGCACGACCACGCCGAGGGCGAGCAGGCGCCGGCGCCGCACGTCCGCGCGTGTCGGCGCGGACGTGAATCGCGCGCGAGAGCCGAGGCCTTGCACGAGTTCGAGCTTGGGGGCGGCCGCACTCGGGACGTCCGGGACGTCGCTGAAGTCGGGCAGCGTTTCGCTCCGAGAGCTCGCTCCTTTGACGCTGCCCGTCATCGCTCGCTTTAGAGTGGTCGCTTTTCTCTGGGCTGTCACCCCAAATCCTGAACGTCGACGCGGCGACCCGCGAGCGCTTGTGTCGGATCGGGAACACGCCTATTTGCGAGATGGGAGATGCAGTCGTCTTCGGTTTCCCTCGACATGAGCGCGCGAGCGCCGAGCTCGGAGAGCGAGGCGACCCATGCCGCCGATCTCGCGATGGCGCGCTGCGCCGAGGGTGACGACGCTGCGTTCCACGAGGTGTTCAGCGCGCTTGCGCCACGGCTAGCCGCCTTTTTGAAGCGGCTTTCCGGCTCGCCGAGCTTGGCCGACGATCTCGTCCAAGAGACCATGCTGAAGATGTACCAGGCGCGCGGCCACTTCACGCCCGGGATGCCGGTGGTGCCCTGGGCTTACGCCGTCGCGCGAAACTGCTACCTCGATGCGGCGCGCGCGGCCCGCCGCCGCCCACTCGTACTCGAGGACACCGAGCTTGGAGCGCGCAACGCCGCGCGACCGAGCCCCGAAGGCGACGGCGAGCAGAACTTGATTGCGCGGCGCGCTGCGGAGGCGGTCGAACGAACGCTCGCCGGAATGACCACGCTGCGGCGTGAAGCGTTCGTGCTGCTGCGCTACGAAGGGCTCAGCGTGGCCGCGGCCGCGCAGGTGCTCGGGGCGTCGGAGGGCGCAGTGAAGCTCCGGGCGTTCCAGGCTTACGAAATGATCCGAACCGAGCTCGCAAAGCTCGATTCGCGTTGAGTAGCGGCCGCCCTCGCCCCGCGCTCGAAGCTCGAACAAAAAAGGAAACGCGCCGGCGCGCCGAGCGTAATGGCGACGGAGCCGACTCCTCCGCCACGGACCCACGTCGGCAAAATGCCCAATTTCGACGACATTCCCGACGTTCCGTCCCGGCCGCGCGACAGCCGGCCACGAGCGCCGGGGTTCGTCACCGCCGCCCGGCTACGGGCTCCGCCGGCGACGCGGGCTGAGCTCGGCAAGCGACGTCGAGCGGCGATCGCGCTCAGCGTGGCGTGGTTGACGGTGCAATTTCTCGCCTTCGGCCTGCGCGGCGATCTGGCGCGGCTCTCGCTCGGCTACGTGCTCGGCTTGATCGTCGCACCCTTGAGCGCCGGCGTCTTGGCCATCGTCGCGGCGGCGCAGCAGGGGCAGCTGGGACTCGGCGCGAGACCGCTCTCGATCGTGATGCTGGCGCTCATGTGTCCGCTGGTTTTCCTCGTGGCCGGTCTCGCCGTGCCGGCGCCGTATCGGCATGGGGAGACCGGCAATCTGATGTTCGGCGCCTACTGCTTGAACAGCACGCTTGCTTGGGCACTATTACCGATTGCGAGCGCGGCGGTCGTGTTGCGCGGCGCGTTCGCCGCGGGGGCGATCTGGCGGAGCGCGCTGCTCGGCGGCGGTTGCGGTCTGGTAGCGGCCGCGCTCTTCACCCTGCATTGTCCGGTCGTCGGCAAGACGCACATCGTCGTCGCGCACGGCGGTGCCGTGCTCGTTTCGGCCGTGCTCGGCGGGCTCGTCTTTTCGCGCTTCACGCGTCCGTGAGCTACCGGGTCGCTCCGGAGCGCACGCTGGCCGGTAGCTCCGGAGCGCACCCTGGTAGACAAGTCGGGGCGCAGGAGTAGCGTGCGACCGGCCGAATGCAGTCCCCTCCGTTCCCCGAAGCGTTGAAGCAACGCCTGCGAGCGCTCGCGACCTTCCGGGGGCGGCGCCTGCCGTCGTTTCTGAGCGACGCCGCGCCGCTCGATTTCCGCTTCGTGAGTCGCACGTTGCTGCACGCGGCCGCCGTCGGCGTGGCCGCGGGCCTCGCGGGGGCCGCGTTTTATGCGGGGCTCGAATACGTGCAGCGCGTGTTCCTCGAGGGGTTCGCGGGGTACTCGCCGCTACGTGCCGACGGCGAGCGCATCACGAAGGCCGGCGAGCTCCACACGTTTCGCCCCTGGCTCCTCGGGTTCATCCCCGCGCTCGGCGGCCTCGGGTGCGGGCTCCTCACGCGCCTCGCTCCCGAGACTCGCGGCGGCGGCGGCGACGCCATGATCGAAGCCTTCCACCACGACGACGGCGCGATTCCAGCGCGCGTGCTTTGGATCAAGCCGTTCGCCTCGTTTTTGACGCTCGGGACGGGCGGCGCGGGAGGGCGCGAAGGCCCGACGATGCAAATGGGCGGCGCGCTCGGAGCGCTCGTCGGGCGCCTCTTGCGCGTGAGCCTGCGCGAGCGCCGCGTCTTGATGGTTGCGGGCGTCGCCGCCGGTATCTCCGCCGTCTTCCGCACGCCGCTCGGCGCCGCGCTCCTTGCGGTGGAAGTGCTCTACCGCGACGGCTTCGAATCGGACGCGCTCATCCCGAGCGTCCTCGCGAGCGTCATCTCCTACGCCGTCGTCATTTCCCTCTTCGGCGAAACCACGTTGTTCGGCAGGATCCCGCGGTTCGCCTTCGTGCCCGCGCACCTCCCGCTATTCGGGCTACTCGCGTTGTTCGTCGCCCTCATGGCCGTGCTGTTCCTCAAGGTGTTTCGCGCCGTCGCCGCGATCTTCGCGCGCATGGGTGTACCGGTCTGGATGAAGCCGGCCATCGGCGGCCTCCTGCTCGGAATCCTCGTCACGCCGCTCATCGTGTTCGTCGACTTCAAAATCAGCACCCCCGGCCAGGGCATCGGCGGGCTCGGCGGCGGGTATGGTGCGGTTCAAATGGCCATTTCCGGCTCGGAGTGGCTGCCCCCGGGCTGGGGCGCCGTCGGGCTGCTGGCCACACTCGGTCTCGTCAAGGTTCTCGCGGCCTCGTTCACCATCGGCTCCGGGGGCAGTGCCGGCGACTTCGCACCGTCCCTCGCCATGGGCGGCCTCCTTGGCGGCGCCTTCGGTCGCGCAGCGCAGCTCTTGATTCACGACCCGCGCCTTCAGCCGGGCGCGTTCGCCCTGGTCGGCATGGGCACGTTCTACGGCGGCATCGCGCACACGCCCCTCGCCGCGCTCGTCCTCGTCTGCGAGCTCGCCGGTAACTACGACCTGCTCGTCCCGCTCATGCTCGCGCAAGGCATCGCCTTCGTCGCCCTCCGAAAGCGCGCGCTCTACACGTCCCAACTCGTGACACAGCAAGATTCTCCACTGCATCGCGACGCTCTTCTGTTCGAAGTCCTGAAGAGCTCGCGCGTCGGAGAACTGCTCACAGCGGTCGAGCGCCCGATCTGCTTCGCGCCTCAAACTCCCACGACGGAAATCCTGAAGCGCGCGAGCGACGCGGAAAAGCAGGAAGTTTTCCCGGTGATCGACGACACCGGAGAGCTCGTCGGCGTCGTCACGAGCGCCGCCGTGCGCGTCATTTCGGGCTCCCCTGCGGACGCGCAGTGGGCCGTCGCCGTCGACCTCATGCAACCGCCCGTCTCGGTGCGCGTCGAGGACGACCTGCGCGTCGCGACCGAGCTCATGGTATCGCACGGGCTCCGCGAGTTGCCCGTGCTCGACGTGGGCGGCCGCGTGATCGGGCTGCTCGACGAGGCGGATATTGCCGAGGTGTATCTGAGGGCATCGGCGCGCGCGGCCTCGGCGGACAAGAGCTCACCGCAAGCGGCGAGCTGACCCCCGTAACCGACGCCCGACGCCGGCGTACTCACTCGGATGAGCTCTCTTCGCCTTCATCTCGCCGGTGAGCAGGATCTCGCACTCCTGCTCAGCATGATGGAACCCTTCAACGCGTTGGAGCAGACACCGTGGGATCCCATAGCGAAAAAGAGAGCGCTCGGAACTCTGCTCGCGGACGTGCGCCTAGGTGTCGTCGGGTTGCTTTTCCTCAGTAAGCCGCTTTAGGAACGGACGCGTTGCTAGCGCGCGACCACGCCACCGCACGCTTCGCGAGCCGACGACTCCTGCAGCGAACCCGGCGTCACGCGCGCAAGCTCGCCGTTCGCGTCGGAGACGCGGCCGAGGCCGCACAACGCGTGCACGCGAGCCGCGATGCGTTCCTGCGCGAGCACGCCGCGCGGGAACGTTCGGGCGTGTTGGTCGAGGAGCTTGAGTGCGTTGGCGAAGCGACCAGCGTGAAGTTCCGTTTCGGCGTGGCCGAGCAGCGCGACTTCTTCGCTCAGCGAGTCGGTGTGGCGCTCGTGGACCTTCGCCGCGACGTCGGACGAAGCGGCAGCGACGGTCGTCGTGGCGACGGTTGGCGCTTCGATCGGGAACGACGCTACGGGAACCCCGACGGTGCCGGCGGGCGTAGCAGGCGCCGTCACTCGAAGCGCCGACGCGCTCAACGGCGGCTCGTGACTCGCAAAGAGCGCGGTGTAAGTGGCGAGCGTCGCGACGACGACACCGAGGGCCAGTGCCGAGATCGCTTGCCAGCCCGCGACGGCCTTCGTCGTGGCGAGAGGCGGCGGAGGGAGCTCCGTCGTGAAGCCGAGACGGGCGGCGAGCGCCGCGAACACGCGCTCGCGATCAGCTGGCGTCGGCAATAAAACCGCTCGCCCAGCTTGCATCAGCGCTCGTATCTCGGGACGGAACTCGGACATGAATCAACGCGCACCGGTGCCGCCAGCGGCGCCGGTGCTCCCTGCTTTGTCGTTCGTACCCCCGGCAGTGGTTTTTAGGCTAGCGCTCCGTTAAAAAATCCACTCAGGGCCAAGACCGAATGACAGCTCGATGGGGCCGAGTTTTTTCACATCCCCTGCTGTAATGACCTGCAATTGCGGCCGCGACGTTTCCAACCCGAGCGTCGCAGTGGCCGCGAGCGAAAGCCAGTCGAAGAGAAACAGGTGCGCGTCGACCCCACCTGCGACGACTAGGGATACCGCGGTCACCGGCTGTGGCTTAACGTCCGGCCCCCTTCCGCGGGCAGTTTCTCGCTGTAGTTCCGCGATCACGCAAGGAGCGAGCGCCGCGCGGCCTTCGCGCCAATCACGACAAATGGCGAGCTCGAGATCGCGGTGACCCACCCGCGCGCCAGCTTCGTACGCGTTGTTCGCGGCGATCGTCTGCGTTCCGAGGACGCGCGCAGTGAGATTGACGCGCCACTCGTCGTAGGACGCACCGAGCCCTGCCGCTATGCCGCCGCTCGGCTTCGGCAGCCTGCCGAGCGCGAGGGCGCCGACGGGTGCACGCAGGAGGATGCGCCAATGGCGCTCTCCGGCCGGGGTAATGCCCGCTGGGACTACTTCGTCTTCGCGTTCGTCGCGTTTTGCATTTTCGCTTGCGCTCGATGCCTTTTTGCTAGGAGCGGCAGGGAGAGCTGCTGCCGACGGCGAGGTGGTCTCGGCGGACGTTCCGTTCCGATGGCCCGCCCCCGCCGCCTCGCTGCTCGAACCCGCCTCCGATCCCTGCCCCGCCGCGGTGCCGCTCGCATGATCGTCGCCGCCCACGGCAGCTCGCTCGTTTCGAATCAAGAGTCCGAGCGCGACGGCGGCCGCCCCGGCGAGGTCGTCACACGAGTCGGCATTCATCGTGCGCTCTCGCACGGAGTCTCGCTCGCGCACGCTGAGGGTCAGATGGTAGCGCTTGCCGACGTGCTCGATGCGGCCGAGGGCCTGCAAACGACGACGAACCTGGGTCTGCTTCCCGGCGAGCGCGTTGAGACGTTCGCGCACGGCCGCTTCTTGTGGGCACTCGGGCGGCGCGTTCCACACGAGCTCGATGGACGTTTGCGCACGCGCGGCCGGTGCCACCAAGGTGGCGAGAGTCGAGAGTGCAACGCTAAGGAGCCCGAATCGAAACGTCATCTACGTAGACTGTCGAGTCCGGCTGGTCGAGCGCAGTCGCCAGGTTGCCTACGTACCACTGCCCCCAGTCGGCGTCGTCCGTGGCAATCTCCGAAGCGTACGCGACCCGCTGGCCGTCCTGAAGGAGCTCGATTTCCCCCGTCGCGTCGGCCGCCCGGCGCCAGCGAAATTCGAGGTGGAACCACTGGGCAATCGGGATTTCGCTCGAGGATTTGTAGACCAGCGGCCGCTGGGGCTGCTGGCCGACGTAGTTGACCGCCTGGGCGACCAGGCCGTGGCTGGCGTTGACCAGGGACACGTCCCACCAATTTCCGATGCTCGCCCCCGGATCGCCCCCCTGAAAATGCATCAGATTCCAGTTCCCGCTGTTCGTCGCGAACTCCGGCACGTAGTACCACGCGCCGTACACCGCCTCCTCGGGCAGCATGCCCTCACGCACGCAGCGCGCTTGCCGCGCCGCCGTGTCGCCGGGCGTGACCGTGAACGCGAGCGACTTCTTTCCGTCGTGCGTCGGTGACGAGGCAAGCTCGATCGTGGCGCCCGGATCGCTGTAACAAAACCCCTGGGCCCGGTCCCAATCGCAAAGGCCGGTTTCGAACCCGGTCGACCACGGAATTAAAATGGGATCGGTAACTGGCGTCAGCATGCCGCCGTCCGCCTCCGCAGATCGCGCCGGTGTGGGGCAACTCCACGAGCCCACCACGAGCTTCGGCTCGCACGCGCCTGCTGCGACGCAGAGCGAAAGGACGACGCCCACGCGCTTCGCGGAGCGAGCGCGCCCGAGCGTTCGGACATCAGGGCGGGGCATGGGCGTCTCTAGTTTTGGTGCCTAGCCGCGAGGTTGTCACTCGCAATTCGAGCCGGCGAGAAAACCCGCCCGAATGGCGGCGAGCGCCGCTCGGGCTTCGCAAGCGGCAGCGCCGCGGGGATTCAATTGGACGTGACGGAGAAGCTCTTGGTCACGTAGGCCTGGGTGGCGCCGTCGGAGGTGATCTCGTGGCCGAACTGGACCTGGTCGAGCGTGTAGCCCGCGTCGAATTTGGCGTAGCTCGACGCGTTGTTGGCGATGAGCCACGCGAGGATCGCCTTGATGTCGACCGTGCCGGCGCTCGTGGTGCTCGTGCGCAGGAAGGACGCGACGTCATTGGCGCCGTTCGACCCGTAGTAGACATTCCACGTATGTCCGCCCACGGTGACATTGGTCACATCTGCCACCGCCCCCGAGCCGTCGTAAGATTTGGCGATCGGCTGGACGCCTCCCTGATACGTCATCCACAGCATGATCTCGATGCGCGCGGAGGTAGCGCCTTTGACCCATAGATCGTAGGCCGTCTCGTAAGCGCCGCCGCTCGGCACGTTCACTTCGAAGCTACTCGTGTACGTGCTGAAGCTCGAGATTGCTTTCTGGGGAGAGAGCGAAACGTTCGGGTACGACTTGATGCCGCTCGTCGTCGGATGTTGCGAAGCGAGGCCCCACGCGCCCGAGTCCCCGAGCCAAATGCACTGCGGGCCGGGACCCGTGCCCCAAATGTCGTTGTAGTAGGTGAAACTGCCGCTCGTCTTTTCAGCCCATTGATCACACGAGCACCAGACCGACGTGATGCCGGCGGGAACCGCGCCCGGACACGCCGCCGTCACGTTCTTCGTGTCGATGGATCCGCTGCCGCCCGCCGTTCCGCCCGCGTTCTGCGCGCCGCCCAGGCCCGAAGCGCCGGCTCGGCCGCCCGAGCTATTCCGAGCGCCGGCTTGCCCGCCGCCACCCTGCGACCGGCCGCCCGCGCCCGCTGCTGCTCCGCCCTGAGCGCCGGAGCCGCCGGGATTCGCGCTTCCTCCGGACGCGGGTGAACCGCCGCTACCGTCGGAACGCGAGCCAGCGGCGGGAAGCGCGCCCGCGCCTCCCACCGTGCCGTCCGCACCCGCTGTCCCCCCGAGCCCGCTGCCGCCGGAAGTCGGTGTGCCGCCGCTGCCACTCGAGCGGCCGCCGCTCGGAACTCCAGCGCTCGATGACGACATACCCCCCGCGTTCGGTGGGTTGCCTCCAGCCGCGTTCGAGGGCGGAGGCTCGTCACTACCCGCACCAGTGCATCCGAGCGCAACGGCGACGAAGAGGACGTTCCTCAGGCGGACGAAAAACGGTTGGGGATCGTAGGTACGCAAGAGGACGAGTCCGCAGTGATGCCAGAGTTGCGCGTCCGTCGAAAAATCGGTCAGCAAAAGTGAAACGTCGTCCGGAAGATGGAAACGTTCTCATTCCGCCACTGCTGACCAATGAGAAAGACGCTCACGACGGCGCTCCTCGTCGCTGGCTGTGCTGGGGGCAACACGCCTGGAACTGCGGGGCAGTCAGGAGCGGGGAACGGAGCCTCGGCGCTCGGTGGCGGCGCGGGCGTCGCGGCCGGCAGCGGAGGAAATGTGGCGGTCGGCGGACGTGGCGCCGGGGGCTCCAGTGCGGGTAGCGGCGGAGCGATCGCGCTTGCCGGGGGTGGTTCCGGTGGCAACGGGGCGGCGGGCGGCGGCATGAGCGGAACGAGCGGCGGAACCTCGAGCGGCGGCCGCGCGGAGAGCGGTGGTCAGACGGGAATGGGCGGCCACGTTGCGGGAGCGGGCGGGCATGTCGGGGGAGCCGCTGGACGCAACGCGAGTGGCGCCGGGGGTGCCAGTGGCACCGGCGGCGGGAGTGGCGCCGGGGGCTCGATGGCTGGAGCAGCTGGATCCGGTCCGATGATCGTCGGCGCCACGCCGCCCATGGGTTGGAACTCGTGGAATCAGTTCGGATGCAATCCGAGCGAGTCGCTGCTCAAGGGTGTCGCCGACGCCATGGTCTCGAGCGGCATGGCGGCGGTCGGCTACGACTACGTGAACATCGACGACTGCTGGATGAGCGGGCGTGACTCGAGCGGCGTCCTCCAGTGGGACAAGAGCAAGTTCCCCGACGGCATCCCCGCGCTCGCCGACTACGTGCACGGCAAGGGACTCAAGCTCGGAATCTACGAGACGCCGTCCAACACCACGTGCGCGGGAAAAACCGGCGGCCTCGGACACGAATCGCAGGACGCACAGACGTTCGCGTCGTGGGGGGTGGATTACCTGAAGTACGACCTCTGCCAGGGCCAGATGGCGAGCTTCGCGAAGATGCACGACGCGCTCCTCGCGACGGGACGCCCCATCTTCTACAGCGTGAACCCGTTTTACGGATACGGTCAATGCGTGCCACCGAGCTGCTCGGTCGATTTGGTGCACGTCGCGAACATGTGGCGCATCGAGTTCGACATCAGCGCCAACTGGGGCTCGTTCACCGGCCTCATCGATTACGACAAGCCGCTCGCTCCCTATGCAGGTCCAGGCCACTGGAACGATCCCGACATGCTCGAGGTCGGGCGCGGAATGTCTGCGGACGAGGACAAGTCCCATTTCGGCATGTGGGCGATGCTCGCGGCGCCGCTCATCACGGGCAATGATCTTCGTTCGATGAGCGCCACGACGAAAGCGATCCTGACGAACCCCGACGTCATCGCCGTCGACCAGGATGCGCTCGGCAAGCAGGCGACGGTGGTAGCGACGCCGGCGGCGAACCTCGAGGTTTGGTCGAGGCCGCTCGCGGGGACCAACACGCGCGCCGTCGCCCTCTTCAATCGCTCCGGCAGCGCGGCCTCGATTACCGTGAGCTTTAGCCAGCTTGGGCTGCCTGCGGGCGCGGCTCTGGTTCGCGACTTGTACTCACAGACCGATCTAGGCTCGTTCAACGATTCCTATACCGCGAGCAACGTGCCCTCCCACGGGATCGCGCTGCTCAAGATCGTAAGCTCGGGTTGACGTTTCAACGCGGACTTGTGAGATTTGAAAGGATGAAGAGGTTTCGCTCGATTGTTCCCGTGCTCGGGGCCATTTCGTTCGTCGCCATGGCGTGCAGCTCGCCTTCGACGACTCCGACTGGGAACGGCGGCACCAGTGCCGGCGCAACGGGCGGAAGCAGCCCGGGAGTAGGCGGCCACGCAGGCAGTAGTGGCATCTCGGGAGGCGGAGGCAGCGGAGCGGCGGCGGGAACCAGTCCCGGTGCCGGCGGCTCCGCGATGGGCGGAGGAAATAACGCGGGCAGCGGAGGCGCGAGCAATGCGAGCGGCGGCCTGTCCGGCAGTGGAGGAACGAGCCCCACGCGGGGCGGCGGCGGCGGCGCGCTCGCCGAAGGGGGCCGCGGCGGCCGCGGAAACCTGGGCGGCAGAAGCGGTGGCGGCGGGATGGCCGGCAGCGGCGGCATGGCGGGCAACGGCATGGCCGGCGGCGCCGCCGCAGGTTCGGCGGGCAGCGCCGGTGCGGGCGCGACCGAAACGGTGTGCGGCGTGCTCGCAGCGGCCGGCAACACGTGCGCGGCGGCCCACAGCACCACGCGCGTGCTCTATCCGGCTTACGAGGGCCCGCTCTATCAAGTGTGCAAAGGCACCGCGGGGACCGGACCCAATTCATGCACGAGCGGCATGACCAAAGACATCGGCTCGGTCAGTGGCTATGCGGACGCGGCCTTACAGGATTCGTTCTGCAGCGGCGGCACCTGCACGATCTCGATCATTTACGACCAGACGCCGAACGGCAACGATCTCAAGGTTGCTCCCGCGGGAGGGACCGTCAAAAGCCCTGACAAGCCCGCGAACGCTGCGGATCTCAAGACGACGCTCGGCGGACACTCCGTGTACGGAGTCCTCGTCAAGCCGGGCATGGGCTACCGCGCCGGGTGCAAAGGTTGCGACCATTCGAAGGCGACGGCCACGGCCACCGCCGACCAACCCGAAACCCAATACATGGTGACGAGCCAGAAGGACTTGGTCGACGGCTGCTGCTTCGATTACGGCAACGCCGAAACGTCCGGCAACGACGACGGCAACGGCACCATGGAAGCGCTTTATTTCGGTGGCGGGGTCAGCTGGGGCACGGGGTCGCCCGGCGGACACGCCAACGGACCCTGGGTGATGGCGGATCTCGAGAACGGCCTCTACGCCGGCTGGGAAAATAACCAGGACCAGAACATCTCGACCAACACGCCGCTCAAGTACGACTTCGTCACCGCGGTGTTGATTGGCGACGTCGCCTCGCAGAACGCCAACAAGGGGCGCTTCGCGCTCTACGGCGCCGACGCGACGAACGGGACGCTGAAGACGATGTACGACGGTGTTCGGCCGAACAAGAGCGGCTACGTGCCGATGACGAAGCAGGGCTCGATCATCCTCGGCATCGGCGGCGACAACAGCAACAGCGCCGGCGGGCGCTTTTACGAAGGCGTCATGGCGAGCGGCGCCGCAAGCTCGGCCACGCTCAGCGCGCTTCAGAGCAACATCGTCGCGGCGAAGTACGGAAAATAGGCCGGGCGGCCTATTTTCGGTCGAGCGCGCCACCGGTATTCGCGAAACTGAACCAGTTTCGGCGTGGTGCTGCGACTGCTCGGATGGCCATGCGCCTCGTCCCTCCCCAATCGGGTTCCGCGCGCGTCCCGCTCGCGCTCGTAGTCAGTCAACCCCACGGAGAGATTGACGATGCCGAGCTTGCCCGCGGCTTGGCCGGCGGCGAGGACTGGGCCCTTACCCTGGCCTGGCATCGCTTCGCGCCTCTGGTTCTCGCGATGGCCGGACGCGCGCTCGGCTCGAAGAGCGACGCCGAGGACCTCACGCAGGAGGTGTTTGCTCGCCTGCTGCGGCGAGCGGCGACGCTGCGTGACGCCGAAAGCCTGCGTAGCTTCGTCTACTCGATTGCCGTCCGTACGCTCAAATCCGAGCTCAGGTACCGGCGTATCCGCGCCTGGCTGTCCTTCCGCCCACCCGAAACGTTGGTCGATCTCCGGCATTCGACGCCGGATCACGAAGCCCGCGCCTTGCTGAGCCGGTTCTACCTCCTGCTCGACCGACTTTCCCCGCGCGACAGGGTCGTGTTCGTCCTCCGGCGCGTGGAATCCATGACCGTCGAGGAGATCGCGGCCACGATGCGCATCTCTTCCTCGACCGTGAAGCGATCGCTCACGCACGCAACGCAGCGGCTGTCCGGTTGGATCGAGGGTGATGCGCGGATGTGCGAGCTCCTGGACGGCCGCTTCGGAGCACGAAACGAATGAGCGGCCCGGAGCCTGCGCACTCCGGTCGGCTCGCAGAGTTGACGCGACTCGCGCGTGCGCTCTTGAAGCCGCCCTCCGCCGCGGAGCTCGAGCAAGGTCTCGACGCGGTGCGGGCGCGCTACGTGGCGGATCGGGCGCAGCTTCGACGCGTGCGAGGATTGACACTGCTCGGCGCCGCATTGTTTGCGTGTCTCACCTTGGCTGCCGTTCTCGTTTTGCGAGCGAGAAGGGACTCGCCGGCTGCGCGTAACGCCGTCTCGGTCACTCGCGTCGTCGGCGGCGAGATTTTGGAAGGCGGGTACCTCTCGGAGATCGGGGGCGGCGGCGTTCGTCTTTATTTCAGCGAAGGCAGCCGGTTCGAGCTCACGCCGGGCACGCGCGGACGCCTGCGCGCCGTCAGCGCGGAGGGCGCGCGCGTGGTGCTCGACCGTGGCACGGCGGCGGTTCGCATCACGCCGAATCCGGCGCGGCGCTGGTCGGTGGAGGCAGGTCCGTTCGTGGTCTCCGTGCGCGGCACCGACTTCACGGTCGTCTGGGAGCCCACGAGTGAGAAGCTCGAAGTGCAGCTGCGAGCGGGACGCGTCGCCGTCAGCGGCCCCATCGTCGGCGACGAGCTCGTCTTGCGACCGGGCCAGAACCTGAGCGTCAGCTTGCCGAATCGCGAGACGGTGATCAGCGAAGCACGCGCCACTGCGGCCTCGAGCTCGTCCGCGCCTCCGGCTCTCCCGAGTGCCGCGCCGTCACTTTCCGCGGTCGTTCACCCCGATCAGGCCGCGGCGGTTCGCGCACGCGAGACGACCGCCGCCAAGCCCGAGCGCCGCTGGCGAGAGGCTTTGGCGAAGGGTGAATGGGACGTCATTCTTGCGGACGCGGCGCGGGACGGCGTCGAGGTGAGCCTCAAAACGCGCTCGAGCGACGAGCTCATCGCGCTCGCGGACGCGGCGCGCTACCGGCACCGGCCGGACCTCGCGCGCTCGGCGCTGCTCGCGGAGCGGGAGCGCTTTCCGAGCTCACCACGAGCGCTCGATGCACTGTTCCTGCTCGGCCGCGTCGAGGAGCAACGGTCCGGCGGCAAGCCGAGCGCGCTCAAATGGTACGACGCCTACCTCGCGAGCGCGCCGGCCGGGACGTATGCCGCGGAGGCGCTCGGTCGCAAGCTGATGTTGGTGAACGAGACCGAAGGGCCCGAGAGCGCTCGTCGGATTGCTGCGGAGTACCTCCTCCGTTTTCCGGACGGAAGCTATGCCGAAGCGGCGCGCACCCTCGAGCAGTCGCGCTAGGGGCCGCGCCCCGGCCCGGCTGCTGTGCTGCGCGCTCGCGGCGCTGGCCTTCATGTGGTCGGGTCGCGCCGAGGCCGTGACGGTCGCCTTGCTTCGACCGGCCGCGGCCGCGCCGGCGCTCGAGGAGGCGATGTTCCGCCTGCAGGGCGAGCTCCTCGCGCTGGGCGCTTCCGTCGCGATCACCGACGGCCCGACCGCTCCCGACAGCAACTCCGCCGAGGTGCGAGCCTGGCTCGAGCGTGCGGCGCGCGCGCGCGGGGTCGACGCGTTCATCGCGGTGGTCGGAGACGACGAGCCGGTCGGCGCCGACGTTTGGATTTGCGAACGTTCTCATCCACGTCTCCGCTTGTCGCGGGTCGTACTCGAAGCCACCACCGACGACCGTGCGGCAACGCTCGCAATCCGAACCATCGAAGTGCTGCGCTCGAGCTTCGTCACCCTCGAGCTCGACCGCCACGATCGGACGCTGCCGCAGGCGGCAAGCCCGGAACCCGTGCTGATAGCAGCGACGCCCAGAGCTCCCGCGCGACTCGGCTTCGAAGCCGGCGCGACGGCCCTCGCGGGCTTCGGTGCCGTGGGACCCGCGCTGCTGCCACTCGTGCAGGTCGACTGGGCGCTCGGTTCGTGGCTGTCACTTCAGGCGACGGCCGCGGGCTTCGGTACTCGGCCGCGCGTCGAGACCGCAGCGGGCGGCGTGGGGGTTGCCAGGGAATTTGCGCTGTTCGGACTCTGCTTTTGCGCGCCCGTACGCACTGGCATCCAACCCGTCCTCACCTTGTCCTCGGGAGCGCTCCACACGACGCTCACGGCGGAAGCGAACGTTCCGAATCTCGGACATCGAGCGGCGCGCTGGGCTCTGCTCGTCGATGCGGGGGCCGGTGCCCGCGTGGGCTTACCGGCTCGGCTTTACGTGACCATGGCCGGTCACCTAGAGCTCGCGGAGCCTTACGTCGCCGTCCACGTCTTGGATTCGGTGGTAGCAACGACGGGACGGCCGAACGTGCTCTTCACCCTCACCATCGGAGCACGACCATGAGCATGCATTGGCCCAGTGCTGCGACGGCGCTCACTGCGATGGCGCTCGCGAGCGCCGGCTGTTCGCGCGCCGACCTCTATGCGATCACCGGGCAGGCGCCCGTCGACGGCGGTCTCGGGAACGCAGGCGGAGCGAGCTCCGAGGATGCGCCGGACGGCGCTACCGACGCAGGCGAGCCGGCCGCGTGCCCGTCCATGCCGGCCCTGTCCGGAGATAGTGCCCAATCCGTCCTCGTCGATGGGGTCAGCCGTACCTACCTCCTGCACGTTCCGCCGAGCTACCGCGGCGTGAACCCTGCGCCGTTGGTCGTGGATTTTCACGGCATGGGCGCGTCGGGCAGCAAAGAACGCACGAGCTCGCCCTATCCCGCAGCGCTCGATCCGGACGGCGTCCTCATGGCCTTCCCCGACGGCTTGAAAGGCCCGGCGGGGACGGCATGGAACGTCGGTCCGTGCTGCGTCGCCAACGTCGACGACGTGGCCTTCGCGCGCGCGCTCGTGGCTCAGGTTCGAACGCTCGCTTGCGTCGATCCCGCTCGCGTGTACGCGGTGGGCGTGCTCACGGGAGGCGGCATGGCGCACTATCTCGCGTGTCATGCGGCCGACGTGTTCGCGGGCGCGGCGCCGGCCGCCTTCGATCTGCTCGCCGAAAACGTGGACGACTGCACGCCGCCTCGGCCGATCAGCGTGGTTTCCTTCCGCGGCACCGCTGACTCACGTGTTCCCTATCAGGGCGGTGCTTCGTCGCTGGTTCCGGGCATGCCGCTCACCTTCCTCGGCGCGCAAGCGACCTTCGAGACCTGGGCGGCGATCGACGGCTGTACCGGCGCGGCATCGGAGCCGGACACGACCGGTTGCTCGCACTATGCAGGCTGCGCCGGCGGAGTCGAGGTGATCTTGTGTACCAAGCAGGGCGGCGGCGAGGATCCTGGCGATCCCACCATCGCTTGGCCCGCGCTCTCCCGCCACACTCTGTGAGAGAGAGCGTCCCTTCCGTCTCTTGCGAGAGTTACGGGAGGTTCGCCGACTTCTTTTCCCAGGCGCTGTCCGAGCAATACGGGCAGCTCGCGCCGACGAGCAAACCTTTCCCGGTCGCCGTCTCGTCGCCTTTGAGCCACCAGTTGAGCCACGCGAGGTCGATCTTCGTGAAGTCCCCGCCGTTCTTCGAGAACAAGTCGCCACCGTGCCCGAGCGCCTTGCTAAAGAGCATGATCGGAATGCCGAGCGCGCTGATGTTGTCGTAGTCGCGTTCGCCGTTCGCGTAGGCGATATCGTCGGAGCCGCCGAGCACGATCAACACCGGCGTGTGAACCGTCTTGTAGAAGGCCTGATCCGCGCTAAAGAGGCCGCTGCTGTTGAGGCCCCAGGTGGTGATGCCCGCGGCCCCGGCCGTCCCCTCGGCCATGAGCCCCCCACACGAGAATCCGTTGGAGGCTATCTTCGTGGTGTCGAGGCTTTGGTAATACGCGCTGCACGCCTTGTCGTTCTCGGCGACGGCCCAATCGACGTAGGCGAGCAGCGGCTTTCCCATCGAGGCGACGTTCGATGAGTCCAAGGATCGCGACGCGCTGTTGTTGGGCGTGCCGTCGGCAATGACGAAGTAGCCGTGGGACGCGAGCTCCGCCATGGCTGCCGAATTCGACAAGCCGTTTTCGGAGCAGCCGCCCTCTCCCCAGACGAAGATCGGGTATTTCTCGGTTCCGCCCAAATCCGTCGGCCGGAAGATCGTACCTTCCTTGATCCCGGCGTCGGAGTTGGTTTCTACCGTCACCTTGTGCGGCCCGCTGCCGGACACGTTCGAGCCCGCCGCTTTCGATGCCGTGCAAGTCCCGTTGCCACCGCCACCCGCACCGGACGTCGAGCGACCTCCAGCGCCCGCGCCCGACGTTGCGCCACCGCTGCTCGCACCACCGTTGCTCGCGCCGCCGTTGCTCGCGCCGCCGTTGCTCGCACCACCCGATGTCCGCGCACCGCCGGCTGCCGCGTCGCCACCCCGTCCACCCGCACCCCTTCGACCGCCGGCGCCCGCCGCACCGGCCCCCGCGTCGCCCCGTCCGCCGTCGCCGGAGCCTCCCGCACCCGCGGTCGTCACAGCGCTACCGGCTGAGCCGCCAACCGCGCCGCTGCCGCTTCCTGCTTGCGACGTGGTGCCGCCGGTGCCGCCCGCGCCGCCCGTTTGCGCAGCGCCGCCGATCGGGGAGGTACCACCGGCTCCGTGCCCGCTCGTGCCTCCTTGGCCCGTAGCAGCTCCGGCTCCGCCTTCCGCGGGTACGTCGCCCGCGACGCTACAGCCGAAGGCGCCGACGACGGCCGGGCCCAAAAGAAAGGTCGCGAACAGGTGCTCGACTCGCATGGGGGCGCTCCGGTGACAGAGGCGCCCGTTCGGACGCCGTGCCGCAGTCGCCCGGGCCCGCTCGAACCGGTCCAAGAAAATCGACGAGCGCCGGCGCCCGGGCCTCGCGGGTCAGGGAGCCTGCGTCGTGATCGCGACCGTGCCCGGCGCGAGCGACGAGCTCCCGCTCGAGGTCGCGGTCACCGTCACGCTGCCCGGCGAGCTCGTCGACTGCACGATGGCGAGGAGCTTCCCGCTGAAAGCGGCCATCTTCGAGCCCTTGTAGGATTCGTGACCAATCGGGTTGCCGTTGTCCACGCCCACGATGGCGGCGGGCCCACTCACCGTGAAGCTGACCTCGTCGTTGCCTTGCGGGACGAGCACGCCTTGGTCGTCGACGATGTCCGCTTCGACGAAGGCCAGATCCACACCGTCGGCCGTGATCGCGCTGCGATCGCTCTTGAGAACGACGGCCGCCGCTTTGCCCGCCGTGCGAACGCTGTCGGTCGCCACGACGGCGCCGTTCTTCGTCGCCCTCGCCTCGAGCGTGCCCGCGGCGAAACTCACCGTCCACGCGAGGTGTCCGGCGTTGGCCTGCCCCGCCGTGGACACCACGTTCTTCGAGCCGAGCGAGGTGCCGTTCAGGAAGAGCTCGACGCTGTCCGCATTGCTGTAGACGAACACGGGCACCGATTGCCCCGCGGTCCACGAGGTCCAATCCATGGGCGTCACGTGCACCATGGGCGGGCCCGCGTAATTCCAGCGGCTCTTGTAGAAATAGTAGATGTCCTTCGGAAAGTCCGCCGTGTCGATCGCGCCGAAATACGAGCTTTTCGCGGGCCAACCGTAGGGCGTCGGCTCGCCGATGTAGTCGAAGCCCGTCCAGATGAACTCGCCCGCGATGGACGAGCGCGTGTTGACGTTGGTCCACGATTGCTCGGCGCTCGCTCCCCAGCTCACGATGCTGTTGTCGTAGGACGAGCATTGCGTGTCGTTCGACGTGAGCACGTTCGACGTCACGGGAAGTTTGTAGACGCCGCGGCTCCGCACCGCCGACGAGGTCTCGCTCGCGAAGAGCTTCCAGCTCGGATTGCCGGAGTGGACCGAATCGTAGAGCCCGGTGTTGTAGTTGATGCCGACCACGTCTTCGACGGCCGCCGTCGACGCGTCGTACGGATTGAAGGCCTGCCCGACGACTCGCGTGGAGTCCTTCGCCTTCACCGCGGACATGAGCGTCCGCGCCGTCGTGGGGTTCGCGTTCGGGATTTCGTTGCCGATACTCCAGATGACGACGCTCGGATGGTTGCGATCCCGAGCGACCATGTCGGCGATGTCCGTCGTGGCCCATTCCTTGAAAAAGCGCGCGTAGTCGTATTTGACCTTCGCCTGGTCCCAGCAGTCGAACGCCTCGTCCATGACGAGAAAACCCATGCTGTCCGCGAGGTCGAGGAGCTCCGGCGCCGGGGGGTTGTGGGACGTACGGAGCGCATTGACGCCCATGTCCTTGAGTAGCTCCATCCGCTTTTGGATCGCTCGAAAGTTGACCGCGGCCCCGAGGCTGCCCAAGTCGTGATGGTTGCACACGCCGTTGAGCTTCACGCTCTCTCCGTTCAAGGAGAAGCCGTTCTTCGGATCGAATTCGAAGCTGCGGATGCCGAACGGCGTCGTGTAGGTGTCGACGACGCTGTCCCCCACCGATACGGTCGTGACGGCGCTGTAGAGCGTCGGCTTCGCCAGCGACCAGAGCGAGGGATTGGTGACGGCGAGCATTTGCGTGACGTCGCTGGTTTTGCCCGCGGCGACGTCGGCCGCCGTCGCGGCGCTCTTCGCGACTTCCACGCCCGCGGCGTCGCGGATCGAGCTCGCGACGCTGACCGTTTGCGAGGACGAGCCGTCGTTCTGTACCGTGACCGTCACGTTCACGCTCGCGCTCGAAGCGGAGATTTGCGGCGTGGTCACGTAGCCGCCGAGATACGCGACGTGAACGGGGTTCACGGTTTTGAGCCACACGTGCCGGTAAATTCCGCTCCCCGAGTACCAGCGACTGCTCGGGAGCTGATTGTTCACGCGAACGGCGAGCACGTTCGCACCGGTGAGCTTCGCGGCCGACGTGAGGTCGCACTCGAACGAGACGTAGCCGTACGGGCGCGCGCAGACCTGCGTGCCGTTCAACCACACCGTGCTGTCCATGTAGACGCCGTCGAACTGCACGAACACGCGCTCGCTCGCCGCCGAGCTCGGTAGCGTGAACGATTTTCTATACCAGCCGACCCCGCCGTCGAGGTAGCCCCCGCCGGCACCGGACGCCGAGCTCTGTGAGAACGGCAGCGACACGCTAAAGTCGTGTGGAACGTTGAGCGACGTCCACGCGCTGTCGTCGAACGTCGAGGACTGCGCCCCCGTGACGTCGCCCAGATGGAACCGCCATTCGGCGTCGAAGTTCTGCGTCGTCGGCCGCTTGCCGTCGTACGTATTTCCCTGCGCGACGGTCGGTGTGCCCGCCGTGCCGCTCCCGGCTTGTGCTCCGGCGCTGCCCGCGTTCCCTCCTGACACCCCACCGGAGCCGCCCGTCTGAAAGACGCCGCCACTGTCCGTACCGGCAACGCCCGCGCGACCGCCGGACATCGCGGCAGCGCCTGCCTTCCCCGAGTTGCCTCCCGACGCGCCGGCACTCGTCCCGGAAGCGCCACCGGCCCCCGTATGCACGCCCCCGGCACCGGAGCTGCCGGCGATTTCCGCGTTCCCGCCGCCGCCTCCTCGCGCGGCGCCTCCGAGCGTTTGCGGAGCGCCGTGCGGGGCGTGCCCGGAGCAGCCGGCGAGAACCGCGAGCGCGAGACCGAAGCCGACACGATCAATGGCCATAGCCCGCCTCCACGATGTTCGCCTGGACGGCGTCGTCGACCGAATCGGGCGGATTGCCCGCCGTCATCGCCCCTTCGTAAAACGTGCCGGTGCCGCCGTTGCTGCCGTCTCCTCCGGTTCCGAGAATAATCGCGCCTTGGAGCTTCTTCGGACTGTAGCCGGGCGACGGCCGAACCGAATCCCACATCGTGGTGAGGCCTCCGCTCTGCGCGCTACCGCCCTTCAATGTGAAGCGATTGCCCGAGGGTCCCTTCAGCATCGCTACGGCAAACGCTGCCGCGATGGATTTGGCGCCCGGCACCATGATCGATTGTGATTGCCAGCCGCCCTTGTCGGATTTGAACACGCCGTTCTCGAGATCCCCGGCGACCCAGGGTCCGTTGCCGTCGCCCTTGCCGCCCCAGGTGATGTCCGAGCCGAAGTAAACGGCCTCCATGGTGCCGTTGCCTTCGTCGTTGCCGCTGGTTTCGGCGTTGCCGTAGTCGAAACAGCACTGATCGCTGAAGCGCTTGCCGTCTACGATCATGTACATGGCTTCGGCCTCGTCGTTTTTCGCGACGCCTTTGGTGGCGTTGTTCCGGTACGCCACGTTGTCCGAATAGCCCGTGACGTAGATGCCGTAGGCGGTGTGGCCGCCGACGGTCGTCTTGCCTTTACTGGCGTTTGCTTCGGTACCGCCGTCGGTCAGCCAATGAGCGACGGGCGATTTCGTGAGGTCGTTCTTGTTCGAGGATTGGTCGTAGAGGATGGAGATGGTGCACGTCGTCCCGTTGCAAAACGCATCCTGAACGGACACGTCCACGAATCCTCCTGGGCCCTGCACGCTCACGTCCTTCGTCTGCTTGTCGGATGCCCGACGCAGCTGATAGAGCGGCCCGGAGTACGCGCCGTAGAGGGCGCGAACGGTGCTGTGGGCGGCCACGCATGGCGTCTTGGCAGCCGCGTAAATGTCGCAGGGTCGCGTGCCGCCCGAGCCGCCCGCATTCGCGACGCCGGCCGCGCCGCCCATGCCGCCGCCAGCACCGGCACCAGCGCCGGCCGCGCCCGCTCCACCCGAGCCCGCAGCGGGCCCATGGCCGCCCGTCGAACCATTGCCCGCCGAACCGCCCGCGCCGCCACCGCCGTTAGAGGGCTTGCCGCCGAAGGAGCTCGAGCCGCCAAGCGATGCCTTACCGGCCGAACCGGCTGCACTTCCGCCAGCGCCTGCATCCGCACGTGCTCCGCCGAGACCCGGATTGCCGCCGGTGCTCGCGACGCCACCGTGAGCGGCTCCCGCGCTCGAGGTGGTGCCGCCGAGACCGCTTCCGCCCGCGCCCGCGGCTGCACCCGCGCGTCCGGCGGCGCCGCCACTTCCGTCGTCGCCCGCGCTCGGCATCTCCGTAGCGCCGTTCGAGCAGCCGACGATCAACGCGGCGGTTAGGCAGACCCGCCGCGATTTCGACGGCTCGGAACTTCGTCTCACAGTCAAAGGGACCTCGCGCCAGGCACACGAGCGCCGGCGTCGCGCGAACGCGCGTGACGCAAAAGCGCTGAACGTGATCCTCAGTGGTTTCTGCGGCGCCGATCCGTCACCATTTCGGACGCGTGCGACTCCGGTGAAGCCGCCCGAGAGCGCTAGCGCAGGCGCTCTCGTGTTCGCGCTTCTTGGGGCAAGGCTGGCGGGAGCGGGCACCCTGGGCTAGTTTGCCGAGGATGGCCGACGGCGAGCCTCGAGCGCTCTATCAGCGCTTCCTTCCCCATCGCCAAGAGCGGGCCTTCGTGTGGAAATACGCTGACGCCGTGGGTGGACGCAGGCCTCGCCATTTCCACGCTGAGCCGGAAGTGAACTTGGTACTGACGGGCTCGGCGACGTTCGGTGTCGGCGATCGAACCGTGCGCGTGACGAGGGGAGAGCTCCTCGCGTTTCCCCCGGGCGTGGATCACGCGTTGCTCGACGCTTCCGCGGATCTCTATCTCTATGCCGTCGGCCTCGATCCCGTCTACTCGGCGACCGTCTTGGCGGGGCGCCCAGACGCCGTCGAACCGTGCCACGCGGCGCTCGCCGCGTCGGAGCTTGCCGGCGTCATGGATCGCGCGGCGGCCATCGTCGATCGCGCCGGCGCCGAACAACTGGGGGCGGAGCTCTGGGAGCGCGTGCATTGGCTCAGTGGACGTTCGGTCACGGCACGCAGCAGCGACCTCCACGTGCTGACGCGGCGCACCTTGAAGCTCATTTCGGCGGAGCCGGAGCGCGGGCTCGACGCGTTGGCGCATGAGCTTCGCACCCACCCGAGTGAGGTGAGCCGCCATTTCCACCGCGACGTGGGGCTGACGCTCGTCCGCTATCGAACGCGCGTGCGCCTGCTTCGACTGATGCAGCTCGTCGACTCGGGGCGTGACTTGATGTCGGCGGCGAGTGACGCCGGGTTCGGCTCGTACTCGCAGTGCCATCGCGCGTTCCGTGCCGAGCTCGGCTGCGCTCCCGCGCACTTCTTCCGTTCCGAGGTACGCGAGCGCATGCAGCTCACTTACGCCGGCTGAGCGGCCCCGCCGCGTTCACACCCGTTCGAGCAGCACGGCGATGCCCTGCCCCATGCCGGCACGCGCGGCGCACACGGCGTAGCGCGCTCCCGCACGCTGGAGCTCGAGTGCCGCCGCCGCGACGAGCCGCGCACTTCCGGCAGCGCACGGCTGTCCGAGCGCAATCGCTCCGCCGTTCGAATTGACGAACGGGGCATCCTCGGGGATGCGGAGATCGCGCAAGACCGCGAGCACTTCGGCGGCGGACGTCTCGTTGAGCTCGAAGAGCTCTACTTGCGAGAGCGTGATGCGCGCTTGCGCCAGCACGCGGCGAATGGCGGGGACCGGCCCCATGCCGGCGATGCGAGGCTCGACTCCCGCGGCCGCGGTGGCAACCACCCGCGCGCGCGGAACGAGACAGAAGCGCTTGGCAGCCGCGTGGGACGCGAGCAACAAAGCGCACGCCCCATCGGCACCGGCGGCGACGTTGCCCGTCGTCACCGTCCAGCCGTTGCGCATGATCGGCTTCAGCTTCGATAGCTCGCCGAACGTGGTTTGCGGGCGCGGTTGTTCGTCGCGATCGACGAGCATGCTCACCGAAGATTTTCGCGGCACGAGCACGGGCACGATCTCGTCACCGAGAATGCCGCTCTGGACCGCTGCCGCCACGCGGTGCTGGCTGCGATAGGCGAAAGCATCTTGAGCGGAGCGCGCGATTCGGAACTCGGTGGCCACGTTCTCGGCCGTTTCGATGGGCGAGTAGGTGCCGAAGCGGTCGTGGATCAGCGGGTTGATGAAACGCCAGCCGACCTCCGGGTCGGCAAGCCGCACGCCGCTCACGCGTGCGACGGGTGTTTTGGGCAAGACGAGCGCGGTGCGAGACACGCTCTCGACACCGCCCGCGATGTAGAGCCCGCCTTCCCGCAGCTTGATCGCCCGCGCGGCCGCCGCCACGGCTTCGAGGCCGGACCCGCACAGGCGATTGACCGTAACGCCCGGCACCGAATCGGGAAGGCCCGCGAGCAGTGCAGCGACGCGCGCGACGTTGTGCTGATCCTCCCCTGCCTGGTTCCCGCACCCGTAAATCACGTCATCGACCGCCGCCCAATCGACGTGACTGTTGCGCTTCACGAGCGCTTGGATCGGGACGGCGCCGAGGTCGTCGGACCGGATGGTCGCGAGCGTCCCTCCGTCGCTGCCGAAGGGAGTGCGTACGGCGTCACAGACGAACGCGACCGAGTTCGTCATCCAGAACGATCTGGGCAGACGGGATCAGTCTTCTTGGCTTGTAGCAAGGCGCGATGGTTTGACCGGGGTGTGGAATCTCGCAATAGGCTGATCGACCTATTCGAGCGATTCACGAGCTCCGTCATGGACGCTCTCCCCCTTCCCCTCCACCTCGCACCGCACGCCGTGCGAGCGCCGCCTCGAACGCGATTCTCCCTGCGCGCAGCCGCGAGTACGCCGTGTTGACCGGAATATCGAGTGCGTCGGCGATTTCCGGAACCGTCATGCCGTCGAACTCCACGAGGACGAGCACTTCACGCTTGCGCGGCTCGATTTCCTCGAGCACGGACCAAAGTAGCTTCGCTTCCTCGTTCTGCTCGGCGAGGTCGAGCGGCGTCAGCTGGGCGTCCATCTGCGTGCCGACGTGCTGAGCCAGCGCCGTGTCCGACGCGTTCCGGCTGCGGCGCGAACGGTGGTAGCCGCTCACCGTGCGCCGGACGATGCTGTAAATCCAACTCCGTAAGGATTCAGGCTGCTCCAGCGTGTGGAGCCGGCGGTGGATCACGACGAAGATCTCTTGGACTACGTCGTCCATCGCGGCCGGCACTACGCCGAGGCGTCGCGCGGACGACCAAACGAATTCGAAATATTCGGCATAAATGGCCTTGAACGCGGGCACCGCCTGCGCTGCAGGGTCGGGCTTCGCCAAGGGCGTCCGCGCATCGTCGCACACGAGAACTCGACGGCAGTGTCTTCGGACCACCAATTCCGTCGACGCCCGCGAAGAGTCGACTGCTCGTCGCGGCGAGCTCGTGCAACGGCTCCGCGTGCGAAGGTGCGCCCCCTGATCGGCATAACATTCCCGGGTCGAGCGCGTTTGATCACGCCGGCTCGACGAACGTTCTCCGCTCGAATTTCATGACGGGCACGGCCGGCGGCAGGCACTGCGCCAGGATGAGCCGTCGAGTAAGCGCCATAGCCGCCCTTCGCTTCGCTCCCTGCGGCGGCGAGGCGAGCCGGTCGCAGCAAGGTTTGGCGCTTCTGGCCGCAGCAGCGGCGTTCGGCTGCGCCACGGGCGGCCCCGTGGGCGACGATCTCGGATTGTTCGACCCCCCACGCGACGGCCAGTCGTCAACCGGCGGGATGACGGGGAGCCCGCCGGGCTCGGGTGGCTCGAATGGGGCGCAGGGCGGGAGCGGAGGCGCGCGTGCAGGCGAAGCGGGAGCCAACGGCCGCGGCGGGCGCGCCGCGCAAGGTGGGAGCTCCGGAGCTTTGGGAGGCATGAGCTCCGGCGGGAGATCCGCGGCGGCCGGCATGGGCACGACGGGCGGACGCGCCGGAACGGCAAGTGGCGGGCGGAGCGCCGGGGGCCGCACCGGCATGGGCGGTTCCGGCGGAAGAGCCGGTTCCCCCGGCGCCGGTGGTGCGGGCGGCGGCAACGCGGGGACGGACGGCGGCGTCGTGTCGTGTTCCGGCAGCGTCCCGAGCAACGGAAGCTCTCACTGCTCGTCGAACCAATCGGGCAACGTGGGAAGCCAGCAGTGGACCGTCTGGTCGAGTGGAGGCGGGGGGTGCCTCATCACCTATGGTTCGGATGCCGCGTTCAGCGCAACCTGGAACAACTCCGGAGATTTTCTGGCGCGCGTCGGGCTCGCGCTCGGCTCGAGCAAGACTTACGACCAATTCGGGACGCTGGCGGCCGACTTCGCGGAGAAGAAATCCGGGAGCGGCGGCGGCTACTCGTCGATCGGGATCTACGGCTGGTCCGTGAGTCCGCTCGTCGAATTCTACGTGGTCGAGGACTCCTACAACGGTCTCGGCGCAAGCGGCACCAAGAAGGGCAGCTTCACCATCGACGGTGAAGGGACCTACAACGTCTACACGCACACGCAGAATAACCAACCGTCCATTCAAGGCACGGCGACGTTCGAGCAGTTCATCAGCGTTCGGCAGTCGGCGCGCACGTGCGGGCACATCTCCTTGACCAAGCATTTCGACGCCTGGAAGGGCTTCGGCATGACGCTCGGGAAAATGGAGGAAGCCAAGGTTCTGATCGAGGCGGGCGGCGGCTCCGGCCGGATCGATTTCACGACGGCGAGCGTCACGGCTCAGTAGGTCACGAGCCGGTACCGGCTTCAGCGGCCGAGAAAATTCATGAGCCAGGTCAGTGCGGGCCGCGGCGTGCCGTTGCTCTGGAGGAGGCCCGTGTTCGTCTCCCACGTCGCGCCGACGAGGTACCCCCAGTAGGTGATGCCCTTCACGTTGGCTTCGTTCCAGAACATGGTGAACTGGTCCTGCATCACGGACGCCTGTTTCGCGTCGTCCGCGATGTTGAGATCGTATTCCGTGATGTAGACGGGGAGCCCCGAGCCGCTCGAGAGCTTGTCGATGTTGGTCTTCAAGGTCGCCGAAGAGAGATTCGCGGCGCCGTGCGTCTGGCAGCCGATCGCGTCGATGGGTGCGCCGACCTTCTTGATGGCGTTGACGATGTCGATCGTGTGCTGGACGTCCCCCGCCTGCTCCACGTTGTTGTAGTCGTTCAGAATCAGGATCGCGTTCGGGCAGGCTTGGCGCGCCCACTTGAAAGCGTTGGCGATCCAGTCGTAGCCGCTCGTGCCGGCACCGCCGATGGCGTTCAAGTACTTCGGAGTCGTGTGCGGCGGTGGCTCGTTCACGACGTCGATGAGGCGCGTGTTCGGATACCGCGCGCAAAACGCGTTCATCCAGTTTTGGACGGCGGGGGGGCCGGTGGAGGTCGTCAAGTTGGCCGTCCACCCCGGCTGCTGCGAACCCCAAATGAAATTGTGCTGCTTGAAGACGATGCCGTGATCGTTCGCGTATTTGTACATCGCGTCGAGCGCGGTCCAGTTGAACGAGTCCTGGGAGTTCGGCTGCACCGAGCCCCATTTGCCAGCGTTCTCCGGGCTGAACTGATTCCAATACGTGGCGAAGTCCGAGCGGATCGAGCCCCGCGTATCGATGTTGCCGGCGAACTTGGCGGGAAAGCCGCCGCTGCCGGCGCCTGCATTCGAGCTCACCTTGCCACCCATGCCGCCGGACGCGGCCGCGCCACCCGCGCCGGCGCCGCCCGCTCCGCCGCTCACTCCGCCGGTCCCCGCCGTCCCCGCTCTGCCGCCGCCGCCACGCCGTCCGCCGCCGTCGCTCACTCCGCCGCTACCTGCGGCTCTACCGCCGCTTCCCGGCATGCCGCCCTGCGGTGCTCCTCCGTTCGCCGGCATGCCGCCGGTTGCCGCCGCGCCGCCGCTTCCGGCAGTGCCCGGCAAACTACCACCAGCTGCCGAGCTCGCTCCGCTTTCGCCACGCCCACCCCCTCCGCTCGTGCCTAGCGTCCCTCCTGCGGCGAAGGAACCACCGGCTGCAGAACGGCCTGCGCCGTCGACCGAAGGCGCGTTGCCGGTTCCGTTCGCGTCCCCCGCCCCTGCTCCACAGCCGGACGAGGCTGCGCCTAGAGCAGTCAGCGTGACAACCGCCCCCCAATGGGCTCGTGAGTGCATCGACCAAAGCAGTGCAACTTTGGTCGCAGTTCCGTCTCGAACGGCCGACGGTTCTAGACCTACGGAGTTAGAACTGGTTCAAGAACGTCCACACGTTTTGATATTCCCAGCTGTTGCCCGACTGGCCGTTGTCGGGATCGGGCGTGTGGTCGCCGTTGAAGGAGCAAAACTCGACGGGATAGCCGGTCGAGCACCCCATGAGGTTCGTGCACACGTGGGCGCCGCTCGTCACCTTCGTGGGTGTCATCCACGTGCAGCCGTCGGCGGTCGAGAAGTTCTGAGCCAGGGTCACCCCGCCGTCGTAGTTCAGCACCGAATCATGGGTGCCGTGCGAGGCGTAGTAGGCGACCGGCTTCTGCGGGGTGCAGTTACCGCTGAGCTGCGCGCCCGAATAGACGGCGATCGCGCGGACGAAACCGTTGTTCGCACCGCCGAGCGGCCGTTCGCACGCGGTCTTGTAGGACATACTGCCGCCGTAACTCCAACCGGTCGCGAAGATTCGGTTGGTGTCGATACAGAAATTATCCTCGAGCTCCGCCACCACCGCGTCCGCGAGCGCAAGGTCGGAGTTGTTGCTGTTCGGCCAGCCGCAGCCCGAATCGCCCGTTCCGGTTCCCGAGCACGGGGAGCCGCCGTTCTGCCCGTTCGGCGCGACGAAGATGGTGCTGTTATTCGAGAGCGGCAGCAGGTGATAGTACTGGTTCTTGTACATCTCGTTATCGTTGCCGTTGAGCTCGTGATAGGCGATGACGAGTTTGTACGGGTGGGTGTTGTCGTAGTTCGTGGGGACGTTGAGGATGAACCCGCGCTGCATGCTCGCGGCGGTGATCGTGATGTGTTGACCGTTGTTGTACATGCTGCTCGCGATGGTCGGCGCTTTCCCACAACCGGCAGACATGCCGGACCCGGTGCTGCTCATGCCTGCACCGCCCGCCGCTCCCGCGACGCCGGCGCCTCCGGCACCGGAACCTGCCGTGTTTCCGCCGGCACCCGCCATGCCTCCGCCGCGCCCGCCGCGGCCGGCTCCCGGCCCACCGGTGCCTGACGCGCCGGCACCCGCGCCGCCGAAGCCCGTTCTGCCTCCGGACTCGGCGCGACCGCCGGATCCAGCATTGGTTGCGCCGGCAGAGGTGCCGCCCGAGCCCATGGCGCCGCCCGAACCGGGCGCGCCACCCGAGCCGACCCTACCCGCCGCGCCGCTCCCCCCGGCACCGCCGGATCCAATCACGGCCCCAGTACCGCCGGAGGGTCCGGCCGCGGACGTACCACCCGCGCCGCCGGTTCCGAGCTTCCCTCCCGAGCCGCTCTGCGTGGAGCCGCCGGCGCCGCCTTGCTCGCCTTCGGTCGGAGTTGAAGAGCTGCAGCCAGACAAGAGTGCGGCCGCGGTCGACCAAATGGCTAAACGCTGAATCGAAGGTGTGAGCATGGAGTACCGCCGACCCCGCAGTGCCCACTTCCCTCGCTTTCCGTTGACCGCTCCCGATAAATCTTCCAATAGGCCAAATGGCCTATTGCGCGTGACGACCGCGCCGCCTCCCACTCGGCAGCTCAGGGCAACGTGTACTTCTTGATGAAAGGCCAACCGATATTGGCTTTGCCGGGGGCGTGCCCGGAGGTCATCGTGCAGAGCCCAATCTGCACGCCGCCCGTGCAGCTCGTGTAGTACTGGCAGTCGTCTCCGTCGCTCGCCGTGGGCGAACCGGTGCAGCCGTTTATTTCGGCCCACTTTTGGAACGTGCCGACAGCGCCTAGGAACGTAACGGGCATGCCGGAGACGACCGGGGAATAGCCACCTTCATACGGAACGACCGTATCGTTGCTACTGCGGAACGAGATTTCCGGGATCGGTCGCGGCGGTTTGCAATCGTCCTCGTTCTCCTCGAGCAAGTCGAACGAGGCGGGGGCGAACGCAGCGAACAGGTCGGCCGCGTGGCACGCGAGGTAGTGCGTCATGCCGCCGCCCATCGAGAAGCCGACGGCATAGACGCGCTTCGTGTCGATGCACGCTTTGGTTTCTACCTGCGCGACGAGCGCTCTCGCGAACGCGACGTCGTCCGCGTCCTTCACGCAACAGGGTCCGACGTTCCAGGCGCCGCCCGACGGGCCGCTGAGCCCGTTCGGATACGCCGAAATGACGCCTTCGGGATCGGTCTGCGCCTTATATGGCGAGCTCATCGCCTCCGCCGACCCCGAGCCGCCCAGCGGGTGAAAGTCGACGACGAGCGGCACCGCGGAGGTCCCCTTGTAAGCCGACGGAACGTGAAGAATGTACGTGCGGTTCGTCGAGCCAACTTGAACGGTTTGGTTCGTGTCACCGGCTTTGAGGACCGTCGAAGGACAGGTGACGGTGCCGCCGCCGCTTGCCGAACCCGCGGCTCCGCCCGCCTGCATCGAGCCGGCTGCGCCGCCGCTCGCCGCTCCACCCGCGCCGCCCGCCCCGGGTCGGCCACCCATCGGGCCGGCTCCCGCTCCGCCAGCACCCCCGCCCGCACCGCTACCCGCTCCAGCGATCCCGCTGGTTGCGCCCGCGCCACCACGACCTCCAGCACCACCAGTGCGCCCGCCGACGGCGCCCGTGCCGCCCGTCGAGCCGCCACGACCGGCGTCGTTACCCCCGCCCGCGCCGACGACGCCCGAGCTACCACCGGCACTCGCCCCGTGGCCTGCGACGGCGCTCGAACCCGCACCACTGCCAACGGACTGCGAGCTTCCACCCGCGCCCGAGCTTCCGCCGGCCGTCGAGGTGCCACCCGTACCACTTTCCGCCGGCTGGCCATTGCCGCAACCAACCAAAGAAGTGCCGACCAGCGTGAACAGGAGCCATAGCTTCGAATCGGTGGCGACCATCTCGGGGCTCTCCTTCGAGCTCGACACGCCCGAGCAGGCTCGGGACTATACCTCGGGTAATATATACAACGTTGTGCACCAACGCGCCGTCACGCTCGCTGCGAACGCTCGTCCGCGTCGTTCCCGCCCCCGCGCCGGCTTTGCCGTTGCGCCCTCACGCGCTTCGCGCGTGCCTACACCGGGGACCACGCGCATCGATCGTGATTTTGGGGTCCCACTCGGGTGAGGCCCGCAAAATTCACTAGTTTTTGGCGTGGTCTGTCCCGTCGGTGCTCTCTGGTTTCGATACACCCAAGCGAGCTTGGGTGTAGTGCCGCCTAGAACGCATCGTTACCTACGGGACGCGGCACTAGTTTTTGAGGAGCCCGCGCTCCATGAGCCAGACGGTGGCGCCCACCCGCCCCGAGACGCCGAGCTTACGGTAAGCGTGCGCGACGTGGTGCTGCGCGGTCTTCTTCGAAATGCCGAGGACGGTGCCGATTTCTTCGTTCGTGCGGCCGAGTGCAACCAGGGAGAGCACCTCGAACTCGCGATTCGAAAGCGGAGGAACCTCCGCCGCCCCCTTCGGGCGAACGCTGTCGGCGCCCGGCACGAGTGCATCCTCGGGCGCGCCGTGAAGCAGGTAATGGTACTGCCTGCCGCCGCCTCCGCCGAGGCGCAGCGCTTGAACGGGGTTCGCGCAGTAGAGCTCCAAGATCTCGGCGATGTATCCGACGATGAAGTGCTCGAAATACGGATGCCAGGCCGGTAGCTCGTGAACCTTGAATTCGACGCCGTCCCCCGTCACCGACGCTTCGGACCAGGTGGCTGCCTCTTTGAAATAGGCGGCGTGAAACCGCGGCAGCGAGGCGACCACGGCCGCAAAATCATGCCCGTCGAGGAGCTCGCCCAGAGGTCCTTCCCGAACCGCCCAGCGGCTCGCCTCGCGACCGAGCTGCATGTACGAGGCATCGTCCTCCTTGAAGAACCGCCGCATGAGCTCGTCGTGAAACGACAGAAACGCAGCCAACGGGACGCTGCTTTCCGCGGTGATGAGCGAGCGAAAGGACGCGTGTCCGCGCGCCATTTCTCGAAAAAATTGCGTCCATGCGTCGCTCCCGAACTGACGCACTACCAAGTTTTTGCGAGTGAGGATCGAAAGTCCGCAAACGTTCACGCGAGGCTCTCCAGGGACACAGTAACCCTAGCGCTCCGCCCGCGTGCGGCACCCGTACACTCCATATTACCGGCAATGGCGACGAGCAAGCCAGCATGAGGAGCGCGCAGTGGGCGGCGGGGGCATTTTCCGTCAATTAAACGCCTCACTGGTCCATCATTTTTTGAGTCACCTGCCACGCCGAATCGGTGCAGAGCTTGCAAGACGGCCCGTAGAACCACGAACGGAGCGCCGTATCGCCCATCAATTGCACGCGCATCCATGCCGTCACGGTGGCTTCGACCGGGCTCGGCTTGGTGCCGCGAAACGTGACCCAGCTCGCATGATCCGCCGTCAGATACTCCGCGAGCATGATCGGCTGGTTGTTGATCGCGTCGAACGCGTTTTGAATCGTGGAGCACGGGACGGTCGTATCCATGCCGCCGCAGTACAGGAGCGCGGGGCCGTGCAAGTTGCGCTGCTGCGACGCTCCGCAGAGCGCGGCGATGGTCGTGATGCTGCTGTCGCCGCCCGCCGTCGTCGTTGCGAAGCCGCCTTGCGAGTGGCCGGTCGCGCCCACGTGCTGCGTGTCGATACGTCGATAGAGCTCGCTCGTGGGGTCGTCATTTTGCGCGAGCACCCAGGTGACGCCCGCGACCATCGGCGGCGGATCACCTTGCGCGACGTTGGGGCTGTCGGAGGCGATCACGACGAAGCCATGGGACGCGAGCTGATTGAGCAGGACCTTGTACAAGCTCGGGCTCGAGCCGGTGCCGTTGCCCCACGTCACGACGGGGTGACAGAGCCCGCCTTGCGCGAGATCCTTCGGACGAAACAGCGTGAACGCGACCGGCGCACCGCCGTCGGCTCCTTCACCCGCGGCGGGCCCTACGTTCGTCTCAGTGACGGTCTCGAATGGACCGGCGACGGTCGGATCGGCCGCCGGCCACGCACCGACGGTGCAAGCGCCGCCGTTGCTCGCGCCGCCCGTCGCTGCTCCGGCACCGCTGCCTGCGGATCCGGCGCTCCCCGCCGAGGTCCCGCCCGCGGCAGGCGTGCCCGCCATACCGCTGCTCGTCGTGCCGGCAGTCGGACTCGTGCCGCCGGTTCCGCTCTGCGTGCCTCCGGTCGAGTTCGTGGTGCCGCCCGACGCGCTCGTGGTTCCACCGGTGCTCGGCGTACCGCCGGCTGCATTGGAGCCCCCTGCGCCCGACGACGAGGTACCTGTCGAGCCGCCCGCGTCGTTCGGCGCGCCACCCGTACCGCCGCCGTGGCCGGAGTTGCCGCACGCGGAAAGAGCGGCGCCGCAGGCGGCAGAAATCAACACGGCGGCACGTAGTGCAGCGTTCGTCATATGGCGTGGCTCCGTTCGAGTTGGTACCCGTTCGCGAGCAGTATGAGGCGCACGCGGTCTCGCGGCGTGCCGCGTCGATCAGGGTAGCGTGAATTGGCTCAAAAAAGCCCACCCGACGTTCGGGTCGCCGGGCGCGTGGGTTCCGCCTTGTTTCACGCACAGCCCGACTTCGACGCCGGCGCTGCAATGCTCGTAGTACGTGCAATCCCCGTCGGTCGTCGTCGGCTCACTGCAGCCGTCGATCCCCGCCCAGCGTTCGAAGCTGCCTTGGGCGCCGAGGAACGTCACGCGCCCGCTCGAACCCTGGCCGCCAGCGAAGGGGACGACGGTATCCGCGGTGCCGCGAAACGCGAGCACGCTGATGGGGCGTGACGGCATGCACGGCTCCTCGTCGGGAACGAGCAAATCGAACGACGCCGGAGCCACGGCGGCGAAGACGTCCGCGGCGTTGCACGCAAGGTAGTGCGACATCCCACCGCCCATCGAGAAGCCGGCCGCGTACACGCGCGTCGCATCGACGCAGCCGTCCTGCGAGATCGCGGTTACCATCGCCTTGGCGAAGCCGAGATCGTCGACGTCGCGAGAATTCGTGCAACAGGGGCCGATGTTCCACGCGTTGTCGATGCCGTCGGGGAACGCGATCAGAAAGCCGCTCTTGTCGGCGACCTGCTGATAGCCCGAGCTCGACTGTTCTTGACTGCCGGTGCCGCCGAGGGCGTGGAAGTCGAGAACGAGCGGCACCGGTGTCGTTCCCGTGTAGCTCGACGGGACGTGCAGAATGTACGTGCGCGAAGTGCCTCCGACCTGGATGGTTCGATTGAGGTTGCCCTTCGTCAACGTGGAGCTCGAGCATGCCGGCGCGTTGCCTGTGCCTCCGACGGAGCCGCGCCCACTGTTGCCCGTCGTGGCGCCCCCGACGGAAGTAGAGCCCCCACCGGCGTTCGACGCTCCACCGGCCTGCGCAGAGCGTCCTGACGAACCGCTCGGGGCACCGCCGCTCGGCGCGCCGCCGCTCGGCGCGCCACCGTTCAGTGCGCCACCGCTGCTCGGCACGCCCCCAGCAGCAATCGCGCCCGCGCTCCCGGCAGTGTCGCCCGTTCCGGAAACGGCCCCGCCTCCTCCGACGGAATCGCCCGTGCGCGACCCAGCGACGCCTCCGCTACCGTTCGTAAAACTCGCGCCGGCGCGCCCAGCGTCATTCGCGGACGCGCCACCACTCACGCCGTCGTGCGAGGCTCCGCCACCCTGGCTACACCCAACCCCAAAACACAAAACGCACGAACCGATGCGAAGCGTTGCGGCATGCACAACGCATCTGTTCCACCAACCCCCCTGTCGCGCATCGGCCGAGTAGCCCATCGCCGTTCCGTTGGCGGGCGCACCCAATGCAGCACGTTCCAAAAATTGAAGTCAGCTCACCCACAGGTGTTGCCAGCGGGTTGGGCGGCTCGTGAGCGCGGCTCAGTGCGTTTCGACCGCACCGAGATCCGGCGCACCCACGTAATAGCTCGCGGCGTCGAAGGGCAGCGTCCCGGGCGGGACCACCCCGGCGTTGACCAGGTCGCTCCCGGCGTCGAGCGCGAAGGGAGCGAAATCGAGGCTCAGGTCGGCGTTGCGCTTCACTTTGACGCCGGCGAGCGAGCTCGCGAAATCTGCCGACGTGACGCCGATGGTCGTGGAGGCGACGGACGCGGTGTTCTTCGAGTCGTCCCACCACGCGTTCGTGCCGGGAGTATCGGTGCCGATCACTTTATCGCTCTGGGTGTCGTCCGTCGTGGTCCAGAAGGAGACGTTGTTCGTGAAGACGGCGCTCGTCGAGGTGGAGTTGTCGCCGAACTTGAAGTTGCCCTCGACGTTGTCGAACGCAAGATTGTTGCTGAGCCGGATGGCGCCGGGGTTGCTGTTCCAGGTAAAGCCGTTCTTCCCGTTTTCGAACGCGACCGAGCGTGTCACGACGTGCGCGACGGCAATGTCGTCGCCGCCGAGCTTGAAGCCGTTGCGATCGCCGTTGGCGTTGCTGGTGCCGTCGGTGAGCGTGCCGTTCGCGTAAGAGATGCACTGGTCGATGGTGACCGGGCCGATCGGGCCCGTGTCGGTCTTGGTGTAGAGGTCCCAGCCGTCGTCGATGTTGTTGTGCGACACGCAGCCGCGGAAGACGTTGCCCGTCCCGACCGTGAGCTTGGCCGCGAAGCCGTCCGCGTTCTCGCCGCCGCCGGGCGGCGCGTCGTAGTTGTCGTAAGACTCGCAATTGAGGATGAGATTGTTCGACGGCCAACGCGCCATGTCGGCGTCGCTCGAGCTCGCGCGGCCGATTTGCAGGCCGGTGTCGCGGTTGCCGTGCGTCACGCTCGCTTCGATGACGTTACCGTTGCCGGAGACGTAAATGCCGTTGTCCGCCGCGCCCGTCACCTCGAGGCCGCGGACGTACCAATAGCTCCCGTCGATTTGGAGTCCGCGCGGGTTCGAGCCGGTGCCGTACGGCTCCGAAGAGAAGTCGAGCACGGGATGTTCGCTCGCATACGGCGCGAGCCGTTTCGGGTTGCCGTCGCTGCCGCTGTTGTCGCGCTCAATCGTGACTTGCTGCGCAAACGCGTAGCGTCCGTCGCGCGCGAAGATGGTGTGGCCCGCGCCGATGCGCGTGACAGCGCTCGTGAGCGTGGTCGGTGCGTCGAGCGTGCCTGGAGCCGTGTCGGTGCCGTCGGGCGCAACGATGAGATCGCCCGTGTCCGGCGCCTGATTGGCGCTTCCAGCCGCGCCGCCGCTGCCGCCCCCGCTCGAGCTGCGCCCGCCCTTCCCGGCACCGCCCACGCCGGCATTGGCGCTGCCGGCATGCGGACCCCCCGCCGACCCTAGAGCTCCGCCTGCTCCGCCGGTTCCACCTCCACTCCGGTTTACCGCGCCGCCCGACCCGGCTGCATTTACCGTTCCGCCGGATCCGCCGGCACCCACTACACCGCCGGAGCCGCCTGCATTCACCGTCCCGCCGGATCCGCCGGCACTCACTACACCGCCGGACCCGCCGGCCGCGCCAAAGCCACCGACGTTCGAGACACCTCCGGAAGGGCTCTCGGCGCTCGTATCGGCGCCCGAGGACGAACAACCGAGCGCGGCCGCCGCGAGTAACACGGGGAGAAGGTGGACGTTCGCCCGGAGGCCCTGGTTGCGTCGCGGCATGTTGACGTGCGTGCAGTAGCTCGCGCGCGCTTTCAGCCGTCAGAATTCTACGGCCTTCGAGACGCTCTGCCCTAGCGGCGAGACGATCTGCCGCGAGGCCGCTCGATCGCCTCGCCGGGGAACGGGTGCCCCGATCTCGCGCAGGGGCGCGATCCGAGACACGACCAAGTGACCTGCGTGCACGGATCGTGACTTGCACGGGAGGGGGAGCACAGGGAGCAAACATGCACGCATATGGACAAGATGAGCTCGCTCGCGGAGCACGTTGGTTTGGGATTGGCGTGGGACTCGGCGCCGCAGTTGCGGGAATAACCTCCATCATGCGCGGGCGCGATCGCACGGTCACGGTCAAGACGAGCGTGACGATCCGCCGCGAAGCGCAAGAGGTATATCGGTTCTGGCGCGACTTCTCGAACCTACCGCGCTTCATGCAACGCATCGAGAGCGTGACCGTGAACGCGGCGGGCCGCTCGCATTGGTGTGCGCGCGGGCCTGCGGGCGCCAAAGTCGAATGGGAAGCGGACATCGTGACGGATCGCCCCGGCGATCGCATTTCGTGGCGCTCTCGGGAGGACGCGACGATCGTGAACCACGGCGCGGTGCTGTTTCGCCCCGCCTCACGCGGCCGCGGCACCGAGGTGCACCTGACCGTCGGCTTCGAGCCACCCGGCGGCGCCATCGCGGCCAAGATCTTGCGACTTTTCGACGCGGTCCCCGAGCAACAACTGAAGAACGACCTGCGCCGTTTGAAGCAGATCCTCGAGACGGGCGAAATCACGCGTTCGGACGCGAGCATTCACCGGGGGACCCACTCCGCGCGTCCCCCGGCCATGAAGGAGTTACCGAACGTCGAAGGGACGGTGCAGTCGTGAAAGCCAACTGCTGGTACGGAAAGCGAGACGTCCGCGTGGAAGACGTGCCGGATCCGCAAATTCTGAATGCGCGGGACGCCATCGTACAGGTGACGAGCACCGCTATTTGCGGCTCCGATTTGCATCTCTACAACGCCTTCATCCCCACGCTCGAGCGCGGCGACATCCTCGGTCACGAGTTCATGGGCGAGGTCGTCGAAGTCGGAGCGGGCGTGACGAATCTCAAGGTCGGCGACCGGGTCGTCGTGCCGTTTCCGATCGCCTGCGGAGCTTGCACGGCGTGCAGCGAGGGCTCCTGGTCCTTGTGCGAGAACTCGAACCCGAACGCGTGGATGGCGGAGAAGCTCTGGGGCCATTCTCCCGCAGGCTTGTTCGGGTACTCGCACATGCTCGGTGGCTATGCCGGCGGCCAGGCGGAGTACGCGCGCGTGCCGTTCGCCGACGTGGGACCGCTCAAAATCCCCGAGGGCCTCACGGACGAGCAAGTGCTCTTCCTGTCCGACATCTTCCCTACGGGCTACATGGGAGCGGAGATGTGCTCCATCACGCGAGGCGACGTGATCGCCGTGTGGGGAGCGGGACCAGTCGGTCAATTCGCCATCGCGAGCGCCAAAATGCTCGGAGCGGAGCGCGTGGTCGCGATTGACCGCTTCCCGTACCGGCTGCGGCTCGCGGAGCAGAAGGCGGGCGCGACCGACACCATCAATTACGAAGAAACGGACGTGTACGACGCGTTGATGGAGCTCACGGGTGGGCGCGGTCCCGACGCGTGCATCGACGCGGTCGGCATGGAAGCGCACGCGCCGAACTTCATGTACGGGATGGATCGCGTGAAGCAGAGCATCATGCTCGAGACCGATAGGCCGCTCGCGCTACGCCAGGCGATCCGCGCGTGCAAGAACGGCGGGACCATCTCGGTGATCGGCGTTTACGGCGGCTTCATCGATCAGTTCCCGATGGGCGCCATCGTCAACCGCTCACTCACCTTGAAGAGCGGGCAGTGTCACGTCCACCGCTACCTGAAGCCGCTGCTCGAGCGGATCCAGAAGGGCGAGATCGATCCGTCGTTCGTCGTCACGCACACGCTTCCGCTCGAAGAAGCAGCGCGCGGCTACGACATGTTCGTCAACAAGACGGATGACTGCGAGAAGGTCGTTCTGAAAACGTCGAGCGCGTTCGGTAAGCAGGTCAAGCGGCCGACACCCGGGCAGGCTTGAGCGGGCCGAGGCGGGCCAAGCTGCGGGATTTGCCCCAGGCCCGAGGAACGGAACCTGCGTCCCGGGGGCGCGCGCGAACCCCAGCGCGCGAAACGCATCGAACCAAGCTCGATATCAAGGAGAATCATGATGAAGAATAGTCGAGGGCGAACGAAGCGACCGAAGAGCGGACGAGGCGGTGTGTTCGCCGCGTGCTTGCTTGGAACGCTCGCCGCGGTGAGCACGTTCAGCTGCAGTCACAACTCGGAAAATCAGGGTGCGAACGCGCCGTCCGGCACGGCTGGCGGAGACAATACCAGCATGGGAACGGGCGGCTCGGGTGCCACCGGTGGAACCACGAACACGATGGACACGGGACCCGCGGGAGGCACCACGTCTACGGGCACGGGCGGCAGCGGAGCGACGCCGACGCAGTAAGCCGTCATCGCGAGCACCGGGGTCGACGCGGTTTGCCGTTCGGTGTGCGAGCGGTCAACGGCGTCGGCCCTCGGGTGCGCCAGCCCGGTTCACTCGAGGCGAACGACCAAGCCGTCGTCGGCGCCGAGGCGGATGTCGCCGCCGACGTGCTCGCTTTCGCGCTCGCGATTCGTGGCGACGATGATTTCGCCGCGCGCGTCCGACGCGTCGAGGGAGAGCCGCCTTTCCGCCGAGCTCAGGTTCAGCGCGACGAGCCAGCGCCGGCCTGCGTGCTCCCGGACGTAGGCGACGACGTCGGCATCCGCCACGAGCGGGCGATAACCTCCGACCACCAAGGCCGGCTCTTTTCGTCGCAACGCGATGAGTCGCCGGTAGAGCGCGAGCATCGAGTCGGCGTCTCGACTTTCGGCTTCGACGTTGAGCCGCTCGTAGTCGTCGCTGAGCGGCAGCCACGGGACGCCCGTCGTGAAGCCGGCGTTGGGCTCGGCCGACCATTGCATGGGTGTGCGCGCGGGATCGCGGCTGATGCCGATGTTCTTACCCTGCGGATCCTGAAACCGTTCGGACGGGATCGCGACGTCGCAAAGTCCGAGCTCGTCGCCGTAGTAGAGGGTAGGCGTACCGCGCAACGTGAGCAGGAGCACGGCGGCCACGCGCGCTTGCTTCGGCCCGACTCGGCTCGCGATGCGGGGCTGGTCGTGATTGCCCAAAACCCAGTTAGGCCAGGCCCCGGGCGGGAGCGCGGCTTCATACTCCGTGATCGCCGCCGAAATCAGCGGACCCCGCCACGGCAAGACGACGAGCTGGAAGTTGAACGGCAGGTGCGCGCCGTCGCCCTTGTCGCCGTAGTAGCTCACGAGTCGACTCACCGGCAGATATACCTCCCCGATCAGCACCCGATCGCCGTACTCGTCGAGCACTCCGCGCATCTCGCGCACGATGTCGAGCACTTCCGGCTGGTCCGTCGAATAGGCAGGAAGCAGCGACGAGTACGGCGCCTGGCCCGGTCGGTAGTCGGGGTTCGGCGGGTTATCCCGCCATTCAGCGTCCTTGATGAGGTGCCAGAGCACGTCGACGCGAAAGCCGTCGATCCCGAGCTCGAGCCAAAAGCGGAGCACGTCGTACATCGCGCGACGCACGGCCGGCTCCCGCCAATTCAGGTCGGGCTGTTCGGCCAAAAATGCGTGGTAGTAGTACTGGCCGCTCGCCTCGTCCCAGGTCCAGGCACTCCCGCCGAAGACACTGAGCCAATTGTTGGGCGGACCGCCGTCGGACTTCGGGTCGTGCCAGAGGTAAAAGCTGCGCGCGTCGCTCGTGCGGCTGCGCTTGGCCTCGAGGAACCACGGATGCTCGCTCGAGGTGTGGTTCGGGACGAAGTCGAGAATCACCTTGAGGCCGCGCGCGTGGGCTCGCTGCACGAGCTCCCGCAAGTCATCCATGTCACCGAACAGGGGATGAATGTCGGTGTAGTTCGCCACGTCGTAGCCGAAGTCGGCCATCGGCGACGGGTAGATCGGCGAGATCCAGAGCGCGTCGACCCCCAAGTCCACGAGGTAATCGAGGCGCTGGATGATGCCGCGCAGATCGCCGACGCCGTCCCCATTCGAATCCGCGAACGAACGCGGATAAATTTGGTACACGACCGCGCGCTGCCACCAGGCGTGCTCGCTCACGTTCGCTCCCTGGCGCACAGGACGTACGTCGCGCTCGCGGTCAACGCCCAGCGACCGTCCGTACAAGGTGCGCGATAGCCGACCCCGCCGTACTTCGCCGCTTCACTCGAGAAGAGGAGCTGCCAATCGCTGCCCGCCGGCGGAGCCAGCAGCGGCTCCGGCGCCGGGTCAAGCACGAGATCCGTGCCGAGGTTCACGACGATGAGCCGGTCGCCGGCGTCACAGAAGAAGCGGAGCAGGAACGCCTTCGGGCCGAGCACCGCGCCGTACATCAGATCGGCGCGCTGCCGGCAAAACGCCGGATCCGTCTTTCGTAGCTCGAGCAAATCCCGATGCAACGCCCACATGGGGCAGAGAGCATCTCGCGCACCCGCGTCGAGCTTGCATTGCTCGAAGCTCACCCGGTGATTCGGCGCGAGCAGCTCTGCGTCCGCGGCGCCCTCGCGAACGGATTGGAATTGCTCCACGAACTCACGCCGGCCGACCTTCACCCGTTCGGCGAGCTCGCCGCGGTGGTCGGCGAAATACCTAAAAAGGACCGTCGTCCCGAACTCCTGACCTTGGAACAGCATGGGCGTGGGAGGAGACAGGAGCCACAACGCCGTCATGGCGCGCAACGTAGCGGGACTCGTGAGCCGGCTCAGGCGGTCACCCCGCAAGCTGTTCGCGACCTGGTCGTGGTTCTCGAGGTAACTCACGAAGTGGTGCGCTTCGACCGCGAGCGCGGGCCGCCCGCGGGCCTTGCGCTGCCAGCTGTAGTGCTGACCTTGAAACAGATAGCCCCACTTGAGCGCCGAGATCAGCTCCTGCGCCGATCCGGTATAGTCGTAGTAGTACGCTTCGCGCCGCCCTGTCATCGCCACGACTGCCGTGTGGTGAAAGTCGTCGTTCCAAAGCGCGTCGCAGCCGTAGCCACCCTGCTCCGTGTCGGCGACGAAGCGCGGATCTTGTGGTTCGTTCTCCGCGCAGATGAAGACGGCGCGGCCTTGGGCGCGGCCGGCCGCGCGCGCGCGGGCCGTGAGCTCGGCGACGACGTGGCGCGGCGAATCGTCGAGCATCATCTGGGTCGCATCGAGCCTGAGCCCGTCCAAGCGGTACTCGTCAATCCAGTACGCGGCGTTCTCGCAGAAGAACTCGCGCACGGGGCCGCTGTTCGGACCGTCGAAATTCAAGGCCTTCCCCCACTCGTTCGCGTGTCGGTCCGTGAAATAGTCGGACGAGAAGCGCTCGAGGTAGTTTCCGTCCGGCCCGAGGTGGTTGTAGACGACGTCGAGAATCACCGCGATGCGTTGCGCGTGCGCGGAGTCGACGAAAGCGCGGAGCTCGTCAGGGCGACCGTAGAGATGGGTCGGGGCCCACAGACCCACGCCGTCGTAGCCCCAGCCGAAATCACCCGGGAACTCCGCGAGCGGCAAGAGCTCGATCGTCGTTACACCGAGCGCGGCAAGGCGCGGGAGCTCACGTTCGGCCGCGACGTACGTGCCCTCGCGCGTGAAGGTGCCCACGTGGAGCTCATAGATGACCTGTCCACGCTCGGGCGGTCCCGTAAACCCCCTCTCTTTCCACGCGTACCGCGTCGGCTCCACGACTTCGGAAGGGCCGTGTGGGCCGTCCGGCTGAAAGCGCGACGCCGGATCGGGATAGAGCTCGCGGCTGTCGTCGAGGCGAAAGGCGTAGCGCGCGCCGGGACCGAGGCCGGGCACGAGGTCGGAAAAGTAGCCCGTCGGTTCACGCCGGAGCGGGTGCTCGTGACTCCTGCGTTCGTCGGCTCGATCCCGCTCCACCACGCTCACGCGGCTCGCGGCCGGTGCCCAGACGCGGAAGTGCGTTCCGAGCTCGCGGTGCGCTTCCGCACCGACCGCAAAGCGTCTCGGGACTTCGAGCTGACTCATGAGGAAGAAGGGCGATTCACGGGAGCTACAAGCAAGGGTAATGCCGACGTGTGGGCCAAATGACCGCCTAGCCGGCCAAGACGTCGTTGCTATTGATCGGCGCTCGGAACGTTGATCGCTCTCTAGGAACAAACTCCAAACGACGCGGATTAATCATGCTGTTGAGAGAACCACCCCTTCCGAAAATCCCGCGCCAAGTCCTTCTCACTGCGCGCGCATGCCCGATCAGCATGAAGCTTGCTCCGGACGGACCAAGGGTGATTTGTGCGACGGTGGAGAAACTGGGGCTGGATGACGAACTCGTCGCCGAGGCGATGCTCGCAAAGTACCTACCGCGCGGAGCGTGCTTCGAATTCTTGCCGCCGCGCATCGCGACCAGCGCGGCGGCCGGACGCGAATGGTTCTTGAGCCTCGTCGAGCAGCTGACGAGCGGTTGAGCCCAGGAGTGCCGAAATGCCACGCTCAGCGCGCGCGAAGTGGACGGAACAGATACGCCAAAACCTGGTGAATTTGCGGGCCTCACCTAAGTGGGGCCCCAACATTCACAATCGGTGCGCGTGGTCCCCGGTGTAGCTCGAAGAGCCTCAGGCGAGGCTCGCACGCTCTTCGCGCGTCTGCATGATCGCGGCGGCAAGATCGACTAGCCCGATGGCGGCGATGGTTCCGACCGCGCCCAGGAGTCGCTGGCGTCTGGAGCGCCGCGCGGCCATGGCCCCGACGAGCAGCGAGAGGTCCATGGCGTCGCCGATGACGCGCAGCCACGTCATGCCGGCGGAGGATTTCTTGCCGGACAAAAGCCCGACCCCGACCCCGACTTCACGCGCGCCGACGCCGCGCAAAATGATCCGCGTGGTCTTCGACAAGGGCGCGCCGATCAGCCGCGCCGTGGCGGAAGGAGTCGCGATCGCGGTCGCACCGAGAGCAATGCTGAGCCATCCGAGCACGGTGGGACGGAGGATGCTGGCGGCGCCGTCGGCTTCCGAGCGCACGAGCTCGCCGCCGGACGACTGAAACGAAGTGGTTGAGGTTGAGGAACGCGCACGCTTGGGCATGGTGAACTCCTGCGCGAACGAACTTGCAAATCGCGATCCGGAGGGTGCGCGAGAACACCCGCGCCCGCTTGCTGCCACACGCGTTCCAGCGCGCCCCTGACAAAACTCCGCGCCCGCGTTCGCGTTTGCCAGGCGCCGCGCTCGTTCAGCCCTTTTCGCCCGCGTTGCCCGGTTGCACGCAACTTGCTTGGCCCGCGACGCGGTAATGCAAGCATCCAGTCGAGCGGCAGAGACTCTGTTCATCGCGGCGACTCTGGGGCTCTTGGTCTTCGGTTGTCATCGTGGTCCCGCGGATGCGGAGCCGCCGACCGGCCGAGTCGTGCTGATCGGCGGGCGCCTCGCCCCCGCTTCCGGCGTCGAGGACGGCGAGTGGCGCAAAGTCGCGAAGGACGATGCGAACACCCGATTCAGCGGCCTCGCGACCATCACACCGGGGAACGTCGCCACGTTGCGCGTGGCGTGGACGTTCAAGACGGGAATCGCGCGCGGGCACGAGGCGGCTCCGCTCGTCGTCGGCTCGACCATGTACGTCGTGACGCCGTTTCCGAATCGCGTCCATGCCTTCGACCTCAAGGCGCCGAACGGAACCCCGAAATGGACGTACGAGGCGCATCCGGAAGCACGCGCGCAGGGCGTCGCCTGCTGCGACGTCGTGAACCGAGGCGCGGCATACGACGACGGCCGCGTGTTCTTCAACACGCTCGACGACCATACGATCGCGCTCGACGCCGCGACGGGTCGCGAGCTCTGGAACACGAAGCTCGGTGAGGTCGCTCGCGGTGAAACCATGACGATGGCGCCGCTCGTCGTGAAAGGGCGCGTGCTCGTCGGCAACAGCGGCGGCGAGCTCGGAGTGCGCGGCTGGCTCACGGCGCTCGACGCGCGCACGGGCGAGATCGCGTGGCGCGCGTACAGCACGGGGCCGGACGCGGACGTGTTGATCGGCGCTGCCTTCAAGCCGTATTACGCGGGCGACCGCGGCGTGGACCTCGGTGTTCATTCCTGGCCGCCCGAGCGCTGGAAGATCGGCGGCGGCACCGTTTGGGGCTTCGTCTCCTACGATCCGGAGCTCGACCTCTTGTACTACGGCACCGCTAACCCCGGACCCTGGAACAACGAGCAACGCGTCGGCGACAACAAGTGGACCTCCGGGATCTTCGCGCGCCGGCCCGCGGACGGCAGCGCCGTCTGGTTCTATCAATGGTCGCCGCACGACCTCTACGACTACGACGGCGTGAACGAGTCGGTGCTCGCGGACGCCGACACGCCGAACGGACCGCGCAAGCTCCTCTTTCACGCCGATCGCAACGGCTACCTGTACGTGCTCGATCGCGCGAACGGCCAGGTGCTCTCCGCAACTCAGTTCGGTCACGTCACGACGAGCCGGGGCGTGGACCTCACGACCGGTCGCCTGAACTACGTGGCAGAAAAACAGCCCCACGTGGGGCAGACCGTGCACGACATCTGCCCCGGCTCGCCCGGCGCCAAAGATTGGCAGCCGATGGCCTTTTCGCCCAAAACGGCGCTCCTCTACATTCCCCACAATAACCTCTGCCAGGACGAGGAAGGCATGCAGGCGAACTACATCGCCGGGACGCCCTTCGTCGGTGAAGCGATCAAGATGCGCCCGGGGCCGGGGGGTAACCGCGGCGTGTTCTCGGCGTGGGATCCCCTCGGAGCTCGTGAGGTCTGGCACATCGACGAAGACCTCCCAGTGTGGAGCGGGGCGCTCGTGACCGGCTCGAACCTCGTTTTTTACGGAACGATGGACGGAACCTTCAAGGCCGTCGACGCCAAGACCGGGGCTTTGCTCTGGCACGCGGAGCTCGATTCGGGCGTCGTGGGACAGCCGATCACGTATCGCGGCCCCGACGGCAAGCAGTACGTCGCCGTCTTCAGCGGCGTCGGCGGCTGGGCAGGCGCCGTCGTGCCGGCGAAGCTCGACGTCACCGATCCCACGGCCGCGCTCGGGTTCGTGAACGCCATGCGCGACCTGCCGCAGCGCACGCGCGCCGGCGGCACCCTTTACGTGTTCACTCTGCCTTGAGACGCGAGGAGAAGGCGATGCGTGCTCCGAGCCTGCTTTTACTCGCGCTACTCTCGGCGGCCGGGTGTCGGCGCGAGCGGCGCTCTTTTTCGGAGCCGTCACCGCTTCAGGCGCGCGTCGAGCGGGCCGAGCCCCTGCCGAGCGGGGAGCCGTTGTCGCATTTTCTCGACAACGCCTGGGCCGTCTCCGAGGGGGCACGGCTCTTCGGTTGGTATAACTGCGCGGGGTGTCATTCGCTCGGCGGTGGTGGTGGTATGGGACCGCCGCTCCGTGACGGGGCGTGGCGGTACGGTGGTGCTCCCGCCGACGTCCACCGCTCGATCGTGGAGGGCCGTCCGAACGGCATGCCCGCGTTCGGCCCTCGCATCCCCGACTATCAAACCTGGCAGCTCGTCGCGTACGTGCTGTCGCTCAGCGGCCGTCTGCGCCTCGACGTGGAACCGGGTCGCCCGGAGGCGATCGCCATCGGGAAGCCGCCCGTGATGGTATCGAAGAAGCTTCCGAGCGCGGAGCCGCTGCCGGAGGCGCCATGACCGGAGCACTCGATCCCGCCTCGACACAGGCGCTCGCGATCTCGATCCTGTGGTGGGTATTTTTCTGGACGGGCCTCTTCGTCTTCGCGGCGGTGCTGGTGGCGCTCGTCGTGGCTTGCGTCCGCGGGCGTCGGCGTGCACGGCGCGAAGGCTCGGCCGCCGAAGCCGTGCCGGAACGCTCGCTCGAGCAGAGGAGAGAACGCGCCGTGCTCGCCGCCACCGTCCTATCCGTCGTCATTTTGATAGGGCTACTCGTCGCGAGCATCGTCGGTGGAAGATACATTTACGGAAATCCGAGCCCGCCGTTGCCCGTCAAGGTGATCGCCCACCAGTGGTGGTGGGAAATCCAATACCCGGGTCCGCGCTCCTCGGATCTCGTCGTCACCGCGAACGAGCTGCACCTGCCCGCGGGCAGAACGGCCGAGCTCGAGCTTCAGGCCGCCGACGTGATCCACAGCCTGTGGATCCCGAACCTCCAGGGCAAGCGCGACCTCATCCCGGGGCACACCACCCGTCTTTCGATCCTGCCGGAACGGGTCGGCCGTTACGACGGCCACTGCGCGGAGTTTTGTGGCCTCGAGCACGCACGCATGGAGCTCCCGGTGTTCGTCGAAAGTCCGGAGCGCTTCAGCGCTTGGCTCACGGCGCAGCGGCGTCCCGCCCCGGCGCCCTCCACCCCCGAGGCCGAGCGCGGAGCGCGGATTTTCACGAAGGGGCCGTGCGCGATGTGCCACACGGTGACGGGCACGGACGCCGCTGCCTCCGTGGGACCCGACCTCACGCACGTCGCGAGCCGCGCCTGGCTCGCGGCCGGGGCGCTCCCCAATTCGCCACGGAACCTGCGCGCCTGGCTCAGTGACCCGCAGCGTCTGAAGCCCGGCTCGCAGATGCCTCCCACGGGGCTCAGCGAAAGCGAGCTCGACGACGTCGTCCATTACCTCGGGAGTCTGCGATGACGAGCACGGTCGCCACCGAAAGCACGCCCGACTCGCGCTCGGAAGACGCGCGACTCGAACGCGAGCTCACCGACACCTGGCGACTTTGCCGTGGCTTCGCGGGCTGGTTCTGCGAGACGAACCACACGGTCATCGCGCGCCGCATGCTGGTCACGGCGTTCGTGTTCTTCGCGCTCGGCGGCGTGGAAGCGCTGCTCATGCGGCTCGAGCTCGCGCGCCCGGACAACCACTTCATCGGCCCGGATCGCTACGATCAGCTCTTTACCGTGCACGGCAGCACGATGATGTTCCTCTTCGCCGTGCCCGTCATGCAGGCGATGGGCATCTACCTCGTGCCGCTCATGGTCGGCGCGAGGACCGTCGCCTTCCCCCGGCTCAACGCCTACGCCTATTACACCTACCTCATCGGCGGCGTGTTTCTCTACGTCTCGCTCTTCACCGATACGGGCCCCGACACGGGCTGGTTCAGCTACGTGCCGCTCTCGGGACCACAGTTTTCACCGGGCAAGCGCGTGGACGTTTGGTCGCAGGTCGTGACCTTCACCGAGCTCTCCGCCCTCTCGACGGCCGCGAACCTCATCGTGACGACGCTGAAGCTACGCGCGCCGGGCATGGCGCTCAATCGCATGCCGCTCTTCGTCTGGGCCGAGCTCGTCACTTCGTTCATGGTCATCTTCGCGATGCCTGCCGTGATGCTCGCGACCATGTGCCTCGCGCTCGATCGGCTCGTCGGCACGCACTTCTTCAATTCGGCGGTCGGCGGGGATCCGCTGCTCTGGCAGCACTTATTCTGGTTTTTCGGGCACCCGGAGGTCTACATCATCTTCCTGCCCGCGCTCGGGATGGTCTCGAGCATCGTCGTGACGTTCAGTCGCCGGCCGGTGGTCGGCTACCTGCCCATGGTGCTCTCGCTCGTGGCGACGGCGTTCCTCGGGTTCGGATTGTGGGTGCACCACATGTTCGCGACGGGCCTCGCCGAGCTCGGGCAAGGCTTCTTCACCGCGGCGAGCATCATGATCGCCATCCCGTCCGGCGTGCAGATCTTCTGTTGGATTGCGACGCTCTGGAGCGGGCGGCTCGTGCTCGCGACTCCGCTCTGGTTCGTCTTCGGCTTCGTCGCGATCTTCGTGGTCGGCGGACTTTCGGGCGTGATGGTCGCGTCGGTGCCGATCGACCTGCAGGTCCACGACACGTTCTTCGTGGTCGCCCACCTCCACTACGTGCTCATCGGCGGCGCCGTTTTTCCGTTGCTAGGAGGCATTCACTACTGGTTTCCGAAACTCACGGGCCGAATGCTCGACGAGCGGCTCGGCAAAGCCGGCTTCGTGCTCACGTTCACGGGCTTCAATCTGACGTTCTTTCCGATGCATTTGCTCGGCCTGCACGGCATGCCGCGACGCATCTACACGTATCGCGCCGCGACGGGCTTCGGGCCGCTGAACCTGCTCGCGACGGTGGGAGCGTTCGTGCTGCTCGCCGGACTCCTGGTCGTGCTCACGAACGTCGTGCGAGCGCTGCTGAGCGGCCGCGACGCCGGTCCCGACCCTTGGCAGAGCGATACGCTCGAGTGGAGCGTGGCCTCGCCGCCGGCGCCGTACGTGTACGAGCACCTGCCCTGCGTTGCGGGTCGCTACCCGTTGTGGGAGGGCATCCGCGATTGCGTGGTGGAGGGCATGGACCCGCGGCAGCGCCAGGTGCTCGTGACGGCAGCGCTCGACGCCGCGCCCGACCACGTTTACGTGCTGCCGGGGCCGTCCATTTGGCCGCTTCTATCGGCGGTGGCCACGGGCGTGACGTTCATCACGATGATCTTCACCCCGTGGGCGGTGCCGCTCGGACTGGCGCTCGGCACGGTGTGTCTCGTCGGCTGGTTCTGGCCACGGCCGCCGCACGAGCCGTTACTCGCGGAGCAGCCATGAGCGAGCGAAGACGCGTCACGGTCCGCGAGCTGCCGAGCTACGCCTTCGGCCCGCGCGATCCGATGTGGTGGGGCGTCGCCCTGCTCATGTGCATCGAAGGGACCACCATCGCGCTGCTCTTGCTGATGTATTTTTACACGCGGCAGCGCGTGGACGTGTGGCCCACGACGGCACCTGCTCGCGATTCTCTGTACGCCGGGGCCGCGACGACGGCGGTGTTGCTCGCTAGTATCGTTCCGACGCACCTAATGAACGGGGCCGCGTATCGCGGCGATCTCGCGCGGATCCGGCGCTTCATGGTCCTCATGACCGCGCTCTCGCTCGCGGCTCTCGGTACGCGGATTTGGGAGTTTCGTGCGCTGCCTTTCCGCTGGGACACCGACGCTTACGGCTCCGTGGTTTGGGGTTTGCTCACGCTCCAAACGACCCATCTCGGCCTCGGCGTGATCGAGAATCTGATGTTCGTCGTGCTCCTGTATCGGGGGCCCGTCGAAAAGAAGCACCTCGTCGACGTCGAGGTAAACGGAATGTACTGGTACTTCGTCGTGGGCGGCTGGTTGCCGATCGCGGCGACCATTTACGGAGAGGCCCTCTTCCGATGAGCGACGAATCCGCCGCGCACGAGCCGACTGCGCCGAAAGCGGCACACACGAAGCTCCCCGAGCGCGAGCACCGGCTGCTCTTCGGCCTCGCGCTTCCGCCGCTTGCCTGGTCCCTCCACCTGCTCGTCGGTTACGGGCTCGTCTATCCCTCGGCGCGACTCGGCAGCAAACGCTGGCTCGTCGTCGTCACGGCGGCGTGTCTCGTCATGGCCTTTTCGGGCGCGCTGCTGGCGGGCCTCTCCGGACGCGCCGATCCGGCCGAACCGAAGCTCGGACCGCCCGGCAGCGCACCCGAGCGACCCCGCGCGCTCGCCTTGCCGCCCGACCACGACCGCACGCGCGCCGACCGCGCACGCTTTCTCTCGCGCGCCGGCATCGCGCTCGGCGTCTTCTTCGCGTGCGTCATCGCGGCGCAAACGCTGCCGATCGCGTTGCTCCGCCTGGAGTCGCCATGACGCCGTTCCTGCTCGCGGCAGCTCACCCGCTCGGAGGCTTCCAGGCGCAGCAGGCCGCGCGCTGGACGTGGGATCCGTGGGGGCTCGCGGCGGTGTTGCCGGCAACGGTGCTGTACGCGCGAGGGCTCTCGGCGCTGTGGGGTCACGCCGACGACGGGGCCGGCGTCCGAGGCTGGCAAGCCGGATGTTACGCGGCCGGCGTCGCCGTGCTCGCGGTCGCGCTTCTTTCACCCGTGGACGCGTGGAGTGATTTTCGGTTCTGGGTCCACATGTCCCAGCACGAGCTCATCATGACGGTCGCCGCGCCGCTCATGGTGCTCGGCCGGCCTCTTTACGTTTACCTCTGGGCATTACCGTTCGGCGCGAGACGGCGCGCCCGAGGCTTTCTCGCCGCGCCGAGCTTCAAGGTCGCGTGGAGCTTCGCGAGCGCGCCCCTCTTCGTGCTGACACTGCACGCCGTCGTGCGTTGGGTTTGGCACATCCCCGCGCTGTTCGAGGCGGCGATGGCGTCCGACGCGCTCCACGCCTTCCAACATCTCTCCTTTTTCTCGACGGCGGCCTTGTTCTGGTGGGCTATCTCGAACGGACGCTACGGGCGCGCCGGATACGGGCTCGGTCTCTTGTTCGTCTTCGTGACCGCATTCCACACGAGCCTGCTCGCGGCGCTCCTGACCGTCGCCCCTAGCGGCTTTTATCCCATCTACGCGCTTCAAGGCCTCGAGTCCTCGCCGGAGCTCCTCGAGGATCAACAGCTCGGCGGCCTCATCATGTGGGTGCCGAGTGCCGTGCTGCTGCTCGTGAGTGGACTCGCGCTCTTCGCCGCGTGGCTCGGCGAGGGCGAACGGCGCGCCCGCCGCGCGGACTTTGCGCGTGCTCACGGCGTCACGGCGGGGCGATAGCGCCGCGCGCCGCTCTTCAACCGCCGCGTTCGTACGTCCCGACGAGCTCCCCGAAACCGATGACGTGATTCTCCATGTGCGAAACGAGCCGGCTCTTGCCCTCACCCTTGTCGAGAGCCAGCGGCTGGTCGAGGGCGAAGAGCTGGAAATGGTAGTGATGTACGCCGTGACCGCGCGGAGGCGCCGCGGGGGTAAAGCCGTTTCTGAGCAGCGTGTTCTGACCTTCGCGTGCGTGCGTCGCGCCCTCCGCGTCGAGCGAGCGGGCCCCCGGATTGATGTCGTACACGAGCCAATGCACGAACGGCTCGGGCTTCGGCGCGTCCGGATCCTCCACGATGAGCACGAGCTCGCGCGTGTCCGCCGGCGGCTCGCTCCAGCTGAGCGGCGGCGGCACCCCTTCACCGTCGCTGCTCGACCGCTGCGGCAACGGCCCGCCGTCCTCGAACCACGCACTCTTCAGGTCGATTTTCGGGACGCCTTGCGCGATTCGACGGCCGACCAGCTTCTCCGGGCCGGCTCGCAGCGATTCGAGCGCCTCACCTGCGGCCTTCGCAACTTCCTCGCCGATTTTCATCTCGCTCCTCACGTGGCGGCGGCGCGTCATGGCACCACAAAAAATCCGAGAACTCCTGCGCGTTGACCGGCGTGGACGCCGCTCGCGCTGCGAGCTTCAGCGCTCGATGTTGAACTTGCTCATGCGGTAGCGGATCTGATCGCGCGTGAGCCCGAGCAAGCCCGCGGCTTGAGTCTGGTTGCCGCGGGCGTGCGCTAGCGCCTGCACCAGAATAGAGCGTTCGAATTCGACGAAGTCGATGCCGCTGCTCGGCAGCTCGTAGTCGACGCCTGCGCGCCCGGACTCGAACACGGGGAGCTCGCCCACGTCGATGCGCGGCTTGCCGGACACGGACACCTGCTCGAGCACGTTGGCCAGCTCCCGAACGTTCCCGGGCCACGCGTACTCGTTGAGCGTCTCGAGCGCTGCCGGCGAGACTTCCGGACACGGCAAACCGGAGCTTTCCGACCACGCCGCGAGCACGTGGGAAACGAGCAGCGGGACGTCGCTTCTGCGCTTCCGGAGCGGTAAGAGGTCGAGCAGCACGGGGACGCGCGCCGCAAGGGCCGGATGGACGGCGCGTTCCACCAAGCGGCCCAACGAGACTTGCTGTCCGGAACGCAAGAGCCCGATCACGAGGCGAAGCGGCGGCGCGTCGAAGCGCTCGTGCATGGCGAGTAGCTCCACGAGGCGTCCCTGGCAGGATTTGTCCACGTCCTCGATCGACGGCAGGTACAGCGTGACGCCCGCGTCGAAGGACGGGAGTGCCCCCGCCGTGAGCTCACTCAAGCGCGCGGGCGTCAAATGCACGAACTCGTCGGCGACGCTGGTCGCATGATGCAGCGCGCGCGCGACGGTTTGTTTGCCGCTGCCGGCTTCCCCTCCGACGAGCACGTGCGTGCGCGGCCGGCAGCCGAGTCGCCGCAATGTGGCGCGCAAGTCGCGCATCGCGGGCGTTTCTCCGACGAGCACGGGCGGATTTCCAGCGACATTGCCCCGCGGGAACCCGTTTCGACTCGGATTCGTCGCGTAGAACACAATACGCGGCCGCGGGCATCCGTCGAGCTGCCGCAGCACGTCGGCGGCGTGCCGGGCTTCACGCGCGGTCCAAACGAACACGGCGTCGACGCGTTCACGGCAGAGCGAAAGCGCGTGTTGCTCGTCAACCTCGATGACCTCGTTGCCGTCGTCGCGCAGTTGCGCGGCGAGCTCACTTCGGCCGCCGCCGTCCGGTTCGACCAAAACAAGTCGTTTCATTGAGCTGCTCGCAATGCCAATGGTTCGCGGACGAAGCGACGCACGAACCGAGCCGCGACCTTACCCGGCCTCCCACCACACGACCATGTGGCGAGAAGTCTCATGCTCGATGCGTGACCCCACGAAATCCGAATCGGCGGCGCTCGCCTGGAGTACTCGACTACAGAAGAGCTTCACCCGGGCGTGGACCATCGCACCGCGCACAAACGCTGCGAGGCGCCGAAAGTGTCGCTGCCGAGGCGGATGAGCCGCGACGAAGACGCGAGGTCGGCGGCGAAGCCGGCACACGACCTGCAGCCCCGTGGGTTCCACCCTTCGACTTGGAGGACAGCATGGCGAACCGAATGCAAGTAGCCCACTCCCAACAAGCCCGGAAGCAGAGCGCTGCGAGCTCTTCGATGCGGCAGAACGGCGGCGCCAAAGCGGCTCCCGACCACCTCTACGGCGTCGTGAGCGTCCTCTACCACGCGCTCCAAGGCGTCCAGACGTACCAGCAGTACATCGACGACGCTCGCAAGGCGGAGGCGCCCGCAATCGAACAGTTCTTCGACGAATGTCAAAAAGAGGAGAACCTGCGCGCCCAGCGCGCCAAAGCGTTGCTCTTCGATTTGCTCGAGGACGAGGAAGATGACGAGGACGAAGCGGCCGGCGGGAGCGAACACGAAAGCGAGGACGAGGACGACAAGTGAGGAAGATCGTCCTCCACCGAGCTCGTGGGCGTCTCACGCCGGCCGGCGCAGCTCACGCGCGCGCCGACTGCCTCGACGACTTCCGGCCCGAGGAGTTGCGCGAGCTCGACGAGTTGCGCGAGCTCGACGCGCTGCGTGAGTTGCGCGCGCCGCGCTTCTGAGTCTTCGTCTTGCCCGCGAGTACCTGGTCGAGCGCGTCGCGGAGCGCAGGGCGAAAGTCCTCTTCCATCGCCGCCTCGAAGCGTTCCTCCATCTGCTCGCCGAGCGACTCGAGCTGTTCGCGTTCCATCGCACGCTTCGCCTTCGGCAAGAGACTCTTCTCCTCCTCCTTCACGTGGTGCATCACGATCTCCTTTAGCACCGTGACGTACTGCTCGAACTCCTCTTTGCCTTGGTTCATGTCCGCGCGGAAGATGCAGAACTCCACGACGCCGTGCTCGACCAGGGACTCACCGAGCACGTCCTCGTCCTCGATCGCCTGCTCGCACGCGGGATAGAAGATCTCGCGCTCGATGGCGTCGTGAGCCACGAGGTTCTTCGCGATCTGCTCGAAAACACGGCCTTTCTGCGCTCCGCGCGCGCTTTCGAACTGGTCGAAGAGATCCTCGACGAGACGGTGTTGCTTCTGGATGAGTTCATTCGCCTTCATGATGTTTCATTTCTCCGTAAGTGGACGTTCAGTTCTGCCGAGCAGTTTCGAGCACGACTCTCGCTCACGCTCACTTGGCGCGGGCGCCGCCGGGCTCGGCCATCTTTCGGTGCTGCTCCGCGAGCGCCCCGGAAGGCGCTATTTTCGCCATGGCTGCGCGCAGCTTGTTCTGCCAGCCGGTCACTACGTCACCATCGCCCTTCAGCATCGCCTCGAAGCCGAGCTTGGCGACCTCGTCGGCCGGTTGTTTCTTCGAAGTGCCGACCTTGGTGTCCATCATGTCCGCGCGCTCGAAGAACTCGGTTTCGGTCGCGCCCGGCATCAGGCACGTCACGGTGACGCCGCTTCCTTCGAGCTCCGCGCGCAACGCGTAGGAGAACGAGTCGAGCAGGGCCTTCGTGCCGTTGTAGGCGGCTTGGTAGGTGCCCGGCATGAAACCGGCGATGGAGCCCGTGATCAGGATGCGGCCCGAGCCCTGGGCCCGCATGTCCTTGCCCACGCGGTGGATGAGATAGAGCGTGCCCGTCACGTTCGTGTCGAGGACGCGTCTGATTTCCGGCCAAGCCTGATCAAGAAAGCCGCGACCGAGGCCCCGGCCGGCGTTCGCCATCAGCGCCGCGACCGGGCGGCCGCGCGACGCTGCATACAGACGATCGACGCCCTCGGTCGTGGCCAGATCGACCATGAGCGCATCGACCGCCGCGCCCGTTTGGCGCAGCGACTCGGCCGCACTCTCGATCTCGGGTTCGTCGGCGGCGACGAGAAGATCGAAATGTTGCGTCGCGAGGCGAGCGAGCTCGAGACCGATCCCCGACGACGCCCCCGTGACGATAGCGAGCGGACGCATTTGAGTTGCCATGACGAGCGCGCACTGCAGGACGGAGACCAGAGCACTGCGGAAAACCACGCACGCGTCAGCTACTGCGACTTTGGCGTCCGCCGCGCGAGCGGCCCCCGCTGGTCTTGCGGGACTTCCTCGGGGGCACCTTGCCGCCCTCTCGGCGCGCTTCCGAAAGGCCAATTGCGATGGCCTGCTTGCGGTTCGTCACCTTACGTCCCGAACGGCCCGAACGCAGCTCGCCGCGCTTGCGCTCGTGCATGGCGCGCGCGACCTTCGACTGCGCTTTCGACCCGTAACGTCGAGAGCCACCCCGGGAGCCGGTCTTGCGCGAGCTGGTCTTGCGCGAGCTCGTCTTGCGCGAGCTCGTCTTGCGCGAGCTCGTCTTGCGCGAGCGCCCGCTCGAACCCGAGCTCCGGCTGCTGCCGCTCGAACGTCGCGTCTTCGAACTCGATTTTTTGGATTTCCGTGTTGCCATCGCGCCGCTTGAACGCAACGTTCGTGCCGACACGCGTGTGTGTGGCGCTAACGAGCGCGTCGTCCCGCACCCGCGTGCACCGCGCGCGCTCGGGCCGTCGCCTTCGCGAGCGCGAGCGCGTCGAACGGCGCGTGCACTTTGACGTCGTTGTCGAAGTACACGAACACGTCACGCCCGCTCCGGCGTGAGCGCGCGGGACCGCCGATCCTCACGGGATCCTCCGGCTCACCTCCGGCACCGAACGCGCGGATCCGCCGCGCCCAGTGCGCAATCGCCCCGGCGGAGTAGCCGCTGCGGTAGAGCTCCTCGTCTCCGTGGAGGCGCACGTAGACGAAATCGGCCGTCACGTCCTCGAAGTACGGAAAATGGCCCGCCGTGTCGGCGATGACGAAAGCCACGCCATAGCGGCGCAGGAGCGCCGTGAACCGTGGGACACAAAAGCTCGGATGCCGGATCTCGACGGCATGCCGGAGCCTCCGCTCGACGCCGTCGCCGAAGTCCGGCTCGCGCACGCGCTCGTCGTGATCGCGCGCGAGCGCCCTCGCTGCGGCGGTGTCACGCGGTAGGCTCGCGAGAAATGGCTCGATGCGCTCGTCGAAGGGCAGCGTCGGCGGGAGCTGCCAGAGAAATGGGCCTAGCTTTTCCCCGAGGCAGAGGACGCCCGAGGCGAAGAAATTCGCGAGGGCGCGCTCGACGCCGCGCAACCGCAACATGTGCGTGATGAAGCGACTGCCCTTGACGGCAAAGACGAAGTCCGGCGGCGTCGCGCGATACCACGCGCGGTACAGCGTGGACGTCTGGAGGCAATAGAACGAGCCGTTGATTTCGATGGTCGAAAACTGGCTCGCGGCGAAGGCCAGCTCGTCGGCTTGCCGGAGCCCTTTGGGGTAATAAACGCCGCGCCAGGGGGCATAGCGCCAGCCGGAGATCCCGACGCGGATACGGGCGGACACCCGGCTAACGTCCCTGCCCGCTTCAACGATCGACGAAGCTGATGCGCCCATTGCGCTCCATGAACGCATCCTCGGACTTGGAGAGCTCGTCACGCCTGCGTTCCAGGCGGTGACTCTCGAAAAGATCGTCTTCGCTGATGCACGCCCGCTTGAGGTTGTCGCCGAGGAGCCGTCCGCCTGCGTACAAAGGCACGCGCTCGCCTTCGACCAGATTCGAGAGCCAGCGTCGAGTCACGCACAGACGCCCGAGAATGCGGTGAATGGCGACGATCACGCCGCACGCGGCGACCGTCGAGCCGAACGGCGAGGCGCCGACCACCCCTCGCGCGGCGATCGCGCCGAGCATGATGACGACGACGTTGTCGAACGAGGACTTCCGGCCGAAACTTCGGCGTCCCGCGATGCGAACCATGACGAGCACCACGAAGAACATCGCGACCGCGCGCGTGGCCATCGCGACGGGGCCGAGCTCTTCACCGCTGCTCCAAAGCACCTTCAAAAGCGGGTCCATATGGCAAAATCTCGAGGAGTGAGGCGCGCTCGGGCGCCCCAGTGAGGCTTATTTGAGCGAGGGGCTCGGAGCGTTCACGGGCTCTTGCTTCCTCACCGGTCGGATGTGTTCCGCCTGCCCCGCGTCGGGACGGCGCCTGCGCTGATAAGGCGGCAGGTCTATTGCGCGCCGTTCCCGCGCGGAGGCAAAGATGGCCTCGACCACTCTGACGTCGCACGCGCCCTCTTCCGCCGACGGTTCCGGCTCGTGATCCCGAGAAATGCAGTCGGAGAAATACTTGAGCTCCGGAGCGAATTGGTCGCCGCGCTTGAACGACTTCTTGCTCGTCTCGCCTCCAACCGTCAGGTAGTGGGCAAGCTCGCCGACGTATTCGTAGCCGGGCTCGACCCGCAGGTCGCCGTCGCTGCCGCCGATACGGTAGCTCGACACGCCGGCCACGCTGTTGCTCACGCAGAATTGGGCCAACCGGTCGCCCGGAAAGCGCAGCATGACGGTCGTGGTGTCGTCAGTGCCATTCTTCTCGACGATCTCGGCCGTGACGCTCGTGGGCTCGGCCTCGAACAGGTTCCGAGCCGCGTTGATGCAGTAGATGCCGAGATCGTAGGCGGCGCCGCCAGCGAGGGCCGGCTCCTCACGAATGTCGCCCGGCCGCACCACGTGCGAGAAGAAGGAGCTGAAAAGTCTGAGCTCGCCGAGCTTGCCCGACCGCACCGTCTCGAGCGCGGCGAGCGTCGCTTCCTCGAAATGGAGCCGGTAGCCCACCATGAGCTTTACACCCGCGCGGCGGCAAGCGGCGTCCATTTCGAGGCAGTCCGCCTCGGTGGCGGCGAGCGGCTTTTCGCAGAGCACGTGGCGGCCCGCCGCGGCGGCGCGGAGCGTGTACTCCTTGTGCAGCGCGTTCGGCGTCGCGATGTACACGGCCTCGACGCCGGCGCGCTCGAGCACCTTCTCGAATTCCGCGTAGTCGCCGTCCGCTTCGAGCGAATAGCGCTCCCGGAGCGCGGCGCGCTTGTCCGCATCCCCGGACACGACTGCCACGAGCTCGGAGTTCTCCTTCGCGTGCGCGAAGGCGGGCAGCACGGCGACTTGCGCGATGTTCCCTGCCCCGACCACCGCGTAGCGGATCTTACGACTCTGGTTCATACGGCCCCACCCGTGCATGACGCGCGCCAGCGGAGCGCCTGCTATTCCGCCGCTGCGCGTCCCCCCTCACGCGGTCGTTCGGCCGAAACCGCGGCCAGCGTCAGCGTGAGCGCGAGACAGGCGGACGATTTGCCGCGATCGCGCGTCGCCACGAAGCGCGCGATGTCGCCGAGGCTCACGATGCCGACGAGCCTGCCCTCGATCAGCACCGGTACTCTGCGAATTTGGCGTTCGGCCATCAGGCGCGCGACGTGCCCAATCGAATCCTCAGGCGAGCAGGAATGGACGCTCGTCGCCATGGCGCTCGCGACGTTCATCGCCTGGGTGGGCAGACCGCGCGTGTAGGCGGCCATGCAGATGTCGCGATCGGTGAGGATGCCGACCAGGCGCTCGTTACCGTCGACCACCGGGACGACGCCGACATTCCGATCCCACATGATTTGTGCGGCCCGGTTGAGCGTATCCTCCGGCGAGCAGCTGCTCGGGGTCGGACGCATGATGGTGCGCACGGGCGCGGCCAGATCCAGCGCGCCGTCGATCTCGCGGAAAAATTGGCGCGCGGTGTCGGTCACGTCGCGAAAGGTGGCGCCGAGCGCGTCCGCGATTTTACCGCCTTGCTCGAGACGCGACTGGAGCCCTTCCAGGCTGGTCTCGATTTCGCGCCAATGCTTCTGCGCTTCGAGGGAGAAGAGGTGCATCTGCAAACGCGCTCGATCGCGCACGCTCTTCAGGCTGTCGATCATGGCTTGCGCCGAGGGAACGCCGGTTTCGTGGTCCATCAAGGCCTCCGCTCCGCGGCCCTGCAGGTTTTGCGCCGGCTGACCGCGGGCGAGCTCCCGGGCAGAGATGCGCATTGACTGGATGCCCCTGCGGCTCTCACGCCACTCCGCGGCAGCCTGGACCGTGTCGAAATACCCGGAACCGCGGTAGGGTGCCGCCCGGGAATGTCGGCCGACGACGCGAGCCGTATCGAGCTATTGGAAGCCGAAGAGCGGCGCCTGCGCGTAATGCTGGAAAGCGTGCCTGATTTCATCGCGCGCATCACGCTCGACGGGAAATTTTTGGATCTGAACCACGTCGCGCCCGGCCTCGACAAAGCGAAAGTCCTGGGCTCGAGCTTCGAGGCCTACCTCCCGGAGGCGCTTCACGAGCGCGCCCGCGCGGCCCTGAAGACCGCGTACGAGTCGCGGAGCGTCCAGCAATTCGCCGCGATGGGTCCGGTTTCGGCCGACGTCATGGGCCACTTCCTCACGCGCGTGAGTCCCGTGGTCGAAAATGGCGAGGTCACCTCGTTCGTCATGACCGCGACGAACGTCACGGCCCTGGAAGAGCACCGGCTGCTCCTGCAGCACGCGCTCGAAGCGATGGGCCTCGGCACCTTCAGCTTCGACCCGGCCACGGGCGCGGGAACGTGGGACGAAGTCGCGGGCCGCGTCTTCGGACTCGCGCGCGGCGAGTCGATGCCGGGCCTCGAGCGCTTCTTCACCGAATGGGTGCATCCCGAAGACCTCGACGGCGTGAAAAAGGCGCTCGAGCGCACGTTCGTCACCCAGCAATTCGGCCCCCTCGAGTACCGAATTCGGCTGCCGAACGGGAGTACGCGCTGGGTGAGCGCCACCGGGACGACGATGCGCGATCCCCGCGGCAAGGTGACGACGATCGTCGGCACCGTGAAGGACGTGACGGACCGGCGCGCCCTCGAAGCGCGCCTCCGCGACGCGGAGAAGCTCGAAAGCATCGGACGGCTTGCGGGCGGCGTGGCTCACGACTTCAACAACATGCTGACGGCCATCCTCGGCAACGTCGCCTTCGCCGCCACGATGGACTCGATCCAAGAAGCGCGCCCGCTGCTCGAGGAGGCACGCCTCGCGGCGGAGCGCAGCGCGGCGCTCACGGCGCAGCTCCTCGCGTTCGCGCGCCGGCAGATCATCGAACCGAAGGTTCTCGCGCCGGACGAATCGATCGAACGCCTCGAACCGCTGCTTCGACGGCTGCTCGACGAGCGCAAGCGGCTCGAGCTCTCGCTCGGCGCGAGCGGCCACGTACGCATCGGCGAAAGCCAGCTCGAGCAAGTCGTGATGAACCTCGTCACGAACGCGCGGGACGCCGTGCCCGGCAGCGGTCGCATCACCGTGGCCACGCAAGACACGCTGCTCGAAGGCGCGGATTGCGCTGAAATGGGCTTGATTGCCGGCCCCTACGTCATGCTCTCGGTGACGGACACCGGCGGCGGCATCCCCCAGGACGCCTTGCCGCACCTGTTCGAGCCGTTCTTCACGACGCGCGAGGGCGGTACCGGACTCGGTCTTGCGACCTGTTACGGCATCGTCAAGCAGAACCGCGGAACCATCAGCGTCGAGAGCGAGCTCGGACGCGGCTCGACCTTCCGCGTCTACCTGCCGCGCGTCGAGGCGCCCGCGCCCGCGAAGCCCTCCTCGGCTGCCGTGCGGCGCACCGCTCAAATCAAGGTGCTGATCGTCGAAGACGAAGAGAACGTCCGCCGCGTGCTCAATCGCGCCCTGCGCGGCGGAGAATTCGCGGCGTTCGTGGCGAGCGGCGCCGAGGAAGCACGGCACATCGCGGATCAGCACGGCCCCTTCGACGTTTTGGTCACGGACATCGTGATGCCCGACGTCGACGGCCGCGAGCTCGCGCGTGAGCTACGCGCGCGCTACCCGGAGCTCCGGGTGCTGTTCGTGTCGGGCTACAGCCAAGACCTCCCGTTCCAGGATCAGCCGCAAGACGTGACCGCATTCCTGCAAAAGCCGTTTCAGCCGGGCGAGCTGGCGAACGCCGTCCACGAGCTCTGGGGCGCCTCCCGCTCGAAGCGCGGGCGCTGAGACGCTCGCGACGCGGTCGCGCCGCTTCACTCCTTCATCCGTTCGAGCGCCCGTTCGAGCACGTCGAGCTCGCGCGCGGAGAGATTCGCGAACGGCGCGGGCGCTCGCTCGGTGACGGCCTTCACGCGGGAGACCACGGCGCGACCGGCGGGCGTGAGCGAAACGAGCTTGATACGCCCGTTGGTCGGGTGTGGCGTGCGCACGACGAGGCCCTGCTTTTCGAGCGCGTTCACCGCCACGGTCGCGGCCGGCGCGTCCACCGTCATCGAGCGGGCGAGCTCGTTCAGCGCGAGAGGCCGGTCGACGAGGCGCTTGAGCGCCCGCACGCGGCCGAAGGAAAGACCCGTCGCTTCGATCACGCGCCGCCGCCAATCCTCGCGCGTATCCATGACGGCGTTCACGAGCGTGTTCCAAACGCGATCGGCGGCCTTGCTCATGATGCGGCTCCCGGCAGAGGCCGATCGCCCTCCTCGATGAGAGCGGCGGTGCGCCGGACCGTCTCGAGGCTCCAGGCGCTGCTCGAGAGCACCCCGAGCACGACGATGCCGAGCCCTGCGAGCGTCGCCAACACGAAAAAGGGTCGCATCGCGCTCGTCATCGCGCCGCCCGCGCCGTGGCCACCCTGCGCGATGGTTCCACCGATGGCGACGCCGAGCGCCGCGCCGACCTGCCGGCTCGTTGACGCGATGGCCGCGGCAAGGCCGGCTCGCGCGCGCGGCATGCCCGAGACGGCCGTATTCGTGATCGGCGCGTTGACCAACCCGAAGCCCACGCCGAACACCGCGTAGGCCACGACCACGCGCGCGAGCGGCGTCGTCCCGTCGAGGCTCGCGAGCAACACCGCGCTCAGGGCCATGCCGCAGCCGGCGAGGACGAGCGGCAAGCGAGTGCCGCTCCGTCCGATGAGCCAGCCGGAGACGGGCGAGCACACCACGGCGGCGAGCGCGAGCGGCAGCGTGAACAGGCCGGTCGTGAACGCCGCGAGGCCTCGCACCTCTTGCAAATAAAGCGCGTTCAGGAACAAAAACCCGGAGAAAGCGCCGAACGCGAGCACGGCGACGAGCGTCGCGCTCGAAAACGGCACGCTGCGGAAAAATCGGAGATCGAGCAGGGGTTCCTCGATGCGGGGCTCGTACACGAGCAGTACGACTACCGCGAGCACGGTGCCGGCGAACAGTCCCACGACGAGCGGCGAGCCCCAGCCGAGACGCGGTCCCTCGATCACCGCGTACGTCACGGCCGCCAGGGCCCCGAGCATCGCGAGCTGGCCCACCGGGTCGGCCCGGCGCGCGCGCGACGCCTTCGATTCAGGCACGAAGAGCTGCGCGAGCACGAGCGCCGCGATGCCGATAGGCACGTTAATCCAGAAGATGGAGCGCCAGTTTACCGCCTGGGTGAGCCAGCCCCCGACGAGCGGGCCGACCCCCATGGCCACGCCGACGACCGCGCCCCATGTCCCAATCGCGCGCGCCCGCGCCTTGGGTTCGATGAACACGTTCGTGATGATCGACATCGCAACCGGGTTCAACATGCTGGCGCCGACGGCCTGCAGCATGCGAAACACCACCAAAACGCTCAAATTCGGCGCCGCGCTGCAGAGCGCGGAAGCCGTCGTGAACAGCGTGAGCCCCACCTGGAACACGCGCCGACGGCCGAACCGATCCGCGATCGAACCCGAGAGCATGAGCAGGCTCGCCAGCACGAGCGTGTAGGCGTCGACCACCCACTGCAGCCCGGCCGTCGTGGCCCGGAGGTCACGCCGGATGGACGGCAGCGCCACGTTGACGATCGTCACGTCCATCGAGACGAGGAGCAAGCTCAAGCAGCAGATGGCGAGCACGAGGTTCGGCCGCAGCTTCATTGTATGCACACAACTATTGTGTAGACGAAACCATTGTTCGTCAACAATGATTCGGCGCGATCGGACCCGGGGCGGCTCGGGTGGGCGGCCGGGAGCCCACCCGAGCCCCGTGAGCTAGCGCGTGTCCTTACAGCCGCACCCGCTCGCGCAGACGCAAGCCGCGCGGCAGCCGCAGTTCTCGCCGCAGGTGCAGCGCTCCGGCTTGGACCGCGCACATTCGCAGGCCGCCTTCTCGCACGAGCACTGAGCCTGTTTGCTGTTTTCCATGATTTTTCTCCGTCCTCGGGCCTCGTGGGCCGTTCTGGAGGGAAGACGCAGGGCGATTCGGTTCATTACAGCGTGCAAGACGGGTGGCGCGTCTTACACTGCGCTCGAAATGGAAGACACCGCCCTGCCCGTGCCGCAAACGACCCCCGAAGTCGTCGCAGGACTCGTGGCAAACCACCGCGAATTTTTGCGCTTCGTCGAGCAACGCGTCGCGAGCCGCGCCCTCGCCGAGGAGATCCTGCAGGACGCCTTCGTGAAGAGCCTCGACCGCGCCGAGGAGATCCGAGAATCAGCTGTCGGCTGGTTCTACCGGATGCTCCGCAACGCGGTCATCGACCACCACCGCCGACGAGCGTCCGCCAACCGTCGCCTCGAAGCGCTCGCTGCCGAGCTCGGCGGAGAGGGCGAGCCGGACGCCGAATTCGCGCGCGTCGCCTGTGAATGCGTGACGCGCCTCGCCGCGGGGCTCAAGCCCGAATATGCGGACGCCCTTCAGCGCATCGACGTCGAGGGCATCGCCGTCAAGGCTTACGCGGAGAGCACCGGCATTTCGGACAGCAATGCGGGCGTGCGCATCTTCCGTGCCCGCGCCGCGCTACGGCGCGAAGTCGGCCGCTCGTGCGGAACGTGCGCGGAGCACGGCTGCCTCGATTGTTCGTGCAAAAGCGCCGCGGTCTCCGGACACGCGTAGCCGACGCGCTGCTATCGACGCAGGAGGCCTTGTGCGGCCGTGACTGCGGACCAACGTTGCCGCGCGCCGCGATGAGACTCGGAGCGCCATGAGCCGAAATTCAAACGCGGCCGTGGCGCTCCGGCGCGGCGCAGAGCGCCACGTGGCGCAAGGGATACCGCATGCAAGTCGCCACGCGACCTTGGGTCGCCCTCGTGCCGTCGGTCGGATGTTCGAGCCCGGTCGAGGCGCGCCCGTGATCGAATCTTCGAGCCGCCTCATCTGCTCGCTATGCCTGCTCCTCGCCTGTTGCTCGGGCAAACACGGCGCTCGCGGTTCCACGACCGAGGTCGACCCGAACGGCTATTGCGGGGACGCGACGCCGGCGCTTCTCGCCGCGCAAGGCGCGCCCAGTGCTCCAGCGGACCCCATCACCGAAGAGCCGGATCCGAACAGCACCTGCAACGCCGTGGTGCGTTCGTATCCCATCCCCAGCGTGATTCACGTGCCGCCGTGCAGCGCCGTCGAATACCAGACGAATCCGCCGTCAGCGGGCGACCACTACCCGATCTATCCGCGCTACGGCGTGTACTCCGCGGCGATTCCCCGGGGCTTCTGGGTGCACACGCTCGAGCACGGCGGAGTCGTACTGACCTACTCGTGTGCGGATTGCGAGGACGAGGTATCGCAGGCCGAGGAGCTGATCGCCGATACGGAGCCGGCGCTCGCGTGCTGCACGGCGTCGGGCTGTCCGAAGGATGCCGCGAATCAATTGCTGCTGACACCCGATCCCGGCCTCTCGACGGCGTGGGCGGCGTCGAGCTGGGGCTTCACCCTCACGGCTGATTGCTTCGAGCCTAGCGTCTTCCGAAGCTTCGTCGATGCCCACCGGGACACCGGGATGACGCCCGAGCTCATTTGTAGCGACGCACTCGCGACGGACGTGACCCGGCGCGGGCCCGAGTAGACCGACTCGGCGGCAAAAGCGGCTGAGAAGCGCCGTGAATTCGAGGTGCAGCAAAGTATTCCGGCGCCACCGCCCGCAGGCCCGCTGACCTCATTTTTTGACGGAATGGCGGCCCCGACGCGACTGCTCCGGGTGATGCGGAAGTACGTCGCGCTCGCGCTCGGTCCCTGCGTCGCTCTCCTAGTGGCCTGCACGACCACGGTCACCGGTCCCGACGGTAACCTGATTGGAACCGGTGCCAGCAGCGGAACCGGCGGAAGTGGCGGAACCGGCACCTCCCCCGCGGGTGGTAGCGGCGCAGCTTCTGCGACCGGCGGAACGGGCGCGAGTAGCGGGGGCGCCTCGGGCACCGGAGGTAGCAGTACCAGTCTTTCCGGCCAACCAAGCCCCGTCGCGATGGACGGCACGCCGATCTACAGCCGGTTTCTCCGTCTCACGAACAGCCAGTGGGAGAACAGCGTCCACGACATCCTGAAGCTCAGCGCCCCCACCGGGCAATCCAACCAGTTCTTGCACGCGGTCGCGGGCGTCACCGATTTCGACAACAACGAGCGAGTCGTCTTCGTCGACAACGACAACTGGTCCGACTTCCAGGGTGCATCGGAAGCCGTCGCCGCCAGCGTGACGACGACGGACGCGGCACTTCAAAAGGTCGTCGCCACGACCGATCCGGCCACCTTCATCAAAACTTTCGGGCGTCGCGCATTTCGACGCGACCTCACGGCAGCCGAGGTCACGTCTTACACCGCCCTCTACACCTCGGGCAAGACGTATTCGGGCACGCAGAGCGCGTTCACCAAGGGCGCGGCGCTCGTCATCACGGCGATGCTCCAGTCGCCGAACTTCCTCTATCGAACCGAGATGGGCGACGCCGGAGCGCCCCTCTCCGGCTACGAGATGGCGGCCAAGCTCTCGCTCTGGATCCGCAACACGACGCCGAGCGACGCCATGCTCGACGCCGCGGCCCAGGGCTCGTTCGATTCGGCGGACGGCGCGGTCGCGCAGGCGAAAACGATGCTCGAGGATCCCGCCGCGGTCGCCTCGATCCGCGAGATGCACAACCAGCTCTACAAGCTCGCGCTGTTCGACACCATCACGAAGGACAAGGTGGACGGCTACAGCGACGGCTTGAAAGCCGAGTTCACGACGGCCGCGACCGATTTTTTCGACTACATCTTCAGCAAGAACCTCGGTGTCAAAGACATCCTGACCACCAACGTCGGGTTCGCCGGGCCGCTCATGGGCGCGCTCTACGGCGTGAGCGTCGCGGGCAGCGGGGTGAGCCAGGTGACGTTGTCGGATCGCACGGGCTGGTACTCGCAGGCCCCGTACTTGACGCTTTGGGCCATCAATAACGACCCGGATTCGATTCATCGCGGCGTGCGCATCAACTTCGACACGCTGTGTGCGGAACTCGGGCCACCGGCCTCGATGTTGCCGCCCGTCCCGGCGCTCGAGATGAATCAGAGCAATCGCCAGCGCTACGAGGGGCTCACGAACGGTTGCGGAGCACCTTGTCACACCGTCTACATCAATCCGATCGGCTTCGCGTTCGAGGACTACGACGGCGTCGGACGCTATCGCACGACGGACAACGGGCAACCGGTGGACACGACGGGGACCTATCCGCTCGCAGAGGGTAACGTGACGTTTAGCGGCGCTCCTGAGCTCATGCAAGCGCTGGCGAGCGGAACCCAAGCACACCAGTGCTGGGCGAAAAAGATGGCGAGCTACGCGCTCGAGCGTGACATGGTGGACGCGGAGCGACCGGTGATCGAGTCGCTCGGCGCCGTGAGCATGGCTTCGGGAGGGTCACTCAAACAGGTGATGCTCGCGCTCGTGCAGAACGACGCGTTCCGGACGCACGTTGGAGGTGCACAGTGATCGACTCTCGCAAGCAGCGTCGCAAGGTCGTCAACCGGCGCGCGTTCCTCTACGGTGCCGGCGGCATCGCCATCGGCCTGCCGTTTCTCGAAGGGTTGCCGGAGCGCTCGGCCTGGGCGGCGGACGCCAAGCCGATCTTCACGTTTTTCATGTGCGCCGCGTGCGGCGTCGAGCCGAAGCGCTTCTGGCCGTCGAGCACCGGCGCGCTCGACGGGTTGCTCTCCTCGGGCAAGGCCGTGGATGCGCTGGCCGATCAGGCCAAAAATCTGCTCATCGTTCGAGGCATCAACTTTCCGCTCACGGGACCGACGGGGTGCGGGCACGCGCAGGGCCTTTCGCAAGCCCTCACTGCGATGCAGCCGACCGGAGGCGGCGGACAAGCGACGGCGACGGGACCGTCCGTCGACTACGTCATCTCGAAAGCCGTCAACACCGCTGGCAACGATCCGATGACGCTCTATGCCGGCAATTTGAAGAACGGCTACATCGCCGACCGACTGTCGTTCGACACGAGCGGCAAAGTGCGCGCGTCGGTCGACAACCCGTACAAGCTCTACCAGAAGCTCACCGGCCTCGCCTCACCCGCGGGCAGCGGCACGGGCACGACTGGCGGTACGGGCACCGGTGGCGGCACGGGCACCGGCACGTCGAACCCGCTTGCCGAGGAGCTCGTGAAAAAGCGCAACAGCGTGAACGACCTCGTGCGCGCCGAGCTCAACTCGCTGATTCAAAATCCGAAGCTCAGCGTGGCCGACAGGCAGCGGTTGCAGCAGCACTTCGACGCAATCCGCGACAGCGAGAGCACCATGATGCAGATGGGCCAGCAGATGGCGACCGTCGGCTGCACGCTCGACGGCGTCGACACGTCCGTTTACGACGCGCTCTCGAGCTGGAAATACAACGCGACGAACGTACCGAACGGCGGCATCGAGAACATCGTGGAGCTCCACATGGGGCTCGTCGCGCTCGCGTTCGCTTGCGACTACAACCGGACCGGGACGCTGCAATGGGGCGACGGTACCGACCACACCGTGTATCAGGTCCCCTCGAACGATACGCTCGGCAACTGGAACTTTCACTACATCAGTCACCGCACGCAATCGGACGGCGCCCTCGGCACGAGCTCCACGGCGGAGGCCGCCCACGCCGAGATCGATCAGGTGCGCATGACGACGCTCGCGAACTCCCTGAAGCATTTTGCCGACCGCGGGCTCGCGGACAATGCCATCATCCTCTGGACCAACCATGTCGCCGAAGGCAATCACACGATGAAGAACGTCCCCTTCATCCTCTGGGGCAACGGCGGCGGCGCGATCAAGCAGGGGCAATACGTTGACGCCGCCAACGCGAACAACGGACAGCTCTACAATTCGCTCATCACCGCCGTGACCGGAGAAGCGAGTCCCAACTTCGGCTCCAGTAACGGAAAGGACTTACCGGTTGTTCATGCGTAGCCCCGCTCCTTTCATCGCTCTGTGCTTCGCTGGGGCCCTCGCGGGCTGTTCGACGGCAACGCCGAATCCGGACCCAACTCCGCCGGGCAGCGGAGGAAGCGGCGGCAGCATCGGGAACGGCGGCAGTGTTTCGAACGGCGGAAGCGGCGCGAGCGGCGGAAGCGGCGGCACGACGGCGGTCACCGGTGGAACGGCGGGCGCGGTCGGTGGAAGCGGGGGCAGCGGCGGCTCGAGCGGCGGCATGAGCAACGCGGGCGGCGCCCAAGGGGGAACTGGCGGTTCGAATGTGGCCGGTGCTGCAAGCGGGGGCACTAGCGGGCGCGGAGCGACGGGCGGCACGGGCAACGCGGGCAGGACAGGTGCAGGCGCCGGAGGGCGCAACGCGAGCGGCGGGGCCGCCGGTTCGGGCGGAACACAAGCAGGCTCGGGTAGCGGGGGTGCGGCCGGCAGCGGCAACTCCGTCGCGGCGAAGCCGAGCCCAGGTTGCGGCAAAGGCGGGCGTCCCTCGGGCGGCAAGGTCGAGGTCGCCAACACGTCGCTCCACATGTTCCCCGCGGCCTACGACGGCACGAAGCCGTATCCGCTTTTGATCGCGCTCCACGCTTGCGGCAATCCGAACAGCGAATTCGTGAGCCTGACGAACGGCACGGATTTCGAGACGGGCTACGTCCGCACGTTCCCGAACACGCCGGACAGCGGACAATGCTGGAGCAACTACAGCGGCGACGTCTCGCGCATCACTTCGCAGTACGACGACATCCTGCAGAACTACTGCATCGACGAGAACCGCGTCTTCGCCATCGCGCACAGCTCGGGTGCGCAGCTCCTCGTGAACATCCTGTCGCACAAGAGCGACGCGGACCATTTGAACCTCAAGGGCATCTCGCCGGTCGCCGCGGATCCGTACAACGTCGCCCTCCCGATGCCCGTCCTCTACATCGACGGTAAGAACGACAATCAGCGGAGCGCGGACTCCGCGAAGAACGCGGTCGCGAAATTCCGGATGTCGAACGCCTGCGCCGACACGTCGAAGCCGTACTCGTCCGTGATGACGTGCAACAGCACGGACTCGGGACACCCGCTGGTCGACCCGGGCTGCATCATCTACGACAATTGCGTCGTCCCGACGATCTGGTGCTCCCACAACGATCCGAGCTACAGCGGCACCGAGCACGGTGTGCCGTGCTTCGCCATGCAGGCCATGGTCGATTTCTTCGCGGGGTTGTGACCGCTAATTAATTGCAGCGGCGCGCCCGGCGATCCGGTCGAGGTGTGGGGCGATCATGGGTGCGTGAAAACTTGCGACCTCGGTAGATATGAGCGGCGCCTGCGCTCGAGGCGGCCGCGCTGCGCGAGGTCCCCGGCGTAAAGGGGCGGCGGTCCGAGCCAGAAATGAGAGCGTGTTGCGCAAGTCCTTGCGGCGCAATCGCGAGTAGCTTCTGCGTGAGCCATCTCACCCTCTCGGTGACGCGCTCGGAGGTCCCTTGTACTCGAAGCACCTGATCTCGGTTACTGCGCTCTTGTTTTCGGTCGCGTGCTCGTCCGCGTCTTCGGACGACACCGGCGGGACGAGCGGCACAGGCGGCACCGGCGCGAGCGGAAAGACGGGCACCGGCGGCTCCCAGCCCGGCAGCGGCGGCAGCGGCATGGGTGGAACCACGGGTACGACGGGCGGTACCGGCGGCTCGAGCGCGACAGGCGGCACGAGCGCCGCGGGTGGCACCGGCGGCTCGTCGCCGGCAACCGGCGGCAGCGCGGGCCACGCTACGGGCGGCTCGGGCGGCAGCGGAGCCGGCACCACCGGTGGCACGAGTGGCAGCGGCACGGGTGCGACGGGCGGAACGACGCCGGGCGCGGGCGGCAGCGCAGGCACCGGCAATCCCGGGACGGGCGGCGCGCCGAACGGCGGCATGCACGCGGGCGGCGCTCCTGGCACCGGCGGCAGCGCGATGGGCGGCATGACGAGCTCGGGCGGCTCCGGCGGTTCGGGCGGCGGCACGGCGGTCAAGTGCGATAACCTCACGCTCGCGCCGAGCACGACCGGCGTTGCGAGGCCCTCGGGCGCGGCGGGCGGCATGAAGGTGCTCGACTGGGCCGGCTTCAAGGGCGCAGCGTCGTTCACGTTCGACGACAACCGGCCCTCACAGATGGACGACTACAGCCAGCTCAAGGCGACGGGCGGCCACTTCACCTGGTTCGTCGTCGGCAACTGGCTGAACGGCAATTCATCGACGATCGCGAAGTACAAGGCGACCATGGCCGACGGCATGGAGATGGCCAACCACACGTACAGCCATCAGTCGGGCGGCTCGCAGAGCGATCTCTCGCAAAACGAGACGTTCATCATGACCAACTTCGGCGTGAACGCGAACAGCATGGCCGCACCGAACTGTGACGCCTCGTGGGCGTCCGTCGCCCCGAGCGTGATGTTCCAGAACCGCGGCCCGTGCGGCAACCCGGTCGCGACCGTGGGTGCGGGCTCGAGCGACAAGACGAGCCCGTTCGCGCTGCCCGCATACTTGCCTGCTACGGACGAGGCGTCGGACACCATGAACAAGGCGCTCACCGACGGCCAGTGGCGCATCTTCGTGATTCACGGCTTCGATCTCGGCGACCAACCGAATACGTACCAGCCGGTATCGATCGGGCATGTCACCGCGACCATCTCAACGGCAGTGAGCAAGGGCTATTGGGTCGAAGGCATCAGCAATGTCGGCGCTTATTGGCAGGCACAAAAGCTCATCCCGGCCGCGTCGACGACGAGCGCCATGTGGACCCTGCCGGCTAAATTCCCGAAGAACATGTGCGTCCGCATCACCACGACAGGCGGCACGGTCACCCAAAAAGGGCAGACCATTCCCTGGAACGATCATGGCTACTACGAGATCGGCCTGGACGCTGGCGAAGTGACGATTCAGTAAACCGTTAGCCGAACATCGCGAGACCGCGGTCGAGGGACCAATAGGCCGCGGTCACGCCCATGGCGTAGACGAAGGCTCGCGTCAGCCACGCGGGCCGTCTCTGCATGCGCGTCACGACCCAGCCCACGGCGAGAAAGACCGCGATGGCCGTGAGTTGCCCGAGCTCGACCCCGACGTTGAAGAACAAGAGCGCCGAGGGCACGTGTTCCGCCGGTAGCCCGGTCTCGAGCAAGGCCGAAGCGAAGCCCATGCCGTGCAGCAGCCCGAACGCGAAGGTCACGAGCCAGGGCGCCCGATGCGCGAGGGAATCCGGCGGGCGCAAGCACTCCGCGCAAGCGAGGACGATCGACAGCGCGATCGTCGTCTCGACGGCCGCTGACGGCAACCTGAGCAAGCCGAGCACCGTCGCGGCGAGCGTCAAGCTGTGCGCGAGCGTGAACGCCGTGACGGCAAGCAGCAGTGCTTTCCGATCGCGCACGAGGATGGTGATCGCCAGCACGAACATCAAATGATCGAAGCCGGTCAGGATGTGCTCGATGCCGAGACGGGTGTAGTCGCGCGCCACCGGCTCCAAGAAGCGGAGTCCCGCCGCTTTGGGGATCCCGTAAACGGTGAGGCTCGGCGAGCTGCCGTCGACGACCCGCAGCAAACGCGAGCCGTCGAGCCAGTCGATGAGCACCGTGACGCGTGACTGCCCGCCGCGGAGCCAAGGGAACTCGATGGCTCCGACGAGTCCGGCGGAGCCGCAATCGAGGTCGCTGTCACGCCTCCGGCACGCCGCGGGATAGCGCGCCGGCTCACGCAGCCCTTGGAGCGTCTTGGCCGTCGTCTGCCACTGAACGGCAAACCTTCCGGCGCTGACCTCGGTAAGCTTCAACGTCGACGTGTCGAAGGAGTGCGCTGTGGCGAGCGGAGCCGCGAGTACGCTGCCGAGCACCACGCCGAGCACGAACAGGACGCTCCGAAAGCGGCGGCCGCACTCCCGCGTCACGGCGACTTTTCCTCGAAGCGATAACGTGCGGCGATCGCTCGCGTTGCCTTTTCGACGGCCTGCTGCTGCTTCTCTCCCTTGTAGGCCGCGACGAGCCGCGCATGCAGGGCTTCCGGCGGCGGCAAGCCACCGGAAACTCCCGTCAGCTTGACGAGGACGAGCCGATCGCTCGTCTCGAGCTCTTGCCACTGGCCGAGCGGCAGATGCACGATCTTGTCCGCGGCTTCGGGCCCGAACGTTTGCTCGATGCGCTCGCGGTCCACGTTGGCCGCGGTGCTGCGCAGGCCGAGCGACGCGGGGGTCGCGCCGGCGCGCAGCTGGCCCTCGACTTTCGCGCGATTCGCCGCGGCGCCGGGCTCCCCTTTGGGGAACACGACGTACTCGTGCTCGTAGCTGAGCGGCGTCTCGAACTGGTCGCGATGGCGCGCGAGATACTGCTCGAGCTCGGCCTCCGTCGGCTCCGGAACACGTGTCTGCAGGAGCGCACGCTCACGCATCTTGCTGATGAGGACGCTGCGCACGGTCGGGTCGTCGCGATCGAGCCCTTCGCGCAGCGCCTCCCTATAGAGCGCCTCGTTCGTCTTCCAGCTCGCGATGTACGCGCTCGCCTGCGCGCTCGTCGGGGCGCTGCCCATCTGATCTTGATAGCGTCGTACGAGGTCGGCCTCGAGCGCGGGAGTGATGACGATCGTGCGTCCGTCGCCCGCCACGCACCGTTGCGCCGCGAGCAGCGCGGCCGCAAGCACGAAAAAATGGAGCGTGGGCTCGCGCAGCAGGCGCACTAGTCGGGCGTTCTTCACTCTTGCGGGCGAAGACTACCAGACGGTCGCCGGCGTGAGACTCGGCGTGCCCGATTGATTGCCGACGGGGACGCCCCAGCATTGCACGGAGCCATTTTGCAGCACCGCGCACGCGCTGTAGAAGCCCACGGCGACCGAGCTCGCCGGACCGGCGAGCCCTTTCACGCTCACCGGCTCGCCGGAGCCCTCGTTCTGGTTGCCGTCTCCGAGCTGGCCGTAGTTGTCGTCGCCCCAGCACTTGATCCCGCCGCTCGTGTCGAGCGCGCAGACGTTGGCATGTCCGGCCGACAAGTCCTTCACCGACGAGAGATCGTTGACGACCTGAGGGTTCGTGGTGCCTAACCCGTCGATCGTATTCTGGCCGAGCACATGGTTGCTGCCGTCGCCCCAGCATTCCACCGTGCCGCTCGTGAGCAACACGCAGGTGAAGTAACCGCCCGATCTGATCTTCGAGATGTTGCCGGACACACCCGTCGTCACCCCGGGAGCCGCGGCAAAGTTCGCCGACGCGCCGAGCTCGCCTTCGGTACCGTAGCCCCAGCACCTCGCGCCGCCTGCGGCGAGCGCGACACACTGGAAGCTCTGCCCGCTCGATATGCCCGTGACACCGCTGATATTGACGTTGGTTGGCTCGAGCCAGAAGTTGGTCTGGCCGTTGTCCGTTGTCGTCTCGCCCCAGCACCTGAGCGAACCGTCGTTGACGAGGGCACAACTGGCGCCGTAGTCATTGTCGGACACGACGAGATCGACGCACGTCGGAAGCGGGGTGATGGCCGTCGGGGTCACGCTCGGGCTACTCGGGAAAACGGTCATGTTCGCGGTGTAGTCGTAGCCCGTCGCGCGATTGCCCCAAAAAACGACGCTCCCGTTGGCGAGCAAGGCGGCCGTTTGTCCAGCACCCGCACTGACCAGCTTCGCAGTCGAGAGGCTCTGAACCAGCTGGGGCGTCGTCGCGTCGCCCGAAGAGCTCGTTCCGAGTTGGCGGTTCGAGTTCTGCCCCCAGCAGCGCACCGTCCCGTCGGCGAGCGTGATGCAGGCGTGCGTACTCGAAATGCTGATCTGAACCGCCCCGATCTTGCAGGTGCTGCCCGAGCAGAAATAATTCGTGGCGCAGTCGGTATCGGCCGAGCAGCTCGTCTTGCAGGCCGTCGAGCTGCACGAGTAAGCACCACAGCCGCAGGCGCTGCACGTCGTGCCGTTGCCCATGTAGCCCTTCTTGCACGTGCAGGTGAAGGACCCCGTCGTGTTCGCGCAATCCGCGTTCGTACTACAGTTGTTACCGCCGTCCGAGCCGCACTCGTCCTTGTCGATGCATGTCTTGCCGTCGCTCTTGTAACCGTCGCTACAGGTGCAGCTGGAGGAGCCCCGCACCTGCGCGTCGCAGTCCCAACCCGCTTCGACCTGACAGGTCGCGCTGCAACCGTCGCCCGCCTTGGTGTTGCCGTCGTCGCAGACATCGTCACCGTCGAGCGTGCCGTTGCCGCAGGCGGGGTCCGCAGGTGCGCCGCCATCGCCTGCTTCGCCGCTTTGCGCGCCCGAGCCGCTCTCACCCGCGCTGCCCCCGGCGTCCGTTGCGCCGCTGCCGCCGACCCCCTTCGTACCTCCGGACTCCGTGGTTGCCCCCGAGCTTCCACCACGGCCTCCGCTCACGTCACCGGTGCCCGCGTGGCCTGCATTCCCCCCTTTGCCGCTGGTACCGGCGTTGGCGGACGAGCCGCCCGCGCCTGCGCCGTCGTGCGGGGTGAAGTGTCTCTCGTCGCCACAACCTACGGCGAACGAGAAGGACACAAACACGACCGCGCAGACGCCCTCACGCCAAATTTTCAACGCCACTCGCGCGGCTTACACGCGACCCCGCGTCGAGGCAAGCGGAACGCAAAGCTCCGTGACTGGCACCAGCAGCGTCAGGCTCCGCCAGCACGAAGAAATGGAGCGTCGGTTCGCGCAGGAGGCGCGCTAGGCACGCGTCCTTCGCCGTTGCCGGCGAAGACTACCAGACGGTCACGGGCGTGAGCGCGTTCGAGGACGATAGATCGCCGATCGAGCGACCCCAGCACTGCACCGAACCGTTCTTGAGCACGGCGCAGGCGCTCTGGTTGCCTACCCCGACCGCGCTTGCCGGACCCGCGAGGCCTTGCACGCTGACGGGTGACGCCGAGCCGGGGTTCGGGTTGTTATCGCCGAGCTCGCCGGCCGCGTCGTCGCCCCAGCACTTGACCCCGCCACTCGTGTCGACTGCGCAGGAGCTCTCCGACCCGCACGCAAAGTCCTTCACGTTCGAGAGGGGGGAGATCGCCGTGGGCGTTCCGACTGCGAAATCATTGGTGCCCTTTACCTGGTGATACTGATTCGAGCCCCAGCATTTGACGGTGCCGGTCGTGAGCAGGGCGCACGTGAAATAGGCACCGCCGTGGATCTTCGAGACCGTTCCGCCTACGTCCACGGTGGCAGGGGTATAGGAGCTCCCCGAATTTCCGAGCTCGTTCTCGGTGCCGAAGCCCCAGCACTTGACGTTTCCGGCCGACATCGCGAAGCACTGGAAGCTCATTCCCGTCGAAAGCGCGGTGACGCCGCCGATGCCGATGTCGGTGGGTACCGCCAAGAACTGCGAGCTGCTGCTGTTGTACGCAATCGTCGTCCCCCAGCAACGGATCGAGCCGTCGTTCACGAGCGTGCAAGTCGCCCCGTAATCGCTGTCGGAGATCACGATGTCCGTGGAGGTCGAGAGCCCGGCGATTGCGGTTGGCGTCGTGCTCGTCGTGTAGACAGGGGTCGAAGCGCTGTAGTCGTAGTCGGTCATCCGCCTGCCCCAGTAGACGACGCTGCCGTTGGCGAGCAGAGCGACCGATTGCCCCTGACCGGCTCCTACGACCTTGGCGGTCGAGACGCTTTGGACCTGCGCCGGAGTGGTCGAGTTGCTCGCTGAGCTCGTTCCGAGCTCACGGTCGGAGTTCTGCCCCCAGCAGCGCACCGTCCCGTCGGCCATCGTGATGCACGCATGCGTGTCTGAAACGCTGATCTGAACCGCCCCGATCTTGCAGGTGCTGCCCGAGCAGAAATAATTCGTGGCGCAGTCGGTATCGGCCGAGCAGCTCGTCTTGCAGGCCGTCGAGCTGCACGAGTAAGCACCGCAGCCGCAGGCGCTGCACGTCGTGCCGTTGCCCATGTAGCCCTTCTTGCACGTGCAGGTGAAGGACCCCGTCGTGTTCGCGCAATCCGCGTTCGTACTGCAGTTGTTACCGCCGTCCGACCCGCATTCGTCCTTGTCGGTGCAGCCCGCCACGGGGTCGCCCTTGTAGCCGGTCTTGCACGCGCAGGTGAAGGAGCCCGCCGTGTTCGTGCAGTTCGTGTTCGCCCCGCAGTTGTTGCCGCCGTCGGAACCGCACTCGTCCTTGTCGGTGCAGCCCGACGTCGGGGTGCCCTTGTAACCGGTCTTGCACGCGCAGGTGAAGGAGCCCGCCGTGTTCGTGCAGTTCGTGTTCGCCCCGCAGTTGTTGCCGCCGTCGGAACCGCACTCGTCCTTGTCGGCGCACGTCTTGCCGCTGCCTTTGTAGCCGTTATTGCACGTGCACGTGAACGAGCCGACGGTGTTCGCGCACGCCGCGTTCGCGTCGCAATCGTCCGTTCCCTTCGTGCACTCGTCGATGTCGGCGCAGGTCGTCGGCATCTTCGTGTCGCACGTGTAGCCCGTCTCCACGGCGCAGGCGAAGCAGCCGTCGTTCTGCATGGCGTTGCCGTCGTCGCACTGCTCGCTGCCCTCGACCATGCCGTCGCCGCAAGTCTTCGCGCAGACGGACGGAGCGCCCGCACACACGTACGAGGTATCCACGGCGCAATTCGTGCAGCCGTCGTTCGCGACGGTGTTCTTGTCGTCGCAGCCGCCCGCGAGCGCTTCGTGTCCGACGACCAAGCCGTCGCCGCAGATTGCGGTGCAACCCTGCGCGTCGCAGCTCCAGCCCGCTTCGACCTGGCAGGTCGCGCCGCAACCGTCGCCGGCCTTGGTGTTGCCGTCGTCACAGGCGTCGTCGCCGTCGATCGTGCCGTTGCCGCAGACGGGGCCGGGGGGCGCCCCGCCTGCACCGCCACTACCCGCGTCACCGCTTTGCGCGCCCGAGCCGGCCTCACCGGCGCCGCCCGTCGCGTCGATCGCGCCGGTGCCGCCCGTCGCGACGCTGCCGCCCGTACCACCGCGATTGCTGCCGCCGACTCCGCTCGAGACGTCTCCGCCCGTTGCTCCGGTCCCGCCCGAATCGGGGCTCGACCCCGAGCTTCCGCCGCTGGCGTTGCCCGCGTGGCCCGCGCTCGAGCCCCCATGACCCGCGCTCCCGCCTTTTCCGCTATTGCCGGCGTTGGCGGACGAGCCGCCTGCGCCTGCACCGTCGTGCGGGGTGAAGTGTCTCTCGTCGCCGCAACCTAGGGCGAACGAGAAGGACACAAACACGACCGCCCAGACGCCCTCACGCCAAGTTTTCAACACCACTCACGCGGCTTACACGCGACCCTGCGTCCAGGCAAGCGGAACCCCCGAAATTCCGCGCGGACAGCAGTAAAAAGGTTCTGGGTATTCCGCGGCGCTTCCCGCGCGAACCGGGGTGGGGCGCGACGGGTCGCTCTCGTCGTTACATCGACGTCGTACCGCCCCCGCCGCCGATCGACGTGCTCCCCGCGGCGCCACCGTTCGCCATGCCCGCGCTAGCGCCGAACACGGCGATGTCGATCGGCGGCGTTAGATTGATCGCGGTCGCCACGGCGCTCGGCGAGCTCTGCGTCGTCACGCCAGCGAGCGTCGTAATCGGCAGCGCGTAAATCTCGAATTCGTAGAAGCGCCGTTGTCCCGACTGCGGGCACGGACCCACATAGCCACTTCCGCTCGTCGAAACCTGCTTTGCACCCGCGGGCGTCGCGAGCATCGGTGTAGCGGCGAGCCCCGCCGGAAGCGAGGTGACACCCGCGGGGATGTCCCACACGATCCACTGCGGCGCGCCCGTCGCAGCGTCCGTGAGCGCGACGGCGTAGCTCAGCGCTTGGCTCACGCCCGGCGCCCATTCGAGATCCGGTGACGTGTCGGCGCCCGTGCAGGTGTACGCGACCGCGAACGCGCCGTTCGTGGGTACGGCGGTGCTCGCGAGCGTGAGCGTGCTCGTCACGCCGCTCATGCCGCCGCCCGCGGTGCCTGGCGAACCCGCGACGCCGCCCGCCCCGACCGGCATGGTCGCAAGTCCGCCCGCACCGGCGCCCCCGCGCGCCGTCGTGCCCGAGCTCGCGCCACCAGCGCGGGCGCCACCGAACGCACGACTTGCGGCACCACCCGCGCTGGCTGCGCCGCCCTGCCCGCGCGCGCCGGTCGTATTGGAGCCGTCGCTCTCCGGCGCGCTCGGCTGCTCGCTTCGCGTTCCGCATTGGACGAGCAGCGCGAGCAGCATGGGTACGACGCTACTCCGCTGGCGCTTGTTCATGGGAGGCGTACGAACGTGGTCGAGCTGAGGGCGAAGCTCATCTTGGATCGAATGGGGCGCGGTCGCAGCGCCGCCGCGCGGCGGGAAGTGCTCGCCACGGCCACGATCCGTCGAACCCTCCGTGGGAATACCTCGGCGGTCCCAATTTTTTCGGCGTGAAAGTCTTCTGCACTCATTGGTCCGTCGCTGGAAGATTCCGAGTTGAGTGCTCTCCAAAGGTCGCCCCACCATGATTCGATTTCGAGCTCACGTTCTCGCTGCCGCGTCACTCTCTCTCGGAGTGCTCGTGCCGGCACGCGGCTTCGCTGCCTCGCTCGTCCAGGTGAACAAGTCCGATTGGGCCGGCAGCGTGAAGCTGCCGAGCTACATGCAGATGTACATCTACGTCCCGGACAAGCTCGCCACGAAACCGCCGATCATGGTTTCGTCGCACTCGTGCGGCTCGACGGCGACGGGACAGATCGGCAACATTCCGCTCAGCAAGGCGGCCGCCGACAAGAACGGCTTCATCCTGATCCTACCCGACAACCCGGGACAGAACTGCTGGGACGTGGGCACGAAGGCGTCGCTCACGCACGACGGCGGCGGCGACACGCAAGGCGTCGCCCAAATGGTGAAGTACACGATCACGAAGTACGGCGCCGACCCCGCGCGCGTTTACGCGATGGGCGGCTCGGGCGGCGGCATGATGACACAGGCGCTCATGGCCGTTTATCCCGATGTCTTCCGGGCTGGTTCCGCGCGAGCGGGCGTTCCGGCCGGTTGTTGGTCGGACGGCTACGCGAGTAGCAATCAGTGGAGCGACAACTGCGCCGGCGGCAGGACCACGAAGACGGCGCAAGAGTGGGGGGATCTCGTTCGCGGCATGGATCCCGGTTACACCGGACATCGCCCGCGCCTGCAGACCATGCAGGGCGAAGCGGACACGACCATCAGCTACAACAACACCAAAGAAGCCATCAAAGAGTGGACGAACGTGCTCAATCTGCCGACGGACCCCACGTCGACGGACAAGGGCTACAAAGCGGCCAACGCATCCTACGACCGCCAGTTCTGGGCCAACGCCTGCGGCTACAACGTATTCGAGGCGTGGTCGTCGCCGGGCGGCACGCACTCGATGCCGTACGAGGAGGCCGACATCCTCAAATTCTTCGGGCTCGATGTCGCCGGCGGCGCCGACCCGGAGCCGGACTGCAACGGCATGGGTGGCGCGGGCGGCATGGGCGGCGCGCCGGGTGCAGGCGGCATGGCTGGCGCGACGAGCTCGGGCGGTCATGGTGGCGCTAGCCCGGCGGGCGGCACGGGCGCCGGTGGCATGCCCGGCGCCGGTGGTATGCCCGGCGTTGCGGGCACGGGCGTGATGCCGTCGAGCGGCGGCACGAGCGGCACCGGGACCGCCGCCGGGGGAACCGGCGGTAGCATCTCCGCCAACGGAGGGACCGGAACCGGCGGTACTCCCGGAAGCGGAGGCAGCCTCATGACGGGAGCCGGCGGAAGCGCGACGAGCGGCGGACATTCCGGGAGTGGAGGCAGCGTGTCGAGTAGCGGCCAGGGCGGCGCGAGCGGGAGCGGCACCACGATGTCGGCAGGCGGCAGCGGCGGCTCGGACTCGGAGTCCGGGGGGTGCGGCATCGCACGGAGCGAGAAATCGAAGCACCCGTTCTCCGCAGCCGCAGCCGTCGGACTCGCGCTGTTCGCGTTCCGGCGCCGGAAGCGTAACGCGACGCGCTGAGCTTTCGAGCATTTTTCGCCCACAGCAGAGCGTGCCCCGACGTGGGGCTGGTTCCTCACCGACGCGCAAGGTACGCCTTCGGCCATGCAGCTCGGAATGATCGGTCTCGGAAGGATGGGCGCCAACATGGTTCGCCGGCTGATGCGGCGCGGGCACGAGTGCGTCGTGTTCGATCGCTCCGCGGACGCGGTCGCCAGTCTCGTCAAAGAGGGCGCCAAGGGCAGCAGCTCGCTCGCCGAATTCGCCGCCAAGCTCCAGGCGCCGCGCGCGGTGTGGATCATGGTACCCGCGGGCGTCGTGGACGCGACGATCGCCGAGCTACGCCCCGTGCTCGCGGCCGGCGACATCTGCATCGACGGCGGCAACTCGTACTACGTGGACGACATCCGCCGCGCGGGCGAGCTCCGCGCGAAAGGCATCCACTACATGGACGTCGGCACGAGCGGCGGCGTTTGGGGGCTCGAGCGCGGTTACTGCATGATGATCGGCGGCGAGCCCGAGACGGTGGCGCGGCTCGACCCCATCTTCGCTTCGCTCGCTCCGGGTCGGGGCGACATTCCGCGCACGTCCGGCCGTGAAGAGGTCGGAGGCACCGCCGAACAGGGCTACCTCCACTGCGGGCCGAGCGGCGCGGGCCACTTCGTGAAGATGGTCCACAACGGCATCGAGTACGGCCTGATGGCGGCGTACGCCGAGGGCTTCGGCATCTTGAACTCGGCCGGCATCGGCAAGGCCACGCGCGAGCACGATGCGGAGACCACCCCGCTCCGTAACCCCGAGCACTACCAATACGACTTCAACCTGCGCGACGTCTCGGAGGTGTGGCGGCGCGGCAGCGTGATCGCTTCGTGGCTGCTCGATCTCACGGCCGAAGCGTTCGTGCGCGACGAGGATCTCTCCGGCTTCAGCGGCCACGTCTCCGATTCCGGCGAGGGCCGTTGGACGCTGCAGGCGGCGATCGACGAGGGCGTCCCCGTCCCCGTTCTCTCCGCCTCGCTCTACCAGCGCTTCACCTCGCGCGGCGAAGGGGATTTCCAGGCGCGGATCCTCTCCGCACAGCGCTTCGGCTTCGGCGGTCACGTCGAAAAGAAGAAGTGACGGCGGCGCGCGACGCCTGCACCGGTTTTTCCGCAGCCTTACGGCACCACTTCGCGGAGATACCCGCCGTCGAGGTCGACCTGAAAGCTTTTACCGTCAGCGGCCGCCAGTGGTGAGCCGACTGAACGCGTGCGAGAATGGGCACATCGCTCACTCACGCTCACTCCGTCTCACCGCGTTCGCGTGCGGCGTTCCCTCACTCTTGTTCGCGGCAGCGGCATGCTCGTCGAGCGCCGACTCCCGCGGCGGTAAGACCACCGCCGGCGCGGACGGTGCCGCGGCCGGCAACGCGAGCGCGGGCTCCGACGGTGGGACGGGCGCGAGCGCCGGACAAGGCACTCTGCCGCCCGCGGCCGGCGGGATGAACACCACGAACGGCAGCGGCGGGGCCGGCGGCACGCTCACGGCCGGCAATGGTACGGGCGGGACGGTCGCGTCGGCCGGCGCGCTTCAAGCGGGCGGCGACGCGAACGCGAGCGGAGCCGGCGCGGGCTCGGGCGGCGCGAGCGCGCGAGGCGGCCGCGGCGCGGGCGGAAACAGCGCGGGGCGCGGCACCGCCGGGAGCGGCATGGCGGGCAGCGCGGGAGCAGCTGCCGGCACCACGGTCTGCGGCACCGCCGCCGAGGACGACAGCGCAACGCTCACGTGCCCCGCCGGTCAAATCATCGACTCGGTCGTGTTCGCGAGCTTCGGCACGCCGACGGGGACCTGCGGGAGCTTCGCGACGAGCAGCTGCGACGCCGGCGCGAGCGCGGCGACGATTCAAACGTTGTGCGCGGGCAAGAGCAGCTGCTCCGTTCCGGCGACGAACTCCGCGTTCGGCGGCGACCCGTGTCACGACACGACGAAGAAGCTCGCAGTCGAGGTCGCGTGCGTCCCCGGCGAGCCGACGCAACCGGAACCCGGTAACGCGCCGTACAAGGGCCTCGCGAACTCCCCCGCCGCGCAGATTTCCGCGCTCGGAGCCACCTGGTGTTACAACTGGGGCGACACCCCGAAGAGCACGGATTGCAACGACCCGTACTTCGTGCCGATGATCTGGGGCTCGAGCGACGTCTCGAAAATCGACTCGATCGCCAAGGCCGGCTACACCACCGTGCTCGGCTTCAACGAGCCGAATAAGTCCGATCAAGCGAACATGTCGGTCGCCGACGCGATCGCACTTTGGCCGCAAATCACGAAGAACGCGGGCATCCGCGTGAGCAGCCCCGCCGTCTCCGACGACGGCCGCTCCTGGCTCGAAGACTTCATGACGCAGGCGAAGCAGAACAATCTGCGCGTCGATTTCATCGCGATGCATTGGTACGGCTGGAACAAGGGCTCCTGTGTCGCGAGTCAGCTCGAGGGCGCGGTGACCTGGGCGTCGCAGTGGGGGCTCCCCGTCTGGGTCACGGAGTTCGGTTGCATGGGTTCGAGCAACACCGACGAGCAAACGGTGCTCGATTTCTTCGACGCGGCGATTCCGATGCTCGCCAAGCACGCCCAGGTCGAGCGCTACGCCTGGTACCCCTGGAACACGTACAACGACGTGTACACCTCGGGCGGCACGCCCATGATGACGGCACTCGGGCAGGCGTTCGCGGCCGCGCCGCAATATCGTCAGTAGTGCGCCTCCTCATCCTGCGTCACGCGGCCACCGCCTGGACGGTGACCGGCCAACACACCGGCCGTACCGATCTCGAGCTCAGCGCCGAGGGCGAAGCAGAAGCGCGTGCGGCCGCCGCCGTCTTCGCCGAAGTGCTCGGCCCCGGCGGGGCCGTCGCCGCCGTCCATTCGAGCCCCCTCAAGCGCGCGGTGCGCACGGCCGAGCTCGTCTTGGGCGAGACGCCCGAGCTCATCCTCGACGCTGAGCTCGCCGAGTTCGACTACGGTCACTTCGAGGGGCTCACGCCCGCACAAATCCAAGCGCGAGCGCCCGGCTGGTCGTTGTGGAAGGACGGTTGTCCCGGGGGCGAATCGATGGAACAGGCGACGCTGCGCGTGGACGGCTTCATCGCGCGCCTGCGCGCGGGCGATCCGGACCGCACGGTGTGCGCCGTCTCGCACGGCCATCTTTCGCGAGTGCTCGCGGCTCGCCTGCTCGGCTTGCCGGCGAGCGAGGGCCGGCTCTTCGCGATCGGCACCTGCGCGCTTTCGGACTTCAGGGAACAGGCGGGACGCTTTCAGCTCGCCGCCTGGAACCGGCGGCGTTAGCCGGGACGGCACGGGGCGAGCTGCCGCCCGAGCTGTGGCTCGAAGCCGGCGCCTTGCGTCCCCGCGGACACACGGAGCCCGGCGACACGCGCCGTTTCGAGCCATTTTCGTGCTGACGCCACGCGGCACGGGCGTTGCGAAGGGGTCCGCCCATGCGTACGACCTTCGCCTTCGGTTGCTTGTTCCTGGTGTTTGCGGCTCCCGCTCGGGCCGAGCCGCGCGGCTCGACGCGCTTGACGGTGAGTGCCGTCGAAAGCGAGCCGCGCCATCGCGCTCGTCCCTCGGCCGCGGAAATCGACGCCCTGCGCGAGGCCGTCACGCGCGATCCGAAGTTGCGCGACGCGCGCTTCGAGCTCACGCGCGCTCTGATGGCGAGCGGCGACTGGGACGGAGCCGAGCGCGCCGCCGCGAGCTGGCGGGAGCACGACGCCTACAACCTGGTCGTGGTGCGGCTCTTGGGTGACATCCAGACGGAGCGAGGCGAGCAAGACCAGGCCCAGCGCACGTATTCCGCCATCGTCGAGCTCTTGCCGCGTGACGTGCAGGCCCGGCGCGCGCTCGCCACCGTGCTCAAGCAAGCGGGCGACCTCGAGGGCGCGCGCGAACAGCTGCTCGCCGCGCTCGACATCGCGAGTGACCAGCGCACGGCCTTCGAGCTCGCGGACGTCGAGTACCGGCTCGGGCTGCCCGAAGCGGCGAATCGCTTCCAGGCCATCGCCGACGCCCCCGACGTTCCGGAAGCGGTGCGCTACCCCGCCCGCCAGCGTCTCGGGCAGCTCGCGGCGCACGACCGGCTCGCCGCGGAGGTGCGCGGCGACACGGCGCGCGTCGCGGAGCTCGACCGCCGCATCGCGGAGCTCGGGTTGCACGGCGGCATCGAAAACGACATCAAGGTGTTTCTCACGTGGGACACCGATCGCACGGACATCGACCTTTGGGTCACGACGCCGAGCGGCGAGACGGTGAAGTTCGATCACCGCGAAGCGCGCGACGGTGAGCAGCTCTTCGACGACGTGACGACCGGCTACGGTCCCGAGAGCTTCACGGCGCACGGCGCGACTCCCGGCGTCTACACCGTGGGAGTCGACTACTTCGGCGCGCGGCCCGGCGCCTTCACCGAAGCGCGCGGCGAGGTCATCGTCGTGCTCGACGAAGGGCGTAAGAGCGAACGCCGCAGCGTGTACCCGTATCGACTGTTCGTCGAAAAGGACCACGTCACCGCCGCGCGGATCAGCGTCGCCCCGGGGGGTGCGTGATGGTCACTCGGTTCCGGCCCTCGCTCGGACTCACGCTCTCGCTCGCTCTGCTCGCCGGCTGCTCGCGTGCGCCGAGCGCCGCACCCGGAGCGCGCGGCCCGGAAACGCTCGTCCCCTCACGCGTCGAAAGCGAGCCGGGCGGCGTCGGGAGCCTCTCGGCCCGCGGCGATTCCGGCGAAACGCTGCGGCTCCGCCTCGAAAGCGTGCACGTGAAGGCCGACCAACTCGGCGACATGGCCAGGGTCGAAGTCACCCATCGCTTCGTGAACGACGCCGACCGCATGCTCGAAGGCACGTTCCGATTTCCGATGCCCGACGGCGCCCTTCTCACGGGGCTTGCTCTGGAGATCGACGGCAAGCTCGTCGAGGGCGAGCTCGTCGAGCGCGAGAAAGCGAAGAAGGCGTACGAGGCCACGGTGGACGCGATGACGGATCCGGCGCTCCTCGAGTGGGAGCACGGTTCGACCTTCAAGATGCGCGTCTTCCCGCTCGAGCCGCGACGGCCCAAAGTGGTGACGCTCCGCTACCTGACGCCGCTCCGGCGCACGTCGAGCGGCCTCGAGTTCGTGCAAGGGACGAGCGCTCCCGCGGGCGCGGAGTCGTTGCCCGAGCTCATCGTCGATTGGCAGGGCAAACGCGTCGTAGAAGAGCGCAACGTGCAGGCGAACCGCGTGTTCACGGCGCCCGCGCGGAGCGCGAGCCCGGTGTTGCGTGAGGAGCGGGCCGACGCGGCCTACTCGCTCGTGCGCGTGACACCCGATTGGACGCGCATCGCCGCGGACACGCTGCCGGCGCCGAAGCATTGGTTCGTCGTCGTCGACACCTCGCGGAGCGCGCTCGAAGAGTACCCGAAGGAGCTCGAGGCGCTCGGCGTGCTGCTCGCGAGCTTGCCGCCCGGCGCAGAATTCCAAGTCGTCACGAGTGACGTCGTCGCCAAAGCGGCTGCCACGGGCATGCGGCCCGTGACTCCTCGGTCGCTCGAAAGCGCGCTCGCTTCCCTGCGCGCCATCACGCCGGACGGCGCTTCCGATCTCGGCAAAGCCTTGGAGCTCGTCGGACGGCTCGCGAAAGCCGTCCCCGAGAGCGCGGTGCTCTACCTCGGCGACTGCGAACCGACCTGGGGTGTCACGCGAACGCAGGATTTGCGGGCGCTCGCCGAGCGTGAGCTCGCGCATGTGCCGGTATTTCCCGTCCTTTTCGGCGCCTCCATCGACGACACGCTCGCGACCGAGCTCGCCCAGGTGAGCGGCGGCCGGCGCGCGCGGATCCGCCGCCGAGAGGACGTCGAGTCGCTCGCCGTCCGGCTCGGTCACCCGCGGCAGCACCTGCGCGCCGTCGATGTGGTCGCCGCTCCCGGCGTCGAGGTATTGCAGACCGGTCCGGCGTCGCTCGAGCCCGGTGACGAGCTCGTGCTCCTCGCCAAAGCGCCGCACGGCACCGACCCGCTCCTCGGACTGCACGTGAGCGCGCCGACGCGGACGGGGACCGTCAACCTCCTGCCCCGTCAGAAGCCCGAAGCCGCAGGCGGCATTGCTCGTCGTTACGGCGCCGCGCTCATTCAGAAGCTCGAACGCACCGAGGCGGCTCCGGCCGACGTCGTGAAGGCGTCGCTCGACTACGGAGTCATGAGTCGCTTCACCTCGTTCCTGGTCTTGGAGAGCGAAGAAGCGTATGCGCGCTTCGCCATCGAACGCCGCCAAAAGCAAGCGGACGACGCACCTCGCGTCACGGGCAAGGACCTCGAAAGCGCCGACGGCGCCCAAATCAGCGCCGACCGCGTCCAGCCCGGCGACCCCGAAATCTTCGTCGCTGCGGAACGCGACGCGCTCGCGGTCAGCGTCGAGTTCCCCTTCGGCGAAACCAAGCGCGCCACGTACGATCTCGACGCGCGCGGCGGCCGCGGCGCGTGGATGGTGCGCTTCCTCGTGCCGCGCGACGCCGCGGAAGGCGAGTACGACGCCGTCGTGCGGATCGTGCACCGCGACGGCAGCCTCGAAGCGCGCAGCGTCCGCTACACCGTCGATCGGACCGCGCCCGAGCTCGACGTGAAGCTCGAGCCGTGGCGCCGCGATTCGGCCTTCGTCGCCGTGCTCGTGAGCGAAACCGGTAAACCCGCGCTCTCCGATCTGCGCCGCGTCGAGCTCCGGACGCCGGGCGGCCGCGTGCGCGAGCTCACGGCGCTCGCGTGGGGCAAATTCAGGGCGCTCGTCCCGCGCGCCGAGCTCTCGCACGGAACCTTGCGCGTGGTCGGCTTCGACCAGGCGCTGAACCACGGCGTGAAGGAGCTCGAAATCCCGTGAAAATAGCTCGATTTTTCGCGCTGCTCGCCGCCGCGGCGAGCTTCCTCGGGGGCGCCCCGGCGCGCGCGGCCGAAACATCGAGCGCGAACCTCGACGTGAGCGCGCGCCTCGACGTGAGCGCGCTCGTCGCGTCGAACGAGCGACTCTACGTCGGGAGTTTCGACCAAGGGCTCTACGTTCTCGAGCGGGGGCGGACGCTACGCCCCGTCAGCGACGCTGCTCTGAGCTTGCACGTCAATGCGCTCGCCTGGTCGGAGCGTGAGCAGGTGCTCTGGGTCGGCAGCGCCCGCGGGCTCGCGCGCTGTCCTGCGGGCAAAAGCTGCATGCGGCTCGGTCCGGAGGGCGGCGTGCACGCGCTCACCGTTTCCACGAGCGGCGCCCTGATCGCGGGTGGCGACGCGGGGCTCGTCTTCGTCGACGGCGAGCGAGTGCGAACCTACGGCAAGAAAGACGGCGCGCCCTTTCGTTCGGTATGGGCGCTCGCCGAGGCGGGCGGGCGGCTCTTCGCGGGCACCACGAGCGGCCTGTTCTGGGGCACACGCTCGGAGTTTTCCGGCAAGCATGCGGCGTTGGGCCGAGCTGCGATCGTGCTCGGCACGCTGCCCGACGACTGGGTGACGGCGCTCAGTTACGCGGGCGACACGCTCGTCGCCGGGACGTACAGCGCCGGCATCGTCGCCTTTCGGAATACCGCCGCGGGGCTCGTAGCTGGGGGACTCGACCGGTCGCCCGGCTACGTGAACCCCGCGGGCATCACGCGCCTCGATGCCGAGTGCCTCGCCGTCGCCACGATGGACGGCTTGCGGCTCGGCCCCCTCGACGGAACCGTCCCGCTTCCCGCGCGCGCGCGCGACGTGACCGCCTTCATCGCCGCTCCGAAGGGCGGCTATTGGATCGGCACGCGCGCGGGGGTGGAGTTTTGGAACGGCAGCTGTCCCGATGCGGAACCGAAAGCCGCTAGGGCGCGTTGAGCTTCACGAAAAAGGTACCGAAGTCCAGGGGGCCGGCGCCGAACCTCCAGTACAGGTTGCCCGGCCAATCCGCGCTCACCGCGCCCTCGCTCCAACCGATGGGCATGGACGGCAAGAGCAGCTTCCCGCCGTCGAGCTGGCGAATCAGCGAGCCGTCGGGACGGTACTCTTCGAGCATCGCGTAAAAGGGGTTCACGTGCGAGCCTGAGACGGCGACATTGCCGATTCCGTCGGCGGTGAGACCGTCGAAATCGCTGATGGTCGTGGCATTGGCGTAGACGGGAGAGCCCCCGGCATCGAGCTTGGCGATGTACGTCTCCTGACCGTCTTCCTGGGCTTCGATGGCGAAGGTGCGGCCGTCGCCGAGATCGAATTTACCCTCGATCTCGCCCGCGAACACGGCGCCCCCGGACGCGTCCGCCACGAGGCCGTTGAGCTCGACGCCGCCCTCCATGATGGGCATCACGTGCGTCCAGGCACGGTTGCCGCTCGGGTCGAGCTTCGTGATGGAGAGCGCTCGGTCGGGACCAGGATAGTCCTGCCAGATCGCGCTCCCGTCGGGCGCGAGCGCGAAGAGCCCGCCCCCGAACGGAACCGAGTCGTAGGCGACGTCGCCGTGCGCATCGACGCGCACGAGATTTTGGTCGAGCACGAAAAGCACGTCTCCGCCGGCGTTGACTGCCAGGCCCCCGAAACTGTCATCACCGGTTCCGCCGAAGCGCGCGGCCCGCACGGGATGAAACGCGGGATCGTACTTGACCAGGTAGACGTCGACGCCACCCGTGCTCGTGAGCGGCCCCGTGCCCGCATCGAACGTGCCGGAGAACGTCCCCAGTCGGTACAGGTTACCGGCCGCGTCGGCCGCGAGCGGGCCCGAGAGCGGCGCCGTTCCGGCGGGAAACCCCGCGGGGTCGTGGATCACCGTCTGCGTCGGGCTCACGTCCAGATAACGGCCGTCCGGCAGCGGCACCGGGTTCGAACCCGAGCTCCCAGCGTCATGCATATAGGCCGCGTCCCACGCGGGAGCAACGACGAGGTTACAGCGCGTGACCGTGCCCGTATCGCCGTCCGACTCGAGCACCACGTTGCCGAGCGAAGGCACGTTCACCTGCTGCGTGCGAAACCCGAGGTTCGCGAGGGTATCGCCGTCGTTCAGCACCACCGTGTAGGTGTGAGCGAGGACGTCGATGAGCAGGCGAAAGTTGTACGTCGTGCCGCCCGTGTATTGGACCGCCGGAGACCCGGCACTGTCCCGCCTGATAGGTCGGTAAGCGTCGCCGTCCCTCGCGTCGATGCTCCCGTCCGGATTGAAGCGCACGGCCGCGGCCACGTCGTCGAAGCCGGCAGCCGCCGCGCTCGAGACCCCGAGTACGGCATCGATATCGCCGGCGCTCGGCGTGGCATCGAACTCGATACTGACGAAGCGGTCTTGTGGGGCGAACGCGAGGTTGACGAAGCCCTCGCCCGCAGCGGCCGACGCGCAAGCGTGATTTTGCGCGATCACGTTGCAGACGCCGAGTCCTCCGCCGTCATCGACCTTCACGCCGTAAAAACCGAGGCTCTGAGCGTTCTCCTGTTGCGTTCGGAACGCGTAGTCGTACGCGACGTAGTAATCGCCCCACTCGCCCGCGAGGTCCGCGACGCTATAGGTGTGATTCACCGTGTCCACGTCGAACCGCAAATGACGCTTTTCGCCGGGTCGATAGGGGACGTTCGAATCTGCACGATAAGAGTCGCCGTCGCGAACGTCGATCATGCCGTCCGTATTGAAACGCACGCTCGCCGCGAGCTCGGAATAGGTGGACGGCGCGCTCACGGCGAGCCCGACGAGCGCGTCTTCGTCACCAGAGCCGGGCGTCGCCTCGACGTCGACGCTGAAACTGCCGGAATTGTTGCCGAAGCCACCGCCAACCCAGCCGCTCGACGCCGTCCCCTCCGTACAGGCCAGTGTTTCCGCTTCGGAGGCGCTACTGACTGGATCCGCTCGCTCTTTGGCGTTTTCCGTCGACACACCACCGCATGCCATCACGAGCGCCGCAACGCTCGTGACTCCATATTTTGCGATCATGTTGCCTCACCTTCCGAGCTCGAGGGAGCAAGAGGCAAGCCAGCAGGGTTACGTTGTCAAGACCACCAGCTTGGTTTCGCGTAGAGCGGCCGACGTCGCCGAGGTCGCGCTTCGCCTCACGGAGGCAACTTGCCCGCCCTCGACCTCGCCCGCCTCAGGACCTCGGACGTACGAGATGACTGGATTCGAGCGCGCACCTGGCGCTACTCGGGTTCTTCGACGAGCAGCCGTAGCCGTTCGAGCGCGCGATCCCAGCCGGCGGAGACGCCGTCGAGGAACACGCGCGCCTCCGTGAGCCGGCGCGGCTCGAGCGCATAAAGGACCTCGCGCCCGCGCCGCGCCGGCGTCACGAGACCGGCGCCTTCGAGTACCCGCAGGTGCTTGACGATCGCCTGCCGCGACACCTTGGCTCCGTCGGAGAGGGCCGTCGCCGAAAGCGCGCCGCCCGCGCCGAGCTTCTGCACGACGGTGAGTCGGGTGCCGTCGCCCAGCGCGAAAAAGACGCGCGCCGCCGCCCGCTCAGCCGCCTTCGACATGCCGCCGCACGTTTTCGGCCTGCGCAGCCCAGCCGCCCTCGTTCATGCGAAACGCGCGCTCGCGCCGGTGCGCCGGCACGCGGTCGAACCCGGATTCGACGATGGTGAGCAACGTGCCGTCGGCCACCGGCTCGAGCCGAAACTCGACGAGCGTGGTCGGCTCGTTCGCGACGTCCGCCTCGGCGTCGATACCGAAGGGGATCCAGCGGAAGCTGAAGTAACGCTCGGGTTCGATACGTTCCACGGTGCAAAAGGACGCGTCGAGCGCGCCGAGGTTCAGCTTGGACGGCTTCAACCCGAGCTTTTTCTGATGCTCCATGAGCGCGGCCTCGTCGACCTTACCGGTGAAGGTGCCGCGCATGGACTTGCCGGGCGTGAAGTCACCCTCGAGCGTGAAGCCGAACCAGCGCCCGAACTCGCGCGCGTCGGCGATGGCGCGCCAGACGCGGGCAACGGGCGCCTTCAACGTGACTTGTTTCTCGATTCTGTCGCTGGATGTCATGTGCAACCTCTTGGTTGCTCATATACCGCGTCCCCGGCGTTGTGCAACCCATTGGTTGCACTTTAAATGGATGCAGGGGGGTGTTCCCGACCGGCGAGCGGACGCTCTGCGGGTCATTTCAGTCTTCGGATGGATACGGCTCGGAACCGCCCGAGCTCCGACAGTTGTCGTAGTCCTCGAGCTCCGGGTAAACGCAGAGATACGGGTCGACGCTCGTGTGGAACGGCCCGTAGCAGCCGTACGCATCGGACGTCTGGTTCGCCGAGCACTCGACGTAAGCTGCCCACTCACGTTCGCAGGGTTTTTGGGGCGTGGGGCTCGCAAGCCCGGTCGGCTCTTCCTCGCACCAATCGGCGACGCAGCTCGGCTCGTCAACGGGCACGTCGGGGTCGCCGTCGGTGGGGACCGCGACCCCGCTGCTGCAATCGACCGCTGCCTCGAGCTTGCAGACTTGCGCGCAAAACGGCGTCAAATCCGGGGGCGCCCCCGCAGACGCGAGCTCGCCCGTGGCGCCCGTGCCGCCGCTGCCGCTCGCCGGGTTCGGCACGGCGCGGTCGTTGCCGCACGCCAGCGCGAAGGCAGTCAACCCGAGCGCGAAAACCGCGAGTCTTCGGCGCTTCATGCCGAGCGCTTTCGAAGAATGACGACGGAGACGAGTGCGAACATCCAGCCTGCCAGTCCGCTCGAGCCGCCCCGGCCGCCCTCTGCCACCGCACAGCCCGAGCTCTCGTGACGTGGCGGCGCACTCGGCAAGTCGCTGACCAGCGTCGCTCCGGCCGCTTCGAAAGCTTCACGCAGCATGCTCTCGTACGGCGCGAGCTTGACGAAGCGGTTGACGCCTTCCTCGTCGGGGCCATCCGGACCGAAACAGAGCCCGCCGCTCATCGGACGCGCGTAGATGCCCGCAACGAGGCCGGTGTCCGGCGAGAGCGCCGGCGCGCCGCGGTCGCCCCAACACAGGCCGTTGCCGACGAAAAACGAGCGCGGCGGGGCGGCGCTCGTGCCGTCGCTCACGTCGTCCGGGCCGACGTCGCTGACCGTGACGGTGCGCTTGAAGCGCGCGTCGTACATCGAATACCCCCAGCCGATGGCGGTGAGCTCCTCGCCCGCGCGCACGTCGCGCGAGAGCCTCAGACCGTAGCCGTTCGACGGCAGCGCGCGATCGAGGACGACGGCGGCGAGGTCGTCTTCGCAAACCTCGGTCGTGCCGGTCACGAAGATTTGCTGGCCGTAGGCGGACGGCGGCTCATCGTCGAGCGACGAGCCGTAATACACGCGGAGGTCCTCGGGGGTGACCGGATCGCCGATGGTGCCGCCGCTGGTCGTCGTCGTCTGGAGCGTGCCGTCAGCGCGACAGCTCACCGACAAGGTGCTGTCGAAGAGCGTCGCGCACTCGAGCGAGGTGAGCATCAGGTTCGGCGCGACCAGCGTCCCCGTGCAAATGTCCCCACCGAGCGGCGGCGGGCGAACGACGCGGACCTGAACGACGGCGTCGTCCGCGTCGGTGGAAAGCTCGCCGGCGTTGATCGCCGACTTTTCGACGCCCCTCGGCGCGTCCGGAGCCCCCGCACAGGAACACGCCGCGAAACCCACGACGCAGGCTCCCGATCGCAGCGCGAGACGCATCCCGACCGTGATGACACGGCGCGAGTCGGACGTAAACCGACGGCCCGTTTCGCGGGCGCTCGGCGCGGCCCGCATCTTTCGCTCGTGTTTCGCGCGGGGGCCTCGAGGTTTCCGCACACGGCGTTCGATTGACGGCGCGTTTCAGACACGCCCTGGAAACCGAAAAGCACCGAATTTTCGCGTTCAATCGCTTTGCGTGGCGGCACGCGGATTTTCAATACTGAGAGTCGCCCGCGCTCACGCGGCAGGAGGCTTCACTCGCTCATGGCGCACGCTGCACGAACCTGGATCTCGAATTTTAACCCTGAGGACGAGGGCTTCTGGCGCCGCGAAGGCAAGCGCATCGCGACCCGCAACCTGGTTTGGTCCATTTTGGCGGAAAATATCGGCTTTTCCGTGTGGCTCATCTGGAGCGTCACGGCGCCGCGCTTGAACAAGGTCGGCTTCCACTACTCGACCGACCAGCTCTTCACGCTCGTCGCGCTGCCCGGCCTCGTCGGCGCGCTCATGCGCTTTCCGTACACGTTCGCGGTGCCGCGCTTCGGCGGCCGCAACTGGACGATCGTGAGCGCCGCGCTGCTGTTCGTTCCGACGCTCGCGCTCGCGTTCTTGGTCACACGCCCGGGCACGCCGTTTTGGCTGATGAGCGCGGCCGCGGCGACCGCCGGGCTCGGGGGCGGCAACTTCGCCTCGAGTATGGCCAATATCTCCTTCTTCTTCCCGGACCGGGAGAAGGGCTTCGCGCTCGGCTTGAACGCGGCCGGCGGCAACATCGGCGTGAGCACGGTTCAGCTGCTCGTGCCCGTCCTGATCACGACGGCCTGGCTCAACCTGAACCCGAGCCTGCCGGCGCCGAAGCTCCACCTCGAAAACGCTGGGTTGATGTGGCTGCCGTTCATCGGCCTCGCCGTCTTCGGCGCCTACCGCTGCATGAACAACCTCGCGTCGCAGCGCTCGAGCTTCAGGGATCAGCTCGCGGTCACGGGGCGCAAGCACACCTGGATCATGGCGTGGCTCTACATCGGCACCTTCGGCTCCTTCATCGGGTATTCGGCCGCCTTCCCGCTCTTGCTCAAAACTCAATTTCCCGAGGTGACGACGAACCTCGCTTTCTTGGGCGCCCTCGTCGGTTCCGTCGCGCGCCCGCTCGGCGGTAAGCTCGCGGATCGCGTCGGTGGAGCCCGCCTTACCTTCGCGTCCTTCCTCGCCATGACGCTCGCTACGGTCGGCGTGATCCACTTTCTCGGCAACCGGAGCTTCCCCGGATTCCTCTGCATGTTCCTCGTCCTGTTCGTGACGACGGGCGTCGGCAACGGCTCGACCTTCCGCATGATCCCGGTGATCTTCCGCAAGCAGAAGCTGCGCGCGGCGCTGAACCAAGGTCCCGAAGCGCAAGTGGAAGCGCTGAAGCTTGCGCGTGTCGAAAGCGCGGCGGTGCTCGGTTTCGTCTCGGCGGTCGGCGCCTGCGGCGGGTACCTGATTCCACGCTCGTTCGGCGCGTCGATCCAAGCGACCGGCTCGCCGCTCACCGCGCTCGCCTGCTTCCTCGGTTTTTACGCGACGTGCGGAGTCCTCACCTGGGTCGTCTACCTGCGGAAGAGCCCCGTCGTGGCCGCCGAGCCGCGGCTCGCCACGGAGGTTTGAGCCGAGGCGCGCCGATTGACGGGCGGCTGAGTCGAAACGCCGCACCGAGCGCGCTCGACGCGCTTGCTCGCCCGTGGTCCCCTCGCGGCCATGCAAATCGGATTCGTGGGGCTCGGGATCATGGGCGCCGGCATGGCGAAAAACCTCGCGCAGAAGGGCCATGGCGTACGGGTGTGGAATCGCACGGCCGAGCGCGCGAGTGCGCTCGGCTTCGAAAGCGCGACGAGCCCGCGGGCGCTCGCGGAAGGCTCCGACCTGGTCGTGACGTGCGTCGCGGATCCGAACGCGGTCGAGCGCGTCGTCTTCGCAGAGGACGGGGTGCTCGCCGGCGCGCGTCCCGGCTTTCGTTACATCGAATGCAGCACGGTCTCGCCCGCGCTCGTCAAGCGCATCGCGAGGGCGTTCGAGGAACGTGGCGCCGCGGCGCTCGAAGCGCCGATGACCGGCTCGCGCAACGCCGCCGCCGGCGGCTCGCTGCTCTTCATGACCGGCGGCCCCGCGGCGCTGCACCAAGAGCTCGAGCCGATCCTGCTCGCGATGGGCGCGCGCGCCATCCATTGCGGTGAGAGCGGCCAAGGCGCGCTCATGAAGCTCTGCGGCAACACGCTCATTTCGTTCATGCTCGAGGGCTTGTGCGAGGCGCTCGTCCTGGGGAAAAAAGGCGGCCTCTCCGTGAGTCAGGTGCTCGAGGTCATCGCCGCGTCGGGCTACGCGTCGCCTTACTTCGCCTTCAAAGGCCAGGCGATCCGCGAGCGCAATTTCGAAACGCACTTTTCGATCGATCTCCTCGTGAAAGACCAGTCGTTGATGCTCGCGGAAGGCGGCGAACGCGGGGTACCGCTACCGGGGCTCGCCGCGGTGCGCGAAGTGTTCCAGAGTGCACGCGCCCAAGGTCTCGGAGGCGACGACATCGCTGGCGTGGTCCGCGTCCTCGAGCGCGCGGCGGGACTCGGCGGAGCAACGCCATGAAATGGGACCGCGATCACGAAAGCCCCGATGTCATCGATGAACGCGGCCGCGGCGGCGGCGGCGGCGGCGGGCTCGGCGGACTCGGGCTGCTCCTCAATATCGGCTCGCGCTTCGGCATCGGCGGCATCGTCGTCGCCGCCGGCTTGTACTTCGGCGCGCAATTCCTGCTCGGCGGCTCGTCCGGTTCGCGACTCTCGAGCGGCACGCCCGCACCCGGCGGCTCGGCCGAGGCGACGCGCGCCAAGTTCGTCGGCTTCGTGCTCGACGACGTGCAAGCGACGTGGACGCGCGTTTTCGCGGACCAGGGCCAGACGTACAGGCACGCCAAGCTCGTGCTCTATACGGATCAGACGCGGACGGCGTGCGGCTACGGCTCCGCGGCGATGGGACCCTTTTATTGCCCCGGTGACGAGCGCGTCTTCGTGGACCTCGGCTTTTTCGACGAGCTCAGCCAAAAGCTCGGCGCGCCGGGCGACTTCGCGCAAGCGTACGTCATCGCGCACGAGGTCGGGCATCACGTCCAGCACCTGCGCGGCGGCGACCGCGCCGACCACGGCGAGGGCGCGAGCGGCGGCTCCGTACGCATCGAGCTCCAGGCCGACTGCTACGCCGGCATCTGGGCGCGAGCGACCGAGCAGCGGAACCTGCTCGAGCAAGGCGACATCGACGAGGCGCTCGGCGCCGCGGTCGCCGTCGGAGACGATCGGCTCCAGCGGAGCGCGAGCGGCACCGTGAACCCCGAGAAGTGGACGCACGGCTCGTCCAAGGAGCGGGCAGCCTGGTTCCGCCGGGGCCTCGAGAAGGGCACCTTCGAGGCGTGCGACACCGGCAAAGCGGCTCTCTGAGTAAAACCCCTACGGGTTTCCACCTAGGGCCCCCGCGTCCCCGGCGGCGCTCCGCGCATCACCCCCGCGGTAGACGAAATTTCGGTCGCGCGCCCTTAAGCCCTCACACCCTGGGTCCGTAGGGGGGGTTTGCGGGGGTTCACCCACATGAGAGACGGCCTAGAAATGCCCCCAGTCGCCCCACTAGATCCCACGTTCGAGCTCGAGGGTCCGCTCGAGTCCGCTGACTTTCCGAGTACGCTGTCAGCGCGCGTCGTGACGCCCGGTGATTCACCGCGTCTCCACGGCTACGACGTCGAAACCGATCTCGCTCGCCACTACGACTCTACGGATTTGCTCTGCCTGTCGCTCACGGGCGAGCTGCCGGCGCCGGAGGCTTCCGCGGCGCTGCGCGTGGCGCTCGCGTTCCTCGCACCGGTCTCGATTGCGCACGCGTCAGTGCACGCGGCCACCCTCGCCCGGCTCTGCGGCGGCACCATGAGCGCGACCATCGGGGTTGCCGCGATCGGGCTCGCCGAGCAGGCGCGCAGGTTGCTCGACGAGCACGTCGAGCTACTCGCGTGGCTCGATCGGCCCGAAGGTGAGCCGCCCGCGGCTTTTCGAGCGACGACCGAGGCAGATCGGGCGAGCAGCAACCGCCTGACGAGCGCCCTTGCCGAAACCGGCCTGGCGGTGCCGGAGCTCCGAACGACGCTCACCCGTAACGCGGCGCTGCTCTGCGTGCTCTACCGCGCGGGGCTCAAGCAGCGCAAACAAATGGAAGCGGCCATCGTGAACGCGCGGCTGCCCGTCGCGTTTGCGGAGGCCGCGACGAAGAAGGCCGCCGATTTCACGCACTACCCGATGAAGCTCCCGAACTACCGCTACCTGGAGCGGCCATGAGCGCGCGTACCGCTGCGCCGCCCGTTCCGCCGCTCGACGAGCCGACGCGCACCGCTCATTGGGGCTGGAACGAACATCGCTACTTCGGACATCGCGTGTTCGAGGACCTCACCGGCCGGGAGTCCCTTGCGGGCTTGGTAGGACTGTCGATTTTGGGGCGCCGTCTCACGGCGGACGAGGCCGGAATGCTCGACGACGCCGCGGTGGTAAACACGCTCGCCGACCCGCGCATCTGGCCACTCAAGCTGACGCGAACCATCGCGTCGTACGGGCGCATCATGCCGGCTCTCGCCGCGGGTGTGCTCATGCTGGACGGCGGGCGCGTCGGCCCGTACACCGGGTGCGAAGCAGCGAAGGTACTGCACCGGTTTCATGCCGAGCTCTCGGGCTCGCTCGAGCCCGAGCGAGTGCAAGCCGTCGTGGACGCGTATTTGAGCGAGAACCGCTTCGTCTGGGGCTTTGGCACGCCATACCGCAAGAAAGACGAACGCCTGGTCGCTTTCCGGCCGTGCGTGGAGCGCCGCGGCAGGCACCTTCTGCCGTATTGGAAGACGATGGAGGCCGTAGCGGAGGTCGTACGAGCGACTCGGCACGAGGAGCCGAACATCGGCATCGCCGTCGCCGCCGTCACGCTCGACATGGGGCTCGACCCCGAGGCGAACGGGACGCTCTCACTCGCGATCATGCATCACATGTTCATCGCGCAAGCGATCGAAGGGGCCAAGCCGGACCACGCCGCGCTGCGCGAGCTGCCGTCCGAATACGTCAGCTACCGCGGACGCGCGCCAAGGGTGAGCCCGCGCGCGCAGCAGCAGCTCGGGCTCGAATCGCGGCCAGCGCGAGAGGTCACGCGAGAGGCCGAGTGACGTGCGGGCGTGTAGGCTAAACGCCCACGCACACGCACCGGGTCTCGAGCCAAAGTTCGTCCCACGCGAACCCGGCACGATGGCATAAAGGGACGGACCGAGTGTCCGTAGAGGATAGTTGCGCGCTTCCGAGCGCCTTACCGAAGACGACTGCCAATGCTTTCAACATCGAGTGGGACGAGCCATGGCTTGTGAAATCGTCAGCGTCGAGGGCGCCGTATTCGTCCTCTGGGGTAAACCGAACAAGACCGACTTCGAACGCGTCCTCAACCGCGTCGAGCTCATCCGCACCGCGACCGGCGGCCCGATCGTCTTCATCACCCGCGTGCCCGTGAACGCGCCCCCGCCGGAAGGCGACACCCGCGCGCAAATGAACGCCATGATGCCGCAGGTGATCAAGCTCTGCTCGAGCTATCACGTGCTGCTCGAAGGCTCCGGTTTCATCTCGGCCGTGAAGCGCGCCATCCTCGCCGGCTTTTTGCAGCTCGGCTTTCGCAACGGGACATTTTTCGTGCACGAAAACGAAAAAGGCGTGCTCTCCAAGGTCGAACGCTCGGAGCGCGCCGCCGTCGAAGCGATCCTGACCCTCGCGCGCTCCAAAGGCTTGTTGAGCGGGCCGCCACCCGAGGACGCACCGCCCCTGCCGGGACCGTCTCGAGCGGAACGCGGCAAGCTCGGTCAACCTCGCGCGCACTGAGGCAGCCGGGTGCGCGGGTCATCCCGCCCCGTCGACCGCCGAGCCGGTCAGCCGCTTCGCACTGACACGTCCTCCGGAAGCGCCTCGCCGCTTCGTTCCAGCGCTCACGCGTCGAGCGGCACGAGATGCTGCTAAGCTCGCCGCCAGCCGAAACAGGGAGAAAACGTGTGAGTCACTTCCTCGTCCGAAAAGTCGCGGTCCTCGGCGCGGGCGTGATGGGCGCTCAAATTGCGGCCCATTGCGTCAACGCCAAGGTGAAGGTCGTGCTGTTCGACCTGCCGGCACCCCAAGGGCCGAAAAACGGGATCGTGCTCGGGGCGCTCGACCGCTTGAAGAAGCTCAGCCCCGCTCCACTCGCGAACGAGGAGGACGTGGCGCACATCGAAGCCGCGAATTACGAGGACGACCTCGCGCGGCTCGGCGATTGCGATCTCGTGATCGAGGCGATCGCGGAACGGCTCGAGCTCAAGCATCAGCTCTACGCGAAGGTCGCGCCGTTCCTCGCCCCGCACGCGATCTTCGCGTCCAACACGTCGGGGCTGCCGCTGGCGCGCCTGGCCGAGGGCTTTCCAGCGGAGCTCGCGGAACGTTTCTGCGGCGTGCACTTCTTCAATCCGCCGCGCTACATGCATCTCGTCGAGCTCATCGCCAATGCGCGGACTCGACCCGCCATTCTCGACGATCTCGAATCGTTTTTGACGCGCGTGCTCGGCAAGGGCGTGGTGCGGGCCTTCGACACGCCGAACTTCGTGGCAAACCGCGTCGGAACGTTCGCGATCCTGGCGACGCTCGCCGAAGCCGAGCGCTTCGGCCTCGGCATCGACGTGGTGGACGATCTCGTCGGCACGCGGCTCGGGCGCGCCAAGTCTGGTGTCTTTCGCACTGCGGACGTGGTCGGCCTCGACACGCTCGGGCACGTCATCGGGACGATGCAAAGCGCGCTCGCGGACGACCCGTTCCACGCGCTTTACACCGTGCCGAAGACGCTCGCGCGGCTGATCGAAGCGGGCGCGCTCGGGCAGAAGAGCGGCGCGGGCTTCTACAAGAAGGTCGGCAAGGACATCCTCAAGCTCGACCCCAAGACGGGGGACTACGTCCCGTCCGGCGCAAAAGCCGACGACGAGGTCGCCGCCATTCTCAAGCAGAAGGATCCGCGCGCGCGCCTACGGCAGCTGCACGATTCCAAGAACCCGCAGGCGCAGTTCTTGTGGGCCGTGCTGCGGGACGAGTTTCACTACGCGGCGTACCATCTCGCCGGCATCGCGAGCTCCGCGCGCGACGTCGATTTTGCGCTACGCTGGGGCTTCGGCTGGACCTTCGGGCCGTTCGAGACGTGGCAAGCCGCCGGCTTTCACGAGGTGGCGAACCTCGTCAAGGCCGACATCGACGCGGGAACGGCGCTCACGCGCGCTCCCCTGCCCGACTGGGTATTCGGCAAGGACGTGACCGAAGCGCGCGGCGTGCACACGCCAGAAGGCTCGTACTCGCCGAAGACGAACTCGTTCGTACCGCGGCGCGACCTGCCGGTGTACCGGCGTCAGGTGTTTCGCGCGTCGCTGCTCGGCGAGAGCGCGAACCCGGAGAGCGCCGGGCGTACGGTGTTCGAGGACGACTCGGTGCGCGCCTGGGCGCTCGACGACGACTCGCTCGTGTTGTCGCTGAAGACGAAAATGCACGTCATCGGCGCGGGAGTGACGGCGGGTATCGCGCGCGCGGTGGACGAAGCCGAGCGGAACTTCGGGTCGCTCGTCGTGTGGAGTCCGGGCGAGCCGTTTTCGGCGGGCGCCGATCTCAAGGGGATGATGCCGCTCTTCATGTCGGGCGGCGTCGCGGCGCTCGAAGCCCAAGAAAAGGCGCTCCAGGACGCGCTCCTGCGCGTCCGTTACGCCGAGGTGCCGGTCGTGGCGGCGCTCGCCGGGCTCGCGCTCGGCGGCGGCTGCGAGCTCGCCCTCGCGTGCGCCCGCCGCGTCGCGCACGTCGAGAGCTACGTCGGGTTGGTCGAGGTCGGCGTCGGGCTCATCCCGGGCGCGGGCGGCCTGCTCTACGGAGCGCGTCGCGCGGCGGAGGAGCACGCGCTCGCACCCGACACACCGCTACTCGCCTTTCTGAAGAAGTACTTCCTCAACGCCGCGATGGCGAACGTTTCGAAGTCGGCGTTCGAGGCGCAGCGCATGGGGTACCTGCTGCCGTCCGACGCCGTCGTCATGAACGTGCACGAGCTCTTCGGCGGCGCGCTCGGCGTGGCGCGGGGCCTCGCGGGCTCGGGCTATCGCCCGCCGCTCAAGCTCAAGGGCTTCCGCGTCGCCGGGCGCAGCGGCACGGCGACGATCCTGGGCCAGCTCGTCAACATGCGCGAGGGCGGCTTCATCTCCGAGCACGACCTCCACCTCGGCAGGACGATCGCGACGATCCTGTGCGGCGGGGACGTCGAGGCCGGCAGTCTGGTCGACGAAGCGTGGATGTACGGCCTCGAACGCAAGGCGTTCACGAGCCTGCTCATGCACCCGAAGTCGCAGGAGCGCATCGTCGGCATGATGCAAGACGGCAAACCGGTGAGGAACTGACGGCCATGCCCAAACAAGTTCAAGACGCGTACATCGTCGCCGCCACTCGCACGCCGGTCGGCAAGGCGCCGCGCGGCAGCCTCAAAAAAGTGCGCCCGGACGATCTGCTCGTCCACGTGCTGCGCGCGGCGGTCGCGCAGGCGAAAAACCTCGATCCGGATCTGATCGAGGACGCCATCATCGGCTGTGCCATGCCCGAGGCCGAGCAGGGCCTCAACGTCGCGCGCTCGAGCGTGCTGCTCGCCGGTCTGCCCGATCACGTGGGCGGCGTCACCGTGAATCGCTTCTGTGCTTCGGGGCTCACGGCGCTCGCGATGGCGGCGGATCGCATTCGGGTCGGCGAGGCGGACGTCATGCTCGCGGGCGGTACCGAATCGATGAGCATGGTCCCGATGAGCGGCAACACGCCCTCGCTCAACCCCGAAATCTTCACGCGCGACGAGAACCTCGGCATCGCGTTCGGCATGGGCATCACCGCCGAGAAGGTGGCCGAACGCTGGCAGGTTTCGCGCGAGGACCAAGACGCCTTTGCCCTCGCGTCGCACCAGAAGGCAGTTCGCGCCCAACAGGCCGGTCACTTCAGCGCCGAAATCAGCCCGCTCGAAATCGTCGATCACGCGCCGGATCTCGCTAGCGGCGAGGTGCGGCTGAATCGGTCGACGTTCGCCGCCGACGAAGGTCCGCGCGCCGACACGAGCCTCGCAGCGCTCGCCAAGCTCAGGCCCGTGTTCGCGGCGAAGGGCTCCGTCACGGCGGGCAACAGCTCCCAGACTTCCGACGGCGCCGGCGCGCTCGTCGTGGTCTCGGAGAAGGCGCTCAAGGAGCACGGCCTCACGCCGCTCGCTCGCTTCGTGTCGTTCGCGATCCGCGGCGTGCCGCCCGAGATCATGGGCATCGGCCCGAAGGAAGCGATCCCGCTCGCGCTCGCGAAGGCGGGGCTCAAGCTCGAGGACATGGGCTGGGTCGAGCTGAACGAAGCGTTCGCCGCCCAATCGCTCGCGGTGATCCGCGATACGGGGCTCGACCCAGAGCGCGTGAACCCGCTCGGCGGCGCGATCGCGCTCGGGCACCCGCTCGGTGCAACCGGGGCGATCCGCTCCGCCACCGTCGTGCACGGCCTCCGGCGCACGAACCAGAAGTACGGCATGGTCACGATGTGCGTCGGTACCGGCATGGGTGCGGCCGCGGTGTTCGAACGCGTCTGAAGCGCGGCTCGCGCGCCGCGGCGTCCGGCGCCGGCTCGGAACCGAAGCTCAGAACGTCCAGGAAGCGCTCGCGGCCGCCTTGCTGGGCGACACGCTCATTTTGAGCACGGGTGCGAGCGGCTTTTTCTCGCGCGCCGGCTCCGAAAGCGCGAGCACGACGCCCGTCCCGAGCGCACCGACGGCGAGCCCGGTGAGGATCGTGCTCGTCATGCCGAGCGTGTGGGAGGCGTCGGCGCAGCGACCGTTGCAGCTGAGCTTCGGGTCCGTGTACGGCGCGGTCGCGGCGAGGCGCGTCACGACCGCACCGCCCGCCCCGAGACCACCGATACCGAACGCGATGAACGTCGGCAGGCGCAAACCGAGGAGCACTCCATTCCCGGAAGCCGGCAGGGTCGCTGCGCTCGCCGGAGGTAGGCGGCGCTCGGGCTTGGGGAGCGGAGGGTCGGTGCGCGCTGGCGGCTCGAGGCGTGGTTCGATATTCGAAGCCGCACCCCCTTGCGCCTCGGCAGGTGGCGCCTCAGATATCACCTGCGCGGACGGAATCGTCGCGAGCTCCGCGGGCGGCGTTTCATCCGCCATCGCGAGCAGCAGCGGGGTCTCCGCTGCGTCAGACTCGAAATTCGGCTCTTCCGCAGTCGCTTCGGCCGCCACGCAGAGCGGCAGCACGAACGCGATGATCGCGTGAGTTCTCCGGAGCGCGCGTGACGCGAAGCCCCGGATCCAGACGGGCACGTTGCTCAAATGGTCGTTCGAGGCAGCAGCTCGAGATAACGACTGCCTACTATCTTAGGATATCACCGCTCGCCCTTCGAGCAGCGTGACATCGCGCGGGGAGACGCATTTAGGGCGCACGATGTGCGATAGCGCCACTCCTTGGCGCTCGTTCGCCTACTTCTTCGGTTCGACGCCACGCAGCGATTCACCGAACCTTCGCCGCGCTGCGCCACGCACCCGCTCGATGGCGTTTCTCGTCATGAACGCCATCACCTGCAGCGGATTCCGGGCGTACTCCGCAATCGCGCCCTCGAGGAGCCGCCCGTAGTCGCCGTCGCGTTCGACGAACGTAAAAGCACGCACCGCGTCACCCACTTGCAAGGCGAGCCCCGCCTTCGTGAGACGCGCGAGCGCCTCCTCGACGGAGGGCGTCGGTAGCTCCGTGGCACGCACGACTGCCTCGAGCTCCACGGGGCCGGCCGCGCGGCGCGCGCGCAGGGCGGCCAGCACCGCGAGCTCTTCCAAGCTTTCCACGTGCTCGCAGAGGAAGCGCCGGAGGGCTTCGAGCTCCGCATCCGCGAGCGAGCGGGGACCCGTTTGTTCGGGAGCGGACAACGCTCGGGTGTTTTGCCACCCGAGTCGTTTGAGTTCAAACTATTTGTAGGTCGCCCGCGCGGACTCCGCCCGGCGCGCCGACCCATGGGACGAGTGGGGGCATTGCGCGACAGTCTGGGCCTTCCGGCGTGCATTTCCTGGGTCGTGTCTTGATGCGCCGGCTTTTGCTAGCGTCCCCAAGGCGTGAATTCGTACGACTTGCCAAGGTGGCAGCGGCGGCGCTCGACCCTGCTGCGGCTGGTCGCGGCCGCGACGGCGGCCCTCGTCTGGTCGCTTTCGGGGCTGGCTCGAGCGGACACGCTCGAGGCCCCGGTCGGAGGGAAGCCAATCTCCCTCGGCCGCGGCCGAATCGCCTGTGAGAAGCCTGCAGGCGGCTGGACGGTCGTCGGGACTGGACTTGCCGTCCAGCCGCCGGACAACGAGCAGTCCCTAGGGCAGGCGGTAGACCTGCGAGTCGCCACCGAGCGGGCCGCCTGCAGCACGACGAACGAGGCGGTGACCCTCGTCGCCGTCGGCGACGCACCTAGCCTCGAACCGAGCTCCGTCACGCTCGACGTCGACGCCGGAACGCTCGAGATGCGCGGGCGCGGCCTGCGCGAGCTCGGCGTGAGCTGGCGGGCACGCTCCGCATCGGGCGCGGACGTCTGTCACGACCCGAAGCCGGCCGGAGCGCAAAAGCGCTGCGTCTGGTCGATTGCGCACGATCTGCCCGCCGACCCGAGCGAGCTCGAGCTCTCCTACATTCCCGCGGGCGGGCGCAAGGGCGCCGACGTGACGGTGTTCGACGCGGACGGGAGACCGCTCGATGCGAGTGAATTCACGATTACTCCGGCGCAAGTGCTGGTCTCGCGGCTCATTCCCGCGGACGCCGCGGTGGATCTCTCGACCGGGGTCGGCGAGGTCCCGCTCGCGCACCCGGAAGCCGTCGTCTCGGTCGAGTGCAGCGGCGCCGCTTGCTCACTCGCGAACGGCAAGCTGGTCGTGCGCGGCCAAACGAGCTTCGTGAGCTCCGTCGACGTGAAGCTGACGCTCGTTCATGGCGTGGCGTTCAAGCACGACGAACACGTCGAAACGAAGCCCACACTGCGGCTCTCCGTCCTCCACTGTCCGATGTCCTTCGCCGCGGGCCCCCCGCTGCGCGGCGTGGATTCGACGCTGACGGTCATGAAACTGGAGGGGCGCTGTGCTGCCGACCTCGGCGCGCTTCATTTTCTCGAAGAGACGCGCCCCATCGAAGTCGTGCGCACGGAGAGCAAGACCGACACCGCGTGGGTGCTGCTCCGACTCGGGCGGCTCTCGGATACGGACATCTCGATCACGGCCGTCCGCGGCGGCAGCGCCGAAATCCCGGTCGCCGTCGCGCACTCGCCGACGCGCACGGCCCCCGACGTGCGTTCCGTGCTCGAGATCCCTGGTTTGCCGCGGCTGCCGTTCATTCCGAGCAACCGCGGAGCGGTCGTGCACGTACCGCCGCCCGGCGACGGCGTAAGTCTCGTGCTTTTACCGATCGACGGCGTCTACAGAACGGAAACTCGCGGCCGGAGCACGCTCGTCATCGGCGACGAATTCGCGTCGGGCGTTTCCACGCTGCGCTTCGGATACCGAAGCACGCGGGTGCCGCCCGAGCTTGCCGGCGTCGATCTCGCCGTACTCGAGGATCCACTCGGGCGGCCGATCCACGAGGTCAATATTCCCGCGCCCCTGGCCGGCACCCTCGCCCACCCGCAGGCGCTCGCCGAAGTCACGTGCTCGGACGGACACGGCAAACCCGTGCGCCTCGAGCCCGGCCAAACCGAGCACCTTCCCTATTCCTTCCGTGACGGCTGCCGGCTCATCGTGCACCGCGAGCGGCTGATGGCCGAGTACGGCACGCAGAAGCTCTCGCTCGAGATCGACGTGCTGCGCGCGGACGGCACCGCCCGCACCGACGTCCATGCGTCACAAACGCTGATTATGCGCGCGGGTAAAGAGCCGCTCGAAGCCTGGATCCACGGCGTCCAGGCGCAGTTCGATCACATCACGGTGCGTCTCACGCACATCGCGGACGAGACGCACTACACGGGGGCGGCGGAGATGCTCACGAGCGAGCCCGCCCTCAAATGGAGCGTGATCATCGGCAGCGGGCAAGCGCGCCTGTACGCGGCTCCCACCATTCCGACCGGACTCTATCGCTTCGGTGACGCCCAGCACAGCGGGCTCCTGTCCCTCAACTTCGGCGTCATCTCGCGGCTTACCTGGCTCGACGAGGAAGGGCACGAGGGCTTTTTGAACCTCGAATTCGGCGTCATGGTGATCGGCCTCGCCGGCGCGCAGAGCACCACGGGGCAGAGCTTGTCGCAGGCCGGCGCGGTCGGGGGACTCGGCATCGGCATCCCTTTCGCCAACCGCTCCTCGCTCACCGAGGCGGCCATCAACCTGCACCTCTGGTTCGAGCGGGACTTGGCCACGCCGGCGGCGGGCCCCCGAGGCAAGCCGTGGTCCGTCATCTTCGGACCCAGCATCTCGATCGGCAACGTCGGCGCGAACCTGTGATGCCTGCCCCATGGCGGGCAGCTACACGGGCAAGCCGCGCAAGCTCCGGATCCGTTCCGTGACCGGCGGGTGCGAGTAGTAGAATTTCGCGTAGAAGGGGTGCGGGTGCAGGTTCGCGAGGTTCTCGCGCGATAGCTTGGCGAGCGCGCTCGCGAGCGCCGGCGCACAACCGGCGAGCTCGACGGCGAAGCGATCGGCCTGCCATTCGTCGTGGCGCGACCAAGCGGCGCCGAGGGGCGTCAGCGGAAACGTCACGAGCGAGCCGAGCACGCCCAGGACGACGAGGCGCGCGGCGAACGACGCGTTTGGAAGCCCGACGAGCGCGGGCACGAACGGCGCGTCGACCAGGCAGTACACGGCGACCGCGACGCAAAAGCCGAGCGCGAACCCTGCCACCGTGCGCACGAGCACGTGGTGCTTCTTCCAATGCCCGAGCTCGTGCGACAGCACGGCGAGGATCTCCGGGTGCGTCATTTGCTCGAGCAACGTGTCGAAAAGCACCACGCGCTTCACGCGGCCGAGACCCGTGAAATAGGCGTTCGAATGGGCGCTGCGGCGCGAGGCGTCCATTTTCTGCACGCGCCCGACGTGCACGCCCGCTCGGTCCGCGAGCTCTTTCACCTCGCGCTCGAGGCCCTCGACGTCGAGCGGCTGCATCCGAAAAAACAGCGGCTCGATCACGTAGGGGGAGACGAACGTGACGAACAGGCTGAAGCCGACGAAGACGAGCCAGACCCAGAGCCACCAAGTGCCCGCCTGGTGCCGTACGAGCCAAAAGCCCGCGCTACAGAGCAGCAGCGTGAACGCGAGTGACAGCGCCATGCCCTTCGCGAAGTCGCCGAAGAAAAGCCGCTTGGTCATGCGGTTGAAGCCGTGGCGCGCTTCCACCACGAAGCTCCGGTAATACGCGAACGGCAGGCCGGAGAGCGAGCTCAACACGACCAGGCCCAGCATGAACGCCGTGTTCCGCACGACGAAGCCGCCGCCCACACCGTCCATGGCGCGGTCGTAAGCGCCGAGGGGCCCAGCGAAGAGCACCAGCGCCGTCACGCTGCCGGATACCGCGCGCTCGAGCATGCCGACTCGCGCGCGATCGACCGTGTACGCCTCGATGCGCGCTAGCCGTTCGGGCTCGACGACGCCTTCGAGCTCAGGAGGTACGCTCCGTCCCTCTCGCCTCTGATGGCGGAGGTTCACGAAGCTCATCGCGAGCGTCGCGACGAGCACACCCAGGTATGCTCCGAGAAACACGGCCCACATGCGGCCGTCTTAGCATTCGCGGCGGACCGCCGCGCGGGTCCGGCACCGGTCGCTTCAGTGCGGCGCCACGGCGAGAGCGCTTTCCGCGCTCGGGGCGGGCTGTTCGGGAGCGAACATCGCACACACGCCGATCGCTACGGCGGCCCCCAGCACGACGCCGAGGATCACGCTGCCGGCGTGGCCGCCGATTCCGCGAAAGCGCGGGGGGGCAAAGTCGTAGTCGTCGTCGAAGAGGAGCGGGTCGTCGGCATCCGCGAAGGCCGCAGCGGGCAGGTCGCGCCGTACCGTTTCCCACTTCACCGTGACCTCGTCGCCGCCCCAGTCGAGCAACATGACGCTCGGCTTGGTGCGCTCGTCCTCACGCGCGCTGTAGCGCGAGAGCACGCGCGTTTCGCTGCGTTCTGGGTTGTCGTCTCTGCGCCCGTTCGTCAGTTCGCTAGCGTTCACGTGTCCATCTCCGTAGTGGCCGGACGTGAGAGCATGCGGAGTGCCAAGCTCGCGCGCCCGGCCAGGGCGGCCCGGCGGCCTTCCGGCGCCTTCCTGGCGGGCCTCGGACCGGCACGGCGACCGCTGCGTCGTGGCGGATGAGCCACACCGGGGCGCAATGTCGCTCATTCGTTTTCGAGGACGACGAGCGCGACGCGCTTTGCCGGCTGCCACTCGGCGAGAAACCCGGAGAGCGCGTTCTCCCGCAGGCCGCGCGCCGGATCGAAAGTAAGAATTCGCTTTTGCACGGGCTCGTAGCCCGTCACCACCTCGTAGTGCGCAATGCCGCGGCCGGGCCGATAAGGTTTGACCATACCGACGATCACCGGCCGTCCGGCGCGGAGCTCGTGTTCGAGATCGGCGAGCTCCGCATTGAAGACGTAGGCGGACAACCCTTGCGCGCGGGCGAAGGACTCTAGCTCGCCGAGCGAGGCCCCGCCGTGCTTGACGTCGACCGAACGCTCGATGGCGGGAAGTGAAGCCGGGCGACCCCAGTAGCCGAGCACGGAGGCGAGGGCTGCGGCGCCGCAATCACTCGCGCCGGTCTGCCGCACGGGCGGCAGCTCCACACGGATCCAATTCGGATCGCGCGCCACCGCGTCGGCCGGCGCGTCCACGGCGGTTCCGCGGTAACAGCCGGTCGCGGCGAGCGCTGCGAGCGCGCAGCCGAGAATACTTCGTCGAACTCGCACGCGGCCTTTAGATCAGCACGATGATGAGCACGACGAGCAACACGATGACGACGGCGGACGAGCCGATGATCACGACGTCGCCGCCGCCCTTGTACTGCTTTGCCTCGGGCGAGGCGGCGTCGCGCGCCGCATAGCGCGAGCGATCCGCGCGGGTCGCGGGCGTGGCTCGACCCGGAAGTACCCGTGTCGTCGCGGGAGCCTGAAGCACCGGCGCAGGTGCGTCGGGAACGGGCGCGCGCTCGGTCGCGAACGCGGGCGTGGCCAGCATTAAAAGCGGGAGCGCGATGAGGGCGCGTTTCAACATGATGTAAACCTCGACGTCGGGTTCTGCACGGCCCGTGCCACGTAGCGTTACAGCCGAGCTCGCTTGGATGTATCGAAACAGGAAAGCACCGGCGGGACAGACCACGTCAAAAACCAATGAATTTTGCGGGGCTCACGCAGTGGGACCCCAAAACTCAAGATCGATGCGAGTGGCCCCGGTGTAGCTGCGTGGTTTCGCGCCGCAGAGCGCGGAGCTGCGTGACACGAAGTCCCGGTTTGCAGTCCTGACGCGCCCAATGTGACCTTGGACGGAGGCATGCTTGTTGCGACCGCACCGGTCGCTTGGACACACGCATCGATCGCCTGCAGCGACTCTGTGTGACAAAACCAGGGGTCCTGTCGCTCGCCGGCGGCCTGCCCGCCGCCGAGACGTTTCCGCTGTCGTCGCTCGCGCGGGCGCTCGGAAGCGCTGGCCGCGACGCGCTGCAATACGATTGGCCCGAAGGGCGCCAGGCGCTCCGCACCTTCGTTGCCGAACGCTTGCAGCGCCGGGGCGCGAAGGTCGACGCCGATGAAGTCCTCATCACGAGCGGGGCGCAACAGGCCCTCGACATCGCCGTGCAGCTCTGCGGTCGCGACGGGCAAGCGATCCGCGTGCCGGCGGCCTGTTATCCCGGGGCGCTCGAGCTTTTCACCGCGCGCGGCATCGAGCTCGTCGCTGAAACCGCTCCCGCGGAGCTCACGTACACCATGCCGCTCGTCGCGAACCCGAGCGGGCTCCCGTTACCGCTGCGAGCTCGCGCGGCACTGCTCGCGGACCCCGGCATGCTCATCGAAGACGACGCCTACGCCGACCTCCGCTTCGACGGCCGCACGCCGCCGCCGCTGCTCGCCTCGGCGCCCGAGCGGGTGTTCTACGTCGGCACGTTCTCGAAGACGCTGTGTCCGGGCTTGCGCGTCGGCTGGCTCGTCGTGCCGAAGCGCGCTCGCCGTTCGGCGCGCTACGCCAAGCGCGTGATCGACCTCCAAGCAAACACGCTCGCCCAGCGCGTGCTCGAGGGTTACCTCGCGAGCGAAGATTTCGACGAGCGGCTCACCTGGCTGCGCTCGTTCTACGCGCGCCGCGCCGACATGCTCGTGAGCGCCCTGCGTCGGCTGCTGCCGAGTTTCTCCTTTCGCGAGCCGGAAGGCGGGTTTTCGATCTGGGCCACTTCCGAGGAGGGCGGCGACGACGTGGAACTGCTCGCGACGGCGCTCCGGCACGGCGTGACCGTGGACCCCGGTCGCGATTTCCGTCCGAGCGGTGAGTCGGAACCGATCGCGCTGCGGCTCGCTTTCTCGTCCATCCAGCCGGGTGCCGTGTTCGAAGCGGTGGGCCGCCTGGCGCGCGCGTTCCACGCCTTCGTGCACGCACGCCGCCGTTCCGAGCCGAGCGCGCGTCAGGAAGCGCGCGTCTCCGAGCGCTAAGTGTGGCGAGCCGAGGCGCTCGATGGAGCGCGGTTCATGGTTACCGCCCGCGCGCCAGCTTGGCTCGCACGCTCACCGCCGCTTCGACCATGCGAGCGAGCGCGGAGCTCACCTCGGGCCAGCCGCGCGTCTTGAGGCCGCAGTCGGGGTTCACCCACAGCCGCTCGGCGGGCAACACCTCGAGCGCGCGCGTGACGAGCAGCACCATTTCTTCCGTGGTCGGCACGCGCTTCGAGTGGATGTCGTAGACGCCGGGACCCACGTCGTTCGGGTAGCGGAAGCGGCCGAAATCCGTGAGCAGCTCCATTTTCGAGCGTGAAGTCTCGATCGAGACGACGTCGGCGTCCATGCGTGCGACGGCGTCGAGGATGTCGCCGAACTCCGAGTAACACATGTGGGTATGGATCTGGGTGGCGTCCCCGGCGCCCGCGGTCGCGAGCAAGAACGCGTCGACCGCCCAGCCGAGATACTCCGCCCATTTCGCGCGTCGGAGCGGCAAGCCTTCGCGAATCGCCGGCTCGTCGACTTGGATCACGGCAATGCCCGCCGCCTCGAGATCGCGGACCTCGTCTCGCAACGCCAGCGCGATTTGCCGGCACGTCTCGGCGAGCGGCTGGTCGTCGCGCACGAACGACCACTTCGAGATCGTGACCGGCCCCGTGAGCATGCCTTTCATCGGTTTCTTGGTGAGACCTTGTGCGAAACGAGCCCACTCGACGGTCATCGGAGCCGGACGGGCGACGTCACCGAAGAGGATCGGCGGCTTCACGCAGCGCGACCCGTAGCTTTGCACCCAGCCGTGCTCGCTGAAGGCGAAACCGGCGAGCTTTTGGCCGAAATACTCGACCATGTCGTTGCGTTCGAACTCGCCGTGCACGAGGACGTCGAGACCGAGCGCCTCTTGCCGTTCGACCGCGCGTCGCGTCTCCGCCTCGAGGAACGACTGGTATTCAATGCTGGACAGCTTGCCCGCGCGCTGCTCGGCGCGCGCCCTGCGCACCTCGGCCGTCTGGGGGAACGAACCGATCGTCGTCGTCGGCAAGAGCGGCAAGCCGAGCCGCGCGCGTTGCACGCCGCTGCGCACGCGAAAGGGCGCGCTCCGCGCGAGCAGTCGCGGCTCGAGAGCGGCCGTACGGGCGCGCACGCGGCCGTCGTGGGTACGCCCCGACGTCCGGCGCTCCGCGAGCGCTGCACGCGCGTCCGAGAATGTCGTGCCCTTCGGCGCCGACTCGTGCGCCGCGCGCGCGAGCGCCGCGACCTCGCCGAGCTTCTGACGAGCGAAGGCGAGCCAGCTCACGAGCTCGGAATCGAGGTGCTTTTCAGCCGTCAAGTCGGACGGGACGTGCAGGAGGGAGCACGACGGCGCGACGACCACGCGCTCCGCGCCGAGCGCGCCGACCGCGCGCCGGACGAGCCCGTGCGCTCGGTCGAGATCGGTGCGCCACACGTTGCGGCCGTCGACCACGCCGACCGAGAGCGTCTGCTCGGGCGCGAGCCGCGCGCAGACGCCGTCGAGCTGCTCCGGTGCGCGTACGAGGTCGACGTGAAGGCCTTCGCATCCGGACTCCGCGACGAGCCCGACGTTCCGCTCGATGCTCTCGAAGTACGCCGTTACCATGAGCTTCGGCCGGCGAGCGAGCGTGCCGAGCTCGTGGAGCGCCGCGCCGAAGGCCGCTTCACGGCGCGCGTCGGTGTCGAGTGCGAGAAAGGGCTCGTCGAGCTGGACGGCATGCACGCCTTCGCGCGCGAGCCGAGCGAAGAGCTCCGCGTAGACGGGTAAGAGCCGGCCGAGTAGCTCGAGCCGGTCGCGCCCCACGCCCTTGAACGGCGCCCATTTCGCCAGCAAGAGGAAGGAAACGGGGCCGAGGACCACCGGTCGGGGCTCGATTCCGAGCGAGCGCGCCTCGGCGAGCTCGAGCAGGAGCTTGCTCGGCTCGAGCCGGAAGACCTGCTCGGGCTCGAGCTCGGGCACGATGTAGTGGTAGTTCGTGTCGAACCACTTGGTCATCTCGAGCGCGTCGAGATCCACGCGGGACGCAGGCTCCTGGAGACCGCGCGCCATGGCAAAGTAGCGTGCCAGCGGATCCGCTATGCGCAGGTAGCGCTCGGGCACCACACCGAGGAGCGTCGCCGCGTCGAGCACGTGATCGTAGAGCGCAAAGTCGTTGCTCGGCACGATGTCGATCCCGGCGTCACGCATCGCGCACCAATGCCGAGCGCGAAGCTCGCGAGCGACGGCCGCGAGCTCCACGCCGCTCTGCTTACCGGCCCAATATTCCTCGAGAGCGCGCTTGAGCTCTCGGTCCTTGCCGATACGGGGATGACCAAGGCAGCTCGACGAAACCGACATGACGATAGCTCCTGTTCTCCTTCGAGCCCGAGCACGAAGGAGCGGCACGGCGCCGACCCGTACAAAACGGGCTGCGCGGACGAATCCTGAGTGAAAAGCCGCGTCCGGAAGACGCAGTTCTCCCGGACTGACCTGGCCGCCTACCCGCGAGGCTCCGAGTCGAACGGCAACGGATGGGTCCGATTGCCGTGCGTTGGCAGGTATTCGGGCTCCGCGAGCTCGCCGGTCGAAGCCGGGTTCCTACTGTCCACCGCTTCCCGAAGCCCGAGGGCCCAGTGCGCCAGTGGAGGTCGTTCTCGCTTACCGCTGCGGGGCAGCCCCGGAATCACACCGGGTTCCCTTTAGCCTGGGCAGGGGCCCAGGCACCAACACGCCACCGACGATACGGCGCGCCACCTTTTAGTGTCAAGCGCCTTTGCGCTCGAGCGGCGTTGCCGCCTATGCTCTCGGGCTCGAACAATCGTGTTCGTGAGGCGGCGTGGTCGATGCGGGACGAGGCGCGAAAATCGTTGCTCGTGGTGGATGCAGGCGGATGCCACGCCGGCATTCCGCTCGCGTCCGTGCGCGAGACGATGCGCGCGCTGCCGATCACCGCCGTCGGGGGCGCCCCTCATTTCGTCCTAGGGCTTTCGATCATCCGCGGAGCGTCGGTCCCGGTCGTCGATCTCGGGGCGGTCCTCGGCGCACGCGCTGAACGGCCGCGGATCGGCCGCGTCGTGACGCTCGAGGTCGGCGGTCGCGCGGTCGCGCTCGCGGTGGAGCGCGTCATCGGCGTCTCGGAGGTCGATGTCCAGGCGCTCGAACGCATGCCTCCACTCTTGAGCCGCGCCGCGCACGAAAGCGTCTCCGCGCTCGCCCTTCACGACTCGACGCTTCTGCTCGTGCTCGAAGCCGCGCGACTCCTGCCGTCCGTGCAGCTCGTCGCGGAGGCGCCGGCGTGACCCGACACCTCACCGACTCCACTCTCGAACGCCTCGAGCTCGTCATGGGTGAGCAGCTCGGCTTTGCTTTCGGGCACGAGCGGCGCGAGCAGCTCGCTGTGTCCGCGGCCGCACGCGCCACCGAGCTCGGCCTCGCCGGCATCGACGCGTACCTCGAACGGCTCCAGGCGCCCGAGTCGCGCCGCGACGAGGTCGCGCGCCTCGCCGAGACGGTGACCGTCACGGAGACGTTCTTTTTCCGCAACCCCGATCAATTGGCTGCGCTCGTCGAAGCCGTCCTGCCGGAGCGGGCGCGGCGCGGCGGGCAGCGACTACGCATCCTGTGCGCGGGTTGCGCGTCGGGAGAAGAGCCGTACTCGCTCGCGATCGCCCTCCGCGAAGGCGTGCCGGACCTCGACGCGTGGAACGTGCAGATCCTCGCGATCGACGTGAACCGCGCGATGCTCGCCAAGGCGAAACGCGCCAGCTACTCCCCGTGGTCTTTGCGCGCGACGCCGGAGCGGCTGAAGCAGCGCTACTTCAAGGGCAGCGGCACGGAGCTCGAGCTCGAGCCCGAGGTGAAGAAGCTCGTCACGTTCCGCGCGCACAACCTCGCCGAGCACGACCCGATCTTTTATCGGGCGCTCGCCTGCGACGTGATCCTCTGCCGCAACGTCATCATGTACTTCACGCCCGCGGCGACGTCGCGCGTCGTCACCCGCCTGACGCAAGCGCTCTTGCCCGGCGGCTTTCTCTTCCTCGGCCACGCAGAGACGCTGCGGGGCCTCTCCCACGACTATCACCTCTGCCACACGCACGAGACCTTCTATTACCAGCGCAAGGAGCCCGGCGTTCCGCAGTCGGTCCGCTTTGCGCCGAGCCGCCCGCTGCCCGAGCCCGACGAGCTGCCCGCGGCCGTCGCGGACACGACGTCTTGGTTCGAGGCAATCCAGCGGGCGACCCACCGCGTCACAGAGCTCACGACGAGCGCCGCGCGGCGCGCCGGCGCGAGCAGCGCGGAAGGACGCGCGGCCACGCCGAGCGCCGTCGAGCTCGGCCCCGTGCTCGAGCTCATGCGGCACGAGCGCTTCGCGGAAGCACGCGCGCTGCTCGACGCGCTGCCGCCCGAAAGCGGCAAGCATTCCGATGCGCTCTTGTTTTCCGCGGTGCTCCTCACGAACGACGGGCGCCTCGCCGACGCGGAACGCGCGTGCGAGCGGCTGCTCGAGGTCGACGAGCTCCACGCCGGCGCGCACTATTTGAAGGCGCTTTGCCGCGAGCACGCCGGGGACGCGAGCGGCGCGCTCGAGCACGACGAAGTGGCGGTGCACCTCGATCCGACCTTCGCCATGCCGCACCTGCACGCGGGACTCATGGCTCGACGCGCCGGCAATGCGCTCGTCGCGCGCCGCGAGCTCGGCCAGGCACAAGCGCTGCTCGAGCGCGAAGAGACGGCGCGCCTCGTACTCTTCGGCGGCGGCTTTTCGCGCGAGGCCTTGACGGCGCTTTGCCGGACCGAGCTCGGCAAGCTCGGAGGTCACGCATGATGCCGGGGCTCTCCGCCGAAGCATTGCAGCGCGAGTTCGACGAAACCTTCGCCCGCCCCGTGCGCGAACGCGCGCTCGATTTCGTGGATCTCCTGTCGATCCGCGTGGGCGGGCAGCCGTACGCCCTGCGTGTCGCGGAGCTCGGGGGCGTCGCGGCCGGACGGCGCGTGACGCCGGTGCCCTCGCCCGCGCCCGCATTCTCGGGACTCATCGGCCTCCGCGGCGCGGTGTTCGCGGTCTATGATCTCGCGGAGCTCCTCGGCTTGCCGGGCCGTGGCGGGGAGCGCCGCTGGGTCGCGCTCGCGGCCGGGGACCAGGAGCTCGCGCTCGCGTTCGACGAGCTCGAAGGACATCTGAGGCTCGACCCTTCCGACCTCGGTGTGAACGAGAGCTCCGGCCAGGGCTTCTGCGAGCAAGCGGCGCGCGCCGGGACGGAGCTCCGCCCGATCGTGAGCATTCCTCGCATCGTTTCGGTGGTGTCGGAGCGGGCCGCGCGCGAGCGGCCGGGAAAGGTCGACGAACGCGATGGGTAGAACGTGGACTTTCGGACGCCGGCTCGGAGCCGGGTTTGCACTGGCGGGACTCACGCTGCTGCTCGTCGCGATCTTCGGGTACCAACAGACCGAGCACCTGATCGAAAACGATCACTGGGTCAACCACACGACGCTCGTGCGCGAATCGATCGCACGGCTGCTCGCCGACATGGTCGACGCGGAGACGGGGCAGCGCGGCTTCTTGATCACCGGCAAGGACGAGTTCCTCGAGCCGTACCGGCGATCGACCGGGCAGATTGAGCATGGCTACGGAGCGCTCAAGAACCTGACGGCCGACAACCCGAGACAGCAGCGACGACTCGAAGCCGTCTGGCCGCTCCTCGAGGAGCGTTCTGCGGAGCTAAGGGACGCCATCGAGCTCCGGCGCAGCGGCGGTGTCGAGGCGGTGGCACGCGAAGTCGCGACCGGCAGGGGCCTTCGCACGATGCAGGCGCTGCGCTCGGCGTTGAGTGAGATGGACAAGGACGAGGCCGACCTGCTCGTCACGCGCCGCGCGGAAGCGGAAGCGAGCTCCGTGACGGCGCGCGCGGTGATCGCGTGGGGCAGCTTCCTCGGCGCTCTGTTCGTGGGCCTGGTCGGTTGGACCATCGCGCGGGCCCTCGCGCGCCAGATCGGTTCGACCGTGGGTCACATTCAGAGCGCAGCGGCGGAGCTGCAAGCGGCGGCGAATCAGCAGGTCACGAGCGCCAAGGAGCAAGCGACCGCGATGAACGAGATCACGACGACGATCAGCGAGCTCTTGGCCACCGCCAAGCAGATCGCCGAAAGCGCGCGGCGCGTCTCCGCCATCGCGGGCGATACGGCTTCGCAGTCGCGGACCGGTGACCAAACCGTCCAGCGCACGAACGAGTCGATCGCGACGATCCAACGCCAGGTCGAGCTCATCGTGTCGCACATGCTCGATCTCGGCCGCAAATCCCAGCAAATCGGCGGCATTCTCGAGCTCATCAACGAGCTCGCCGAGCAGACCAACATCCTCGCGATCAACGCGACGATCGAGGCCGCGGGCGCCGGTGAAAACGGCAAGCGCTTCGCCGTCGTGGCCGAGGAGATTCGACGGCTCGCGGACCGTGTGGCCGCGTCGACCAAGGAGATCCGCCAGCTGATCGAAGACATCCGCTCGGCCGTGAACAAGACCGTCATGACGACGGAGGGCGGCAGCAAGGCAGTCGAGGCGGGCACGCGGCTGTTCGAAGAGGTCGCCGTGGCGTTCGGTCAAATCACGAGCGGCATGACCACGACGACCGAAGCCGCGCGCGAGATCGAGCTCAGCACCAAGCAACAGTCGACCGCCGTCGAGCAGGTGAACACGGCAGCCGCCAACGTCGCACAGGCGAGCCGTGAGACCGAGGCGAGCTCGGCGCAGACGCTGCAAACGGCCGCCGAGCTCGCCAAGTTGTCACGCTCGTTGCTGCAGGTCGTGCAGGCCCGAGTGGACGCGTGAGGGCGGGAGCCGCGCGTGGCGACCGACCCCTACCGCTACTTCCGCGTCGAGGCGCGTGAGCTCGTCGAGGGCCTCGGACAGGGTATTCTGGAGCTCGAAAAGGGTTCGACGGACGCCGCCATCGCTCCGCGACTGTTCCGCTTCGCCCACACGCTGAAGGGCGCCGCTCGCGTGGTGCGGCGGCTCGAGCTCGCCGAGCTCGCGCACGCGGCGGAGGACGTCCTGGCGCGCGGACGCGACGGAAACCGCGCCTCGACGCGCGAGGAGCTCGCCGAGCTACTCGCGCTGGTCGACCGCATGAGCGCCGCGCTCGAGGAGCTCGATGCGCCCGCAGCGGCGGCGGCCGCGGCGCCTGCTCGAGCCGCCCGCGCCGCGGCGCCGGCCACGCTTCCGCTCGAGGAGCCGCTCCAGACGGTGCGGGTCGAGCTCGAGGAAATGGACTCGGTCCTCCGCGCAGTAACGGAGACGGGCGTGCAACTCGCCGCGCTAGGTCGCGAGGTCGCGCGCATCCGGCAGCTCGCGCTCGTCTCCGCCGCGCTCTCGAGCCGGCTCGGGCTGCGTGCAGTCGCGAGCTCCGCGGGCGCGCGCGATCAAGCGCTCGCGGAGGAGCTCCAGAGCGGACTCGAGCGGACGGCCCAGGGTCTCGAGACGAGCATCGAGCGTGTCATGCAAGAGCTCTCCGGCGTGCGCGAGGGCACCGATAGGCTGCGGCTGATCCCCGCCGATGCGCTGTTTCCTTCGCTCCGGCGCGCGGTGCGCGACGCGGCCGAGGCGCTCGGCCGCAGCGCCGAGCTCACCGTGACCGGAGGCAACCTGCGCCTGGACGCTCACGTACTCGGGCCGCTTCGCGCCGCGCTGCTTCACCTCGTGAGGAACGCGGTCGCACACGGCATCGAGGCCCCGGCCGAGCGCCGAGCTGCCGGGAAAGCGGAACGAGGCACGGTGGTGCTGCGCGTCGAACGCCGCGCGGATCGCGTCGTTTTCGCATGCAGTGACGACGGGCGCGGTATCGACGTGCAAGCCGTACGCCGCGAGCTCGCCGCACGTGGAGTCACGGACGCCACGGAGCTCGCGCGGCTACCGGACGAAGCGGTTCTCGAGCGCTTGCTCGCCGCGCGCATCTCGACCACGACGAGCGTGACGCCCATCGCCGGTCGCGGCGTCGGGCTCGACGTCGTGCGCGAGACGGCGCGCCATCTCTCGGGCGAAGTGAAGCTCCGCACCGAGCACGGGCGCGGCACGACGATCGAGCTCGCAGTGCCGGTCTCGCTCGCGGCCGTGCGCGCGCTCCTGGTCGAAGTCGGAGCGACCACGGCCGCCATCCCGCTCGACTCCGTGCGCGAGACCGTGCGGCTCGAAGCCGGTACCATCGGACGCACGCCCGAGGGCGACGTCGTCTCGCTCGGCGGTAAAATTCTGCCATTTTTGCCGCTCGCGCGCGCCTTGCGGCAGGGCGGCCCGCTCGAACGTACGGCGGCTCGCTCGGCGGTCGTCGTGGCGGTCGGCCAGCGTGCGGCCGTCGTCGGCGTGGACCGGCTGCTCGGCACGTTCGATCTCGTCGTGCGCCCGTTGCCGGGCGTCGCCTCGGCCGCCGTCGCCGGCGCCGCGCTCGACGCGGAGGGCAATCCGCAACTCGTGCTCGACCCCGAAGGGTTGCTCGGCGCGGCCCGCGCGGTCGAGCCGGCCAACGTGGAGGCTTCCGCGGAGCTCCTACCCATCCTCGTCATCGATGACTCGCTCACGACCCGCATGCTCGAACAGAGCATCCTCGAGTCCGCCGGCTACACCGTCGAGGTGGCCGTCTCGGCCGAACAGGGCCTCGAGAAAGCGCGACAGAAGCCGCACGGCGTCTTCATCGTCGACGTCGAAATGCCGGGCATGAACGGCTTCGACTTCGTCCGCGTGACGCGGGCGGACCCCGAGCTCCGCCGCGTGCCCGCCATTCTCGTCTCGTCGAGGGACGCGCCCGAGGACCTCGCAAAAGGAGCGGAGGCTGGAGCGAGCGCTTACGTGGTGAAGGGTGAATTCGATCAAAACTTGCTACTTTCCCACATTCGGAGGCTACTCGGCTGAGCATGGGGAAGACGCGCGTACTCGTCGTGGAGGACTCGCTCACGGTGCGCCAGCGCCTGCTCGAGGTGCTCGCGAGCGACACGAGCATGGAGGTCATCGCCGAAGCGGGCGACGGGCGCACGGCGATCGAGCTTTGCCAGCGACTCCGCCCCCACGTGATGACGATGGATATGATGTTGCCCGTCATGACCGGCCTCGGCGCAACCGAGTACATCATGGCGCACTGCCCGACGCCGATCCTCGTCGTGTCCTCGTCGTTCAACCGTGGCGAGGTGTTCAAAACCTACGACGCCCTCGCGGCCGGCGCTGTCGACGTGCTCGAAAAGCCGAGCGGCGGCGAGCCGCCCGGAAGCTGGGAACGACGCTTCCTTTCCGCGCTGCGTGTCGTCTCACGCGTTAAG
>JAICUB010000035.1 GCA_025936045.1 Polyangiaceae bacterium | reverse complement strand
TCCCGGACGTCCGCGACGGCCTGAAGCCGGTGCATCGCCGCATCCTCTACGCGATGCGCGGGCTGAACCTCACGCCCGCGACGCAATACCGCAAATGCGCGCTCGTCGTCGGCGAGGTGCTCGGCAGCTTCCATCCGCACGGCGACGCGAGCGTCTACGACGCACTCGTGCGCATGGCGCAGCCCTTCAGCATGCGGCACATGGTCATCGACGGGCAGGGCAACTTCGGCTCCGTCGACGGCGACCCGCCCGCCGCGTACCGCTACACCGAGTGTCGGCTCGCGCGTATCGCGATGGAGCTCTTGGCCGACATCGAGCGCGGCACCGTCGATTTTCAGCCGAATTTCGACGGTACGCGCGACGAGCCGATGGTCCTGCCGGCGCGCTTCCCGAACCTGCTCGTGAACGGAACGGGCGGCATTGCCGTCGGCATGGCGACGAACATCCCGCCGCACAACCTGAACGAGGTGGTCGACGCGACCATCGCGCTCGTGCGAAACCCGGAGCTCACGATCGAAGAGCTGATGAAGCACGTCGTCGGCCCCGACTTCCCGACGGCGGGACAGATCTACGGCCGCTCGGGCATCTACCAAGGATACAAGACCGGACGCGGCTCGATCGTGATGCGCGCGCGCAGCATGGTCGAGAAGGTGGTGGGTTCTGCCGACCGCGAGCAGATCGTCGTCACCGAGCTCCCGTATCAGGTGAACAAGGCACGCCTGCACGCGAAGATCGGCGAGCTCATGCGCGACAAGCGCATCGAAGGCATCAAGGAAGCGCGCGACGAGAGCGATCGCGACGGCATGCGTCTCGTGCTCGAGCTCAAAAAGGACGTGTTTCCGCAGGTGGTGTTGAACCAGCTCTTCCGCCTGACGGACATGCAGAGCTCGTTCGGCATCATCAACCTCGCGATCGTCGACGGCCGGCCCGCCGTGCTCGATCTGAAGCAGACGCTCGAGTGCTTCGTCGGACACCGGCGCGAGGTGGTGAGTCGCCGCACGCGCTTCGAGCTCAACGAGGCCGAGGGCAAGCGCGAGATCGTCGAAGGGCTCGGCATGGCCGTGACCGAGGTCGATCTGGTCGTGAAGACCATCCGCGATTCCAAAGACCCGGACGAAGCGAAGGATCGCTTGATGCAGCTCCCGCTCAAGGGGCTCGAGGAGTTCGTGCGGCGCGCGGGTCGCCCCGAGGAGGAGATCCAAGCCGCGGCCCAGCAGAAGGATTACCGGCTGAGCGAGCGGCAGGCGAAGGTCATTCTCGAGATGCGGCTGGCGCGTTTGACCGGCCTCGAGCGCGAGAAGCTCGCCATCGAGTACGGCGAGCTCTGCGACGAAATCGCGCGTTTGCAGGCGATTTTGTCGAATGAAACCCTCCTGCTCGACCTCGTCGCGAAGGAGCTCGAAGAGGTCAAAGAGAAACACGGCGAGAAGCGCCGCACCGAGATCGTCGAGGACGAGGCCGAGATCCAGGTGGAGGACCTGATCCAAGAAGAGGACATGGTCGTCACCATCTCGCACGAGGGGTACATCAAGCGCACCGCGGTCTCGGACTACAAGGCGCAGAAGCGCGGCGGCAAGGGCAACCGCGGCATGGAGGCGCGCGACGACGACTTCGTGAACCAGCTGTTCATCGCTTCGACGCACAGCTTCGTCTTCTTCTTCTCGAACCGCGGCAAGGTGTACGTGAAGAAGATCTACGAGATCCCGCAAGCCGCTCGCAACGCGAAGGGCCGCGCGATCGTGAACTTCATCGAGTTCGAGCAAGGCGAGAAGATCGCGGCCATCACGCCCGTGAGCGGCTTCACGGCGGGCCTGTTCGTGACCACGCTCACGCGCGGCGGGCAGATCAAGAAGACCGAGGTCCTCGAATACGAAAATTACCGAGAAAAGGGCATCATCGGCGTCAAGATCGCCGACGACGACACGCTCCTCACTGCCACCGTGACCGACGGCAATCAGGAGTTTTTGATCGCGACCAAGCAAGGTCAGTCGATTCGCTTCCACGAGCAGCAGGTGCGTCCGATGGGCCGCCCCGCTGGCGGGGTGAAGGCGATCGAGCTCGAGGCGGGCGACGAGGTCGTGGGCCTCGCGCGTACCGAGCCGGAGCGCACGTGGGTGCTCGCCGTGTGCGAGCGCGGCTACGGCAAGCGCACGTCGCTCGAGGAGTTCCGCGCCCAGAACCGCGGCGGCAAGGGCATCATCTTGATCGATTGCAGCGACCGCAACGGTCCGGTCGTCGGCATCGCGCTCGTGAAGCCCGAAGACGAGATCATGCTCATCACCGATCGGGGCCAGACGATCCGCACGCCCGTGGACGGCGTACGCGAGACCGGGCGCAACGCACAAGGCGTGAAGCTCATGAGCGTCGGCGACGACGAGCGCGTCGTCGCGTTCGAACCGATCGGTGAAAGCCGCGCCGCAGCCGTGCTCGACGGCGGCAGCATCCCTCCGCCGGCCGGAGACGAGACCGGAGAAGAAGCTTCCGAAGGCGAGGGCGCGGACGACACTGCCCGCGCGGACGGCACTGCCGGTGCCGACGACGCGGGGGACGATGGCGAGCCGGAAGCCGAGTAGAGCGAAAGCTAACCTACGTGGCTCGAGCTCGAAGCCGAACGGCTCGAAGGCCGAGCCACGCGCTCGGCCGGCCAAGCCGGTCGCCGTGAAGGCCAAGCCGGTCGCCGTGAAAGCCAAGCCGGTCGCCGTGAAAGCCAAGCCGGTCATCGTGAAAGCCAAGCCGGTCATCGTCGTGACGAAAGTGAAGAGCGAACCCAAGGCGGCCAAGCACGTCGCCAAGGAGCCGCTCGAGCCGCGCGCGGTGTTCGCGAAGCTCCACGCGCATCATGCCGACGCACATTGCGAGCTCGAGCACCGCTCGCCGTTCGAGCTCTTGGTCGCCACCGTGCTCTCGGCGCAGAGCACCGACGTGATGGTCAATCAGGTGACGCCCGAGCTCTTCCGGCGTTGGCCGAATCCGGCGGCGCTCGCGAGCGCAGACGTGGCCGAGGTCGAGCGCGTCATCCTGCGCACCGGCTTTTTTCGACAAAAGACCAAGTCGATCATCGGGCTCGCGGCGGGGCTCGTGCGCGAGCACGCGGGTGAGGTGCCCCGTACGCTCGCCGAGCTCGTGAAGCTCCCCGGCGTGGGCAGAAAGACCGCCAACGTCGTGCTCGGGGTCGCGTTCGGCGCGCCCGAAGGCGTCGTGGTCGATACGCACGTGCAGCGCATCTCGCAGCGCCTCGGCTGGACGCGGCACACCGACCCGCTCGAGATCGAACAGGATCTGATGCACGCGTTTGCTCGCGAGGATTGGGACATGCTCGCGCACGTGCTCATCTTCCACGGCCGCCGCATCTGCACTGCGCGCAAGCCCGCCTGTGCGAGCTGCCCGGTGGCCGATCATTGTCCGTCGGCCTTCGTCGCGGAAAACGTCGGGCGCAAGCCGTCACGCCTGCGCGTGCGTTGAGGCGCGCTTTGGCTTGGCGGCGCCCGGCCGCGCTCAGAGCTCCGGCTCGCCGCTCGTGCGCGGCAGCGGACACGTGGCCGCGATGCGCCGCATTTCGGCCTTGAGGGCCAGCACGCGCGCCTCCTCGACCTCGGCCAGGCTGTTCTCTTCGCGCGGGTCGTGCCCGAGATCGTAGAGCTCGTCGATGCCGGCCTGCGGGCTCACGACGAGCTTCGTGTCGCCGACCCGGAGTGACCGGATGCTGTCGCGTTGCGTGTGTCCATATTGACCCGCGAGGATGTCGAGGGCCGCGTAGTCGTAGCCGAGCTCCGGCACCGGCTCGTCGGTGAGCCCGACGGCACGCAAAGCTTGCCAAGCCACGTCCGGGCAGCTCACGGCATCGTCGCGCCGTCCCGGCATCGTGTTCGCGCCCCGCACGAGGAGCGGCGTTTCGAGCATCTCTTCGTACAGGGTGCTCGAGTGGTAAATCGAGAGGTGCTCGCCGAACGCCTCGCCGTGATCCCCGAGCACGATGACCGAGTAGCGCTCGGGCGGCGCCGCCGTCACGAGCTCGGCCGCCATCTCGAAGGCCTCCCGCAGTTGGGCTTCGTAGCGCTCCCGCGGCGTATCGCCCGCGCCGACGTACGGCTCGTGGCCGCCTCGCAGATGGACCAGCAGCAAGCGCGGCGCGGCGCGCGGCTCGTCGAGCGCCTTGCGCGCTTTTGCGACGAGGGCCCGATCATTCGGCACGATCACGTCGTGGTCGAGCGGAAGCGGCACGTCGAAGTACCGGAACGCGTAGCTGCGATAGCCGGAGGCACCCAGGGCCGCCAAAAACGAGCCGCCGCCGGGCAGAGGTCGGGCGTCGCAGCGCGAGCTACCCAACACCTGATAGAGCAGTTGATCGGTGCGCGCCGAGCACGTCTCGTAGCGCGCGAAGTAGGCGAAGCTCGCGAACGCGTGCGCCACCGCCGGATCGTCGCGCAGGATTTGCTCGAAGGAATCACGCCGCACGGTGTCGACCACGATCCAGAGGAGCTCGCGCCGATCCGCGGCGTGACCGACGAGCGCCGGACGCGCCGGGACGGCGCCCGCGCGCGTTCGCGGCACGGGCGTGACGTTGGGATCGTGATCGTCGGGATCCGTGCCCCAGAACGCGCCGGGAATGGCGTCGCCGTCACGGTCGGCAAGCGGCCACACGACGTCGAGCAAGACGTGCTTGGCGGCACCGCCGAAGACGAGCACCGCTCGGCGCGCCGAAGTAGAAGGTGCGTGCGTGATGAGCCACACGAGCGAGCCCGCGACCAGCGTCGCTCCGAGCGCGCGGAGCCGGATGGCGCCGGCCGAGCGGGCCAGGAGCAAGCGCGCGCCGGTCCCCGCCACGCCGAGCGTCACGACCTCGATCAGCCCGAGCGAACGGCCGTAGTGGCGCACGAAGCGATCGAGCCCCCACATTTCGGGAACCACGACCGACGCGAGTAAGAGTACGCCGATGAGCTCCGTGCGGCGCGGCAAGGGAAGCCGCAAGAGTCGCCGCCCCACGATTGCAACCGGAATGCCGCCGAGCACGCTGAGGCCCCACCAGACGGTGGCGGGCAGCACCGGCCAGAGCGACGTTTTTCGCAGTACGAACCAGCAAAGGAAGACCCCTCCGCCCATGCCTACGGCGAGGGGCATGACGACTGCGACGCGCTGACGCGAGCGCGGGGTCCGCGCGAGGGCGCCGGGTAAGCGCTCGACGGCGGCGAGAGCGGCCCAGAGCAGCGTCCAGATGCAGGCACCCGCGGCGACCTCCGCAGCGGCATGCAACACGAGGTCGCGGGCGTGCGCGTAAAGATGCGGCACGCGCGCCGCGCGCTCGAGCACGACGACGCACGCGATCCAGGTGGCACCGAGCCAGCCCTCGGCCAGACCCGTGATCCCCCTGAGAGCGCCCGCCACGGTCTGCGGCGGAACCCTCTCCGACGCAACACGTGCCGCAGTGGGCGCGAGCGGATCAGCTGCCGCCCTGTGCACGTCCCTTCGCAATCAGTTGCTCGACGGTGCGCGTCGTCATGCGACCTTCACGCACTTCCGGCAGCTCCAGCAGCCGCTTGTGGAGGTCGATGTTGGTGCGGATGCCGCCCACGATGAACTCGTCGAGCGCGCGGCGCATGCGCCTGAGCGCGTGTTCGCGCGTCGGAGCGTGTGCGATGACCTTGGCGATCATCGAGTCGTAGTTGGGCGGGACCGACCAGCCCCCGAACACGCCCGAGTCGACGCGCACGCCGATGCCTCCGGGCGGATGGTATTCGGTGATGCGGCCGGGGGACGGGGCGAACGTGACCGGGTCCTCGGCCAGGATGCGGCACTCGATCGCGGCGCCGCGGAAGCGCCAGGGCCGCGTGTCGGGTATCTCGAGCTTTTCGCCCGCAGCGGCGCGGATCTGCTCGACGACGAGATCGACGCCGGTCGTCATCTCCGTCACGGGATGCTCGACCTGAACGCGGGTGTTCATCTCCATGAAGTAGAGCTTGCCCGCGTCATCCATCAAAAACTCGAGCGTCCCGAGCGACGTGTAGCCCGTCTCGGAGACGGCGCGCCGGATGAGCTCGGACATCTCCGCGCGAAGCTCGTCCGTCATGTTCGGGCTCGGCGCTTCCTCGACGAGCTTCTGATTGCGGCGCTGGAGCGAGCACTCGCGCTCGCCGAGCGTCCACACCTGCCCGTGCATGTCGGCGAGCGCCTGGAACTCGATGTGCCGCGGGCGCTCGACGAAGCGCTCCAGGTAAAGCTCGGGGTTTTTGAACGCGCTCATGGCCTCGGCCGTCGCCGATTCGAACGCCCGGCGCACCTCCTCGACGGTGCGCACGATGCGCATACCGCGCCCGCCGCCGCCGCCGCGGGCCTTGATCATCACGGGGAATCCGACGCGCTTTGCTTCCGACTCGGCGTGATCCGCGTCGCGCAGTGCCTCGCTGCCGACGAGCAGCGGCAAGCCGAAGCGCTTCGCGGTCTCGCGGGCGCGGAGCTTATCGCCCCACTGCGCCATCACGTCCGACTTCGGCCCGATGAACGAGAGCTTGCAGCCTTCGACGATGCGCGCGAACTCGACGCTCTCCGACAGGAAGCCGTAGCCCGGGTGGATGGCGTCGGCCGCCGTGATCTCCGCGGCGCTGATGATGGCGGGGATATTGAGGTAGCTCTGCGCGGACGGCGCCGGTCCGATGCAGACCGCCTCGTCGGCGAAGCGCACGTGCAACGCGCCTTCATCGGCTTCGGAGTGGACGGCAACGGTAGCGATACCGAGCTCGCGGCACGCACGAATCACGCGGATGGCGATCTCGCCGCGGTTCGCGATCAGGACTTTTTTGAACATGAACGGAGTTCGACCCGCGGTCCTTAGGACTTGCGGATCATGAAGAGCTTTTGGCCGTATTCGACGCTCTTGCCGTTCTCGACCAAGACTTCGACGATCGTGCCGGCGACCTCGGATTCGATCTCGTTCATGAGCTTCATCGCCTCGACGATGCAGAGCGCCTGGCCCTTCTTGACCACGCTGCCGACCTCGACGAAGTTCGCGGCTTCAGGCGAGGCGGCGCGGTAGAAGGTGCCCACGAAGGGCGACGTGATCGGAGTGAGATCGCTCACGGCCTCGACCGCGAGCGGAGCCGAGGTCGCCGCGACGGGCGCGGACGCCCCGCCACGCGCCGCTGGGGCGAGCGGGGCCTCGCCGCCGCGCGGGATGGCGATCTTCAACCGGATCTTCTCGTCTTCGTACTCGAATTCGGAGGCACCGCCGGCTTCCAGCGTGCGGAGCAAGGACTCGAGCTGTGTGAGGGAAAGCTGCATTCTAGTATCTTCGGGGTTCCGGAACGTCCGGCAGCGCCGTGGTGGCTCGACGCTCAGGTCGTGAGCTCTTGGGCGAGCTTCGGCGCGAGCACACGCAACAGGAATCGACTTTTGCCGAGGTTGCCCTCGGGCTCCATCGCGACGGCGACGAAGTAGCTCTGATTGATGATGCGGATCAAGGTCATCATCTTGTCGCTGCGAAAGGCTACCTCGCTCGTCTGGCCGGCCTCGAGCATTTCGCTCGCGCGCTGGATGGCTTTGACGACCACGCTGACTTCCGCCCCTACTACCTCGATATCGAAGGCCGCACCCGGACGGGTGAAGCTCTCGAGCGGAATGCCCTCGAAGTCCATCAAGAGCCCCGCGATACCGCCCTCCGTGCCTTCGACGACGCCCTGAAGGGCCTCTTTGAACATCCGAGGAGGTTAGCCGTTTTTATGCGCCCCGTGAATTTTCTCCGCGAATCCGTCGCTTGGCGGGTCTCGGCGCGCTCCGACGCACCCGGCCATTCGGCCAATAGGCGCCTGGTTCCGAGACTCTTGCCGCCGCGCGATGGCTGGGCGATGGCCTTGCGTTGGGGGCCGTCCGGGGTGCCTTGACCCTCCTCTACCCGAGCGGGTACCTTCCCGCTCCCGCCCGGCTTTTCGGTCGGAAAATTGCTTCGAGGAAGCTTCGCGATGCGCGCGCGCGCAGGGGATCCGCCCCGCACCATGACCCAGAAGATCCTCGCCGGACGGGCGGAGGATCCGAGCCTCTCCGGTGATCTTCTTCGTGTGAAGATCGATCAGGTCGTGCTTTCGCGCGAGCCGGAGCGAGCGCTTTCCGAAGCGCTGCTCGCGGGTAGCCGCAAGTTCGCGGTCGAAGTCGCCGTCGCGTACGACGCGCGCTGCATCACGCGAGCGGGCGAGACGCAAAATCCGAGCGCGCAGCGCGCTTACCGGGACGCGCTCGGTCTCGGCTTGCTGCTCGCGCGGCCGGGCATCGGCTTTCCCGCTGCGGTCCACCTCGAACGCTTCGGAAGCCCCGCGCGCCTCGCCGTCACGGACGATCCGCGACTCGCGTCCGTGGGCGGCGCCGGCATGCTGACGTTGCTCGCGCCGCCCGCGCAGCTCGCCGAAGCGCTCGCGACCGGCACGGTGTGCGTGCGGCGGCCACGCAGTATCCAGGTGCTGCTGTCGGGCCGCGTACGCCCCTTCGTCTGCGTGCGCGACGTCGGACTCGAGCTGCTTCGCCGCGGCCTGCGTGAGGCGGTTCACCGGGTCGACGCTCAGCACGGCGCGCCCATCGTGATCGAATTCGCCGGGCCGAGCGCGCGGCTGCTTTCCGTGGCCGAACGTGCCGTGCTCGCCGCGATGGCGCCGCAGCTCGGCGCGGCCGCCGCCGTGTTCGTCAGCGACGAGAAGACGGAGGTGTACCTGCGCGATCAGCGGCGTTCGAAGGCGCACCGCGGGCTGTCGCCCGATCCGGGCGCGCCCTGCGAGGACGCGATCAGCGTCGATCTGTCCGCGGTCGATCCGCTCGTGCTCGACGAGGACGGCGTCGTGCGCCAGGTGCGTGAGCTCGCGGACAGCCCCGTTTCGCAAGTCGTTCTCGGTGGTGACTCGGGAGCGTCACTCCGCGATCTGCTCGCGGCGGCGGCGCTCTTGAAGAGCAAGCGCGTGCCGCCACGGCTGGACTTCTTGGTGGCCCCGTCCTCGCGCCAGACGCTCGAGGTGCTGGCGCAATCGGGCGCGCTCGTCGATCTGATCGCGACCGGCGCCCGCATCGTGGAGTCGGATCCGCGCCTGCTCACCGGTGAGCTCTATCCTCCCGCGCCGGGCGGCGTGTCGATGCGCACGTTCGATCCCGAGCCCGATCATCCGCCGACGCGTGCCGTAATCGCGTCCGCCGAGACGCTCGCCTTCGCGGTCGCGACCGGCGTCGTCGGTGATCCGCGCTCGTTCAAGCGTCCCGTACGCGTGACGGTTCCGCGCACGCTCCCGACCGACGACGTACTCATCGTCCGCAAGACGAAGGGCAAGGGCAAGGAGGCCGACGGCGCCAAGGCGGCACCGCTCGAAGCGCCGCCCGCGCACGGCTGGCGCGCCGCGCAGACGCTGCCGCTCGTCGCCGAACGGGGCCGTCCGGAGCAACCGAGCGCGCTCGTGTTGGGCTCGCTCGACGACGTCCGTTGGGTCGCGCGCCGCGCACCCGAGCTCTCCGGCGCCGTACGCGCCGTCATCGCGACGCACATCCCTGCGGGGGTCGTGGGGCTGCTCGCCGGCACCGGTATCCTCGCCCTGCGCGCCGAACCGGACGCGCTCCGCGCGCTGCTGGGCCAGCCGTCGCTCGGCTTGCCCGCGCCCGCGGAGTGGAACGGCAAGGCTACGATCAGCGCGTCGGCCGGTGGCAAGCCCGTCGAGCTCACCTTCCTCGCGGTCGGCGCGGAACGCGAGTGGACGACCGCCGGCAGCGCACGCACGCAGATCGTGCTCGCGAAGCGCTAGCCTCGAGCGGCAGTGCGCGATCGAGGCCGAGTGAGCGCCGCGAACCGACTCATTTTACTCGCGCCGGGCGCCGGCGCACCGAGCGCTTCGACCTGGATGCGCGAGCAGAAAAAGCGCCTCGAAGCGCTCGGCCACGTGGAAACCTTCGACTATCCGTACATGCTCGCGGGACGAAAATCTCCAGACCGGCAGCCGGTGCTCGTCGCGGCGCACGAGGAGGCACTCGCGAAGGCGAGCCTCGACTTCGGGCCCGGCGGAGCGAAGGTGCTCGCGGGCAAGAGCATGGGCGGACGCATGGGCTGCCATGTGGCGGTGAAGCTCGGCGACGCGATCGCGGCGCTCGTGTGCCTCGGCTACCCGCTCGTCGGCATGCGCGGAGACGTGCGGGACGCCGTCTTGCTCGAGCTCACGCGGCCGATCTTGTTCGTGCAGGGTACGCGCGACAAGCTGTGTCCGCTCGAGCGGCTCGCGACGGTCCGTCCGCGCATGCGCGCGCCGAACGAGCTCCACGTCGTCGAGGGCGGCGACCACGGGCTCACGGTAGGTAAGCGCGAGCTCGCCGCACGCGGAGAAACGCAGGCCGCCGTCGACGCCGCCGTCACGCTGGCCATCGCGCAGTTTCTCGAGCGCTACGCGTGAGTCCCCTGCCCGGCTTCCATTCACTCACGGAGTGGCTGCTCGCGACGGCCATCGTCGCCACGGCTGCGGCGTTACAAGGCAGCGCCGGCTTCGGGTTTTCGCTCTGTTCCGCCCCCATCTTGGCCTGGCTCGATCCGGGGCTCGTTCCGGCGCCGCTGATCCTGGCCTGCACGCTGCTCTTGAGCCTCACCGCCTGGCGCGAGCGGAGCGCCGTCGACCTGAAGGGCATCGGCTGGATCCTCGGCGGAAGAGTGCCGGGCACCGTGCTCGGCGCTCTGGCGCTCAGCGCGCTCGACGAGCGCGCGCTCACGGCGGGGCTCGGCCTCATCGTGCTCTCGTCGGTGGGGATTTCGCTGAAGAGCGCGCGTTTCGAACGCAAACCGCCGCTCTTGCTCGCCATCGGCGCGATCTCCGGGTTCATGGGGATCACGTCCGCGATCGACGGCCCGCCCGTGGCCATCCTCTACCAGCACGAACGCGGCCCGCTCGTGCGCTCGACGCTCGCGACCTATTTTCTGGTCGGCGCCGCGATGTCGATCCTCGCACTCACCCTCGTGGGTAGAATCGGACGGCACGAGCTCGCGCTGGCGCTCGGCCTTTGGCCCGGCATCGCGCTCGGCTTCGTGAGCTCCCACTGGATCGGACGCTGGCTCGACGGCGGCCGAACGCGAGTCGCGGTGCTCTCGGTCGCGGCCTTGGCCGGCCTCGGGGCGGTCGTGCACGGGCTCGCTTGAAATCGGGTACGCTTGCGGGCGTGGCGCCGCTCCGCCGTTTCCGGCCTCTGTCCGTCGCGGTCGCGACGTGCCTCGCGTTCGTCACTCTGACGCGAGCAGGCGTCGCTGCGGACAAGCCCGCGGAGAAGGACACGACCTTCGGTCACCGGGGGCAGTTCGGTGTGCGCGCCGGACTCGTCCTCGGCTACCGCATGATCATTCGCTACGGGAGCTCGCCGTACTGCGTCGCGCCGGACGCGAGCGCACCGGGCGATCAGCAGAAATTTTGCGGGCACGGGGCTCCGCTCGCTGGCGATTTCGGTCTGAGCTTCGGCGTGCTCGATTTCCTCGAGCCGTTCGCGTGGGCGCGCTTCGGCTTCGGTCCGGAGAAGGAGACGGACACGAAGCCACTCGTCGTACTCGGCGCAGGCACCCGCATCTACACGATGAGCGACGCCGCCTTCAAAATCTTCATCGAGCCCGCGGTGGGATTCGAGCTCGAGGGCGGTCGCGGTACCGCGGCGTGGCAAACGAACCAACCCGCCTACAAGAAGGACTTGATGTTCCACGTCGCCGCAGGGCCGGAGCTCGACTTCTCGCGCAACCTCGGCCTGTACGTGACTGCCGGCGTGTCGGCGGACGTCCTGCGCGCGCTCGGAAGCTCCCTCGACCTGAACCTGGGCCTGCAGGGCCGCGCGCCGTGACGAGCCCGCGACCGTTCCGCGTGCTCGGCGTGCAACAGGTCGCGATCGGCGCGAAAGACAAGGGAAGACTCCGCGCCCTCTGGGTGGATCTGCTCGGAGTCGCGCACGTCTCGAGCTTTCGCAGCACGAGCGAAAACGTCGATGAAGACGTGCTCGAGCTGGGTGAAGGCGAGCACGCCGTCGAAATCGATCTGATGCAGCCGCTCGACGCGGCCGCGCGCCCTCGCGTCGACGAGCCCGCGTTGAATCACGTCGGGCGCTGGGTCGATGACCGTCGCGCAGCCTACGCGTGGCTCGGCGAGCGCGGCGTTCGCTTCGCGCCGGGCGGCATCCGCCCGGGCGCCGCGGGCCACGACGTCTGTTTCATTCATCCGAAGGGTGCCCCCGACTCGCCGCAGGGCGGTGAAGGCGTCCTCATCGAGCTCGTTCAGGCGCCTCCGAACGTGATCGCCGCAAGTCGGCGGTAGCGCTTACGCGCCGCGCCGCGCGAGCGCGACCACGCGCCGCGCCGCTTCGCGCGTGCTCAGGCGGCCGGCCCGCACCTCGCTCTCGAGCCGCTGGCGCTCGACGGCCCAAGCCGGCGCCGAGAGCTCGCTCCGGAGCAGCCGCTCGATGGCGTCCGCGAGGGTCCGCTCGTTGGCCTGAGCGCGACGGCGCTCGAAGGCCCCGCTCGCTCGCGCCGCGGCAAGCGACGCTTCCACGGCAGCCCAGAGCTCGTCGAGGCCGCGCTCTTCCGCCGCGCTCACGGCCAAGACCGCGGGAGCGCCCTCCCCCGTCGCCCGCGCGAAGAGTCCGAGGGCGCTCGTGAGCTCGCTGACTGCGCGTTCCGCGAGCACTCGCTGCTCGCCATCCGCCTTGTTCACCACCACGACGTCGGCGAGCTCGATGGCGCCGCGTTTCATGCCCTGGAGCTCGTCGCCGGCGCCCGGATTCACGAGCAGAACCAAACTGTCGACCAGCCCGGCGACCGCGTGCTCGCCCTGCCCGGTCCCGAGCGTTTCGATCACGACGACCGTGTAGCCCGCGGCCTCGCACAGCAAGAGGGCCTCGGCCGTGTGCGAGCCCACGCCACCGCTCGCTCCGCGCGCCGGAGTCGGCCGGATGAAACTCCTCGCCTCGGCGCCGAGCCGGCCCATGCGCGTCTTGTCGCCGAGAATGCTGCCGCCGCCGAGCGGGCTCGAAGGGTCGATGGCGAGCACGGCGACGCTCTCGCCACGCGCGACGAGGTTGCGGCCGAGCGCGTCGATCAGCGTGCTTTTTCCGGCGCCCGGCGGACCCGTAACGCCGACGCGGCGCGACCCGCCCGTACGCGGCCAGAGCGCGGCGAGCAGCGCTTCGGCGCGCGGCGAATCCTCCGCTCGGTCGCTCTCGACGAGCGTGATGGCGCGGCCGAGCGCGCGCCGATCCCCGCTGGCGACGCCGGCGGCGAGGGCGCTCGCGTCGTCAGCCGTATCAGCCATGGGACGGCTGGACGGCGTCGTCGAACAGGTCGAGCAAGCGTTTGGCCGCGTCGGGGACGCGCGTGCCCGGACCGAACACGGCGGCGACGCCCGCCGCTGTGAGCGCGGCCACGTCGGCGGGCGGAATGATGCCGCCGCAAACGATGCGCACGTCCCCGGCGCCGCCCGCGACGAGCGCGCGCCGTAGCTCCGGCACGAGCGTCGTGTGCGCGCCCGCCTGCGACGAGATGCCGACCACGTGCACGTCGTTTTCGATGGCGTGACGCGCGACCTCCTCGGGCGTCGTGAAGAGCGGTCCGAGATCCACGTCGAAGCCGAGATCGGCGAGCCCCGACGCGATCACTTTTTGGCCGCGGTCGTGCCCATCCTGCCCGAGCTTGGCGACGAGAATGCGCGGGCGCCGCCCGTGCCGGCGCGCGAATTCCAGCACTCGCTGCTTGAGGGCGCGCCACTCCGCGTCGTCGCCGTATTCGTCGTCGTACACGCCGCGCAAGACTCCGGCCGAAGCTTCGTAGCGACCGAACACGTCGGCAAGCGCCTCGCTGATTTCCCCGACGCTGCAACGCGCTCGAGCCGCCACGACGCTCGCCGCCAACAAATTACCGTCGCTGCGCGCGGCGGCGCGCAGGCCGTCGAGCGCCGCTGCGGCGGCCGCTCCGTCACGCGAGCGGCGAAGCTCGGCGAGCCGCGCGCATTGGGCCTCGCGCGCGGCTGCCGTATCGACCACGCGCACGGCCGGCGGCTCCGCTTGCTCCGCGCGAAACGCGTTCACGCCGACGACGAGCTCCGTGCCGCGATCGCGCCGCGCTTGCCGGCGCGCGGCGGCCGCCTCGATGCGCCGGCGTGCGAGCCCTGCTTCGATGGCGCGTGCCATGCCGCCGCTCGCTTCGACCTCGTCGATGATCGCGCGAGCGCGCAAGACGAGCTCGTGCGTCAGGCTCTCCACGTAGTAGGAGCCGCCGAGAGGATCGACGACGTGCGGCACGCCCGTTTCGTGCGCGAGGATGAGCTGCGTCGCGCGGGCCACGCGGGCGGCGTCGTCGCTCGGGAGCGCGAGGGCCTCGTCGTAAGCGTTCGTGTGCAGGCTCTGGGTTCCGCCGAGCACGGCCGCGAGCGCCTCGAGCGTCGTGCGCGCGACGTTGTTCAGGGGATCGGCGACCGTGAGGCTCACGCCCGAGGTTTGACAGTGCGTGCGCAAGAGGAGCGAGCGCGGATCCTTCGGCGCGAAGCGCTCCTTCACGAGCGTCGCCCAGAGCACGCGCGCGGCGCGAAGCTTCGCGATTTCGACGAAGAAGCTCATACCGATGCCGAAAAAGAACGACAAACGCGGCGCGAACGCGTCGATGTCGAGCCCGCGCGAAAGCCCCGCGCGCACGTACTCGAGCCCGTCGGCGAGCGTGTAGCCGAGCTCGAGCTCGGCCGTCGCTCCGGCCTCCTGCATGTGGTAGCCGGAAATCGAGAGCGAGTTGAAGCGCGGGAGCGCGCGCGTCAAATGCTCGATCACGTCCGCGACGATACGGAGCGACGGAGCCGGCGGATACACGAACGTGTTCCGCACCAAAAATTCCTTCAAGATATCGTTCTGGATCGTGCCCGTGAGCGCGCTCGCCGGCACGCCCTGCTCTTCACCGGCGACGATGAACGCGGCGAGCACGGGGAGCACCGCGCCGTTCATCGTCATCGACACGCTCGCGCGCTCGAGCGGAATGCCGTCGAACAGGCGCTTCATGTCTTCGACGGAGTCGACCGCGACGCCCGCCTTGCCGACGTCGCCGCGAACGCGCGGGTGGTCGCTGTCGTAGCCACGGTGCGTCGCGAGATCGAAGGCGACGCTGAGACCCGTCTGCCCCGCGGCGAGGGCCCGCCGAAAAAACGCGTTCGTCTCGTCCGCCGTCGAAAACCCCGCGTATTGGCGCAGCGTCCACGGTCGTTTGGCGTACATCGTCGCACGCACGCCGCGCAGGTACGGAAACTCGCCGGGCACGCTCCCGAGCCAAGGCAGCGCCGCCGCGTCGTCCGCGACGTAAAGCGGTTGCTCCGCAATCCCTTCGGGCAGCTCACCTACGAGCGTGTCGGGGTCCGCGCCGTCGAGCTCGGCCCGCGCGAGCGCGCGCCATGTTTCACGCGGGTCCCGGCTCATACGGCACTAGCCTCCACGCTTGCGGCTCATCAAAATACGCTCGAGCGCTTGGCCGGCCGCGCCCGCGAGCACGTCGATGCGGCGCGTGGCGTCGAAGCTGCCACCGAGCGCCGCGGGGTCGCAGACGATGACGAGCGTCGCGTGACCCGACGCGCTCACCGATGCGACGTACACCTCGTCGTCGGTCTCACCGAAGAGCGAGCGGAGCGGAGCATGCGCCGGCGTGTGCGGCAGCGCTCCGAGATAGAACCCGGCGCGCGTCGCGGTTTGGAGCACGCTCGGCGAGGAATTGAGGATTTCGATCTGTCTTACCGCGTCGCGCTCGAAGGCGGCGCTGCCCGCTCGGCCCACGTACGAGCTCGAGCGGACGGCGAGAATCAGCGTCCGCGCCGGCGCCAAACCCTCGATCAGCGCCGTGACGACCGCGTCCGGCGTGCGCGTCTGTTCGAACGTCGCGCGCGCGAGCTCGAGCGGTAGTGAGGGGCCGGGCACCGCGGCGGTTTGCGCCGGGCGTGCGCGGGAAAGGCTGAGCACCGGCTCGTCACCCGACGGTGGCGGCTCTGACTGCGTAAGAGCCGTCGCACTCGCGTCCCCATCTGCGGGGACCGGCGTGGCCGGCCGGACGTCGCCCATGACGGCACGCCTGACGAGCGGGAGTGGCGGACCGCTCGGCACCCGCGGTGTCGTCGAACCGGCAAGTGCGGCCTTCACGGCTTCCGGATCGGCGCGCAGCACGCGAACCTTCGCGCCGAGGTGGAACTCGAGCTCGCTCGCGAGATGCGCGTCGAGCGGATCGACGGCAGCGATGTCGACGCGCCCCGAACGTACGTCCTTACGTACCGGGACGGCACCGAGCCGATCGGCGAGTCCGGGCGGCAAGAGCGCCAGTTGTTCGAGCTCTGGCCGAACCATTTCGATCGACGGCACTTCGACGCGGAGAAGCTCGCGTTCGAGGCGATTTTGTAGCTCAGGCTCGGCATCTCCGAGAGCGCGCGCGAGCGACTGGCCGCTGCTCACGGCGCGTCCCAGCGCCTCTTCGACCTCGGTTTCGGAAGCCCCCGCGCGGAGGAGCAGACGCACGACTTCCACGGACACGACGAAAGCCTACCTCAGTCTCGAGATCCGCAGTCTCGGGGGGCCAGATCTTAGCGCCGGAACTGAAACACGACCTCGGTCTGACGCACGAGGCCAAGCTCGTCACGGGCGGCGCGTTCGACGTACGCGGGATCTTCCTTCACACGCGAAACCTCCGCGCGGAGTCGGTCGATCTCGCGGGACAACCGCGTAACTTCTTCGTCGGCCCGGGCCCGTTCCTGACGGAGCGCGGTGAGGCGCGAAAGCCCCGACGGTGAGAAGATGAGGATGGGTACCGCGATCGCCGCCCCCGCCGTGACCAAAAGGGGCAACACGCGCTGGGCCAAAAGCACTGCCGACTTCATCCGGGCTCGCGGCTACCTTCGCATGCTCCCGCGGAGCTGGCCAAAGAGGAGGTAGGAATTTTGCCCCAAGGCGCCCGTAAGCCGGGCTATCGTTTGCGCCCCGCCGCCCACGGTTCCCATGCGCGAAGCGCCTCGGCGGATCCTCTCCACGGACTCTTGTCATGATCGAGACGGACCTCTTGCGCGCGGAGCTCGAGCGCACTTTCGAGCTCGAAGAACTACTTCATGTCAGCCGGGACCTTTTGGGGTTCGACCCCGAGCGTGTGGGCGGGACGGCGGCGAAAGCTTCCTTTGCGGGGGCCCTCGCCGCTCACTGCGCCGAAGAGGACGCCGTTGAAGCGCTCTGCGACGCGATCCTCGCCTTGCGCCCGGACGCGAGCCCCGAGCTCTTCCGCGTGCGCACGACCGGCCTCACGCCGGACGACGAGCTTCCGGCGAACGCGAGCTTCGGTCACTTCACGCTCGTGCGAAAGCTCGGCGAGGGTCGCTCCGCCGTCGTCTACGCGGCCACGCGCGACGGCGTCGAGTACCGACTGCGTCTCTTGCGCCACGAAGCCACGCGCGATCGGCGCGGCCTACAGCGCTTTCTCACGCTGAACCGCCTCATCGCCGAGATCGAGCACGAGTTTTTGCCGCAGCGGCTCGAAGCCGGCACGAGCGACGGCCGCGCGTACGTCGCGCACGAGCTACTCGCGGGCGAGACGCTCGCCGCGCGGGTGACGAAGAGCGGGCCGCTCCACGCGAACGACGCGCGCCCGCTGCTCCGCGCCGTGCTCGAGGCGCTCGCCGCGCTCCATCAACGACGCATCGCGCACGGTGACCTGCGGCTCGCGAACGTCGTGTCGCTGCGCACGCCGGAGGGTGCGCTTCGCGTCGTGCTGCTCGACGCCGGCGCCGATCGGTTGCGCGCTCGCCCGCGACCAGGGACCGGCCGCAACGATTTGTACTCGACGATGGCCTCGCCCTGGACGGCCGCGCCCGAGCAAATCCGCGGCGTCGAAGCCGACGCGCGCAGTGACGTGTACTCGTTCGGCGCGATGGCGTTCGAGCTCCTGACGGGGCGGCCGCCGTTCGGCGAGGGTTCCGCGCTCGACGCGGCCTTCGGGCACCTCACGCGCGCGCCCGTGGCGCCGAGCACGCTCGCTCCGAAGGGCTTCGTGCCGCACGACATCGACGAGCTCGTCGGGCGACTGCTCGAAAAGGACCCCGACAAGCGCCCGGCGAACGCGAAGGAGGTGCTCGCGCTACTCGACCAGGCAGCGCGCGTGATGAGCATCGCCCCGCCCATGTCGGGGGAAGAGGTCGAGAGCCTGCTCGGACGGCTCAAGGCCGAGCCGACGAACGAGAGCGTTGCGATGCAGCTCGAGTCCGCCGCCGAGGGCGCGCCCGCGCGTGTCGCGGCCGCCTTCATCGAAGCCGCGCGCGAGCTCCCCGCGGAGAACCGCGCGACGAAGAAGGACCTTTTGTTCCGCGCCGCGCGCATCCACGGCGCGCGCGCCGAGAGCCTGCCCATCGCGGAGATCCTGTACAAGGAGCTCGTCGAGCTCGATCCGGACGACCGCGTCGCGTTCGGCGGCCTCGAAGAGGTGCGGCGCCGGCTCGGCAAGTTCGACGAGCTCGTCGAAACGCTGCTCGAGCGCGTGGAGCACGCGCAGACTCGTGGCGAGCGCTCGCGCCTCTTCGCCGAAATCGGACGCATTTACGCGCAAGAAATCAAGGATCGAGACCAAGCCCTCGTCGCGTTCACGCAAGCGTTCTGCGAAGAGCCTCGGCAAGCGTCGCTCGCCACCGAAATCGAGCGTCTCGCCGGGGCGCGCGCCGACGCCTGGAACGAAGTGCTCACGAGCGCGGCGGAAGCGACGCAGGGCGACGCCTTGCCCGCCGAAGAGAAGATCGCGCTCCTCCTGCGCGTGGGACGCTGGTACGCGGACAAGCTCCAGCGACTCGATCTCGCCGTCTCCGCGTACCAAGCCGTCGTCGCGAGCGATCCCGCGAACGACGCCGCGCTCGAGGGCCTCGCGAAGATTTATCGGAAGGCGGAGCAGTGGTCGGAGCTCGGCGGCACCCTCACGCGCCGCGCGGAAGCATCGGCGAGCCCCGCCCAGGCGCGTGATTTTCGCGCCGAAGCCGCCGAGCTACTCGAGCTTCATCTGAACGACGCCGCTTCCGCACGCAACATGGTCGAGGCCATCCTCGCGGAGGATCCCGGTCATGTTACGGCGGGCAACCAGCTCGCCCGCTTGTGCGAGCGCGCCGGGGACTTCGGCGGCCTCGTGAAGATCCTCGAGCGGCGCGCGAGCGGCCAGGGCGGCGAGGAGCGGCTGAAGACGCTCTGTCGCATCGCCGAGCTCTACGAGATGAAGCTCGGAGACGACGGCGAGGCCGAGCGGCGCTTCCAGGCGGCGCTCGATCTCGATCCGAAATCGCTCGAAGCCCTACGCGGCCTCGAGCGGCTCTACAGCAAGGCCGGTCGCTTCAAGGACCTGCTCGACAACCTCGATCTACAAATCGAGGCGGCCGCGACGCCCCGACAAAAGAGCGCGCTCTGGGAGCGCGTCGCGTCGATCTACGAGGAGGAGTTCCTCGACCACGACAAGGCCGCTTCCGCCCTCGAGGAGCTGCTCGAGCTCGATCCGACGCACGACGCGGCGCTCGGCGCGCTCGCGCGTCACTATCGCGCGCTCGAACGCTGGGACGACGCGGCGACCATCTACGAGCGCCACGAGCGCGTGTTGACGGAGCCGGCGCGGAAACTCCCCATTTTGCTCCAGCGCGCGCGCCTGCTCGCGGATCAGCTGAACGCGCCCGACCGCGCCATCGACGCCTACGAGCAGGTGCTCGCGCTCGCGCCGGCGCACCCGCAGGCGCTCGAGGCGCTCGCGCGCTTGCGCGAATCGGCGGGCGACGCGGGCGCGGCGCTCGCGGCCATCGACGCGCTCGCCGCCAAGGCGAATACGCCGGAAGCGAAAGCCGAGCAACTCCTACGCGCGGCGAAGCTGCTCGAGTCGCGCGGCGATCGCGACGGCGCGATCGAACGCTACAAGCAGGCGCTCGACGCGAACCCGAACGACGCCAGGGCCGCGGCGTCGCTGCGTGAGGCGTACGTCGCGCGCGGCGACGTGAACGCGGCGATCCAGCTCATCGAGCGCGCCATCGAGCACACCGACGGCGATCGAGCCAAAGCCAAGCTCGCCGGCCAGATGGCGTCGCTCTACAGGAACAAGCTCAAGGACGACCGGCGCGCGGAGGAAGCCGCCAAGCGCGCCGTCAAGCTCGACCCGACGAACCTCGAAGGGCTGCTCGTGCTCGGCGACCTCGCGCTCGACGACAAGCGCTACCTCGAGGCCGCCAAGCACTACGAGGTGGTCGCGGGGCGCGCCGACTCGCTCGAGCGCGGCGAAGCCGTCCGCATGCTGATTCGCTACGTGGACGCCCTCTCGCTCTCGGGCTCGACCGAGCAGGCGCTCGTGCCGATGGACACGCTCTTGCGGCTCGCGCCGGAGGATCGCCAGGCGCTCGAGCGCGTCGCTCAAGTGACGTTCGAGCACGGCTCGCCGGCACGCGCGGCCGAGCTCTACGGCACGCTCATCGATCGCTTCGACGGCATCCTCGACGACGAATCACGCTACGTCGCGTACTACCGGCGCGGTGAGAGTCTGCGGCGCACCGGTGAGCTCGCGGCGGCCGTACCGCTGCTCGAGACCGCGACGGAGATCGATCCTTCGAAGTCCGAGCCGCTCGTCGCGCTCGCGCAGGCGCACATGGCGCTCGACGCTTGGGACGACGCGATCGCGGTGAAGACGCGTGAGCTCGACATCGCGACCGGCGACGCCCGCGTGCAGCTCCTGCTCGACATCGGTGAAATCGCGTCCAGCAAGCTGAACGATCGCACCCAAGCCGCCAAGAGCTTCGTCGCCGCGCTCGAGGAGCGCCCCGACGATCGCCGCATTCTCGCCAAGCTCATGCAGCTTTACAGCGAGGAAAAGGACTGGAACAAGCTCGTCGAGGTCGTGATCAAGCTCGCGGATTTCGTGGAGGATCCGAAGCAGCGCGTGAAGTACGTGCACACCGCGGCGAACCTCACGGCGACGCAAATCGGCGACACCAAGCGCGCGCTCGAGCTCTACGAACAGGTGCTCGCGCTCGAGCCGGACTTCGAGAAGGCGAGCATGGAAGCGCTCGAGCTCTACCTCGACCGCAAGGAGTACGCGGGCGCCGAAAAGCTCTTGCAGCAGAAGCTGTCGCGCGCGACCGCCGCGGACGATCAGGGCGGCATGCTCGCCGCCTTCTCCGCGCTCGGGGACGTGTACGAGCAAATGGGCTCGACCGACAAGAGCATCGACGCGCTCGAAGCCGCGCAGACGCTCGATCCCGAGAACCGCGAGCGCGCCGAAAAGCTCGGCGCGCTCTACGCGACCGATCCGGAGCGTTACCTCGAAAAGGCGGTCGTCTCACAGGGCGTGCTGCTCAAACAAAATCCCTACCGCGCCGAATCGTACAAGGCCCTGCGACGGCTCTATACGGAGACGCGGCGCGCCGACAGCGCCTGGTGCCTGTGCCAGGCGCTCACCCTGCTCAAGCTCGCCGAGCCCGACGAAGAGCGCTTCTTCAAGCGCATGCGCTCGGACACGGCCGCGACCGCGCAAGCTGCCCTCTCCGACGACGATTGGCTGAACCTCGTCACGCACGCCGACGTCGACCCGCTGCTCACGGCGGTGTTCGCGCTGATCGAGCCGGCCGTCGCCGCCAAACGCGGGCAGTCGCTCGGTGATCTCGGCTACGACGAGAGCCACCTCGTGGAGGTGGACGAGCACCCGGCACCGGTGTGCCAGAGCCTCTATTACGCGGGCGGCGTGCTCGGCGTTCCGCTGCCTCTCGTCGTCGAGGATCCCAACGAGCGCGGCGGCCTCGGCTTCGTGCTCGGACGCGAACCGGTGATTTCGCTGGGACGCACGGCGCTGTTGCCCGACGTGCCGCTGCGGCCCGCGGCGTTCATCGCGGGGCGCCACCTCTCGTACGTTCGCCCGGGCAGCTACATCCGCCACCTGCTCGCGACGGGGACCGCTCTCAAATCGTGGCTGTTTGCTGCGATCCGCCTGACCGCGCCGCAGTTCCCGGTCGCTCCGGAGCTCTCGGGCGCGGTCGCGGAGGCAATGCGCGCGCTCGACGCCGGGATCCAAGGTCCGGCGCGCGATCAGCTCACGCGCGTCGTCTCCAAGCTCATCCAATCGGGCACGTCGCTCGACCTCAAGCGCTGGGTCTCCGGGCTCGATCTCACCGCCGATCGCGTCGGCTTCCTGCTCGCGCACGATCTCGAGGCCGCCGTCGCCGTGATCCGCGCGTCCGACGAAGCGTCGAGCGCCGTGCCGCAGCAGGATCGCTTCCAGGAGCTCGTGCTCTTCAGCGTCAGCCCGGCGTACTTCAAGCTGCGCGAGCGGCTCGGTATCACCATCGACGCCTGAGGCGTCACGCCTCCGCAACGTCGACGAGACCCGCGCGCTACTTCGGGGCGTGCATCAACGGCGGCTTCTTCGCACCGAGCTGCGTGGGATTCGGGAAGAACGTCGGGTTACTGAGCGTGCCGCCCACGCGCCAGCCGTAGAAGCCGTCCGGCCGCTTCGCCCGCTTGTTCTTCGGATCGAGGTCGAACATGCCGGTCGGGCCGAACAGGGCCTTCGTCATGTCGTCCTTGTTCATGTAGTGCTCGGTGAACTTGAACTCGGCGTTCATGCTGAGGAGGCTCTGCTCCGGCTGATCGCGCAGGCGAATCGTACCCGACGCGTTGACCTCGAGATCCGGACCGTGCGCGGCGAGCTCGCTCACCGACACCTGTCCGCTCTTCACGTCCGCGTCGAGCGTGAGCTCGCCCGCGTCGAGCTTCGGAAGCGCGATGATGTCGCGGATTTTGGCCTTGCCGTCGCCGATCGCGAGGCCCGAAAGCTTCATGCTCACCTTGCCTTCGGCCTTGCTGAGCCGCGCCTCGGGCGTGATGAGGTTCGCGGTGCCGCTGAGCTTGCCGGAGACGGGCAGCCCGAGTAGCCCGGCGAGGATCGGCGTCTCACCCAAATCGAGGCCGTCGAGCGTGAGGTCGAGCACGCGCTCCGCGTCCGAGTCGGTGATGCTGCCGTCGAGCCCGCCGCCGAAAGCCTTGGCGCCGAAGCTCACCACGCGCTTGCCGAACAAGAGCGAAAACAACGAGAGCCGCGCGTGGGCCTGCTCCACCGTCGTCACCTTGGGCTTCACCGGCTTGCCGCTCGGGTCCGGGATCGGCGTCGAGATCAGACGCATGCCGTCCGCCTCCACGCCGCTCAGCCAATACGAGCCGATCTTGTCGACCTCGAGGCGCAGGGGCTCGGGCCCCGTCTGGCGCGCGTTGAAGTCGTGAACGAGCCGCTCGCGAAGCCGGTCGTACGGGAACGTGAAGTAGAAGAAGACGAGGAGCATGAACCAGTAGAAGGCGCCGTAGCCCACGCCGATCAGAATCTTGCGCTGGCGGGCGGTCACGGCTTGTCCTCGGCGCTCTTCGTGCCGGTGGGTTCTGCTGCGTTGCTACCCGGCTCGCTCGACTCCAGCGGGGCGCCGCCGTCTCGGTCGCTCTTCGCGCCCGGCTTCGCCTCGGGGGCCTTGTGGTCGAAAGCGCTGACGATGAGATCGACGTCGTACTGATCCGGATCGGGGCGCTTGCGAATGTCGATTTGGGAGACCTTCACCGGGTGCCCCGACTGCTCGATCTTTTCGAGGAACTTCACGAGCTTCAGCATCCCGATCTTGCGCAACGTCACCTTCGTCGAGCGCTCGTCGAAGCGCTTGCCGCGAGGCACGAGCTGCCGATCCTGGCTCTCCGGGATCTCGACGCCGACGTCGCTCGCGAGCTTGGCGAGAAACGCCTGGAGCTGCGGCGCCGGACTCTTGTAGCGCTCGACGAGCGCGTCTTTTTCGGACTTGGCGCGCTGGATCATCTCGGATTGATCCTGAATCGAGCTGATGGCCGTGCGCACCGCCTCCACCTCGCCGCGTTTGCCGTGGAGCACCGCGTAGAGCGCGATGGGCGGCGCGAGCACGACGCCGAGCCCTGCCACGAGCAGCGCGAAACCGAGCAGGCGGCGCTCGCGCTCCTCGAGACCCTGGATCCGTTCGCGCAGATTCACGAAGAGCGTCACGGACGGAAGCTTCACGGTGCCGCCCCCTCGGCGTCGCCGCCGGGCTTGTCACCAGCGCCGGGCTTCTTCTTCGCGCCGGCTTCGTCCGGGCAACGTACGTCGTACTCGAGCACGTATTTTTGCTTCGTGCCGTTCACGACCTGCGACACCTTCTGAATCTTCGCGTCGTTCACGCAGGGCGTCGCGGCGATCTTGTCGCGGACGAGCGACGCGTCCTCCGTGGTGTTCACGACGGCCTGAATTCGCACGTGGCCGCGCTGCATGTCGAGCTCTTCGATGTCGTGCGTCACGCTCGCGGGGATGGCCTTCGAGATTTCGACCATCTCGTCGAACGCGTCCATGCGCGGCATCGGGTCCGTCTCGGCCTTGTTCTTGGCTTGCTCGAGCAGCTCGCCGGCTTCCGCCGGGTCGGTCGTCGGGTGCTCGAAGGCGAGCTGCGTCGTGCGTTCGAGCTCCGCCGTCGCGGACTCGAAGTCGCGCCCGAGCGCTCGGAGCTCCGACCACATCGCGAAGAGGAAGCTCACGGCGACGGAGCCGACGAGCCCCGTGACGATCGGCGCCTTCTCCTTCAAGAACGAGAAGCCGCGTTGGAACGCGAGCGGCCCACGCCTCAGATCCACGTCGTGCCCGCGACCGGCCGCGCCGAGCGCAAGCCCCAGCGCTTTCGCGAAGCGCGGAATGCTCGGCTGCTGCTCGGGCAAGAGGCCCTCCATCGCGATGGGCGGGAGCGGCTGCACCGGCACGCCGAGCTCGTAGGCGAAGAACGCGTCGGCGCCGGCCGCGGTCGCGCCTACGCCGAGCAGATACACGGCCGTCACGGCGTCGCCCTGCTCGGACACCCACGCGAGCAACGTTTGGCGGAGCGCCGCCGCGAGCGTCGCGGCACCGTCGGGCAAGCTGTCGACGCCCTGCGAGATCGTGCGCACGAAGAGCGCCTCGCCGGAGACGAGCACCGTGACCTCGGTATGGCTCGCGCCGAGCTCGACGAGGGCAATCGCTTCGGGGCTGCGCAGCTCCGGGGCGAGCGTCGCGAGGTTCGCGAGCGAGAGCGCGCCGTGCCCGACGCGATCCGGCTCGCGGCCGATCGCGCCCTTGACAAGGTCGATGCGTTCGCGCACCTCGACGGTACGGGCGGCGCTCGCGAGCACGACCAGCGGATCCTTCGGATTTTTGCGGCGGAGGAGCCGGTAACCCCAGACGAGCTGGTCGATTTCGACGGGCACGGCGGCCTCGAGCTCGAACTGGAGGATCTCGTCGATCTGCTTGAGCGCCGTGGTCGGCATGCTCAGGCGGTGGGTGAACGTGCGATCGCCGTCGAGGGCGATGCCGACCGCTTCGATGTGCGGGGTGAGCGCGAAGGCCGCGGCGCGCACGGCGTCGGCGAGGGTCGGGTGTTGGTCGACCGGCACTTCCACGAGCGCGCCCAGGGCGAGCTTGCGAAAGCCAATCTCCAGCACCGCCGCGCTCACGACGCGCGACCCGATGTCGATACCGAGGAATCTGCCCATGAAGGTTCTAGTCCATCCTGAAATACACGATATTGCCCCCGGGCGAAGGCTTCATCACCGCCGTGATGGGGAGCGCGGCGCTGCCGAGGGCGCCCGCGGCCGTCGGCGCGCTCGAGAGGGCCCCGGCACCGGTCGCCTGGCTAATCGCGGCCTGCGCCGCGGCGGCGGTTTGAAGCGCCGCCATGTTGACGCCGGGGGCCGGCGCCCCGCGGAAATCGACCACGGCGTGGATCTTGATGCGGGTCTTCCGGCTCCCCGAGTTCACGTGTCCGGTCGCGTAGATGCTGAACACCTTGCTCTCGGTGCTCATCTGCTGCTTGAGCTGGTTGTTCGACTTGAAGGCGACCGGCTGCATGCCGAGCGCCGCGAGCACCGGCCCGAAGAGCCCCTTGCCCTGCATCGACGAAACGAAGAGATCGGGCGAACCGAAGAGCGGCGCCCCGCGCGTGAAGGCGCGTACCATGGCGAACGCGCCGAGGAACGTCCCCGCCGCGGTCGGGTCGTGGCACATGGGCGTGTTCATCACGTCCACGTTCGCGGGCGAGCAGACGAGCGCGTAGAGCGTCTGCGGATTCGCCGTGTTCACGTTGACGGTGCCCTGCCCCCACACGGTGAGCGTGCGCTTGCGCGGGTCGTCCGGATCGGGATCGACGAACGTGGACCAGAAATCCTCGCTCATACCGCGGACGCGGTGGAGCTCCTCGAAGCTGTCGAGCGCGGCGTTCTTGCGCTCGTAGGGCTGCTTCAGGGATTGGTAGAAGCCGTCTTCCGCGCCCGCCTGCTGCGCGGTCGTCGAAGTGGGGTCGCAAAAAGAGCGATCGTCGTCCTGGTCCGAGTCGATGAAGTCGAGGATCGCGCCGCACGTGGTGATGCGGTCCGAGTACGCGCCGTCGGAGTCGTGATTCGAGAAGAGCGGGTCGTATTGCGGACCCGCCATCAGCCCCGCGAGCTGCGCGCCGAGCCGCGCTTTGGCGAAGGAGCTCGCCGCCGCGACCGAGTTTACGTCGATCTTGGAGTCTTCGTCGACGATGTCGATGTCGAAGCCGGCGCCGTCGAAGCCGAGGTTCTGCCCGCTCGCGGTGTCGAGCCCGGAGAGCGTCGCGAACTCCGCCGCGCCGTCCTTGTCGTTGAAGGCGCCGAGCACGCGCGGGGCGTGATCCCACACCGGCAGCTGCGGCACCGTGCCGCCGAACAAGAGCCCGAGGATGGGGCCGATCGCCTTGCGAATCGTCGGCTCGGCCGCGATGAGCAGGCGCGAAAGGTTGACGCCGCTCTTCGCGGCGTATTCGGCGACGAGCTGATCACGCGTCGCGAGCGCGGCCGCGAAGTCCGCCGAGCTCTCGTCCTGGCTCTCGGTGAGCATGACGGTGAGGATCGTGAGCGCTCCCAACACGAGAATCAGCGCGACGCCGCGTTCACGGCCGAGTGCGCGGCGCTTCACGCGGCGAAGCCGCAGAGAGCCGCTCACGTGGGCCCCCCCTGGATCGCGAACGTGAGCGGGTTGATGATCTGGATGGGCACCGTCGTCTCGAAGCGCAGGTTCTGGCGCATGCGCCCGGCGGCGCTGCGACGCCCGCCGTTGATGACGAGCGTCACCCGCACCTGCAGAGGCATCCGGTTCTGCTGCCCGGTCGCCGAGGTGGTGTCCCAGGTATCCACCCATTGGCTCGTGGTCGCGTCGAGGAACGCGAGGTCGAAAAGGTCGATGTCGGTCGCAATCACGTCGATGCGGCCGCCCTTGTCCGGATAAAGGTCGAGCTTCTGGCTGCTCCGGCGCACGAGATCGACGGTGCCCGACGTCTCGAGGCTCTCCTCGCTGAAGTAGGAGACCTCGAGCTGGTCGCTCACGTGCGAGTTGCGATCGCGTCTGACGTTGGTGAACGTATTGAAATCGATGCGATCGGCGGGCGTCGATTGCTTCGCGATGAACGCCGTCTTCAGCACGGCGAGCGACTGGTTGATCGGGAGCTGCTGCGAGATGTACGCGCTCTCGAGGTCGCGCACGATGCGGCTGAGCGCCGTGCGACCCTCGCGGTAGCGGTCCTGCATGCGCGTGAGGCCGTCGCGCGTGTGCTTCATCCCCGAAAACGCGCCGTAGAGCAGCAAGGTCACGAACGCGAGCACCGTCACCGCGACGATGAGCTCGAGCAGCGTGAGGCCGCGGAGCCGGCGAGCCGAGCGCCTCCGTTTGCCGAGAGCGCTCATTGCGGCACCATCGGGGTGGTCGGCGTGCCGAAGCCGCCCATGAGACCGCTACCGCCCATGAGTCCGCTACCGCCCATGAGACTGCCTCCCATGAGGCCGCCTCCCATGAGACCGCCGGCCCCTGGGGTCATCATGCCGCCGTCACCCATCACGCCAGCGTCCGGCAGGGCCTGCTGCGGATTCGTGAGGTATTGCGTGATGTCGAGCGTTCGCTCTTTCGAGCCCTCGTGCCAATGAACGCTGACGACGGCCTTGCGAATGCTCTCCTCGAGCATCGGCTTGAGCGTCGGGTAGACCATCCCCATCGCCATCGATGCGATACCGTCGACGCCCCCCATCGAGCCGCTGAGCTGCGTCGCGAGTGAGCCCATGTCGGGCTTGGGACCGAGGCCGTTCTTCCCCGCCTGGAGCTGCATGAGCATGCCGAGCGGCCCGCCGCCGGAAGGCGACGACATGTCGAGCCCGCCGCCGAGACTCAAGCCGGGGCCGCCGGCGCCCGAATCGACGCCGCCGTCCATGTTCATACCCATCTGCGGCAAGAGAATGCGCTGGACCTTCCACGAGCAAGTAAAGCCTTCTTCCGGCTGATCCATGCAGCAGGGGCCTTCGCCGTCCGCTTCCACGAGCGGGAAGCCCTTCTGCAAGAGCTCGAGCTCGACCTCGCTCATGCGACAGCGCGCGAGCCCCGTCGCGAGACTGATGTTCTCGGTGCGCGTCGCGTTGGCAAAGAGCCCCGTCTGCGCGCCGAGCAGCACCGACAGACCGAGCCCCAAAATGGCGACCGCCATCAGCACCTCGAGCAGGGTGAAGCCGCGGTTCACAGCGCCTCCCGATCGCCCTGATCCTCTTCTTTGTCGGTGCGGGGCTCCGGCATGTCGATGAGCCCCTTCTCGATCTTCGAGCGACCGGTGAGCGGGCTCACGACGACGGTGAGCCCTTCGACCGTCCCGGTGCGCTTGAGCTGGATGTAGGCACGCTCGGTCAAGCCGCCCGGCCAGAAGTAGACGTAGGCGCGACCCGTGATGAGCGGCTGCTCGTCGTGCTCGGTCTGCACCTGAGAGAGGTCCACGCCCTTACCGAGCTCGCGGCCCTGGGGCGAATCCGCGAAGCTCGGCACCGGGTGAAAGCTCGCGCGTGGGGCGTGCGGGCCGTCCAAAATGCGATCGCTCTCCTGCTTGGCCTTCTGTTCGGCGTCGGTCGCGGCCTCGGCGCCGCCGGCGACCACCTTTTTCTCGCGCAACATCACCGAGCCGGTTGCCTCTTCCAGCACGACGCGATCGTTGTCGAGGTCGAGCACGAGCCGGCCGGCATGTCCCGTCGTGTTCGCGCGTGCGATCCCGAGCCGCACCGCGCTCGCGATGAGCGAGGTCGCACCGCGCAGCCGGCTCGAGCTCAGCATGCCCGTGCCGAAGATGATCGCGCTCGAGAGGATCGCCATGAGGGCGACGACGACCAGTACCTCCACGAGCGTAAAACCGCGAGCTTGCGCGCTGCCCGTCCAGGACGCGCACCTCTCCGTGCGACGGCGCTTTGCGCCGCTCGGAGCGTCCTGTGAACGGATCATCGGAGTCACGATTTCAGCGTCGTTCGGGTTACTGCTCCGAGCTCGTGACGCCTTGCGGGATTTGGATGTCGTCCTTGGTGCCGCGCTTGCGGTCGGGGCCGTTCGAGACGACGGTCACGTCTTCGTCGGTACAGGTGACACCGAACGGCTGACCCCAGGGGTCGGCGGTGTTCTGGCCGGGGTCGAGCAGCTTGTCCTGCACGAGCTGGCTGATGCTCGGGCACTCCGTCTCGTTGTTGGTCGCGCGCCATTGCGAGGCCGCCTGCCGCACGACGCGCGCCGCGCCCTTGGCGGTGTCGATCTTCGCCTTGTTGAACTGAGGCAGCGCGAAGAAGGCGACGCCGCCGGCGATCATCGCGAGGATCGCGACGACGATGAGCACCTCGAACAGCGTCACACCGCGTTCCAGATGACGCCCACGCCGCCGCGCTTCCATATTTCTTTCAACCGACATCAAGAACACCTGTTTCATTGTCGTCCTCATTTTCATTCGACGCGGTCCAGTCCTCCGGGCTCGCCGTCCGGTCCGTCACTCAAGAGCTCATAGCGTGCCCCCTCCCAGCGGCCGGGGCACACGAGACGCAAAGGTTTGCCCCAGGCATCGCGGGGGACGCCTTCCAAGTGCGCGGCTTCACTCGCCGCTTCCAGCGACGGCGGGCACCCCCCCTCGTGATCGGCGAGGTAGCGGTCGACGACTCGGCGAGCGCCAATCAGCGTCGCGCGGGTTTGTCGGACGCCCGACGCCCGTCGTTCACGCGCGCCGACCAGCGTCACGAAGCCGATCACGCCGAAAATCACCACGAAGGGGCGGAGCCGCCCCAGCCGGAAGAAGCGGCCGAGCCCACCGCGCCCTTCCCAGGGGAAGAGGATCTTCGGTTCTTTCGAGGAGGCTCGCACGGCTCACTCCACGAGCTGATTCATCTGAATCAGCGGCATCAGAATCGCGAAGGCGACGAACCCCACCATCCCACCCAAGATCATGATGATGAGCGGCTCGAGCACGCTCGTGAGCGCGGTCACGCGCACTTCCACGTCGGCCTCGTAGGAGCGGCTCACGTTCTCGAGCATCGCCTCGAGCTGGCCGGTGCGCTCGCCGACCGCGATCATGTGCGTCACCATCGGCGGGAAGGCTCGGCTCCGCTTGAGCGGCTCGGCGATGTTCTCACCGCCGCGGATGGCGAGGATCGCCTCGTTGACGACGCCCTCGAGCTTGGCGTTCTCGAGCACGTTGCGGCCGATTTCCATGGCCGGCAGGAGCTGCACCCCGCTCGCCAAGAGCGTCGCGAGCGTGCGGCAGAAGCGCGCGACGCAAGCGAGGAGCTCGAGCTTGCCGAAGAGCGGCGCTCGCAGCCGGAACTGCGCCCACTTGAGCTTACCGCTCGGGCTGTTCTTGAAGCGGCGGAAGGCGACCACGGCGGAGACGGCAATCAGCGCGAGGAGCCACCAATAGCCGCCGACCACGTTGGAAACCCAGATCAGCAGGCGCGTGTACCAGGGCAGCGCCTGACCCAGGCTGTCGAACACGGTGGTCACCTTGGGCACCACCGCGACCATCAAAAACCCGACGAGCCCGATACCGAACACCGACATCAGCGCCGGGTAAGCGAGCGCGCCCGCGACCTTGCCGCGGAGCTTCGCTTGACCCTCCATGAAGTCGGCGAGGCGCTCGAGCACGGCTTCGAGCGTGCCCGACGCTTCACCGGCAGCAATCATGTTCGTGTAGAGCGTCACGAACGTCCGCGGATGCTGCTCGAGGCTCTTCGCGAAGCTCGTACCGGCGTTGAGGCTCTCGCGCACCTGCGTGAGGATACGCACGAGCTGCTCGTTTTCGACCTGTTCGGTCAGCGCCTGCACCGACTCGACCAGCGGCACGCCCGCGCGCACGAGCGTCGCGAGCTGCCGCGTCATGACGCTCACGTCGCGCGCGCTCGGGCGCTTGAAGAACCCGAACGGATCGAACTTCTTCTGCTCGCGCTTGACGCGCTCCGCCTCGACCGTGGCCTGCGTCAGCAGAATGCCGTCGCGGCGCAGCGCGGCACGCAACGTCTTCGGGTTCTCCGCGTCGCGGAAGCCCTTGACCTGCTTGCCGCTGCCGACCTGGACGCCGCGGAATTCGAAAACGGCCAAAGATTACCTCGCTGCCAAAGTGGAATCGGTCAGTCGTCGAGCACGATGTCGTCCTGCGTGGCAGCGACGACCTCTTCCACGGTCGTGAGCCCCTGGAGCACCTTGCGCGCGCCGTCGTCGCGCAACGTGTCCATGCCTTGCGTCTGCGCCGCCCGCTTGATGGTGCGCGCGTCCGCGTTCTCGAGCACGAGCCGACCGACGACGTCTTCGACGACGAGCATCTCGTAAATCCCGAAGCGACCGGTGAAGCCCTTGTTGTCGCAGAGGTCGCAACCCTTCGGCCGATAGAACGTGGGCGGCGTCGCCTCGCGCCAGCCGACGGGCTCGTAGTTGACGCCGTGCGGCAGGTAGCGCGCCGAGATCTTGCGTTCGTCGCGCCGGCGCGTGCGCTCCGGATCCAAGCCGAGCTGCCGGAGCTCGTAATCCGTCGCGGGGTAGGCTTCTTTGCAGCTTTTGCAGAGCCGGCGGACGAGGCGCTGCGCGAGGATGGCCGCGAGCGTGGACCGCACCAAAAACGCCTCGATTTCCATCTCGACGAGGCGCGTGACCGCCGAGGCGGCGTCGTTCGTGTGCAGGGTGGAGAGCACGAGGTGGCCCGTCATCGAAGCGTGAATCGCGATTTCGGCCGTCTCGCGATCACGGATCTCGCCGACGAGGATCACGTCCGGGTCTTGGCGCAAGAACGCGCGGAGCGCGCTCGCGAAGGTGAGCCCGATCTTGGCCTGCACGTGGACCTGATGGATGCCGAGGATCTCGTACTCGACCGGATCCTCCGCCGTGAGGATGTTGATGTCGGGCGTGTTGATGCGGTTCAAGCACGAGTAGAGCGTCGTGGTCTTGCCGCTGCCGGTCGGGCCGGTAACGAGCATGATGCCGTCCGGGCGCCGGATCATCTCGTCCATGATCGCGAAGTCGCGCGGCGCGAAGCCGAGCTCCGAGAGATCGAGCAGCACGTTCGACTTGTGCAGAAGACGCATGACGACGCGCTCGTGATCGCGGCTCGTCGGGATGGTCGAGACGCGCACGTCGATGCTGCGGCCGCCGATTTTACGTGAAATACGGCCGTCCTGCGGCAGCCGCTTCTCGGCGATGTTCAGACCGGCCATGATCTTCACGCGCGCGATGACCGCGCTCATGAACTGGCGGCTCGCGCGCTTGGCGACGTAGAGCTGTCCGTCGACGCGGTAGCGGACGAGCACCTCGCGCTCTTCCGGCTCGATGTGGATGTCGCTGGCTCGCTCCTTGACCGCTTGTGACAAGAGGCCGTTCACCCAGCGGATGATCGGCGCGTCTTCGTCGGAGTCGAGGATGTCGATCTCGCCTTCGTCGTCCTCGGACTTCTCGGTCGGCTCGAGCTCGCTCGTGGTCGCGCCCCGCTCGTACACCCGGTTGATGGCGTCGACCACGAGCTCGTTCGGCGCGACGGTGAGGGCGAGCGGCTTTTTGAACATCGCCCGCACGTCGTCGAGGCCGGCCGTGTCGAGCGGGTCGGCGCAGAGCACCGAGACCTCGCTGTCACTCTCGGCCGTGATCAAGAGGCCGTGGCTCTTCGCGTACGTGATCGGCACCTTGATCGCGAGCTCGGCCGGGATCGCCTCCACGTTGATGCGATCCTGAAACGGCAGCCGGCACTCGGCGGCGAGCGCGCGGGCCACGTCGCCCTCGGACGCGATGTTCGCTTCGAGCACGAGCTCGACGAGCCCTTGGGACTTCTCCGTTTGCTGCAAATAGAGCGGTTCCAGCAGGTCGGCCGTCACCGCGCCGTGGCGCACGAGGATGTCACCGAGGGCTCGCTGGGGCGTCATTCCATGCGCTCCACGTTCACGCTGCGGGCGATTGGGTTGACGTTGATCGGCGAATCGAGCTCGCCGCGGCGGCCTCCACGCCGCGCGGGCGCACGCTGGGGCGCGGCCTTCGCGGGCGCGGCCTTCGCGGGCGCCGCGGCGCCGGCCTTGGGCTTCGCGACGAGCTGGGCCGAGTTGCTCTCGCGCACGCTCGTCGGAAGCTCGATCGGATCGGTCGGCTGGCGATCACCGTCGTCGCGGAAGCGGACGCTCTCGTCCTCGACCTCTTCCTGGGCCTGAATCTTGAGATACGCCTGCCGGATGTCTTCGACGAGCCCGTTCGTGCGCGACCAATCCTTCGGCGGCTTCCAGTCCACGTCCGAGAACACGAAGTAACGATCGATGAACTCCTGCCGTTCCTCCATCTTGCGCTCGAAGATGCGGCGTAGGTCCGCCTGATCGCGGATGACGTGCGGAGTCAAAACGAGCAAGAGGTTCGCCTTGCGCTTGACCGTGTTCGAGTGACGGAACAGCGCGCCGAGCACCGGCAGATCACCGAGGATCGGCACCTTTTCGCGCGAAACCGTGTACTCGTCGCGCATCAGGCCGCCGATGACGACCGTCTGCTGATCGGAGACGACCACCGTCGTGTTCGCGGTGCGCTTGGTGATGGGGATCGCGCCGAGCTGACCGACGGCCGCGCCCGGAGCGCTCGACTCCTGGTCGATCTCGAGCCGCACCTGATTCGACTCGTTGATGTGGGGCGTCAGCTTGATCTTGTTGCCGACGTCCTGGCGAGGCGCACTGAAGCCGCCGAGGCCGCCGAGGCCGCCGAGCAAGCCGAGCCCCGCCGTCGCCCCTCCGGCCGCGCCGCCGAGCCCGGCGAGCGCGCCGAGATTGCCGCCGCCGATGTTGGTCTGCAGCGGGATGTTCTCGCCGACGTTGATCTCGGCGGGGACGTTGTCGGTCGCGATGATGTGCGGCGTCGCGAGCACGTTGGATTTGCCGCTCGACGCGAGCGCGGAAAGCACCACGCCGAACGCGGGAATGCTGATGCCGGGACCGAGCAGGTCTTGCGTGCCGGGCAACTGCGGGCCGCGAACACCGGCGGCAAAACCCTGGAGCAAGCTCGGATCCTGAGGGAACGCCAGCGATTTTCCGGCCTGAAAACCCGAGAGCAAGAACGGATCGTTCGTGCCGCCGCCGAAGCTGTGGCCGCCGTGGAACGCGACGCCCATGTCGAGCGTGTCCGAGACGCTCAAGTCCATGATCACCGCTTCGATGAATACCTGCCGGCGCGCGTGATCGAGCTTGTCGATCACGAGCCGGAACGCCGCGAAGTCACGGCTCGACGAGGTGATGATGAGCGAGTTCGTGCTCTTGTCGGGCGTGACGCGCACGTCGCCCTCGAACATGCCGCCCGCGCTGCCGGCGCCGCCCGCGGCGGGGTTCTTCCCGGCTTGTCCGGCGAGCATTTGCGTGAGGGTGTTCGAGAGCTCCTCGGCGATGGCGTGCTGCAGCGGGAGCACGTGGATCTGCCCCTTGTCCGTCGTCTGAACGTCGAGGCGCTTCAAGACCTCGAGCATCTTCATGTACGAGTCGTCCGTGCCGACGACGATGAGGCGGTTCGACTGATCGTCGGAGACCACGCGCGACAGACCCGACGGCTGTTTGGCCGTGCCGGGAGCTGCCGCGGCGCCCGGGGCGCCGCCCGAGCCGATCTCGAAGAGCTCGTTCAAGCGCTTGGCCATGTCGGCCGAGGTTCCGTGGTGCACGGGCTCGATCCACATGTGCTGGCCGGAGCCGCCGATGTCGACCTCCTCGATCAGGCGCACGAGCCGCCGCACCTGGGTCGCGGTGTCCGTGATGATGAGCAAGCGACCGGGGCCGTACGGCGTGATGTCGCCGTCCTTGCTCTTGAACTTGTTGAGGACGGTGACGATGTCGTCCGGACTCGCGTTCTCGAGCCGATAGAGGCGGGTGATGTAACGATCCGCGTCCGGGATCGGCTCGCCCCGCGCGATGATCGGCGTCGGCTGGGTCACGACGCCGCCGCTGTCGATGATCTTGTAGAAGCGTCCGTGCGGCACGACCGTCATGCCGTTCGCTTCGAGGATCGAGAGAAACGCCTGGTACGCCTCCTCGAGCGTCACCGGCTCGGGCGACACCACGGTCGCTTTGATCTGCCGCACCTTGGCGCCGTAGATGAAGCGCCGTCCCGTGAGGCCGGAAATGTGATTCACGAGCTCGGCGAGATCCGCGTCGTTCAAGTTGAACTTGACGAGGTGGCCGTTCGGCAGCGGCTTGTAAGGCACGTCCGCCGCCTGCGCGATTTTCTCCATGTTGTTCGGCGGCGGCGGGACCGCACCGGGCGGCTCGCGATCCGTCGGGTTCGTGGCCGGTGCGGCGGGGGGCGTTGCGGGGGCGGCCGCGGCATCGGGCGGCGCTTCGGGCGCGGGCGCCGGCTGCGCGGGCGCTTTCGGCCGGCGGACGCGACGCTGCAGCGGTCGGGGGCGGCGCGGCGCGGGCTTCGGCGGGTCGGGCGCGGCAGCCGGCTCGTCCTGGGCCAACGCGGAACCCGTGACCGTGCCGAGGGCGAGCACGACGAGCATGGAACGCAGGGAAACGGCGAGCTTCTTCATTGGATCTTGTAATCGATGCTCAAGGGCGCACCGCGACGGTTCACCTTGACGTTGAGACTGGTTGCGGTGCGAAGCCGGGCATAAGCCTCGAGCGCCTTCTCGGGGCTGCCCATGTCGAAACCGTTGATGCTCTCGAGCCGATCGCCGTTCTGGATACCGAGCGTGCCGAGCAGCGTGTCCGGACGGATGCCGAAGAGCCGAATGCCGACGACCTTGCCGTCCTTGGACTCGGGCACGATGCGCGCCGACTTCATCAGATCGGCCTGGTGCTCGAGGATGTTGTCGATGACGGCGTGATCGACGTGGAACTCGGTGTCGCTCACCTTCTGGATCTTCGATGCGATGTCGGAGGGTACGGCGGGCGCGCCACTCACGTGCGTCGGCGCGGCCACGGGCGGCGCCTCCGCGCTCGCCGCCGCCGAGGCGGTGGGCACCGGGGTCGTACGGAAGAGCAACGCCTGGCACAAGGTGCCGTTGCCGGAGAGCCAGACGGCCGGGCTATTTTCGGCCGGATTGAAGCCGATGTACTCGACCTTCTTGCCCGCGACGTCGTCACCGACGCGGCGCATACGCGGCCTCGGCTCCCCGGTACCTTGAAGCGCGGCGACCGACCAGAGCCGGTCGGTGGATTCGGTGATGATGAGCGCGGTGATGCCCTCGCACTGATCGACGTGGAGCGGATCCTTCACGACCGGTGCCGCGCTCTCCGTGGCGCTCGCGGACGGCACCTCGACCGGCTTCGCGTTGAGCGGCCCCGTCACCGAATCGAACGGATTGCGCTCGATGATTGCATCGGCCGAGCGCGGCTCGCTCCGCATCACACCGGGCGGGCGCGTCGGCAGCCGCCCCGCGCTCGCGCTCGACGGCGGCGCGATGAACGCGGCCCCCACGAGCTCCGACGCGCCGGACGCCTCGAAGTACGCGCTGAGCGCGAGAAGCACCAGCACGAGCACCGGGAAGTACTTACGGAGCAGGGGGTCTAGAGCCAATGGACCGAGCCCAACTAAGCGAACGGCGTGCCAACCGCTAGCTACCGCACGAACACTGGGAAACTCCAGCGCTTTTTGCGTGCCATCGCGCCGTCCCGCCGGAGCCCTCGGACAACCTGACGGGCTTTCGCCGTGAGGGCCGTCCTGCGTGCCAGATTGTCAGTGCGGTCCCTCGGCTTCGCCGAGCTTGCGGTAAATGGTCCGCGCCGAAATTCTGAGGAGCTGCGCGGCGAGCGGCTTGTCACCCTGGGTGTGCTTCAGGGTCTCGCGGATCATGCGCATCTCGACCTCGTCGAGCGGCGTGCCGATCGGAAACGAGAGCGCGTCCGGGGCGGGCGCCGTGGCTTGCGCGACCGACTCCGGTAGATCCTCGGGCTTTAGCACGTCGCCGCGGCAGAGCACCGCGGCGCGCTCGACCACGTTCTCGAGCTCACGCACGTTGCCGGGCCAGGCGTAATCCATCAGCCGCCCGAGCACCTCACGCGGCACGGTGAGCCGAGCGCGCCCGTTCTTCTTGCAATACACGCCGAGGAAATGATCGACGAGGAGCGGCACGTCTTCGCGGCGCGAGCGGAGCGGAGGGGCCGTGAGCGCGATCACGTTGAGGCGATAAAATAGGTCTTCACGAAAGCGGCCGGCCTCGACCTCGGCGGCGAGATCGCGGTTGGTCGCCGCGATGATGCGCGCGTCGCTCTGCACGGTGTTACCGCCGATGGGCTCGTACTCGCCTTCCTGCAGCACACGTAGGATCTTCACCTGCACCGCGGCGCTGAGCTCGCCGATTTCGTCGAGAAACAGCGTGCCGCCCTTGGCGCGAGCGAAGCGACCCTCGCGCCGGCCGATCGCACCGGTGAACGCGCCGCGCTCGTGGCCGAAGAGCTCGGCTTCGAGAATGCTCTCCGGAATCGCCGCGCAGTTGACCGCCACGAACGGACCTTGGGCACGCGCGCTCTTGCCGTGCAGGTAGCGCGCGAGAAGCTCCTTGCCCGTCCCGCTCTCTCCGAGGATGAGCACGGTCGCGCTCGAGGGCGCGGCCTGAGTCGCTATGTCGAGCACGCGCCTCAGCATCGCGCTCTGCCCGACGATTTCGCGCGTCGTGAGCAGCTTGAGCTCTTGGCGCAGCGAACGGTTCTCCACCACGAGCTTCTGACGCTCCGCCGCTTTGCGCACGCTCTTCACGATCGTCATGCGCTTGAGCGGCTTCTCCACGAAATCGTAGGCGCCCTCGCGCATCGCCTGCACGGCCGTCTCCACCGTGCCGTACGCGGTCATCACGACGACCTCGGCGTCGGGCGCGAGCTCCTTCACCGCTTTCAAGAGCTCGAGGCCGCTCGTGCCGGGCATCATCAGATCCGTCAGCACGACCTGCACGCGGTGCTTGCGCAAGAGGTCGAGCGCCGCCTTGGCGCCGTCGGCCACGAGGACGCGCATCTGCTCGCGCTCGAAGATCTTCTGGAGCGACGTGAGGTTCGACGCCTCGTCATCGACGACGAGCACCGTGACTTCCTCCCCCGCCGGCGTCCGCTCCGCCGCTTCGTCAATCGATTCAGACAGTGTGTCCAAGCGATTGAAATTATGTCACTCAGTATGACCGCTTGTCAAGGCGTGGACTTTTCGGCGGGGGCGCGACGGAAGCAAGCGACTCCGGAACGGCGAGGCCTCGCTCGGTGAAGGCGCCGGCGCTGAGCTCGAGCACCTGGCGGGCGTCGGCCGTGAACCCCTGAGCCACCAGCGCTTCGGCGAGCTCGCGCGCGACGGTGAGCACCGCCTCGGCGGAGGCCGGCAGTCGGCTGTGCTCGAGGTGGAGCGCGGTGCGGAGCGGAGCGAGCGCTTGCCGGGCGAAACCGGTCTGCTGGTACGCGGTCGCGGCCCGTCGATAATGCCGGACGGCGACTTCGACTTGGCCGAGCCGGCGGGCGAGCTCGGCGGTGTCGAGCTCGACGCGCGCCCTGCCTGGAAGCGCGTCGGCGGATTGTCGCAAGAGTGCTAGCCCCTTCTCGTGCTCGCCGCGCGCGTGGAGTCGTTTGCCCTCGAGCGCCAGCATGTCCGCTTCGGAAGGAGTGGTCCGCCTCATGACCACCGCCATTGCAGGTTGCGTACCGCGGCCTACCTCAGCGCGGCGCGGCCTAAATCAGCAGATTTTAGGGCAAAACGCGCGAGACGTCCCGCTCCGAGACGCGCGGTGCCGTCTCGGGCGTCTCGAATCGAAGCGCTCATTCAGGTACAGCCGCGAGGTCTCGCCAGAGCGCGAGCATCCAACGAAGCAGGGCTTGCCCGCCAGCTGAAGGATCGACCTCGACCTTCGGCGAGGCGAGGCCGACGGTCACTCGTTCTGGATGTCCGTTCTTCGAGCGGAAGAGGCTGATTTGGGGACCCGCGCAGTCCTTGCAAACCTCGCCCCCGAACACGAGCGGCTCCGTGCCGACCTCGCCCGCGTTAGCACGCATACGGCCCAAAACATCCGGCTTCACGTGTCCGAGGTGCCGGACCACCCGTGGCGACGCGAGGTTCGCACGGGTGAATCGCCAGAGCTCGCCGGCACCGTCCACCCAAAGTCCGTGTTCGTTGACCGATGGCCGCGCCCAATCATGACTGCTCGCGTCAAATTCAAACAAAAGAGGACCCGGTGTAGAGTCATCGATCCTGCCGCGCTGAAAACCCGTCTCCTCCGGTGTGGGAAGGGTTGCAGGGTCAATTCCGAAGAAATTCCAGGACCAGGCATGCGTTTTTTGAATCCACGGACTGGAATCGATCAGAAGCGAGGGAGCGACGCCACCGTCGTCTCGAGGAGGCTCGGGAGCGCGAGCGCAACCGGCCCCCCAGCCCACACTCAAAAATCCTGCTAGTACGCTACCCAACAAGCCAGCACACGACCGTCGCAGAACCTGCCGTTGAGTCATGAGCGAAGTCCTGATATTAGGGGACAATGGGTGAGAGGAAAAGGGGGACCGGGGACCGCTGGCGCACGCAGCACGCGCGGGCTCGACTCGCGTTGCTATTCCTGGCAGCGGGCGCACCCAATTGTTCGAGCGAGGTCGCGACCGAGCACGCTCCGCTCTCTCGGACTCACGAGTCGATCACCGCCCAGCCCGAGGATGGCTGCGTTTTGAGCCAGCGCGGTGGGCATGACTATTGGTTCTGCGCAACCCGACGCTCGTGGCCGGACGCACAACAACAGTGCAGCAGCGTCGGAACCGACCTCGTGCGCATCGATGACGCGGGCGAAGACGCTTTCATCAGGCAGGAAACGGACGGCAACGTTTGGCTCGGGGGTAATTCGCCCGCCGGCGACGGAACGTGGCACTGGATCATTGGGGGGGATGCATTCTGGACAGGTTCGCCGGGGTCGCCCGTCGGAACATCTTATGTCCATTGGGCCCCGGGAAAGCCGAATTCGCCCGCTCTCGAGCGCTGTGCCTCGCAAGCGGCGCTTGGAACGTGGAATTCGGCCCCGTGCGTGAGCCTGAAATCGTACGTATGCGAGAGTTCGGATCGGACAGCGAACTTTCCCAAGGCACCGGCTAGCAAGTGCCGCCGTGCAGATCATAACGGACACAGCTATTGGTTTTGCCAAGATGCGTCTCAGTTCAGTCAAGCTCAGTCTAGCTGCAAATCGGTGGGAATGGACCTTGCCAGCATTGACGATGCGACCGAAAATGCGTTCGTAAAGGCGAACGTCCGAGCCGACTCGTTCATCGGGTTGAGCGACGCTCTACATGAAGGTCACTGGAAATGGAGCGTAGATCAGCGCTTAGCGTGGTGCGGCCGGGACACCGGTAGGTTGGCCGACAATTCGGAGTACGCCAATTGGGGACCACACGAGCCCAAAGTGACGCAGTGTACCCCAGCGAGCCACGACGGCCGAAACTATTGGTTTTGCACCGATCCGGCGAGCTTCACGAGCGCGAGTGGTGCATGCCGAAGCGCCGGGATGTGGCTTGCTCACCCTGGCGACGCCCAGGAGAACGGGTTCCTCGCCTCCCATGGTTCGGCCTCGCCCTTCAGCTGGCTCGGTGCAGGGCGGCCGAACTCCACGGGCAGCTGGTCGTGGCTCGACGACGGCAGCACGCTATCGCTTCCCGGCGCAAATCAACAGGGCTATCAGAACTGGGCATTCGGTAGTCCCACCCGCGCGGCAAGTGCCGACTGCATGGCCCTCCAAATGGGGGGTAGCTGGACGAACCGAGGGTGTACGGAAGCTGACTCTTGGATTTGCGAGGAAGCAAGCACGAATTCGGACTCTCCGGATCTCAACGACTGTTCCCTCTTCAGCGCCCAAAAAGGGACCTGGTCGGCGACACATTGCGACGCGAGCGGTGGGTTCGTGTGTGAGAGCGTGGACGCAAACGTCGGGGCTCCGCTCGATAGCGTTGCGCAATACATCCGCGACGACTACCGCTCGGGCGCGCCCCGTGTGAGCAGTGTGACGCTGCGGCCTGGTGTAACCTTGGCGCATCCGTTTGCTACGTATGCGGATCGGCTTGGACTCCGTGAATGTGTGGATGCCGTCGAGAGCAACGGCGCATCACGCGGCGTAGGGGTGCTCGGATTCGTCACCCAGACCTACGACCAAACCTACCTCGGAGTGCCGGTCTTTACCCGCGGTTATTCGCTGCGAACAGACCCAAACACCCAGCAGACGCTCGGGTTCGAAGGCCGATTCGAGCCGGGCATCAATACCACGACAATAGCCACGGTCCCCGAAGCGACGGCATTGCTCGACGCCGTCGCGGCCGCAGGGCAGCGCTTGCGTGACTACGTGCCAACACCCCCAGGACGGCTGGTCATCTTCCCGGCGGAGCAAGGCCCGCATCCGAATTGGCAACTTGCGTGGCTGTTCAGCCTTCCTCCGTTGAAGGGCGAGGAAGGTTATACGATAGCAGTGTCCGCGACGACCGGAACCGTCTTGCAGCGTAACGGCAGCTTCAGGACCCAGTGCGCGTCGGCTGACCTCTCAGCGACGCCGCCGTCCGGACCGGCAGCTCTCAGCGTTAACTCGACGCAGCAGAGCTTGTACTTCGATCCGAACGACGCACTTGGAATGCAGCTGCCTGGCAATCCACCTAATCCGTACGTACTCTACAGCAAGGGCACGAGTCTCAATACGGCCGACCCACTTGGACAATCACCGCCGATTTATCTGCAATGCCCCGGGCAGACATATCCGAATGTGACGGCTCTACCCTCGTCGTCGGTCGATGCAACGCCTGGTAACCCGGACGCCGCGCTCGGGGCCGCGATGTACATGTCGGCACAACGTTGCCTCGAGTTCTTTGCCAAGGCATTCGAATATCAGCCGGGCGTGCCCTGGGTCGGCTATGACGGTTTAGGAGCTGCCCCGATCAGCATGCAGCTCCACTCTGGCACCTCCCCAAACCCTATTTATTACAACGAGGACGACCGGCAAGTTCATTTCTACCCGAATTCGCCGTTCGTCGGTGCATCGATCGAAGTCTTCTGCCACGAGCTGGGGCACGGTCTTTGGCAGGCGCTCGCGGGAACCACGGCCAGCAATGCTACCGACCTCGAGACGCTTACGCTGAACGAGGGATTTGGAGATGTGGTCGGCAGTGCCGCGGAAATGCTGGCGCGAGACGACGACGAGGCGGCAGGCTGGTGCTTTCGTGGCGATGACGTCGCGGATCAATCGTGCGCCCACGATCTCAAAGATCCCGAGGCGTCAAGAGAACCTGGGTGCCTGGTCGTTTCGTCCCGAACTGGCGGCACAGTTCTTTACAACGAATGCCCGAGGGATTACCGCGGCCCTGACTATTGCACACTCGGCAAGCAGTGCACCGCTACGACCGATTATACTTCGGACGGAAGTGCCGCCGTGAACTGCTGCACTGAGCATCGGAACGCGACCGTTCTTGAGCACGCGTTCTATCTAATGGCAAAAGGCGGCAACCAGACGAACTCGTCGTCTTGTCCCGTTACGGTTCAACCGCTTGACGTCGACCTTGGAACATCGGTGAATAAAGCTGCCGATGTCTTGTTTCGTGGCCTACGAACGATGCTGCAAGGTCCACTGATTGGATACGAGGGGATCGCCGACGCCAGCCTGACCGCCGCGCGCGATCTCTACGGAATCGACTCCAACGAAGCGCGCACCGTCGCGGAAACCTGGTTCGCCGTGAACGTCAAAGAAGACGATTTTTTCGAGGCAGACGCTCCAGAAGTGCAACCCGCGCGCGAGTCGACTGACGTTTATCCGTGGGCAACGTTCACATGGCCGAACCCTAAGGCAGAGGAGCGTTGGGACATTCAGATCTCCACGGGTTCTTTCGATACTAACGTGGTTTATAGCGGCAGCCTTGTCACGCAGTTTCCGAGGCAGAACGGGAAGATTGTCGCCGAGTTCAACCGGGCGCTGCCGTTCGATACTTCCACTCGATACTTTTGGCGCGTGCGTCCGTACGCGGCAGACGCGTCTTGGCCCGACTGCTATTCCATTCACTCCTTCGTTGGGACAACGCACCCGGAAGACGCCAAGAATCTCAAAGTCGCCGGCCCATTCACGACCGTCGGCAAGGTCGAGCCGGGCAGCGTCGAGGTCACTTTCGACAAGGCGAGAGGCGCCTCATTGCATCGAGTGTATGTCTCCGCCAGAAATCCACACTGCACCGTGGACTCGGACGTTCTCGTCAAGGAAGACAACTTCAACGGCCCGGGCGACGTCACCGTGGACGGCCTCTTGCCCGAGGAGCACTACTTCGTGAACGTGCAGCCAATCGGACCTCTCGATTTTCAGGGTAACGAGAGCCCCGGCAACTGTCTCGAAGCCGAGTTCGACAGCGCACCGCTCGACCCGCCGGTCCTGCTCACGCCGACGGCGGGCGCGTTTTTCGAATACGATCAGAGCAATGCCGCCAACGTGCCCGCGTTCTCCTGGACGAAGCCGGGAGCTCCGGCGACCACGCGCCTCGAATTCTGGCCGATTACGGAGGTGAACGGCGGCTGCGCGGATCCTCTGCTGCTCGGCGCGCCGAGCTTCGTTCATGACGTGTCGCTCGCCGCCAAGTACACCGACGTCATCTTCTCCGTCCCGAACGGGACGGGCTACTGCTGGGATGCGTACACCACGGCCTCGAACGGCAAATCGAGCCCTCACTCCGTCGCTCAGCCCTTCTATTATTACCGACAACCCATCATTCATCTGTCTCCGGCGGAGTCGGAAGGCACGCTGGAAGGCCGCTTCAATCCCGGTCTCGTCGGCGGCACGAACGGAGAGGACACCTACGGCCAGGAAGTGACGCTGACGTGGGACGCCGATCCGCTCGCGCGCGACTACATGGTCAAGGTCGGACATTGGCCCTGGCGGACCGCCCGGACAACGCCCGATCCGGCCAATGCCGACGAGGTGAGCTCCCTTTATCTCCAGGAATCGGCCGACACCGTGTTCGAAGGGCCGGTGAGCGAACCGACACTCACGCTGCCGGGTAAAATCGCCGGAAAGGGGCGTTATTGTTGGGAGGTCTGGCCGCGCGTGCGCGACCCCAACGCCCCGGGCGAGCTGTTACAGCCTCCTCCGGACGCGGCCATCTTCTCTCGCCGTTGCTACACCATGGGCCCCGGCGAACCCGAAATCGTGTTCGACAACGTGCCGGATGACGGCGTCTACCTGGAGACGTCGCCCATCACGGGCCACATCCACTTCCCGTGGATCCCGGACGGACAATACGAGATCGGAGGCACTGCGTCGGACGACGAAGCGGCGCGTGCCGTCACCTTCGGCGAATCCTGTCAGTACGACGACGACCCCGCGTGGATCTTCGGCGACATCACGGACTGCACCGTCCAGTTCTCGATCGAGGCGCTCGAAGGAAAGACTTGGACGCTCGAAGCCAAGACCTACAACAGCGATGTCATTCCGCCGGTCGAGGACGAGAACAGCCTGGTTTACGACCGCTCGAAGACGGTCTCGACGGGCACGTGCGGTGACGAGGGCGGCCCCTGTTGCAACGACGGCAGTTGCCGCAGGAATGATCTCGGCTGCGACGAGCACGACAAGTGCTCTCCCTGCGGCGATGAAGGTGCGATCTGCTGCGGAGGCAACCCCGGCTGCAACAGCCGCACCGACATTTGCGAATTTCCGTCACAAAGCTCGAACTTCCCCAAGTGCGAGCCCTGCGGCGTCGCAGGGAAAGCCTGCTGCGACCCGGACGGGGATGGCACGCCGAACAACACCTGTGGCCCGCGCATGGTGTGCGAGCAGGACTTCACCTCGCAGACGCTGGACCGCTGCGTGCCATGCGGCGGGCTCGACGGACCTTGTTGCGCGAACGGGGACGTGTGCGTGTCGGGACTGGCGTGCGAGAACCGGAATGGTCACACCTTCATGCCGGACTGCGGCAAAGTCGACGCCTGCCAGGGCGACGCGTGCAACTGCGGGCAACCCATCGGCACTCCGACCCTCGCCCCGGTGTTGACCGAGTATCAATCGTTCTGCCAGCCTATCGACGGGTGCGTCGACTTCGACCAATCCGGCGACCTTTGCGTCCCGAACTGCGAGATCAGCGTCGCGAACCTGGAGGAGCTCATCGCGGAGGGCGGGATCCGGTGCGTGCCGAACCTCGCCTTCTTGTGGGGCGGGGCGGTCAACGCGAGCGACTACCTCGTCTACGTGCGCGAGTTCCCGGACGGCGCCGTGGAGAGCAGGACCGTAACCGACGACTTTTTCAGTGACCTTTCCGTCACGGCTCCGCCCGGCGGCGATCCGCGGCTGTTCACCGTCGTAGTCCGCGGTGAAAATGCGTGCGGAACGGACGGCACCAAGGGACCGGCTGCCGTCGGCATGATCGCGGTGCGCGCCGACTGCTCGCAATGAGCAGTGGGACGGCTCGTCAGCCCTTGTTTCGCAGGGCGAGCTCGCGTTCGCGAATTTCGCGCGGCATCTCGAAATCCTCGGGCTCGAGCACGAGCCGTTCGACACGCTTGCCGCTCATCAAACCGTCGACGATCTCTCCGAGGTCACTCTCCTTCACGCGGCCGTAGAAGAAGTTGTCGGGCTCGACGGCGATCGTCGGTCCGGCCCAGCACGTGTCGAGGCAGCTCGAGGTGCAGGCGCGCACTTCGGTTTCGACGAGACCGCGCGCTTTCAGCATCTCTTTGAGCATCGCGTGCAGCCCTTCGGCGCCCCTCGCCGCGCACGAACCTTTGGGCGTCCCGTCCGGGCGGCGGTTCACGCAGACGAAGAGATAGCGCTTTCTTTGCGACATGATGCCTGGTCGTTAACACCAGGCGCGGGCGCTGACCAGCGCCCTCGTTGACCCGCGGCTCAGCGGACCCGCTGCTGGCAGCCGAGCTTGACGCTCACCTGCGCGTTCTTTTGCATCTTGAGCGCGTCGCACGTCTTCGGGCAGGCGACGAGCTTCGTCGGCTTCTTCGCGTCGTCGTAGTGCCACTCGTCCGGCGCGCCCGTGCAGCCGTCGGGGGCCACGTTGTAGAGCTCGGACATCATCGTGTCGGTCTGGAGCTCGACGTTCACCTGCAGGGGATCGATGGTCGAGCCGCTCTTCGCCTGCGGCATCTGGAACTCGCACGAGAGGCGCGCGGCGCGGATGTCGTTCAGCGCCGTCAGGAACTCCTGCTGCACGTTGCTGCCCGAGCTCACGACGAAGGCGTGACTCGTGCCGCCCGCCATCGCGATCTTGTCGAGGTTCGTCTGCGCGCTCGTCGCCTCGGCGTCCGCGAACACCCCCACCACGAACGTCTGAATGCTCGCGGGAAGCGGCGCGCCCGCCACCGCCTTCGGCACGAAGCCTTCCATCGCGACTCCGACCACGTCGTTCAGCGCCGTGTCGCTCTCGCCCGATACTTCGCGACCGCCCGTGCAGTCGGTGGGCAAGCCGTCCGTCGCGAGCACGACGACGACCGAGTGACCCACGGCCGCCGCCGCACGGGCCCGCGAGTGCGCGATCGCGCCGAGGAGCGCCTGGCGCGTCGGCGTATCGCCCTTCGGCATCTGAGCGGCGATGGACGTGTTGAGCGTGCCGGGCGTGTCGGGCAGCGTGAGAAAGTCGACGGCCGGCGTCGCGTACGCGTCGGGATCACAGAGCGTCTCGTGCACGCAGAACGAGCTCGTGGCGGCGACGCACATGCCGGGCGTGTTGTTCGCGCCGCAGCCCGGCTGGTCGTGGCCAGGGTTCGCGATGCCGCACGACAGCGTGGGGTCGCCCGCGCACGAGCCGAAAGCCACGCACTTCCCGAGCGAGGCCTGCGTGGTCTCACAATCCGTGTTCGACGTGCAGGCCTTGCCGCTCAGGTGGCAGACCATGTTCGTGCACGGCCCGTCGTCGCTCACGACGGCGTTGGTGCACGGCGCGGGATCGGCCGCGTCCATGAGGTTCGGCGTACAAGCCACGAAGACGCTCGGCGTCTGCTGGCACACGTTGAGCAGGCACGGCCCCGCCATGCCGCAATCGGTGTCGCTCGCACACGTGGTCGGCGTGTTCGGCGTGCGCAGCGGGAAATACTGAATCGCAACGCTCAGGCCTGCCGACTGCATGTCCGTGAAGAAGGCCGAGAGCGCGCTCTTCACGGCGTCCCATTTGGTGACGCCGCTCGTCCCGCTCGGGTCGAGCATCGAGCCGGAGATGTCGAGCATCACGTAGACGTCGACCGGCACGGGCATGCCCATCTCGACGTCGCCCGCGCACTCCGTGATCATCGAGCCGCCGCTGCCCTGCATGCCGGCGCCGCTCGCGCCCGCGGTACCGCTCGCACCGCCAGTCATCACGACGACCGATGTGCCACCGGTTCCACCCGACGCACCCGAAGACGTTCCGGCGCCCCCGGTCCCGCTGCCCCCCGTGCCGCCGGCGTCCGTGGGATCGCCGAGGTGGTTCGAGCCGCCTCCCTTCCCGGCGCTGCAAGCACTCATCACACCGACGGTAAGGATGGGGACGAGCAGCCCCAAAGCGCGGCCAAAAGTGAACATCGCCACACTATAACATCAACGTTCGAGCGGTCAGGTGGCGTCCCCGTTCGAGAAAGCCGCGCGTGAGCCGCTGTAAGAGTGCACCCTTGCCGGAGATTTCAACGGACGGCCTCCGCCAACTCGGGTGACAACTCGCGCGAAGAGCAAAGAGAATCTTCCACTGAATCCCGCGTTCCCGCCGGTCGCTCGGACACGCGGCGGCGGCGCTTCGATGACGCCGGCGGGACGCCGCCCCGCACGGGCATTCGGGCCGAACATGGTATGCTCGAGCTCCATGACGTTCGTGACTCGGCGCCGCGCACGCGCGGCCCTCCCTTCGCTTTCACTTCTCGTCGCATGCAGTACCGGAGTCCCTCCGGATCCTTATGCCGACGGTGGCTCGGGTGGCGTCACGTCAGCGGGCGGCACCGGTACGGGCGGGAGCGCGCAGGGTGGGAGCTCTGCGAACGGCGGGAGCTCCGCGAACGGCAGCAGCGGCGCGACCGGCGGCGCGAGCGGTGCGTCGGCCGCGGGCGGCGCGAGCGGTTCCGCAGCAACGGGTGGAACCGATGCCATGGGCGGTTCGACAGCGACCGGTGGTGCGAGCGCCGCGGGCGGGTCGAGCGCGAACGGCGGGAGCGGCGGCGACGCAGGCACGAGCGGAGGCAGCGCGGGCAGCAGTGGTGTGGGCGGGGGCGCGACGGGCGGCTCTGCAGGGAGCGGAACCGCTGGAACCGATCCCGGGGTCTGCCAGCAGCTCAGTGTCGTACCGACACCGCAAGTCCCCACCGTCGAGATCCTGGTGGATACGTCGTCGAGCATGTTCGAGACCATGCCGACTTCGTGGGAGGTCCTTTACGACGCGTTGATGGATCCGGCGGCGAGCCCGATCAAGGCACTCCAAAGCAAAATTCGCTTCGGGTACGCGAGCTACAAGGGCCACCAAGCGACGTCGGAGACGGACATGGCGTGCGCGACGATGACGACGGTCGACCCCGCCGAGAACAACTTCGACGCCATCGACACCGTCTACAAGACGGTGGGCATGAGTTATGACCCGACGAGCCCCCCATCGCCTCACTGGGAGACGCCGACGGACTACGCGATCTCCTACGCGGCGGACGTCCTCACGAAGTACATGCCGGATCCCCCGGGCAAGAAGTACATCTTGCTCGTCACGGACGGCAATCCGAATACGTGCGTGACGGTCGATCCGCAATGTGGTGAGGACTACGCGATCAAAGCCGCGCAGGACGCATACGCCGGCGGCATCGGACTCTTGGTTCTCGGCATCGGTGACATCGTCAAGCAGCCGAACAACGGCTGTCCGACGAGCGCTCGTTGCGGCCTCCTGCACTTGCAGGACTTGGCGGATGCCGGCGTCGGCGCCCCAGTCACGGCACCCACAGGCTGCGAGGATCCGACGTCGACGAGCTGCGCCCTGAAATACGAATCGTGCAACGTCGGAAACATGCTGACCGCCTCGTACGGCACCGGGACGGCGATGCCTGGCAAGGAGCACCACGTGGATACGACCACCACGGACGCCCAAGCGCAGCTCACCGCGGCGCTCTCCGAGCTCTTGAGCGACGCCATCTCGTGCACCGTCGACATGGACGCGATCGTCACGGGCGACGCGTCGCTCGGCAACGTCATGGTCGGCGGCATGAAGCAGACGTACAACGACCCGAACGGCTGGATGCTCGAGTCGAACGCTTACAGCGTCACCCTCCAGGGTACTGCGTGCACCGCGTTCCGGAGCGGACAAGACCTCGACATCAGCTTCCCCTGCGACCCGAGCGGCAACCCCATCGCCGTCCACCGCTGAGCAAGCCGTGCGCACCAATTCGATGAGATTGCGCTCGGTCGCGTGGAGCGTCTCGACGCTAGCGGCTCTCTCGGCGTGCAGCACCGGCAAGGCGCCCGACCCCTACGGCGACGACACCCCGGCGAACGGCGGTACGGGCGGCTCGGTGAGCGGCGGCAGCGGCGGCAGCGCGGCTTCGGGCGGCAGCTCCGCGACGGGCGCCGGCGGCAGCGCGGCCGGGAACGCCGGCGGTAGCGCCAACAACGGTAGCGGCGGCAGCGCGACGGGCGGCACTGGCGGGGCCAGCGCGGCAGGAGCAGGCACGGGCGGAAGCGCAGCGTCCGCCGCCAGCGGCGGCGATACCACAGCGGGCGGCACGGGCGGTAGCTCGAACCCCACGGGCGGCGGCGCGGGCACGCTCGCAATGGCGGGGATGGCCGGGACGAACCCCGGCATTTGCCAAAAGCTCGACGTGGTTTCGACGCCGCAGATTCCGACGGTCGAGCTCGTGGTCGATACGTCCTCGAGCATGTGGGAGACGATGCCGCCGGCATGGCCGCTGCTCTACAGCGCGCTGATGGATCCGAAGAGCGGCGTGGTCGCGCCGTTGCAAGCGCAGATGCGCTTCGGGTTTGCGAGCTACAAGGGCGCCCTCGGCAGCTCCGAGACCGATCCAGCATGCGCGGTGATGACGACGGTGGATCCGGCGCTCGGCAATCACGACGCCATCGACGCGGTGTATCAGATGGTCGGCGGGTCTTACGACCAGTACATGACGGATCACTACACGAAGCCGAAGTGGGAAACGCCGACGGATTACGCCATCAACTACGCGACGAACATCCTCACGCAGTACATGCCCGATCCTCCGGGCAAAAAGTACATCCTGCTCGTCACGGACGGGAATCCGAACACCTGCACGGTCGTCGACCCGCAGTGCGGGCAGGATTATGCGATCAAAGCGACCCAAGACGCGTTCGCAGCGGGCATCGAGCTCTTCGTGCTCGGCTTGGGCGACATCGTGGCGCAGCCGAACAACGGCTGCCCCGCGTCCGCGCGTTGCGGCAAACTTCACCTGCAAGATCTCGCGAACGCGGGTGTCGGCGCGGGAGTACAGCCGGTACCCGGCTGCGACGACTGGCACGCTTCGGGCTGCACGTTCACGCACGAGCAGTGCAACGTCGGCCAGATGCTGACGGCGACGTACACCCCCGACTCGCCCGACGTGGGGAAGCCTTACCCCATCGACACGAGCGGCTCGAACGCGACGGCGGAGCTCGTCGCCGGGCTCACCGAGCTCCTGAACAACGCCGTCTCCTGCACCGTGGACATGGACGCGGTCGTCACCGGTGACGCGTCGCTCGGCATCGTGAGCCTCGACGGCACGCCGCTCACCTACAACGACCCGAACGGCTGGATCCTCGAGAGCAACGCGTACAGCGTCACGCTCCAGGGCACCGCCTGCACCACGTTCAAAAAAGGCGGCTCGAACCTCAGCATCACGTTCCCCTGCGATCCGAGCGGCAATCCGATCGCCGTGCATCGCTGAAGGACCGGTTAGTCGTCCCCCGATTCCCGGCGCCGCTAGCTCCTCCGCATTCTGGAGGAGCGTACCGAAGCCGAACTTCTCGAGCGCACGGAAAACCGCTTCGGCGTTCTCTCGAGTCGGTTCGACGAAGACGTCGAGATCTTCAGTCAGCCGAGCTTCGACGTGGAAGGCGAGGGCGTGGGCGCCAATCAGAAGAAACTTTGTGTTCTCCGAGAGAAGCGCGCTCAAGAACTCGATCCAGTCTTGGTGGATGGTCGTCGTAGCCGAAGTAGAGCCGTCGGAGCTCCTCCATTGACTCGAAGCGCTCGGCAGGAGTCGATCGACGATGGTCGCTTCGCTCGGCCTCGTCTGCCGCTCGGAGCGATATCACACGAACGATTCGTTCCACCCGATGGGGCACGAGTGAAGCTTACCACGTGCTGCGTCTTCCTCTAAAGTCCGCCGCGTGACGACAGCTCGCTCCGTGCTCGCGTTGGTGTGGGTAGCGCTCGGGTGCGCGGCGGAGCCGCAGCGCCCGGTGGAACCGAAGCCGTTGCCGGCGCCGGCCGCCGCAACGACGCGAGCCGCCCAGCCCGAAACCGCGCCGGCCGTCGCCGCTTCGGCGCAAACGACGCCCGCCACGGCAGCGAGCCCCGCGCCGTCCGCCGCCGAAAATGCGAGCGGCCCCTCGCCGTCGACCGCGGCAGCCGACTGCGGCATGCCCGCGGCGCTCGTCGCGCGCGGGTGGCGCCGCGAGCTCAAGCCGACGAGCACACTCGAAACGCCGCCGTTCGAGTCCGGCTCGACGACGCTCGTCGTGCTGCCGGACACGCAATATTACGCGTCGTGCGCCTCACGCCATTTCGGCGATCAGGTGCGCTGGGCGGCCGAGCAGAAGCGCGCACGCAACGTGGCCGCGGTGCTCACGCTCGGCGATCTCACCGATAAGAACACGCCGGCCGAATGGGAATACGTTCGCGACGGGCTCGCTCATGTCACGGCCGAGCTTCCGTTCGTGCTCGTCACGGGCAATCACGATCACGGCCCGGGCGGCTCCTCGAAGGATCGCATGAGCTTGCTTCAGCAGTATTTCCCGGAGCCGCCCGGTGCCGCCGCGCGCGTGCTCGCCGAGCGCGCCGCGCCCGACGACATCGAGAACGCCTACTACCGGCTACCGCTCGGGAAAGTGACGCTCGGCGTGCTCGCGCTCGAGTGGTCGCCGCGGGCGTCCACGGTCGGCTGGGCCAATCAGGTGCTCGATCGCTACGCGGGCGACCGCGTCGTCATTCTCACGCACGCCTACCTCTACAGCGACGGCACGCGCTACGACTGGCAGCACAAGGGCAAAGCTCAGGAGTGGAACCCCCTCGCCTACCCCACCGGCAGAGGCGCTCCTGAAAAGAGAGCGCGACCGCGCTCGCTCGCTCCCGACGCCGCCTACGACGGCGAGATGCTGTGGCAGGACCTCGTGAAGAAGCACGCGGGCGTCTTCCTCGTGCTCTCCGGTCACGTGCTCGGCAACGGCGTGGGAGTGCTCTCGAGCCGCGGCGAACACGGCAACGTGGTGCATCAGGTGATGGTGAACTACCAGATGCTCAAAGACGGCGGACTCGGCTACCTGCGCCTGCTCGAGCTCATTCCCAGCGGGAAAGCGCTGCGCATGAAGTCGTTCTCGCCGACGCTCGGGGTCTTCGCGACGGGCGCGGATCAGACCGGCGAGCTCGCGCTCGAACCCCCGCTCTGGTGAGGCGTCAGGCGGCGCTGCTTTGCACGGCGCGCACCGAGTCCTCGACGATGTCGAGCAACTCGTCGAGGTCGGCGTCCGCGATGTTGATCGGCGGCGTCACGTAGACGGTCGAGCCGAGCGGCCTCAAGTACGCTCCGCGGCGGCGCGCCTCTTCGTAGACGCGCCAGCCGGCTTGGTCGAGGTAGCCGCGCGCGTTGAGATCGAGCGCGCCCACCATGCCGAGGGTTCTGACGCCGCTGACGCCCGCAAGCTCGCCGAGCCGCGCGAAGCGTGCGGCGATGCGCGCGGCCTTCGGCTGCGCGAGCTCGATCACGCGCTCCTCGCGGTAGACGGCGAGCACCTCGAGCGCCACGCGCGCTCCGAGCGGATTGCCGGTGAACGTGTGGCCGTGCAAGAACGCGCGCTCCGCTCCGCCCAAAAATCCCTCGAAAACCCGCCGCGACGCGAGGGTCGCCGCCATCGGTAGGATGCCGGAGGTAAAGCCCTTGGCGACACAGACGAGGTCGGGCGTGACGCCCGCGTGCTCGGCCGCCCACATCGGGCCCGTGCGACCGTAGCCGGTGAACACTTCATCGAGCACGAGGAACACGTCGTGCCGCGCGGTGATCTCGCGCGCGGCGCGCACGAGCGCGGAATCGTAGATGCGCATCCCGCCCGCGCCCTGCACGACCGGCTCGATCACGACCGCCGCGATCTCGTCGGCGTGCGCGCTCACGAGCTCGGAGAGCACGGCGAACGTTCGCTCGTAGCCGCCCGCGTCCGTGGGCGCCCGTAAACACTCCCCGATGAGCCCGGCGAACGCTCGCCGGAACACGTCGACGCCCCCGAGCAGCGTCGCCCCGAGCGTCTCACCGTGGAAGGCGCCCTCGAGCGCGACGAAGCGCCGGCGCTCGGGGCGGCCATTTTGCAGCCAATATTGCCCGGCGAGCTTGAGCGCCACCTCGACGGCCGTGGAGCCGTCGTCGCTGAAGAAGACGTGCGGGAGCGCGCCCGGGCCGCACGCGGCGAGCTCCGCCGCGAGACGCGCCGCCGGCTCGTGCGTGATACCGCCGAGCGCGACGTGGCACAGCGTGTCCGCCTGTTCGCGCAGCGCGGCGACGAGTCGCGGATGGCGGTGGCCGAGCGCCGCGCAATACCAGGAGGAGTTCGCGTCGATGTAGGAGCGCCCGTCGGCGTCGTAGAGCCGCGCGCCTTCCGCGCGCACGATGACGAGCGGGTCCGTCTCCGCCACGTACTTGCTCATGGCCGTGTACGGATGCCAAACGTGCGACTTGTCCAGCTCGACGATGCGCTCTCGGTTCATGAAGCGATGCTCGCCGGCGGACGTTGCGACGGCGAAGACGGCTGTGCAATCGGAAAATGCAGAGTGACGGTGGTTCCGACGCCTTCGGCGCTCTCGATCGCGAGCCAACCGCCGTGCGCCTGGACGATGCGTTGCACGATCGGCAAGCCGAGTCCGGTCCCGCTCGGACGCGTCGTGAAGAATGGGTCGAGCGCGCGCCTCCGGACGTCGGCCGGCATGCCGTGCCCGCTGTCCACGATTTCGATGCGCACGCCGGGCTCGGCTGCGTTCTCGTCCTTGCGAATGCGCACGTCGACCGTGCCGCCGTCCCGCATCGACTGCCGCGCGTTCGAGATCAGATGGTCGAATACGAGCCGGAACAGGTTCGGGTCGACCCACACCGTTTCGGCGTCCGGCGCGCCGTCGACGCGCACCTCCACGGGCGGTTGCGACTCCGGAGCGTCGTTGAAGCGATTCGCCATCTCGACGAGCGAGACGCGCTGCCGGCTCACGCTGAAGGGCCGCGCGAAGCGCAGCAGATCGCCCACCAAGCGGTTCAGCCGTCCTGCCTCCTCTTCGATGATGTCGAGGAGCGTCGCGCGATCCTCCGGCCGCAGGCTGCTGCGGCGCAAGCCGGCGACGGCGTTCACGATCACCGCGAGGGGGTTTCGGACCTCGTGCGCGATGGCGGCCGCTAGCTCGCCGACGACCGCGAGCTGACGCTTGCTCGAGAGCTCGTCCTGGATCTGCTGGAGCTCGGCGTGCGAATGGCGGAGCTCCTCGGTGCGCGCGCGCAGCGTCGTCGCCGCGCTCTCGAGCTCCCCCTTGGCGATGCGATACCGAAGCAGGAGCGCCGAAGCGACGCTGAACGCGTAGAGCAGGAACGCGTGCGGCAAGAGACCGACGGAATGTTTGACCCAGCCGCTCGCAAGCCCCACGTCGTTGAGCAAGGCAGGCAGAATGACGCCCGCACCGACGAGCGCGCTCAGCGCCTCCTTCCTGCCGAGGAAATAGGCCCGCAGGAGCAGCATGGTCGCTCCGAAGGTTTCGAGGAAGCCGACGCCGTAGAGCAGGTCGCACGCGGCGCTCGGCACTCCGATGCTGAAGCGGACGGGCGAGCCGAAGAGCATCGTCGTAAGCTCGGTGTGGCCGACCCAGAGCCGGCCGCTCAGGTTCACGAGCTCGAACCCGAACGCGACGGCGTAGAGCACGAGCGCAATGGCCCGCCGCTCCTTCACGCGCGCAAAAGCCATGGCAAAATGCAGATTGACGGCGGCACCCACGATGTAGCCGCCGTGCGTGAGCGTGTCCGAGAAAACGTAGGCGGCGAGCGTGTGGCCGACGTAATCGAGCGCCTCCCCCAGGCTCGAAACGGCGAACGCGAAGCAGAGCAAGCTGAAAAGGACGAGCTCCCGCTCGCGGCGCCCGAGCGCGAAAGCGAGCAAGAAGTAAATCCCGAGCGCGGCGTGGGTCACCGACCACGCGCCGAGGACGCCGGCGAGGACTTCACTGCTCATCGCGGGGCCATCCTCGCACCGGGCGCCGGGATCTGCTAGGCGGACGATCCCCGTGAGTTACGTCGTCCTCGCGCGCAAGTGGCGCCCCATGCGCTTCGAAGACCTGGTGGGTCAGGAGCACGTCTCGCGCACGCTCGGCAACGCGATCAAGAGCAACCGCGTCGCGCACGCCTTCCTGTTCACGGGCGTCCGCGGCGTCGGCAAAACCACGAGCGCTCGGATTCTGGCCAAAGCGCTCAATTGCTTGGGGGATCCGGCCACGACGCCTCCCGGCAAGGACCCCGGTCCCACCGTGACCCCGTGCCTCAAGTGCGCGGCGTGCCTCGAGATCGCGGCCGGCGCCGACATGGACGTGTGGGAGATCGACGGCGCGAGCTACAACGGCATCGACGAGGTCAGAAAGCTCCAGGATTCGCTGCCGTACCGGCCGCAGCGCGACCGCTTCAAGATCTTCATCGTGGACGAGGTTCACATGCTCTCGCAGAGCGCGTGGAACGCGTTTCTGAAGACGCTCGAGGAGCCGCCCCCACACGTGAAGTTCATTTTCGCCACCACCGAGGTGCACAAGGTCCCGGTCACGATCTTGAGCCGCGTCCAGCGCTTCGATTTCAAGCTCATCTCCGCGCACGCGATCGCCGATCGCCTCCGGCACGTGCTTGCGGCGGAAAACATCGGGGCCGACGACGCGACCGTGGCGCTCCTTTCGCGTGAGGCGGCGGGCAGCATGCGTGACGCGATGAGCCTGCTCGACCAGGTGATCGCGTGGGGCGGCGAGCGGCTCGCGGGGGACGAGGTCGCGAAGGTGCTCGGCGTCGCGAGCCGGAGCGTCTTGCACGAGCTCGCGACGGCGCTCGTCGGCGGGGATCCGGAGCGCTGCCTCGCGCTCGTCGCCGCTCTGAACGAGCAGGGCTACGATCTCGTGCACGTCGCCCGGGACTTGCTCTCGATGCTGCGCGACCTCGTCGTCGGCAAAGTGTGCTCGAATCCCCACGAGCTCTTCGAGCTGCCGCCGGAAGAAGCGAAGGACGTACTCGCGCTCGCCGCGAGCGCGTCGGCCGACGACCTCTTGCGGCTGCACCAGGGGTTTTCGCAAGGTTTCGACGACGTCGCGCGCAGCGGCCAGCCGCGTGCCGCGCTCGAGATGTTGCTCGTGCGTTTGGCGCGCCGGCCACCCCTGCTGCCGCTCGACGAGCTGCTCGGTCGCCTCGGTGCGCTCGAGCGCCGGCTCACGTCGGGCGCGAGCTCGGCCCCGCGTGAGCGAAGCGCGGCGCCGCGTGCCGAGGCGGCCCCGCGCGTGGAAAGCGTGACCCCCCGCGTCGAAGCCGTACCGCAGCGGGCGGAGCCTGCACCCCGCCTCGAGGCCGTACCGCGCGTCGACGCGCCTGCTCCCGTCGTCCAGCGCGTCGCGCCGATGACGGCTCCGCGCACCGCCGCTGCGGCCGCAGCCGCTTCGGCCGCGGCCGCGCCGGCGTTCGTCGCGCCCGTCTTTTCGGAGCCGGAGACGCCCGCGCCCGCCCCGAAGCCGGCGTCGGTTCGCGCGGTCCCGCCCGCGCCGCCCGCCGTCGCGACGGAAGCGCACCCGGTGTGGCGCGCGATCGTCGAGCGCCTGCCCGAGGATCGCTTCGAGCTTCGCGCCTTCCTCGCACGTGCAGCGCCGCTCGAGGCGAAACCGGGCTCAGTCGTCATCGCGTTCGGCGCGGACGAGCCGTTCGTCGGCAAGATCGAGCGCGAGCTTGCGCTGGTCGAGCGACTCGCGAGCGAGCATTTCGGCGCGCCCACGCGCGTGACCATCGACAAAGAACGAGGCGCCACGGTCGCGACGCTCGCTGAGCTCGACGCCGAAGAAGAAGAGCGCGCGCGCCGTGCCGCGCTCGCCAAGGTCAAGAACCACCCGCGCGTGGCCGAGGCCGTCGAAGTGCTCGGCGCACGGGTCAAAGACCTGAAGCTCGCTGGACAGTAAGCAGTGCTGCCCGCTCGCCTCACACGCATCGTGGATCTTTTCGCGCGCCTGCCCGGCGTCGGCGAAAAGACGGCGCAACGCTTCGCGCTCTGGCTCGCCGGCGAGCGCGGTGACGTTGCGAGCGAGCTCGGCGCGGCGCTCGCCGAGCTCGGCCACACCATTCGACCTTGTGAGCGCTGCGGCAACATCGCGGAGGTCGACCCGACGGGCCACGCGGTTTGCAGCGTTTGCCGCGACGGACGCCGCGATCCGACCGTCATCTGCATCGTCGCGCGCGTGCAGGATCTCCTGGCCGTCGAACGCAGCGGCGCGATGCGCGGTCGCTATTTCGTGCTCGGCCGACTGCTCTCCCCCCTCGACGGCATCGGGCCGGAAGAGCTGCCGCTGCCGAAGCTGATGGCGCGCATCGTCGGCGACGGGGTACGCGAAGTGATTCTCGCGACGCCCCCGTCCGTCGACGGCGAGGCGACGGCCCTCTTGCTCGCGCGCGAGCTCGGCGGCCGCGAGCTCAAGATTTCGAGGATCGCGAGCGGGGTGCCCCACGGCGGGGACCTCGAATTCGCCGATCAAATCACGCTCGGGCGCGCCATCGACGGTCGCCGACCGGTTTGAGTAAGATGGGTTCCCGCGGGGGACCCGGGCCCGCCGCACGCGACGAGAACCAACGCCATGCCGAAGAAGAAAGTCTTGAGGTCCGAGGACGCACCCCAGCCGGTCGCGAGCTACTCGCAGGCGGTGCGCGCCGGGAAATTCGTCTTCTGTTCCGGCCAGATCCCGATCGATCCGCGCACCCGCGAGCTCGTCACGGGCAGCATCGAAGAGCAGACGCGGCGGGTGCTCGACAATCTCGGCGCGGTGCTGGCGGAAGCCGGCCTCGGCTACGGCGACGTCGTCAAGTGCACCGTGTTCCTGGCCGATCTCAAGGACTTTTCGGCGTTCGATACCGCCTACGCGCACTATTTTGGGGCGAGCCCGCCCGCTCGTTCCACCGTGCAAGTCTCCGGACTCCCGCGCGGGGCGCGCATCGAGCTCGAAGCCATCGCGCTGATGCGCTAAACCCGCCGCCCCGAGCCATCACGACGGCACCCGAGGAATCATGGCCAAAGCCGAAGAAGTCACGACCAAAGTCAATTTCGATGCGAGGCTCATTGCTGCGGAAGGCTCGGAAGCGCTCGCCGCGCTCGAGCGCGCCGGCGAACGCGCTGACGAGCTCGTCGAAGCGTGGGTGAAGGCCGGCAACGCAGCGGCCGTCGCGGTGGCTGCGGACGGCGCGTCCGGCAAGGCGCGCAAGGCCGCACGCCGGGGCGTCAACGTCCTCAAGTCGCGCGGCCTGAAGGCGCCCGAGGTGACGCGTGTGGCGAGCATCGGCGGCGAGAAGAGCGCGGAGACGATCGAAGCGTTCATGCTTCCGCCGGACACGAACGGCCTCGTGCTCTTCGCGATCGCGGCGCGCTCGCCGACGACTCGGAGCCGCGTCGTGTTCGCGTACGTCGCGCCCGAGGTGGGCGTGGTCCGTGCGAGCTCGGGCGAGATGAGCCAGACCGAGCTCAAGGAGTCGTTTCAGCGCGCTAGCCGCGGCGCGTATCGCGCCGTCAAGGTTCCCGTGGAGTACGCGCGCTATCGCATCGATCAGGCGCGCAAGCTGCAGAAGCAGCGCGGCATCGCCGAGACGATGGGCTTTGCCCAGGGCGAGTCGCTCCTCGCGGGCGCGCCTGACGGCGCCGAGCACCCCTTCGACGCCGAAGGGCTCGAGCTCGCCGATGGCGACGTGAAGGAGCTCGCGGCCAAGTCCGCGGATTTGCACCAGCTCCCCGAGTTTGGCAGCTGGTTGCCGACGCGTGAGGCCGTGGACGAGCTTTTGCGCAAGGTGGGCGCGACGCTCACGCCGGGTGAAAGCCCCGAGCAGGCGAAGTTCGAGGAGGCTCTCCGCAGCGAGCTCCTCGCCGCGGTCGATCGCTATTTCACGCCTGAGCGGCGCGCGGACCTCGTCGCGCGCATGAAGGATAGCGCGCTCAGCGTGCTCGCGCGTGACGGCGAGACGCGGGCGCTCGACGTCGTCGCCGCCATGAAGGCGATCGAGAAGGCTGGGCTCATTACCGATCCGCCGCGCGACATGCCGTTTTTGCGAGCGTTCTTCGACAAGGCGATCGCCGTCTTGCTGGCCCAGGGCAACGGCCAGCTCCGCGTCCCGGTCCCGCCGAAACCAGCGCTCGACGCCGCGGCAACCTAAGCGTTTCACCCGAGCCGTCCGGGCCCGGTTCTTCTTGCGCTCAGCGTTCGAGCGTCAGCGCGCGGTAGGCCGCGAGCAAGCGCAGAGTCACCGGGCCCGCTCGCCCACCGCCCGCGGGCCGCCCGTCGACCGCAACGATCGGCACGATTTCACGCACGTCCGACGCGAGGAACGCCTCTTCCGCCGCCTCGAGCGCGCTCGGCGCAAACGTTCGAAACGTCACCTCGAGCGCGAGCCTGCGCGAGAGCTCGAGTACGTGGGCGCGCGTCACGGCCGCCGCCGTTCCGGCCTCCGCCGGAGGCGTCACGAGCGCCGCTGCCGTGACCAAAAATACGCTCGAGCTCGTGCCCTCGAGCACCTCGCCGCCCGCGTTCAGGACGAGCGCGTCGTCCGCGCCGCGGCGCTCCGCTTCGCGCAGCCCAAGGACGCTCGCAAGGCCCGCGCCCACGAGCGAGCCGACCGGGCGCGTCGCCCCGGAGCTGCGCCCGGTCGCGAGCGCGACGACGCCGATGCCGCGCTCGTAAAACCACGCGGGCGTCGCGGCCAGCTCCGTCGCGAGCACGACCCGACGGGGCGTCCGCGCGAGCGCCGGATCCAAACCGAGCGCTGCGCCAGTACCGCGCGTGAGGATCACGCGGACGTGCGTCTCCGCGTTGCCGGTCGCACCGACGACGGCGATGATCTCGGCACGCAGCAGCCCGAAGTCGACGGGGGGCAGCGCGACGAGCGTCGCGCTCCGTTCGAGCTCGGCGAGATGTTCGTCGAGGGCGAACGGCACGCCGCCGTGCGTGCGCCACGCCTCGGACACCGAATCCCCGTACAGAAAGCCGCGATCGAAGACGCTCACCTCGGCGGCCTCCGGCGGGACGATACGCCCGTCGAGGGAGACGAGCGCCGTCACGTCGGCTCGATATCGAGCTTTTCTTCGCCCCCGGCCCAGCGCAGCCGCAGGCGCAACGGCACGTTGCTCTTCACGCGCAGCGTGGGACGCGCGTTCGCGTCGGAGCGCGCCTCCGCGATCAGGTCGACCGTGCCGTCCGCGCCGAACGGGTAGCGATACACGCCGTGCTCGTCGGTCCGCCGCACGTCCCAGAAAAGCTCCCCTGCGACCGCGTCCGCGCGGAAGCCGAGCACGTACTCGAAGAGCACCGCGATGGGCGTGATCGCCGTCCAGCCCACGAAATCCTTGCGCCCGCGACCCTCGGCTTCGGCGTCCGGCGCGTGGTGCTCCCAAATCGACCCCGTACGCTCGAAGGAGCCGAGCACGTGGCGGTAGTGGTTCTCGGCGATCGCGTAGGCGAGATCGTGCTTGTGCTGCTCGGTGAGCCCGCGCAAAACCATGTAGTTCGTCGGCGCCCAGACGCCGCCGAGCCAATGCCCGCCGTCGGGGTCGAAGCCGCGCGTGTCCGCGGAAAGGCTCGGGACGCGGTGTACGCGGTTGAACTCGGTCTCGACGTCGAGGTGGGCGACGAAGCGATCGAGACGCTCTTGCGGGACCGCGCGGGCGAGCAGCGCCCAGTAGGCGCCGATCGTCTTGAGCTCGGTCGCGCGTGACTGGTCACGCCGGAGGTCGTGGTAAAAGCCGGTGCCATCGTCCCAGAGGTGCTGATTCATCCAAGGCACGAGCGCCGCGTTCTCCGCCGCGCAGGCCTGCACCTCCTCCTCCCGTCCGAGCTCCTCGGCGATGCGAATGAGCAGCCGGTTGTTGAGCGCCGCCTGGAAGTTGGTATCGACCCAGGTGCGATGGGCGTGATCGAACCAGATGTGCGCGCCGCTCGGAGTGCGCGGCTGGTTATCCATGCCCGTCGCCCAGCCGGTGCCCCAATAGCTGCCGTTCGGCCAGGTGCGATAGTGGCGGTGCCACTCCGCATGGGCGGCGAGCGGCGGGAACACCTCCGCCAATCGGGCCCGATCCCCGCGGAATCGATAGTATTCCCACTCGCTCCACGCGAGCAGGTTCGGTCCGCTTCCCGCGGGATCGAAGCGGCTGAAGACCTCGCTGCCGTCGGCTTCCCGGAGCTGACGGCAAATGCCGCCGTCGGGGTGCTGCTTCGCGTAGAAGTTATCGAGCGTATTCTGGAATTTCCAGGCCCTGTCGCCGTAACGACCGAACAGCGTGATGAAGACGGAGTCCCAGATGAAGAGGGCGTCGTCGTACATCGTCGACGAGTAGTCGGAGACGAAGCCGTTCTCGTTCGTGGCGCGCCGGAAGTTTTTGAACGCTATCTCCCAACAATGGAGGTAGCACTCCACCGCTTTCGGCACCCCCGGGAGGTGCGGGTAAGGGAGCAGGGTCTCGCGGCTCGCGTCGAAGGTGGGCCAGGGGTCGATGTTGCGCCGCGAGCGCGAAACGAACGGGTTCTCGCTCGCGTACGGGTTCTCGACATACGTCTCGAGGTAGCGCGGCGACGTGGCGTTGCGAAGATTGAGCGGGTTTCGCATCGGGGATCGGCGTCGAGCCTCGGCAGAGCACGCGCGCTCCGCCCAAGTGGGCTGGGGACCTGCGAAATACCACATCCGGGCGTGTGGTCGGAGCTTGGCGGCAGCTCCACCTTTCGACAGAGGGGTGTATTGCGACTCGGAAGGTACGGCATTACTAGGGAGGCTCGGGCATGGCGGACCAGTTGAGCAGCGATCTTGCGGCACTCCGCATCGACCGGGCGCCCGTGCCTCGCCAGCGCGGCGGCTGGCTCGGCCGTGTCGCGGCCCTGCTTTTGGTGGGCGGCGCCGGGTTTGCAGCCTATTCGCTCGGCCTACCCTACCTAGAGGCGAAGGTCTTCAAGACCGAGGTCGACGTGACCGAGGTCGCCCTGGTTTCGCCGGCCCAGGCGAGCGTCGAGCTTACCTCCACGGGTTACGTCGTGGCGCAGTCGGTTTCCAAGGTGGCGCCCAAGTTCCCCGGCAAGGTCGTCAAGTCGAACTTTCGGGAGGGCGCTCAGGTGAAGGCCGGAGACGTGCTCCTCGAGCTCGACCCGACGGACGTACAAGCATCCATCGCCAGCGCCGCGAGTCAGGTCGCCGCCGCCAAGGCGCGCGCGCAGACCGCACGAGCACAGCTCGCCGAATCGAAGATCCAGCTGACGCGCGCTCAGGCGATGGCAAAGGAAGGAATCGGCCCGAAGTCGACCGCCGAGGATCTCGAGGCGCGCGTCGTGTCGCTCGAGGAGCAGGTGAAGGCGTCGGACGCCGAGTCGAGAGCCGCGAGCGCGCAGGTCGCGGCGCTCAACGTGACGCTCGCCTCCTACAAGGTGGTCTCGCCGCTCAGCGGCACGGTCGTGAACAAACCGCCGGAGGTGGGAGAAATGGTCGCGCCGCAGCCCGCCGGAATCGCCGTCGACATGGGCGGCGTCGAAGTCGCAGATTTTTCCACGCTGCAAGTCGAGACGGACGTGCCGGAACAGCGGCTTTCGCAGGTGAAAATCGGTGGTCCGTGCGAAATCGTGCTGGACGCGTACCCGACCAAGCGTTTTCGCGGAAAAGCCTTCGAGATCACCCCGCGCGTGAACCGCACGAAGGCGACCGTCGTCGTCAAGGTGGCGTTCATGGACGACCGCGAAGGCGTCTTGCCGGACATGGCGGCGCGCGTGAGCTTCCTCTCGAGCGAGCTCGACAAGGCGGAGCTCAAGCAGCCTCCGAAGACCGTCGTGCCCAATGAAGCGCTCGCGACGCTCGGCGGCGCCAAAGTCGTCTACGTGATCGACAACGGAAAGGTGCGTGCGACGCCCATCGAGCTCGGGCCGGCCTTCGGCAGCGGCTTCGAAGTCGCTCGCGGGCCGGGCGCCGGGACGAAGCTCGTGAAGAATCCGCCCGCCACCCTCGCCGACGGACAAGCGATCAAAGAAAAGTCGGGGAGCTGACGCTTCCCCGACTACCGCTCGCGCACAAACTGAATTAGGGAAGGGCTGCCATGAGCGACGGCGCAGAGGGCCAAGGTAGAGGCGCGATCATCAGCCTGGAAAAGGTCCGCAAGAGCTTTTTCCGCGGGAAGGAGCAGCTCGACGTGCTCGCGGGGCTCGATTTGCGCATCAACGAAGGTTCCTTCGAAGCGTTGATGGGTCCGTCCGGCTCCGGCAAATCGACGCTCTTGAACTTGATCGCCGGGCTCGACCAGCCGACGTCGGGACGCCTGGTCGTCGCGGGCGCCGAGATCGGAACCATGAGCGAAGGCCAGCGCGCGAATTGGCGTGCTCAGAACATCGGCTTCGTCTTTCAGACCTACAACCTGATGCCGGTGCTCACTGCGGTCGAAAATGTCGAGCTCCCGCTCTTGCTCGCGAAGCTGCCCGCCTCTGAACGCCGCAAGCGCGCCGAAATCGCGCTTCGCGCCGTCGGACTCGAGGACCGCGGCAAACACCTGCCGAGCCAGCTCTCGGGCGGTCAGGAGCAGCGCGTCACCATCGCGCGGGCCATCGTCACCGACCCGAAGATCATCGTCGCCGACGAGCCGACCGGTGATCTCGACCGCACGAGCGCGGACGAGATCCTGAAACTCCTCGAGAAGCTGAACACCGAATTCGGCAAGACGATCGTGATGGTCACGCACGATCCGGCCGCGGCAGAGCGGGCGCACACCGTGCACCGTCTCGACAAGGGCGTGCTCGCGGCCTAGCCGCAAAGGTCGGACAGCATGGGACTCGCGACGATTGCCGCGCGCAACATCCTGCGGAACAAGCTCCGCACGTCGCTCACCCTCGCGGGCGTGACGGTCGCCGTCGTGACGTTCCTCTTGCTCCGCACCTTCATTTGGTCGTGGAGCGCGTCGGCCGAGCAGGGCGCTCGTGATCGCATCGGCATCCGTCACAAGGTGAGCTTCATCATGCAGCTCCCGCACCGTTACGTGGACGAGGTACGGAGCATCCCGGGCGTGAAGCAGGTGGCGCACGCGAGCTGGTTCGGTGCGAAGGATCCGAACCACCTCGACGACTTCTTCGGCACCATCGCCACGGAGCCCGACGACTTTTTGAAGGTGTACGACGAGATCAAGGTCCCGCCCGACCAAGTCGAGGCGTGGAAGCAGGACCGCGAGGGCGCGCTCGTGGGCGACGTGCTCGCCAAGAAAAAGGGCTGGAAGATCGGCGACAAAATCGTGCTTCAAGGCACGATTTACCCGGGGGATTGGGAGTTTCACATCGCCGGCATCTACACGGCCACGAGCCCCACCGTGGACCGCTCGACGCTCTGGTTCAACTACAAGTACCTGGACGAATCGCGGCCCGAGCGCCTGAAGGATCAGGTGGGCTGGATCATGGCGCGCGTGGACGACCCCGGCCGCGCCGCCGAGATCGCCCGCGCCGTCGATAAGAAGTTCGACGACCGCGACATTCAGACCATCAGCATGAGCGAGCGCGCGTTGCAGGCGTCGTTCCTCGGGATGGTGTCGGCGATTTTGAAGCTCATCGGCGTCGTGAGCATCGTGATGATGGCGATCATGGCCCTGATTTTGGGCAACACCATCGCGATGGGCGTTCGCGAGCGCACGCACGAGTACGGCGTGCTGCGCGCCATCGGCTTTTTGCCGAAGCACATCGTTCAATTCATCCTCGTGGAAGGGGTCGTGCTCGGCGCGCTCGGCGGGCTCGTCGGGCTCGCGATCGGGTATCCGTTGATTCAAAACGGCATCGGACCGGCGCTCGAGCAAAACCTCGGCGCCATGTTTGCGGTTTTCCGCGTGACGCCCGATTTGGCGCTGCTTTCCTTCGTGCTGGCGGTGGCGCTCGGCACGCTCGCCGCCGTGATTCCCGCGCGGAACGCGTCCAAGCTCGAGGTCGTTTCGGCGCTCCGGCGCGTCGGATGAGGTGAGCGTGATTCCTCTTTCGTACAACGTCCGCAGCCTGATGGTCCGCAAGACCACGACGATCGCGACCGCGCTCGGCGTGGGCCTCGTCGTGTTCGTGCTCGCCGCCGCGTTCATGCTCGGCAGCGGCATCACGCGCACGATGGTCGGCGCCGGCCGCAGCGACAACGCCATGGTCCTGCGCAAGGGCTCCGACACCGAGATGGCGAGCAGCCTCGAGGTGAATACGCTGAGCCTCATCGCGGGCGCGCCGGGCGTGAAGCGCTCGGCCGGGGGCAAATCGCTCGTCTCGGGCGAGGTCGTGCTCGTGATCGCGCAAGAGAAGCTCGGCACGAACGGGCAGATCGCGAACGTGCTCGTGCGCGGCGTGCCCGACGTCGCCATGGAAGTCAGGCCCGAGGTCCACCTCGTCGCCGGCCGGCCGCCGAAGCCCGGCACGGACGAGGTCATGATCGGCCAGGGCCTGCGCGCAAAATACCAAGGCATGGACCTCGGCCAGAGCTTCGAGCTCAAGAAGAACCGGCCGGTGAAGGTGGTCGGAGTCTTCGAATCGGGCGGTTCGAGCTTCGAGTCCGAGGTGTGGGCGGACGTGGACACCGCGCGCTCGTCCTTCGGTCGCGAAGGGCTCGTTTCGTCTGCGACGGTGCGGCTCGAATCACCGAGCAAGTTCGACGCCTTCAAGGCCACGATGGAGAGCGACAAGCGCCTCGGTCTCGAGGCTCTGACGGAGAGCGGCTACTACGAGAAGCAGTCGAGCCAGACCTCGATCTTCATCAAGGTGATGGGCGCGATCATCGTGTTCTTCATCTCGATCGGCGCGGTGATCGGCGCCCTCATCACGATGCAGGCGGCCGTTTCGCAGCGAAAGCGCGAGATCGGCACGCTGCGCGCGCTCGGGTTCTCGCGCTTTTCGATCTTGAGCTCGTTCTTGCTCGAGTCGGCCGTCCTGGCGCTCGGCGGCGGCGTGCTCGGCGTCCTCGGCGCGTTGTGCATGAGCTTCGTGAAGCTCTCGATGATGAACTTCGCGACTTGGCAAGAGGTCACTTTCTCGTTCGACCCGAACCCGAGCGTGGTCGTGGGCTCGCTCCTGTTCGGCGCCTGCATGGGCATCGTCGGCGGGTTCTTCCCCGCCCTGCGCGCCGCGCGCGTCTCGCCGATCGAAGCGATGCGCGACTGATGCGGCTCTGCTAGCCCTGAGGCAGGCTCGGGGTTCGCATGTCGGTGCAGCTGACGTTTGCCGCTAGGACGAGCGGGGACCACTGAGATCCCCGCTTGCCGCGCGCGACGTTCAGAACGGAAGGAAACAGTGCTTTTGCTGGCCGATGTCCGGATCGCCGTTGAAGCCGGCGTTCGAACAGATGCCGTTCGAGGACGGGCCGGGTAGATAGAAGCCGTTCAGGCCGCTGCCGTAAACAGGAATCCCGGGCGGAACGCCGAGTCCGGCGTTTTCATCCGCATCCTTGCTGGCGTGGAGTCGGAAGCATTGCTTGTTGATCGCGTTCGGGAGCGGGTCACCGAACGCCCCGGTGTTGCAGTTGATCGAACCACTGACGATCTTGTAGAAATAGCGGCCGTTCGTGCCGAAGGCCACGGGCTCGTTGTTCAGACCGGTCACGATTCCGTTCGGCTCCGTCGCGGCCCAGCGGTATCCGGGCAGCGCCGTATAACAAGCGTTCGTCCCGAAGGATATCGGGCTGCCGAACGTGGCGGTGTTGCATGAGTACGCGCCGGAGATGGTCTTGAAGGCGAAGACGCCGTTGGCGCCGAACGCGACGGTGCGCGGACCATCTGACACCACGCCCGTTTGATTCAGGTCCACGTCGTGAGTGTAGTTCGCGTAGTAACAAGCCTTATGCACGCCCGGATTGGGATCGGTGCCAAAGAAGTCGTTCGTACAGGGAAAACTCGCGCCGATCGTCATGGATTTGAAGGTGTAAAACCCGCCCGCGCCGTAGGCCACGTAGCGCTTGCCTGGATTGGGGCAGGTATTGTTCTCGGTGCAGGCCTGGTAATATTCGAGACCTGAGTTCGTGCCGCCGATGGTGATGGTCAATGCGTCGCTCGTCGTCGCGGCAGGCTCGGAGTTCGCAACGTCCCCCGGCTCCGCGGCTCCGCAGCCGCCGAGGCTGACCGACAAGAAAGCAAGGGTCGCCAGGGGCGACGCGCACGCGACAAGTTTGCTGATGGCTCGATTGTTCATGAAACTCCTTCTCGAATCGTCGTTCGAAGCGCTTTGGTCGTCGCCGAACCGCGCCAAGTCCGGCGGGACGACCGTGTGCAGCAAGCGTGCCGGGGAGCGGAGGCGCTCGTGCCACACGTTTACGGAGATTTCGCGAGGGCCCGCGCCTGCGTCTTGTTCAACACGCACAGTGATGCTGTCCACGCGCACACGCGCGGGCATCGAGCGGTCCAAGCCGGAGCGCCGACGGCGCCTGAACCCGGCCTGCTTCGACGGACCGCTTGCGATCGTATTAGCCCCGGCCGCACGTCGATCGCGGTCCGTCGTACGCTCCAACTACCCGCACTTCAGGCACTGCTACGAGGCCGGCCTCGTAGCAGTCCGAGTCTTCACGGCCTCCGTCGTCTACCCAGTCGAGCTCGAGCCCGGCTGAGCCCCCCCGGAGTCGCTCCTCCGCCTTGGCCCTCGTCGTGGGCCGCCCCGAAGCGACTCCCCACCGCTCAGCCGCGCCCGAAAAGCTCGAGCTGCGGGCCTGGCCGCCGAAACGTATTGGCCCGCACGCTCGTGTCCATCTCCCTCCGGTTCAGTCCGAGCCGGCGCGTCGTGACCTCGAAGAGCTCGAGCACCGTCTCGATGTAGCGTCCCTTCCCTTCGAAGCGCGCGCCGAAGCGCGGTTCATTCAACCTACCGCCGCGCATTTCGCGGATGCGCGTCAGCACCTTTTCCGCGGACAGCGGCAGCGCGTCCCGTAGCCGCTCGGTAAATACTTCTGCGACGGGGCCTGGCAAGCGCAAAGGAACGATGCCGGCGCCGGTCGCTCCGGCGTCGCGCGCCGCCTCGAGGATCGGCACCACGTCGCGATCGTTGAGGCCGGGAATGAGGGGCGCCACGTTGACGCTCACGCTGATGCCCGCCTGCGTCAGGCGCCGCACGGCTTCGAGCCGCCGGCTCGGCGGCGGCGCGTACGGCTCGATCGCACGCGCTACGTCGACGTCGAGAAACGGAATGCTCAGCGTGACACCCGCGTACGCTTGCGTGCTCAACGTTTGCAAGAGCTCGATGTCGCGCTCGACCAGCGCGCTCTTGGTGATCACGTGGACGGGGTTACGGTAGCGAGCGCACACTTCGAGACAGCCACGCGTGAGCTCGAGCTGCTTTTCGAGCGGCTGGTAGCAATCCGTATTCCCACTGAAGACGACGAGCTCACCCGTCCAGCCGCGCTTCTCGAACGCCGCGGCGAGGAGCTCGGGCGCCCGCCGCTTAACCACGAGCTTGCGCTCGAAATCGCTCCCGGCGCCGAAGCCGAGGTACTCGTGCGACGGACGCGCGTAGCAATACGCGCAGCCATGAAGGCAGCCGCGATACGGGTTCACGCTGAAGCGGAACCCGAGGTCGGGGCTGTCGTTCTCCGACAAAATCGTCTGGCTCTGGTCGTCGTAGATCTCGAGCGAGGCGTCGGGCGCGCCTTCGTCGTACTCCACGCGAAAGCGCTCGAAGCGACTTGCCGGATTGTCGAGGGGAAGCCGCCGGACCACGGGGGAGAGCATACACTGAACATGTGTACAGTCAAGTGCCTCGACGCCTCGGTGCTAGGGGTGTCCGGTGATCGGCCAGGAGACCCTCGATCGCGTCCGGCGGGACGCGAACATCGTGGAGGTCGTATCCGAGAGCGTGAAGCTCCAGAAGCGCGGGCGGAGTCACGTGGGGCTCTGCCCCTTCCACAAAGAAAAGACACCGAGCTTTCACGTAAATCCGGAGCGCGGGTTTTATCACTGCTTCGGCTGTCACGCGTCGGGGGACGCCATCAAGTTCCTGCAAGAGACGGAGGGGCTCGACTTCATCGAGGCCGTGCGCCAGCTCGCCGAGCGCCTCGGTATCGACGTGATCGAGACTGCGACCGACGCCGAGCGCCGCCAACAAACCGAAGCGCGCCGCCGGCAACAGGAGCTCTACGAGATCGGCTCGCTCGCGGCGGCGTTCTTCGAGCGCATGCTGCGCGAGCATCCGTTGAAAGACACGGCGGAAGCCGAGCTCGCGCGGCGTGGTCTCGTGGCGGTCGCGCCGACCGACCCCGTCGCCGACGCGATCCAGGCCTTCCGCGTCGGCTACGCGCCGTTCGGCTGGGACGAGCTCGCCAAGCACTTGCGTGAAGCAGGGTCGAGCCTCGGCGCAGCCGAGAAGGTGGGGCTCGTGATGCCGCGCCGCTCGGGCTCGGGCTATTACGACCGCTTTCGCCATCGGTTGATGTTCGCGGTGCTCGACGGCCAGGGTCGCGTCGTCGCGTTCAGCGGCCGCACGCTCGACGAGCCTCCGCCCGAACGCTTGCGTGCGCTCGGCTACGAACCGAATAACTCGAGCGACCCCCCGGCGAAATACATGAACTCGCCGGAATCCCCCGTGTACAAAAAGCGCGAGGCCGTGTTCGGCTTGTACCAGGCGCGCCAAGCGCTGCGCACGCTCGACCGCGCCGTGATCGTCGAAGGCAACTTCGACGTCTTGAGCCTGCATGCGCGCGGCGTGAAGAACGTCGTGGCCCCGCTCGGCACGGCGTTCACCTCGGAGCAAGCGCGCGGCATCCGTCGCTTCACTCAGAACGTAACGCTGCTCTTCGATCCGGACGAGGCGGGCCGGCGTGCCGTGCGAAGCGCTCGCGACGTCTGTCGGGAAGCAGGGCTCGTGGCGCGTGTCGCGTCGCTGCCGAAAGGCGTCGACCCGGACGAGCTCGTGCGCCGCGGCGGGGCGGAACAAGCGGGGCGCGTGCTCGATGCGGCGCAGCCCATCATCGAGTATTTGATCGAAGAGCTTCTCGACGAGCGCTTCTCGACGAGCGATTCGGCGACGCAAGCGCAGAAGGTGCAGCAGGTCGTCGAGCTCGTGGCGAGCGAAGACGATCCGGCCTTGCGGGCCCTCGCGGAGAAGCACTCCGATCGCCTCTCGGCGCGGATGGGGCTCGGGCACGCGGAGGTAAAAACGGTGCTTGCCCTAAAGAGGCACCTCGCAGCGGCCGTTTCACGCGCACAATCACCCACACAGGCCGTCCCCAGGATACAACCACCTTCGCGGGCTCGGTCACGCGACCGGCGCGAAGAGATCGGGCTCGAGATCCTCGGCGCTTTGCTCGATTTTCCCGAGCTTTTTGCGACGTCCGAGGTCGCCCAGGCGGCTGCGCTGCTGGAAGGCGACGTGGCGGCGGGCCTTGCCGCACTGCGTCAGGCACACGAGGCGGGGATTAAAGACTCCGAACTAGTGCTTGCGAAGCTGGCGGCGGCGATCCATCCATTCGCGCTCGCCCGCACGGCCGCGCCCAAGCATGAAAGCTTGGTCGATGCTAAGGCCGAGTTGGTTGGAAACTTGAGGAAGCTAGAGTCGTTCGACCTGTCTCGTGAAAAGTCCCTCGGTATGAGCGAACTCCAGCAACTTGAGAAGACCGGAAACGTCGACGACGAGCTTACGGTCTTGCGACGTGTCTGGGACAAAGCACGTGAACGCCGCGGCGTTTGAAAACGTCCAAAGGCGAATAAGAAGAGGTAGCGGTGCCATCGAAGAAGCCTGAGCGCTCCACGAAGAAGCCTGCCGTCAACGAATCGAAGAAGGCGACGCCTCCACCGAAGGTCAAACCCTCGGTGGCAAAGGCGGCGAAAGACGGCTCACCTTCCTCAGCGCCGGAATCCGGCGCCAAACCCAGCGGCAAGAGCGCCAAAGAGCAGCTCATCAGCCTGGGCAAGAGCAAGGGGTTTCTGACTTACGACGACGTGCACGAAGCGTTGCCCGGCGAGGACGTGGGTCCGGACCAGATGGACGACGTGCTCTCCGCGCTCGATGACGAAGACATCGAGGTGGTGGACGACGCGAACAACATCAAGATCGCGCCCCACCGCGGCGGCGAAGACGAAATGGCCGCGAAGTCGCCGGCGAAGAACGCCGACAGCGAAGAGCCGGCCGAGAGCGGGCAGCCCACGTCGACCGCGCCCAAGGCGGGCGACGACGATCTCTACAAGAGCAACGACCCGGTGCGCATGTACCTGCGCAAGATGGGCAGCGTCGCTCTGCTCACGCGCGAGGGCGAAGTCGAGATCGCCAAGCGCATCGAGGAGGGCGAGAACGAGGTGCTCTCCTCGATCCTCTCGAGCCCCATCGCCGTGCGCGAGATCATCGACATCGGCGAGCGCCTCCGCAACCACAAGGTTCGCGTGAAGGACATCGTGCGCGACGCGGAGGACGAGGAGCACGAGTTCGACGAGGAGGAGGCGGACCGCCGCATCATTCGCCTCATCGATCGCGTGAAGCGCCTCGACAAGAAGAACGGCGAGCTCGGCGAGGAGCGCAAGGGCGTCGCCGACGTGCGCAAGAAGGCGATCGACAAGGAGTTCTCCGACAACAAGAAGGACTTGGTGAAGACGCTGCAGGAAATGCGGCTCAACAAGAAGACGATCGACAAGATCGTCGCCAAGCTCAAAGCGATGATCGAGCGCATCCACCGCTCGCAAGGCAAGGTGGTGGAGCTCGAGAAGGTGACGGGGTCGAGCAAGTCCGAGCTCAAGCGCATGCTGCGCGAGGCGAAGGACGACCCGCAGAGCCAGGACATGCTCGCGAAGAAGCTCGGCGTCTCGAGCCTCGAGCTCGAGGAGATGGACGAGGCGCTCAAGAACGCCCAGCGCGGCATGCGCAAGATGGAGGAAGAGCTCAAGGTCGACGTGAACGACCTGCTCAAGACCTACGTCGCGATCCGCCAGGGCGAGCGCAAGGCGGAGAAGGCGAAGGCGGAGCTCGTCGAAGCGAACCTGCGCCTGGTCGTCTCGATCGCGAAGAAGTACACG
>JAICUB010000019.1 GCA_025936045.1 Polyangiaceae bacterium | reverse complement strand
GCCTCGAACGACGGGTTCGTGAGCGTTGGCGTCGATCACGATACGCCCGTATTTGCCGCCAAAGCGATCGAAACATGGTGGAAGCAAGTTGGCCAGGAGCGTTATCCCGATGCCCGCGAGCTATTCATTACAGCCGATGCCAGAGGCAGCAACAGCACCCGGTCGCACGTCTGGAAGCAGCAGCTCCAGCGACTCGCCGATACGCTCAAGCTGACGATCCATGTCAGCCACTTCCCTGCGGGAACGAGCAAATGGAACAAGGTCGAGCATCGACTCTTCTCGTTCATTTCGATCAACTGGCGCGGCCGGCCGTTGCGCTCGTATGAGACGCTTATCAACCTGATCAGCAACACGACCAACCGCGGCGGCCTCGTTGTTCGCGCCCGCCTCGACCGTCGCCGCTACCCGATCGGCAAGAAGGTCTCCGAGAAAGAGCTGCGCGAACTCAACATCCACCCCGCCGACTTTCACGGCGATTGGAACTACTCCGTCAGGCCGCGACCGCGCCCACCAGATTGATCGGGTGACTTCCGCATTCGCGGGCCCTAAGCGCCGGACACGACATCGATGAGGGGTTTAATCCTCGGGGGTAGGGTCCGCGAAGTTCCGGCTGCTCGCGTACGGTACGGCGATTGCACCAACGGAAACCGCGGGTGCACGCCTCGTTCGGTGCCCCCCGGTCGCGTCAAGCGCCGCGCTTGAGTCGGGGCGGCCGGTGCGCGGGGGACGGGATCAGCTTCGCGTCGCGGACGCGCTGGACGAGCGTGCGGAAGACGCGCTCGAGCGCCTGCTGAACCTCGGGCGATTCACCGCAAAGCGTGAGGGCGTGCGCGACCGATTCGAGCGTCGAGACGAATTCACGGCGCGGTTCGGCCCGCAGGCGCCCGTAGATCGAAGGCTTTTCGGGGGTGAGCGCCATGCGGTTCAGCTTGTTGAGCCAGGGATTGCGCCACCACAGCGTCTTCGCCTTCGACCAGGTGCCGTCGAGCACGATCACGCCCTCGAGTGAGGCGGCGTCGAGCGGTGCTCCGCGGCGCGTGGTCAGCTGATCGCCCGGGGTCTCGCGATCCGGGAACAAGACGGCCCAGCGGCTCGAGTTCACGCCTTCTTCACCGAGGGCGTGCCCGAGGTTACGCCAGCTGAGGCCCACGACGATCCGCGCTTTCGGTAAGCTCGCCTCGAGGATCTGCGCGGAGCCGAGCAGCGCGTCACGCTCTTGCGGATGCTGCAGGATGAGCACGCGCCGCGCCGTCGGGTACGAGACGATGCGATCGCAGACGCACGCCGCCTTCGGCCGGTGACAGGTTGCGCAAGAGGGCGAGACCACGAGCGTCGTCAGCATAGCCCGGCGCGGCAGCGCGTGACGGGCGGCACGAACACCGTGCGCACCTCGCCGCAATCGCAAGGGGAATAGATGCTGCCGACGAAGGCGCCGAGATCGCGCGGTGCGTCGAGCTCCTCGCCGGACGCCAGCCGGATACGGACGCTGCGGGCGCCGAACGCTACCGAGAGCTCGTCGCTTGCGTAGCGCCCGCGCAGTCCCGGGTGATCGAACGCGGCGAGCAGCGCGAACAGCCCCTGTTCCCGGAGCCGCGTTCGGGACGGGGAGCGCAGCCCGCGCGCGACGGCGAGGAGCGGGTCGAGCTTCGGTACGTCGCCACGGAGCGGCAGCACTCCGAGCTCGGTGAGAGCGCGGTTCTTGTACCAGTGGATGCCGGGTTCGCCGTAGCGGCGGAAGAAATAGGGGATGTCCCCGCGCGCGAGCTGTTCCGTCTCGGCCGCCAGCAGTGGGGGCCACGGCGGGACGGCCTGCGCGTGCACGTATTCGGCCGTTCCACGCAAGCAAACGCGCATCGGCGTCTCGCGAAACCGTGGCAGCTTCGCGAACACGTCCGCGACGGCACGGCCGTGAGCGTCCAGAAGCTCGAGCGTCTCCCGGTATGCGCCGACGAGCTCGAGCAAGTGTCGAGCGGGGAGCGGCTTGCCGAGAAAGGGCAGCACGCGCCTGAGCCCCGCCGCATGGCGATTCATGGCCGCGTACTCGGGATCTGCGTCCGGCAAGAGCTTGGTTTCGCTCGGTAAAGTGAGATCCTCGAGGATCATCTCGACGTCGAGCGGGGAGAACACGATCGGCCCGCGCCGGTCCCGGCCGAGCACCAGGTTTTCCCAGTGCAGATCCACCACTCCGAGCCAGCTCGCGAGAGCCACCAAGCGTCCCGAGCCGTGCGCGAGCTCGGTTTTGGCGGAAGCGGACATGCGCCCGAGCGGCGCGAGTTTCACGCGCTCGACGGCGCCGCCTGCGCGTAATCCCCGCTGCTCGAACGCAAGGGACGGCAGAAACTCGAACGCTTTCGGTCCCAGGCCGGCCTCGAGCGCAGCAGTGGACAACAAACTGCGAAGTGGGCTCTTTGCGTTCAGCAGCAGCCACTCCCAGAGCACGGGACGCGGTTTCGAAACGAAGCGGCCGCGTAGCCTGACGCGGCGTCCGAAATTGTGAGCATCGCCGAGCGGGCGGGAGGCGGGCATCGACGTAACGAGATTAGACGATGCGCGCGCGCGCGCCGCACCACTCCCTTCGCGCTCGACTTTCGAGTGGACGCGCGCGCCCGAATTCGGCACCAATCGGCCCATGACCGGCGCGGCGGGCTGCGGCATCTGCACCAAACTCACGAAGCCGGACGGTGTTCTTTACGAGAATGCGCTCTGGCAGGTCCGGGCCATCGAGCCGCCCACGCCGGTACCCGGCTGGGTCCTCCTCGTCAGCCGGCGTCACCTGGCCGGTCCCGCGGAGCTCGACGAACGCGAAGCCGAGAGCTTCGGTCCGACGTTGCGGCACCTCCATCGCGTCCTCCTCGACGTGACCGGCGCGCTGCGGATTTACCTCGCCGCCATGGGTGAAAGCGCGCCGCATTTCCATGCGCACTGCGTGCCGCGTTATGCGGCGATGCCGAAGGACGCCAAAGCGTGGGGCGTCTTCGAGCTGCAACGCGCGGCCGTCGCCGGCGAGATTCCGGTCGACGAAGCGGCAGCGGCGCGCGTGGCCGCGAGGTACCGCGAGGCGCTCGCGGCGGCGCCTCCGCCCGTTCCGCGCTGAGCGGGACCGCCGCGCGAAGTTCGGCGTCATACGCCCGGGGGCAGGCGCGTCGTCAAGCACGTGATCGTGCTCGGAGCGTCGGGACGCGAGGGGAGCGAACGGGACGGCTCGGCGGGGTTCCCTTCGGCGAGCCCCTCGCTCGGGTCCCACGCGGGCATTTCCCCCGGCGCAAGCGCGTGGAGCCCGCTTTGAAAGAAGCCGATTTCGTAGGTGTGCCCGGCGATGCGCGCGCCCGTGAAGTCGCCGAGGGCCTTCGCGAAGTCCTGGCCGGCTAGCGCGCCCAGCGTTTCGCACGTACGAAACCAGAGCAGCGCGTCGGGCGCGAGGCGCTCGCGCAGCGCGTCGAGTCCGCGCCGGAGCGGGTGAGCGTCGCCGAGCGCCGCCCGATCCCACCGCTGCTGATCGATGAGGGCGCGTCCCCATTTGCCGTGGCCCCAAAACTGAAGCTCGCCGATGGGGTGCTTGCTGCGCTCGAGCCAAGCGAACGCGCTCTCGAACGTGCGGGCGCCGAAGGTCGCATCGACCGCGCCCTGCCAACGATAGAACGCCGAACCGACGTACCAGGCGCGGCCGAGCCAGCGCGGCGGTCGCACGAGCTGCGTGGCGTCGTAAACCACCAGCCGAAGCGGCGCGCTCATGCGCTAAGCGTGACCGCGCTCGGGGCATTGAGCCACGCTGGTGCGCCCGCGTCGCCGAGCATCGGCACGGCGGGCGCTGAGGAGCCCAGAAAGTTGGCCCAGCTGATGCTTCACCTGGCGTGAAGAAAAGGAGGTTCGTCCAGATGGCGAACACGACGCACCACCTCAAATCCGACATCAAGCATCGGAAAAATCAGCCGGCGCAGCCCAAGGCGGCGCCGGTCGAGCGGATGACGCAGGGCGATCGCAACAAGTCCCCGCAGAAAACCGAGCCCTCGCGTTCGCTGCCAGGCGATCCCGAAGTCGGCTTCGACGCGCCGGGCAGTCAACGCCCGCCTGCCGATTCGTGAGCGGTCGGTTGCCGCAAATTTGGTGCTTTGCGCCGAGTTATGGCAGCCCATCGTTTCGATGCGTGCGCTCCTTCGCGTCTCCACCTCGCTCGCGATCCTCCTTGGCTCCGTTGTCGCCGCTGCGCGTCCGACGACGGGCATCTCCGCTAGGTCCGCCAAGGTGGCCGCGCCACGGAGAGCCCGGCTCGCGCCCCCCTCCGAGGTGCCCAGACGCAGGAGCGCCGCCGAGTCCGGGGCGGCGATTTGCGAGCGTTTCGGTGAGCAGCTCGGCAACGGCGGCAGCGTCGTCATGCGCACCCACCGCATCGTGCGCGGCGATTCATTGAGCGGCATCGCCGTTCTTTACGGAACCTCCGTGAACGCGCTCGCCGCCGCGAACGGGCTCAAGTCGGAGGACGTCATCCGGACGGGCCAGGATCTCGTCATTCCGGAGCAGGCGCGGCCTGGCGGCGGCAACGACTGGCTCAAGTACGCCCATAAGGCCGACCAGCCCGGGCACCTCGACCTCATCGGCTTCAACGCCCATTTTCGCGGACAGGTGATTGAAAAAGGGCGGCTCTCTCCGGCTGCGCGCGCCGAAATCTCCGAGCTCCTCGGCGCCACGGCGGCACGGCCGCCGGTGCCTGATCGCCTGCTGAGGCTTCTCGTGCGCGTGAGCGACACGTTCGGCGGTCGTCCCATCCGGGTCGTCAGCGGCTTCCGCACGAGCTCGTTCTTCTCCGACTCCCGCCACAAGCAGAGTGCGGCCGTGGACTTCAGCATTCCCGGCATTCCGAACTCCGTCGTCCGTCAATACTTGCTGCTCTTCGACAACGCCGGCGTCGGTTACTACCCGAACTCGTCGTTCGTCCATCTCGACGTGCGCGGCTGCGCCATGCAGTGGGTCGACTACGCCGGCCCGGGCGAGGCCCCGCGCTTGCGTCCCGAGACGATGCGCGTCGCGGGAACCGCGAAGGGACACAACGGGGTTCGCAAGGTTCTGGGCGGTCCGAGCGTGTCGGACCTCGACGAAATCGCCGAGGGCGTCGCCGCGGCGATGGACGAAGCCGCCCTGCCGCGCGCGAAGACGCTCGTAGAGTCGAAAGAGCGCGCGCCCGACGCGGACGAGCCGTCACGCGACACGAGCGAAACGGCAGGGCGCTCTGCGAAGTCACGTGCGCCTTCCGCCGAAGAGACCACGCCGTACTAGTTCGCCGCGAACACGCGCACGTTCACGCGAAACCAAAGCGACCGCCGCTCTCCGCACGCGCGGCAGCGCACGCGCGCTTCACGGAGTCGCGTCTGGCCTTGGACGTGGGCCTCATGGCTCTCGAGCTCGAACGGTTCGTCACACGCAGGGCAGTGAATGCTCGTCGCCATCGGTCCGATCACCGCGGGGGTGCTGACTTCCACAGGGTGCGCCGCGGTGCCGCCGGCTTCGAGCTCCAGCAGCTTTCGCCGGGCTTCCGCCAGCTTTTCACGCATGACGCCCTGCTTCCGCCGCAGGGTGCGGGGGCGCGGCGGGCGCTTCTGTCGGGCCACGTGGGATCTTTTGCGCACTCGGGCGCGCTTGCGCAAGGGCGCCGACACCGCTATCGACGCCGGCGCTTGGCAGCGGCACCGTGACGTGGGAGGCAGGCGGTCGATGCGTATCGCGACGTGGAACGTCAATTCGTTGAAAGCACGCCTCGAAAGGGTGTTCGGCTGGCTCGAACGCGCAGAGCCCGACGTGCTCTTGATGCAGGAAACGAAGCTGACCGACGAGGACGCGCCGCGCGAGGAGTTCGCGCGCCTCGGCTACGAGCTCGCGCACCACGGGCAAGGCCGCTGGAACGGCGTCGCGATCGCGAGTCGAGTCGGCATCCGCGACGTGGTTCGAAATTTCGGAGAGCCGATCGCGCTCGCGAAGAACGAAGAGCAGGGTGACGAGCAGCCGTCCGCCGAGGCGCGCATGATTTCCGCGGTTTGCCGCGACGTGCGCGTCGTGAGCCTCTACGCGCCGAACGGCCGCACCCTCGATTCGGTGTTCTACGCACAAAAGTTGCTCTGGTTCGAGCGCCTCGCGCGCTGGTCCGCCGAACGGCGCGGCGGCGACCCGCCGCTCGCGCTCGGCGGGGATTTCAACGTCGCGCCGACGGACGCGGACGTCTGGGACGCGGAGGCATGTCACGGCGGCACGCACGTCTCGGCGCGGGAACGCGCGGCGTTCAGCGCCTTGCTCGAGCTCGGCTTGGTCGACGCGTATCGCGCGCGGCACGCGGAGTCGAATCGCTACTCGTGGTGGGACTACCGCGCGGGGTCGTTTCACAAGAACTTCGGCATGCGCATCGACCACGTGCTCGTGAGCGCAGAGCTCGCCGAGCGCATCGTGGGCGCCGAGATCGATCGCGAAGCCCGCAAGGGCAAACCCACGCCGTCAGACCACGCTCCCGTCGTCGTCGACCTCGACGAGCCGGGACGTGCGTTCGACGCCGGCTGGCGCGGCGCCGAAGCGCGCATCGCCGCGCGGCGCGTCTAGTCTTTACTCCGAGGCGGCGCCGCCGGCAGCACTGCCGCCCGCGCCATCGCCGCCCGTTTCGAGTGCGGCGTCCGACGTGAAGAGCAGATTGACGTCGTGGAGCGCGGCCGTCTTCAGGTATTGATCGAGCTCTTGCGCCTGGTTCTGGACAGGGTCCAAGGCCGTGAGCACTACGGGCGTGGAAAGTGCGTATAGCGTGAACGCGAAGTGATCGGTGACGCGCTTCGACGGCTCGATGTTCGGATCCGCGTTGGGGCACGGCGGAAGGTAGTGGAACCGGCCGTCGCTCGACCATTGTTGCGCGCCACCTTCGACCTCGGGTGGAGTCGGTAGGGCGCTCAGGCCGTGGGGGATCTGGCGGACGGTCGCCGGCACGTTCCAGATTGCCCAGGTGTAGGCGCTGCTCAGCGTCGCCGGATCATCCGGCATCTTTCCCGTGATCGAGATGTCCTTGAGCACGATCGCATAACTCTGGGTGCCGCTCGGACCGTCGTTCCAGTCGAGCTCGGGGTTCTCGCCCGAGCCTTCGCAGGTGAACCGTGCCGGCATCGGCTCGCCGACCGCGACATCGGGCGAGCTCAGCGCCCATACCGTTTCGTTCGAGAGATCGGGCTTCTTGTCGCCCTTCGAGGGCGGGGTGATGCAACCGAGCGTGACGAAGCCGGCGAGCGTCGCGCAGCGGAGCCCGAGGGAGGGGCGAAACATGTCGCGTACCCTACAACACCACGACGTTGGCGACGATCCACGGGGCTCGAAAATCTCGCGATTCACTCGTTGTCGACCAGCACGAGGCTCACTTGCGCGTCCGCTTCCTTTCCGTCGTCGCGGAAAGCGGCGTTGTAGGTCGCGGTTCTTCCGAGAACGTCGGACTCCTCGTAGGCAAGGAAGAGCGGGAGGGTCGTAAAGAACCAATACTGGTCCCGCGCCGAAGAGTTCGGCAGCCGTATGTCATAGCCGAGCGGAGTGGAAGCGTCGTCGAAGCTCACGATGACGTTCAAGTACGCGCACGCTCCGTCGGTCCCGAGTGCGCTCGCGTCGACGCGAAACACGGGCACGGCCATGACGCCGCCCTGGGTGCCCCGGACGAGCTCCGTACTATCGCCGTCCGAGTACGCTCGGAAGTCGCCCGCGACGTACTCGCCGATCTCGAGAGCGCCGTCGATGGGAGCGCCTGTCGTCTCCGTCGGGCCCGAGCACGGCGGCTCGGGCTTCGGCTCGGCGATGTCCTTGCCGCCGCCACAAGCAACGAGGGCCGGCGCGAGCAGCACGGCCGTCACGCATACTCTGAGCTCTCGCAGCATCCCCGCTCATTACCACGACCAAACGAGTGAAATTTCCGCTGCGAGACGGCGCTGGCAGCAGGCGGTGCACCGCGCGTGCGGTAAACCCAAGGCTCGGGAGCTCGCCGCCGTTCCGAAGACCGCTAGAGTGGACGCCATGGTTCTCCGCCGCTCGAAGCAGCACGCGCTCGGTCGCGACGGCGTCGCCGCCGGCTTGCTCGGCGTCGTGCTCGGCGCGGCGCACCCGGCAGCCGCCGCGAAGATCGCGTGCGTCGGCGACAGCATCACCTTCGGCTACAGCCTCTCCGATCCGAATACGCAGAGCTATCCCGCCGTGCTCGGCATGCGCCTCGGCGCCGGCGATACCGTGCAGAACTTCGGCGTGAGCGGCGCCACGTTACTCAAGAGCGGCGACAAGCCCTATTGGAACGAAGCGAACTTCACCGCCAGCACGAGCTTCGCCCCGGACGTCGTGATCGTCATGCTCGGCACCAACGACGCCAAACCGCAGAATTGGTCCAACAAGGCCGAGTTCTCGCCCGATTATCTCGACCTCATCGCCCACTACCGCTCGCTCGGGGCGCTCGTTTACGTCGCGACGCCGCCGCCCGTTTACCCGCCGGGCGCGTACGACATCCCGCCGGACGTCGTCGCGAACGAGGTCGTGCCGCTCGTCACCACCATTGCCGGCCAGGCGAACGCACCGCTCGTCGACGTCTTCACCGCACTCTCCGGCAAATCCCAAGACTTTCCCGACACGGTGCATCCGAACGCCGCGGGCGCCGCGCTGATCGCCAGCGCCGTGCAGGCATCGCTCGACATGTACGGTTTGGGTGGAGCGGGCATGACGGCCGGCGCAGCAGGCATGGGCGCCGGCGCCGGCGCGGGCGGAGCGGGCGTCGCGGGGGGTGCCGGCGGAGCTGCGGCTGGCGGGCACGCGAGTGGCGGTGTTCCGAACGCGGGCGGAGTGAGCGGCGGCAGACCGAGCGGCGGCGAGGCGAATGCGGGCGGTACGCCGGGCGCTTCGGGCGCGATGACGACAGCAGGCGCGGGCGGCAACGCCGCGACGAACGGCGGCGCCGCGGACGCAGCGCGCGGCGGTTCGAGCGGGGCGGCTTCGAGCTCGGGCGGCATGACGAGCGCGCGCGCGGGTGCGCCTGGCGCCGCCGGACTCGGCGTCGCCGGACTGGGTGCGTCCGGCACGACGGCAGCGGCGGGCGCCAGCTCCGAACCTCCCGGTGCGGCGCCGTCGGGCGCGAACGGCTGCGGTTGCCGCGCGAGTCGTTCGGGGTCGCCGGCCGGCGCGGCCGCGGCTTTGGCGCTCGTTTTCGGCGCGCTCCGGCGCCGGCGGCGCCGCGCGGCTTGACGCGAGCGGCGGTTTTTCGGAGTAGCCTCGCGCCCGGTGCAACCGAGTCTCGCAAGCGAAGACGCCGCCGTGTCGCAGGCGCGCCCGTTCGCGGCTGCCGAGCGCTGGCTCGCAACGGCGGTCACGCCGAAGTTCATCTGGTCGTCGCTGCTCGCCGTGTGGAGCTGCCACGCCGTGGTCTGGGCCGTCGCGACGCACGCGCGCCGCGTGCCCTTCGAACGGATGCTCCGCAACTACGACGCCGGTTGGTATTGGCTGATCGCGCAGGGCGGGTACTCGAAGCCGAGTGCGTGGGCCTTTTATCCGCTCTGGCCCCTGCTCGTGCACCTGTGTTCGCCGGCGCCGGGCGCGACCACCACGTTCGTGCAACTCTCGCTCGCCGTGGCGCTGTTCGCGGCGAGCGTCGCGCTCTACTTCACGCACCCGGAGCGCCACCCGCTCCTCGCGCCGAAGACGCGGCTCGGTTGGCTCTTCTTCGTGCTCGCGCCCGCGGCGTACGTGTTCCACAGCGGCCACACGGAGTCGTTGTTCCTGCTCTTGTCCCTGTCGGCGTTCGCGCTCGCGGCGCGCGGGCGCTGGTTACTCGCGGCCTGCGTCGCCGGACTCTGCGCGCTCACTCGCAACCAAGGCGTTTTCGTCGCGCTTTCGATCGCCCTTTGGAGCGCCGAGGGCGTGGCCGGAAGCCGCCGTGTCGCACGCTTTGTCGCCGCGGGGCTGATCGGCGCCGCGTTTTTTGCGCTTTATCCTCTCTATCAATACCTCCGCGCGGGGGATCCGTTCTTGTTCTTGCATGCGCAGTCGGCCTGGTCGCACGCGACGAGCCTCGGCGACGCGCTCCAAACGCTCGTGCTCGGCAATGCGGTCACTCCTTGGGAATATGCGACGCGCGTTCACCACCCCTGGTTCCTCGGCGCCTTGGTCGGCAGCGCCTGCTTCTATCGCGAGCGGAAGCAGCTGCCGCTCACGGTTTATTTCGTGCTGAGCGCGCTCGTGATGCTCGCGCAGGGCAACGTTTCGAACTTCTTCCGCTTCAGCGTCGTGCTCGCGCCGCTCGTCTTTTACATCGGCGACCGGCTCGCGAGGACGCGCTTCGCTTGGCAGGCGCTCCTGCTGCTGCCCGCGCTCATTTTCCATTGCGAGCTCACGTTCAACTACGCCATCCGGCGCTGGCCGTACTGAGCTCGCCGGCTCAGCGACTGACGACGACGTTCTCGATCGTCTGACCGTCCGAGAGCTTGCACTCGCCGGTGCCGCCGCGCGCTAGCCCCGCCGACGGTGCGTTCAAGTTGAAACGGCAGCGGATGGTCGGGCCGTCGGCGTTCGGACTGAGCGTCGCGATCACGCGCCCCGTGTAGGTGGCCGCAAAAGTGTCCCAGTTCATCTTGTCGGCACGCTTGGGGCTCGTCACGGGCCAATCGGGCCAATACGGCTCCGAGCCGCCCCAGGCGTTCGCGTAGACCTGTTCCGGCACGTTCTCCGCCACCTCGTAGTAGCGCCCGGCGTAGTGCTTTCCGTCCGGCAGGTTGCCCTGAATCGAGCCACGTTCTGGAGTCTCGGCATCCGCTTTCCAGATGAAGGTGACCGATGTGGGCTTCTGGGCGGCGCTCGTATCGTGGAGCTCGCCGGTTGCGGTGCCCGTCGTCGCGCAGGCAAGCGCGAGCGAGGCACCGAGCACTGTACGAAAAATTGGCTGCGTCATCGCGTCCTCATTCTGTTCGAGCCGTCGAGTGACCTCACCGAATACGTGTGGACTCGAGGTCGAAGGTGCAAGGTCCGGACCGCGACAGAAATTTCCACGGCGTGACAATGCGCCACGTTGCACCCGCGTTCCTGTGTCCTCAGCGTGAGGCGGGCGTCGCCGTGCGGGCGCGCTACGCGGTTCGCGCCGCGGGCACGAAGTCGCCGTGCAATCCGAACGGCACGCGCCCGCGCACGTAGACCCGCGCGACGGGCGGTGCGTCGAAGCGCGCCGCGTCCAAAATCACGAGCTCCGTCGCCGAGCCGTCCGCTCGATGCACGAACAGGAGCGCCCACGCGTCGTCTTCGGCGGCGCTGCCCGCACGCGGGACGACCACGCATTCGCCCGGCATGGCCGCGTCGCCGAAATCGTGCAGGACGGAGCGGCGCGTTTCGAAGTCGAAGCGGTGCGCGCGCGTGCGCGTGAAGCCGCCGTCGGGCGTGAAGCCGAGGAGCTCCGTCACGTACGCGTAGCGCTGGCGCGCACCGACGACGCGGGGCGACACGCGTGGAAAGTCGAGAAAGCGCGGATCGAGCTCGCTCTCGGACGCGAGCCCGCGCGTGAGGTCGAGCCGATAGCGATGGAGCGCGTGCGGGTGCAGCAGGCGGGGCGCGCGCACGGCGTCGAGTACGACGGTGTCGCCGTCTTCGAAAGCGTTCACGGTATGCGAGATCGTGGCGGGCGCGACGTCGAACCAGCGAAGGTCCCCGCTTCCGCCGTCGCGCGGCAAAACACCGATGCGAGCGGGCATGCCCTCGACCCAGCGAATCGGCACGGGCGAGCGAAAGTCCCCGACTTGGACGGGAAACACGTAAAACACGACGAAGCGCTCGGTGATCGCGAAATCATGCATGAACGTCGGCACGCCTGCGTCGAGCTCGGCCTCGTGCACGAGGTGGCCGCTCGCGTCGGCGCGGTAATACGTGAGAAACGGCGGCGTCGCCGCGTGGGAGAAGAACAGGAGCTCGCCCGTGCGCGGGCAGCGCTTCGGGTGCGCGGTCATCGGGCGGCCGAGCGCGCCGCCGAAGTCGAAGACGCCCTCCGTGTCGAGCTCGAGCGTGACCGCCACCGGCCGGCGTGACTCGACCAGCGCGAGCAGCCGTCCCGCGTAGCCGATCACGTGGGTGTTCGGGGCGTAGGGTCCGCCGAGCCAGCGGTTCTTGTACCAGCGCGCGCGGCCGTCCTCGAATCGGACGGCGTGCAGCATGCCGTCGCCCGCGAACCACGCCGGCGAGTGGCCGCTCCTTGGATTCGGACCGTTCCGAACATAGGTGCCCGCGAGGTCGGCCGGGATGGTTCCGCTCACTTCGAGGTCGTATTCCGTGCGCTCCTCGTTCACCGGTGCGAACGCGCCGCGGAGGTGAAAGGGTAGGGAACCGGCCTCGCTGCTCTCCATGTATTCAGTGTATACTTAAAGGTGGTCATGTCCAGTTCCCGCTCCAAAAAGCCCGGTAAGTACCATCACGGTGACCTCCGGGAGGCGCTGGTTCAGGCGGCCCTGCGCGAGCTCGAGCGCGGGCGCCTCGAGGATTTGTCGCTGCGCGCGCTCGGCCGCGACCTCGGCGTGAGTCCGCGCGCGCCTTACCGGCACTTTGCCACCAAGGAGTCGCTGCTCGCCGCGGTCGCCGTCGAGGGTCTGCGTCGTTGGGAAGCGTTCGTCATGCCCCGCGTCGCCGCCGCGGGTCCGAGTCCGGTCGCGCAGGTTCGCGCCATCAGTGAGGCGTACGTGCTCTTCGCCGTGGAGCACCCGGCGGCGTTTCGCGTGATGTACGCGCCCTATGCGACGGTAGAGGAGGGCTCGCCCGAGCTCCTTCGCGCGCGGAGCGAGGGCCATCGCGCGGCTCTCGCCGTCATCATCGCGGGCCAAGAAGCGGGCCTCTTACGCGCAGGCGACCCGATGCAGCTCGCGCTTTCGCTCTGGACCAGCATGCACGGACTCGCGGTCTTGCTCACCGAGGGTCAGCTCGGTCGCTACGATCGACCCATCGAGGCGGCAAAACTGAGCGAGCTCGTGAGTGGGCTCATGCTCGAGGGACTGCTCGTGCGTCCCAAGCGCTCTTCCAAGGCCCGTCGACGCGGCTGAGCGCGCCCACGGCATTTTTCCGCCGTCGTTGCGGGGACCTGCGAGAAAAGCGCTCGAAACCAGGATTGTCGCGCGCGCCGAGGTCGCCTGACCTCGATCCGAGCGCTACGGGTACGATCCAGGTGCAGTCGGCCGCGCACTCGCTGACGGCGGCAGCAGGGAGCAGCCATGAACGGATCCGGTCGCACAATCCGATCCCTCCGCTTCGCGCAAAGCGGTGCGCTCACCCTCGTCGCCTTCTGCTTGGCTGTCGCGTGCTCGAGCAGCGGCGAGCACGACGGCGGCGCGGGGTCGGGCCCGGTCGCGGGCTCGAGCGGCAGCGGGCAGCCGTCCGGTGCCGGGGGAACGGGCGATTCGAATACCGCGGGCACGCCGAATCTCGGCGGCTCGCCGGCGCAAACGGGCGGCTCGACAGCGCAAACGGGCGGCGCGCGTAGCAGCGACCCCGCGGGCGGCACGGGCGCGTCGTCCGGCGCGCCCGCCATGGGCTCGGGGACGGGTGGCGGGGCAACTCCGGTATCCGGCGGCGCGTCGGGCGGAAGCTCGCGCGGCATGGGTGGTCGTGCAAGCGCCGGAGAAGCCGGACGACCCGCCGCGGGCGGCATGGCGCCGACCGGCACGCCGACGCTCTTCTGGCTCGACGTGTCGGGCAAGGTCGAGCGCTCCTATGTCGCGAAGTTTTCGCCGCAGACGATCGTGCCGTCGGCGGGGCAAGGCTCGGACGGCATCGCGGTCGACGTCGACGCGGGCTACGTCTATTGGACGAACATGGGCGTGCCCGCGGACGACGACGGCTCCGTGATGCGCTCGAAGCTCGACGGTTCGATGGTCACGACGCTCGTGCCGAAAGGCGGCACCTACACGCCGAAGCAGCTCAAGCTCGTGCCCGAGCAAGGCAAGCTCTACTGGTCCGATCGCGAGGGCATGCGCGTCATGCGCGCGAACGTCGACGGCAGTCAAATCGAGACGCTCTATCAATCGGGGTCCACGGCCGCCGATCGCATGGACGATTCGCGCTGGTGCGTCGGCATCGCGGTGGACGTGGCGGGCGGCTACTTCTACTGGAGCCAAAAAGGCACGGACGACGGCCATGAAGGCTCCGTGCGGCGCGCCCGGCTCCAAATGCCCGCGGGCGACACGCCCGACCAGCGCAGTGACGTCGAGGTGCTCTTCGACGGGGAGGCCGCGACCTGCGACATCGAGCTCGATCTCGACGCGGGCTTCATCTACTGGGCGAACCGCGGCGACGACAGCATCAATCGCGGCCCCATCGCCATGCCGAGCGGCGCCACCGCGACGACGCGCACCGACAAGCAAGCCATCGTGTCGAAGGTGACGCAGGCCATCGGCGTCGCGCTCGATCACGAGCGCGGCATCGTCTACTACACGGACGCCGTCGGCGACGTCGGGCGCGCGAACCTCGACGGTAGCGATTCGAAATTTTTGCTCACGAAGAGCGGCGCCTTCACCGGCATCGTCAGCGTCGATCTGCCTTTGACCGCTGAGGCCCTCGCCGTCATGCTACCGACTTCGTGGACCATCGCTCGATGAGCGCGGGGAGCTCCGCGAGCGAATCGAGCACCGCGTCGGGTTCGGCCGCGAGCAGGCGCTCGTCCGACGCCATGCCGCCGCGGACCGCCACGGAGCGCGCGCCCGCAGCGCGCCCCGAGAGCACGTCTTGCGGGCCGTCCCCCACCATCACAAGCTCCGCCGTTTGCACGCCGAGCTCCCGGGCGACGTACACGAGCGGCTCGGCCGACGGCTTCGGGCGCGGTGCGTCACCGCCGGCGACGATCACGCGGAAATACCGCGCGAGCTCGAGCGCGGAGAGCACGGCCTCCGTCGAGCTTCGAAGCTTGTTCGTGGCGAGGGCGAGCGGCAGCCGCGGCTCGAGCGCCTCGAGCGCTTCCGTCGCACCGGGCAGCGGGCGCGTGAACGCCGTGGCGTGCGCGTTGTAATACTCGAAAAAATCGGCGAAGAGCGGCTCGAAGCGCGCGTCCGCTTCCGCCAAGCCGCTCGCTCGCGCGAGCAGCGTCCGCGCGCCGTCTCCGACGAAGCTCTTCACGCGCTCGAGCGGCAAGGCGGGCAGCGCCGCGCGTTCGAGCGCGTGGTTCACGGCGTTCGCGATGTCGAGCGCGGAGTCGACCAGCGTCCCGTCGAGATCGAAAACCACGGCGCGCGGCACTGCCAAGGAGCGTTCTCGCGTGTCAGTCAAAGCGCCGTCTCTTATAGCTGGTCCACTTCACGGCGCCGCCCGTCGTGTGCTGCCAGCAGGTGCGTCTTTTCGCCGTTTCCCCCTTCCGCGCTCGCGTGGAGGCGCTGGCAGCAGGCGACGTTCGACGGGTGCAGGCGAACCCAGCTACCCGAGGCGTCCTCGAGCGGAGGTGCGCTCGATGGCGTGGAGCTCGTCGGGGAGGAGCTCGAAGGTTTCGACCGCGAGATCCTGCCGTAAATGCGCGGCGCTCGAGGAGCCCGTGAGCGGCAGCATGCCGGCCGCGAGCGCGAAGCGAAAGACGACCTCGGCGGGCGAGCGTCCGGTGCGGCGGGCCGCGTTCACGACGGGCGGTTGCCCGAGCTCGGCGGCGTTCGCCGTGAGCAGCGAGAACGCCTGGTAGACGATGCCGCGCTCGGCCGCGAGCTCGCGAACCGCGCGATCCCAGGTCGTACGCGCGTAGCAGCGATTTTGAACGAACGCGGGCGCCACCTCCGCTTGCGCGCAGAGCAGGCGCAGCTGGTCGACCGTGACGTTGCTCACGCCGAGGCAGCGCGTTCGTCCGGCGCGAGCGAGCGCTTCCATCGCGCGCCACGCCTCCCAATCCTCGGGTCCGAGCCCGCGGCTCCGTGTCGGCCCGTGCAGCACGTACGCATCGACGTAGTCCGTTCCGAGGTGCTCGAGCGAGCTCTCGAACGATTGCGCGACCTGCGTGGCGACGGGCGCGTTCGGATCGTACGGCAGGCGCTGGTCCTGCCCGCCTGCATGCGTGAATTTGGTCTGCAAAAACAGCCGCTCGCGCGTGACGGCGCCGCTCGCGAGCGTCGCGCGAACGGCCGCGCCGACGGCCGCCTCGTGATAGTGCTTGCGCTGATTGGCGGTGTCGATGCCGGTAAACCCCGTCTCGAGCGCAAGTCGGGTGAGCCTCTCGGTGCGCTCCTCTTTCCACGCGGTGCCGTAAAGGAAACGCGGTGTATTTTCGGGCGCACGCTGCTCGGGCTCGGGCTCGACGCTCCTCACGCCGACACCTTCCGTCGATACCCGCGCAGCGGCACGCAACGGCCGCGTTTCAGTCATATCCGCGAGCGGGACGTAAATGCCCAACGTGACGCCGCGCTCCGCCTCCATGGTGAGAGCTCGGGGCGGCGAAGACGGGCGAAAAAGGCAGCGCGACCGTGAGCCCGCTACACGCCGAGCTCGTCGAAAAGTCGAAGCGTCTCCACGTTGGCGGGCAGCGCGAGAAAGCCGCTCCGCTGCGCGGCGCCGGCGCGTTCGGCGCGGCGCATGAGGCGCTCTTTCGCGTCGGCGATGGCTGCGCGCGCTCCCTTGCGGTCGTCGAGCGCGAGACGCACGCCGGCGAGCGCGAGCGGCGGCAGTGATTCGCCTTGCAGGAGCCCGCCGAGCTCGCGCAAGAGCTCCATGGCGCGTTCGACCGGGGCCACGGCTTCGTGGGCGCGTCCTTGGCGCACGAGCGCGCGAGCGAGGGTCGCGAGCGCCCAGGCCTGCAGGCCGGGCGACGCCGTGAGTCGCTCGCTCGCAATCTCGGCGTGTTCGAATTCGGCGTCGGGGTAGCCCGCGTCGTGCTCGAGGTTCGCGAGGTGCGCGCGTGCCCAGCCTTCGAGCCGGAGGTTCATCACGGCGCGGCACTCCTCGACGGCTTCGAGCAGCATGGACCGCGCAGCTTCGGCGCGTCCGGCCGAGAGCGACAGCACGTAACCGAGGTTCACCTTCGCGTAGGTGACGGCTTGCTGCGCGCCGAGGCTCCGGCACGACGTGAGGCTTCGTTCACCGAGCTCGGCGGCGCGGGCCACGTCGCCGAGCTCCGCGTGGCACCACGCGACCGTCGAGCGCTCGAGCGAGACGTTGCGCGTGTCGCCGGCGCGCTCGAACGCGGCCAGCGCCGCTTCAAGGTGCTCCAGGAACGTCGGAACGTCCCCGGCGTGGGCGGCGCGCACCCCCTGCACGTGGTGCACCTGCGCGCGCGTCAGCGCGTCGAGTCCGGGGCGTACGCGCGAGAGAGCGGCGATGCGCTCGAGCGCGCGGTCCGCCTTCTGGAACTGCGCGTTGAAAATCAGCTGGAAGGTGCCGCGGCACAAGCAAATCAGCTGCGCGTCGCCGGCCTCGTCGCCGCACTCGGTCGCGAGCACGCGCGTGAACAACCGATCGACGGAGTCCATGTCGCCCGTGCGCGCCGCCGACACGAGCGTGCTCCCCGCCGCGCGATACCAGCTCTCGCCGCCCGCGCGGAGCGCTTCCAGCGCTTCTTCGCCGTAGCGCTTGGCGGCTTGGTATTCGCTCTTCCAATACGCCGCGTGGGATTTGAGCGCGAGCAAGCTGCCGAGGCGCTCGCCTTCCGCACCCGAGGCGAGGGCGCGCTCCACGCAAGCGAGCACGCCGTCGAGATCGTTGCCCTCGAAGGCCTGCTCGGCCGCGCGGTGAAACCACACGACCGCTTGGGCGCGATCCTCGCCGCGCGCGAAGTGCTCGGCGAGCACGCGCGGATCCTGCTCGCCCGCAGACAGCAGCCATTCCCCGGCGAGCCGATGGCCGAGCGCGCGATCTTCCGCCGTCAGCATCGCGTAGGCGGCGTCTTGCACGAGCGCGTGGCGGAACTTGAACTCGTGCTGCCGGGGTAAGCGGCTCGGGTGCCGCTCGACGACGAGCTCCTGCCGGCAGAGCTCGTCGAGCCACTCCGCGAGCTCGAACGCGCCCGTGTCCCGCCCGACCAGCGTCTCGACGCCGCCTGCCCAGAAGACCTCGCCGAAAATGCCCGCCGCCCGCAGGACGCGGCGCGCCTCGGCGTCGAGCGCATGCAGGCGCGCCTGCACGGTGCCGAGCACGCTTTCCGGCACGCTGAAGAGCTTGCCTTGCGCGGCGAAACGCACGAGCTCCTCGAGATAGAAGGGGTTACCGCCGGCTTTGGTGACGATGGTCTCGAGCGTCGTCGCGTCTGCGCGGTCACCGAGCGCGTGGCGCACGAGCTTCTCGCTCGCGCCTTTGCTCAGCTGGTGCAGCCGCAGCTCCTGAATGTTGTGGCGCGCCCACAGGCCCGGAAAGCTTTCGTGGATTTCGGGGCGTGCGAGCGCGAGCACGAAGAGCGGCGCCTCGGGCAGCGCCTGCATCAGCGCGTCGAGATACGCGACGGACGGCTGGTCGCCCCAATGCAAATCCTCGAGCACGACGACGAGCGGCCGCGCGGCGCATTCCGCGCGCAGCCAGGCGACGAGCGCCTTTTTCATGAGCTCGCCGAGCAACATCGGATCGCGGCGCGCCGCGCGGAGTGATTCGTTGTCTTCGTCGCCGAACGCGATGCCCACGAGCTCGCCGAGGAAGGGCGCGGCGCGCTCGAGCTCCGGATCCTTCGAGCCGCGCGTGATGCGCTGGACGAGCTTGTGACGGCGGCGCTCGAGGGGTTCCCCGTCGAGCACGCCCGCGGCGCGGCGGATGGCCGGTCCGATCATCGCGAACGGGGAGCCGGCGCTGAGCGCGTCGCCCTGCGCGAGCAAGAGGCCGAAATCGCGCTCCGCGTCGCCGAGCGCCTGCAAAAATTCGTGGCGCAGGCGCGTCTTGCCGACGCCCGCCGCCGCCGTGACGAGCAGCGCGCGCGGCGCCGACTCGTCGCTGCACTCCTCGAACGTGGCGAGCAGCATCGCGAGCTCGCGCTGGCGGCCGACCCAGAGCGTCGGCTTGCCGAGGAGCGTGCGCGTCCCTTCCGTTTCGCGTTCGCCGCCGAGTACGGCGCCGTGAGCGCCCGCGCGCATCTCGAAGCGTCCTTCGAGCATGGCGGCCGTGAGTGCGTCGAGGCCCACCTCCCCCGGCGGCAGCTCGAGCGCGCGCGCGACGGCTCGATCCAGCACTTCACCGAGCGGCATGTCGGCGCTCGCCTGCCCGCGGCCCGTCGCCACGACGAGGGACATCGCGGGCAGCTCGTCGCGCAGGAAGAGCGCCGCGCGGGCGAGGCTCGACGCCTGATCCTTCGGTGCGCGTGCGCGCACGCCGGTGACGAGAAGCGAGCCCCTGCCGTCGGCGAGCGGGCGGAGGGCGCAGCCGTAGCGCTCGAGTCCCTGCGCGAGCCGCGCCGTGAGCTCGGGGGAAACCGACGACGAGCCATGCCCGCGCGCGAGGATGAGCGAGAGCACGCGCGCCTCGACCGTCGTGAGGGCCCCGCTCGGCCGTACGGCGCGCCTGCGCGCGGCGGGCGAGTCGATCGCGGTCGGCGCGCTCGGCAGCGCGTGACCGAGCGAGACGCACGGTAGCGTCGGCAAGGACGAGCCGAGCGCCACCACGCGCCCGCTCGCGGCCGTGAGCGCACCGCGATTCATGAGCTCGTTCAGCGCGTCGTGAACGGCGGCGCCGTCTGCGATGCGGCTCCGCTCGCTTTTTTCGAGCATCCGGCGCACGAGCGCGACGAGCTCTTCCGGCAAATCCGGACGCAGCGCGCCCAAGTCGGGCGGTTCGTCGACGACGATGCGCGCGAGCACCGCGAGCGGGTGTTTCGCCTCGAACGGCGGTCGTCCCGCGAGCGCCTCGTGCAGCACGCAGCCGAGCGCCCAGACGTCGACGGCGGGTAAGAGATCGTCGCGCCCGACGGCTTGTTCGGGCGACATGTACCAGGGCGTGCCCACGAGCACGCCCGCTTCCGTGAGCTTGCCTTGCCCGCTCACGAAGCGCGCGGTGCCGAAGTCGAGGAGCTTCGTCTGGCGCGGGGAGCCGCCTGCGAGGAACAGATTGCTCGGCTTCACGTCACGATGAACGATGCCGCGGCGGTGTAGCTCCGCGAGCGCGGAAGCGACGCGCAGCCCGATTGCGAGCACGTCCGCGACCGGCAAGCCCGCGCGCCGCGCCCCGGATGCGGGCAGCGCGCTTGCCGGTCCGGGCCCCACGCCCGAGGACTCGTCCACGCGCGTGAGCTCCGCGACGGTCGGATCGGTGCCGACGCTCGAGCGACGTTCGGTGGTGCCGCCCTGGCTGCGCAGGAACGCATCGAGGTCGCTGCCTTCGAGCCACTCCATCGCGAGGTACGGTCCCGCGTCGGTGCGGCCGTGCGCGACGTAGCGCACGATGCCGGGATGGCGGAGCTCCGCCATCAGCGAGGCCTCGCGCAGAAAGCGCTCCACGGCTTGCGCTCCTTCTAGGCCGATGACCTTGACGGCGACGGGTTGCCCGTTCAGGCGATCGAGCCCGCGATACACGCAGCCCATGCCGCCGACCCCGACGAGACCGGAGATCTCGAAACGCCCGTCGATGACGTCGCCTGCCTGCATGGTCTCACGCGGCCCGGCTCCAAACCCGCCGCGCCGTGCCGAAATCGCCGGTCAGCTTACCAGCGGTACGGTCAAGCTGCCGCTCATGTATGCGGCGAGCGCGTCCCCGTCCCAGCCGCCGAGCCAGAACGCGAGCGGCCACGGCTGCTTCGGATCTCCTCCCAGTGTATTTTCGCGTACGGGTCCGTTGAGCTCGACGTTCCAGCCCTTGGCTTGGAGTGCGAGGGTGTAGGCGCGACGGTCGATCGGCGGGCCGGCGGGGGTCTCCTGTGAAAGATCCCACCAGCGCCGAACGATGGCGAGCTCACTGATGCGCACCTCGAGCGCGGCGCGCTGAACCGGATCCGTCGTGCGTTCGAGGAGCTCGATCAGGCAGTCGCGCCGGTGCAGCCGGTTCGCTATCAGGTCCTGATCCGTGGGCGGATTCGGCAGGCCGGTCGCCGCGGCCACCTCCGGCGAGTTCATCTGCCACGCCTTGGGCTGCCGGCGGACCAGCATCGGACTGTCGGCTTCGGTGATGGGCAAGCCGGGGCGCGCCGGATCGAGCTCGTCGACGCGCTCGAGCAGCAGCTTGCCGCCTTGCACGAGCCTCAAACAAACGGGGTCGAGGGCGAAGAAATCATTGCGTACGACGAGCCCGTTGCGCTCGACCAAGCGTGCGTTCGGCAACGACAAGCGAGCTCCCTCGAGGGCCGGCATCGGTACGCCGCTCCTCAGCGCACTCTTGACCGTCACGCCGACTCGGGGCGAAAAGCCGTCGCTGCCGAACTCGCGCTGACACACGCCGAGCTCGTCCGCTTGGAGGTGCAGCAGGCCGTCGAAGTCGGGCTCCCCGGGCAGCGCGAACGTGTAGCCCGACATGCCGCGTGGATCGTCCGTGGGATCCGGATCCGTCGCCATGCGCAGCTGGAAATAGCCGCCGAAATTCAAGACCAGCGTGTTCCCGGTCGTCTCGCTCATGAGCTCGTCCCCTCGTCCTCGCTGCGCCCGACGTTCGTGAACCCCAGCCGCCAATCGGTCGCGAGCCGCCCGAGGTTCTCCCCGATGTAGCGCAGCCGCTCCACGATGGCCGGATACCGATCGCGCATGTCGAGGATCGACAGGGCGCCGAACGCCGCGACGGCCGAGTCGAGCCGTCGCTGGATGAAGCCGATGGGATCGAGCTTTGCCGCGCCGAGTCGGAGCTCCGGCGCGGAAAGCTCGAAGCCGGGCCCGGCGTTACCGGGACGCGTTTCGAACGCGGGCAGCTGCGTGAGGATTTCGGCGAGGGGTCGGATGAACATGGTCATGAGCGGAAAGAACGCCGCGTCGGTGAGCGCGACGCGTTGAGCGGGCGTGAGGTTTTCGGCGCCGTAGAGCACGAGCAAGAGGTAGAGCATCAGCTCGTAGAGCGCGTTCGTGAGCACTGCGAGCTCGAGCGTTTCCGGGCGTTCGATCAAGTTGACCTCGCCGGGCGCGCTGATGTCGGGGTGCATGCGCGTGAGCGGGTTTTGCACGACGGGCCGGCACACGACGAGCCCGGGGCGCGCGTCCATCTCGGCGAGAATCGCCGAAAACAGGCAATAATGCGTGTGTTCGACGTAGCTCTTCGGCGCGAATAGGCCCTCGCCCTGAAACAGGATCTCGAACACCGCGAACGACATCGACGCGAGGTCCGTCACTCCCACGATGTCGACCCCGTATTGATTGAGGTCGTTCATGCTTCCCGCGTACGGGCTGCCGGGACCGCCCCAGATTTGTCGGTTCGGGTCGCCGTCGAAGAGAGCCTGCTCTCCGAGCTCGGCCGCCACCACGAAGAAGCCGAGCCAAATCTGCAAGTAGAGGTCTTGAATCGAGCTGAAGCTCACCGCGCCGAGCGCTCCGTCGCGCCGGCGAGCCGTCGCGCTCGCGAGCAGCTCGGGTTCGGGGAAAAAGCCGCCGTCACGCTCGACGGCGTGGAGCTCGCCGAGGCGAGCCGCCCGCTCTGCATCGGTCGCCGAGCGAGGCGCTTGGCAGTAGTCCGCTCCCGGCGCCGGGTGCGGCTGTTCGAAAAAGCGAAAGCGCGCCACGGTGTCACGCTCGAGCGGCGTGAGGGTCTGCTTCAGCTCCGAGCGACCGAAGTAGTCGAGCTTTTGCGGAAAATTGGGGCGTTTGAAGTACGGCTCGCCGCCGATGGAGGAGCGCATGTTCATGACGAGCCCGAGGTGCTCCATCTCTTGTCGCGCGATGAGCGTGACGCTCGAGCCCCATTCCCGCGCTTTCGAAAGCTGAACCTGATCGAGCCCCTCGCCCGGCGAGCGCTTCAGCGTGTACGCGGCGAAGAGGTACTGGCAGAGTAGGAGGTGCTCGAGCTCGGCCGCGACGCTCAGCGCGTCGAGCAGGTCCTCGCGTGTTCGGATATTGGTCGTGATCATCGCCCCAGGAGCCCCGGCCGGCCGAGCATTTCAGAGCTCGGTCGCCCAAGTAAAGCGAAACCTGGCCGGCGCGTTCGTGGCGGCCTCTGCCCTCGGCTGCAGCTCGCTGCACGGGGTCGCGGTGGGGCCTGTCCTGGCGTCGTCGGGGGGCCGGAGCTCGTACGGCGACGAGCTTCACGTTCGGGCGGGGCTCGGTTCGAGCGACGGGGCCGGGCTCACGACGTTCGACGCCGGCGCGAGCGTGCGCGTCACCAAGCGCACTCAATCGCTAGCGGGTGACCTCGGGCCGGCGTTCGCGCGCTGGTTCGGTCCCGCGCTCTTGAGCTTCGGCCCGACGACGGGGCTCGCCGTCGAACGCTATGCCGGCAAGCTCTTCGTGGACCCGGCGCTCCACGGGGCGCTCATGGGCGGGCTCGCGCTCGACGAGTCGACCGTCAGCGTACGACCCTGGAATTTCATGTTCGGCGAGCCGGTGCCCTACTTCGAGCCCGGCGCCGAGCCTCAGCCGTGGCTCGAGCAGTACGCGCGCGTGCGCCGGAACCGCACCGTGCTCACGCTCGAGCTCCGCGGCGGCATCGAACCGCGTTTTACGCGCGACGCGCTCTGGACGGCTGGGATTTTGGTGGGGCTGACCTTCGTCAGTGAAGAGTTCAACGTGCGCGCGTTTCGTTTCCCGCGCTGAGTCCGAGCCGCTCGAGAGAGCGGGAGCCGATGAGCGCGTCGGGGTCGACCTCGCTTTTGAGAGCGGCGAGCTCGGCGAGCGGGGTGCGGTACATCGCGCGCAAGAGCGCAGGCTCGACGTGGTGCTGCTTGTTCAGCTGCACCACGACCTCGAGTTTTTGCTCACGGGCACGCGCCGTCAAGCTGCGGCAGAGCTCCTCCGCGCGCTCGCGCAGCGCCGGCTCACGGACTGCCACGCTCAGACTGAGCACGTGCGTGCCGCCGTCCGAGCCGGATTGCGGAGCGCCCAAAGCAGCGCGGCTCGGATCGAGCGGCGTCGTCGGAGCGGGCAGCGGCAGCATGTCGAGATACTCGAGGGCGCCGGCGACGGGCTCGAACGCGGGTTCGGCGAAGAGCTCGCTCGCGAGCGCCACGAACGCCGGCAGCGCGCGACTCGTCAGCACGAAGCCTTGGTGCACGAGCCCGAGCTCGCTCGTCGGGCCGCGGGGCTCGGCTGCGGCCGCGCGACGTTCGAGCCGCACCGCCGCCTCGTCGTAGCTCGAAAGGAAGAAGGCCCAGCGGTCGTAGGGAGCGCTGAAGCTCTTGCCGGGTGCAAGGAGGCGTCCGGCAAGCTCGCGCGTCAGCGCGGGGAAGCGATGATAGAGCCCCTGCACGAGCAGATTCAGCGCCGCGTTCTCGCGAAATAGCGGCAGGGTCCCGCCCCGCGGCTCGTTCCTCGCGGAGCGCCTGCGTCCGAGCACGACACCCGTGCCGCGTCCGGGCGCGCCGAAGAAGACGAGCCCGAATCCCTCGGTGAACACGCGCGCGTGCGCATCGCTCGCGACGCTAGCGAGGTAGCTCGCGACGCTCGCTGCCGGATCGGCGCGCCGGCTGTCGAGCACCTCCGTGACCACGCGCGTTTCGGGCGCGACGTGCGCGAGCTCGAGCTCGAGCTCGGTGACGCAGCCGAGCGCGCCGAGCGCCCCCGGAACGTAGCGAAACAGGCGCCGCTCGAGCTCGCTTTCGGCGGCGGCGTGGCAGTCGTACGTGCGCCCGTCCGTGCCGAGCAACGTGAAGCGACGGACGTGCTCGGCGAAGAGCCCGCCGTACGTCGCCGACGTGCGCCCGTGCGTGTTCACGCCGAGCGCGCCGCCGAGCGAAATCGCTTCCGCCGAGGGGCAACTGAACGGCATCGCGTCGAGCTCGACGTGCCGCACCTCGCGCAAGAGCTCGCCGAAGCTCGTGCCCGCGAGCGCGCGCACGGCGATGGCCGGTTCGCCGCGTAACGTCGCGGTCGGTCCGAGCACGCGCACCTGTCCGCGCAGTCGCTTGCTGCTGAGTACGCTGCGCGGCGCAGCCGATTCGCACGGCACGAAATGCCCTTCGAACGAGCGCTCCGCACCCGCCAGCGTGAGGCCGCCGCGAGCGCCTTTCGGCGCGAGCTCGCGCGCGGCGAGCAGGGCGCGCGCCGCCTCCGAGCTCGTACGCGGCAAGAAGTAGTGGTCGGCCGCGCCGCGCTCGGAGCCGCCGCGCGGCGCGAGCGTCACGCCGTGCCGGACCTCGAGCTCACCCTGGCGCATGGCGCAAGACGCGTGGGAAGCGTTCCACGTACGCGCGGAAACGCGCGAGCACGGCGTCGTCCGTCAAGCCGAAGTCCTCGGCGGCGTAGCTGTGCTTGCCGTGCTTGTGCCGCGGGTTGTCGCGCACGAACGCGCCGAGCTGCGCTTCGTATTCTGCGAGGAACGGCAGCCCGAAGTGTTCGTGGATGCCGCGCACGGTGCCGACGGGATCGGCGACGAGATCGTCGTAGTAGACGTCGTAGATGGCGCCGTCGGGCAGCGCGGAGCGGGCCGCGAGCAGCCGGTCGATCCCCGTGGCGAACAGGTTCAGGTTCGCGTGCCCGAGCCGCGCGCAATCGAGCTCGTCCGTGACGACACGATGCAGCGTCTCGAACAGGCTGTTGGCGCTCGCGACCGCGGGGCGAGGGTCGCGGTGAAGCTGAATCAAGAGCGCCTCCGGCACCGCCGCACGCAGAGCCGGTACGTGCGCCGTGTGCACGGGCGCTTTCAAGGTCAGCCGGTGGCCGGGGGTTTGCGCCTGAAAGAGCTCGAGGTACTCGCGGTAGCTCCGATACGGCCCGAATTGATCCGCGCCCAGGTAGAAATCCAGGTAGCCGTAGAGTGGTCCCGCGATCCAAAACGTGGCGCTCACGAAGCAGCTGTCGAACAGAAACAGGCATTCCTCGGGCGCGTCCGGTCCGGAGAAATGCTTGGCGTCGAGCCCGCGCGCGAGCCACTTGAAGCTCCGCTGCTGGTGCCTGGCCCAGCTCAGCCGATCGTCGCCGTCGGGCGCGGGCAACGGCCGCCGGAGCTCCCAGTAATGGAGCGGTCGAGCCCGCGGCGCGAGGGCCAGCAGGCGATGAAGCAGCGTCGTGCCGCTCCGCGGGAGTCCGAGCACGATCAGCGGCGGAGTGAGCTTCTCCGCAAACGCCTGCGGTGCTTCGCGCCGCGCCCGCACCCGGAGCAAGCGGTTCGCGAGCGCGTTCACGATCGCCTCGCGAATGCCGAGGCGCCCGATGAGCGAGAGTCGCGCGTCGCGCTCGGCGGACGCGATGACGGCGGCGAGCCCGGGTTCGAAGTCGGCGTCGCCGAAATCGTCGGAACCCGCGAGAACGATCGCTGCCGCGCGCATCTTCGCGGGGTCGAGGTCGCCGAGCGCGAGCCCGAGCTCCCGCAGGAGGGCCCCCGTTCGGTTCGCCGCGCGTGCGGGCCACGGCAGGGCTTGCGTGGCGCGGTCCGAAAACGAAGCCGGCATGCGCCCGTTTACGTCGGCCGCCTGCGTCCGACAACCTTCAATCGTTCGGCGCGCAGGCCGCGACCCAGGCGAGAATCGCGTCGCGCCCCGCGGGGAGCGGCGCGTTCGAATCGAACGGCATGTCGCCGGCTTGGTTCACCCACAAAAGAGGCGAACGCTGGGGGTCGGCGATGAGCGAGCGCGCCGGATCGGTGACGTTGATGAGGCCCGCGCGTACCATCCCCGCATAGCAATCGGCTGCTGAGTCACCGCATGACCAGACGTTCGCGCCCGGAGCGCCATGACAATGCGCCGTGGCGCAGTGCCCCGGCGTCCCCGCAGCGAAATAGCTCGCGTAAAGGTCGCTATACGCGGGTGCCGACGCGTCCGCGGGCGGAGTGCACGCGGGCTCACGCTCCGGCTCGGGGCCGGTCGGCTGGCGATCCGTTCCGCCGCAAGCAGCGAACGCGAGCGCGAGCACGGAGATCGATTGTTTCATCTCTGGCTACAACGGCGCCGGGCCGCCGAGGTTCCCCTCGGGTCCGAGCCTCGGGTCGCGCGGATTTCGCGTGCTGGGCGGAACCGGGCGTCGAGCTTTGCGTTCTACGGGCATGCTCAATCTGAAAACCGTCTCGAGGCTGTTCATCGCCGTTTCACTCGCCGGCTGCGGTGGCGGCAACGCCGACGACGCGTCACCGACCCGTGACGAACCTGCGAGCTCCGGCGCGGAGGCCGTCGTCGGCTTGTTCGGCGACAACGCCCTCGCGTTCGTCGATCTCTCTCTCGGCACGGTGCTCGGGACAGTCCCCGTCACGGCTCCCGACGGCATCGTGATCACGCCCGACGGCGCGAAAGTCTACGTCTCGAGCAACAGCACGGGCAGCGTCGCCGTGATCGACCCCGCCGCACGACGCGTCGTCACGACCGTGCCCGTGGGCATGCAACCCGCCGGTCTATCGATCACGCCGGACGGCAGATACGTCGTCGTCGCGGTACAGGGTGACGGCGAGGCCGTCGTGATCGACACTTCGACTGACGGCGTCGTCGCGCACGCGGCCGTGGGCAAGGCGCACACGAGTCTCACGAGCCCCGACGGCACGCGCGCGTTCGTGGCGTCGCAGGCGACCGACGCGCCGGCCGTCCAGGTCGTCGACGTACCCTCGGCGACGCTCGGCGCGACCTTCGCGCTCGACGCCGGTCCGCGCGCGCTCGCCGAGCTGCACGGCGTCTTGTTCGCGTCGCTCAGTGGATCCGCGGACATAGCCGTGCTCGATGCCACGAGTGGACAACGCACCGGGAGCGTGACCACCGGCGGCTCTCCGCACGACGTGCGACCGACGGCGGACGGCACAGCGATTCTCACCGTCAGTCAAACGGCGGGCGAGCTCGAAATCATCGATCCGGCGGCCCTCACGCTCGCGGCCAGCGTCCCGACCGGTACTCAGCCGCACTGGATCGCCGTGGCTCCCGACGGCAGCACCGCCTACGTCACGAACGAGGGCGACAACGACCTTGCCGTCGTCGATTTGAGGGCACGCGCCGTGAGCAAGAAATTCGGAGTCGGCAATGCGCCTCGAAAGCTCGTCCTTCGGCCTTGACGGCGCGCCTACACCCAAGCTCGCTTGGGTGTAGCGAAACAGGAAAGCACCGACGGGACAGACCACGCCAAAAACTAGTGAATTTTGCGGGTCTCACCCAGTGGGACCCCAAAATTCACGATCGATGCGAGTGGTCCCCGCTGTAGTGGGGCTCGCCCGTTTCGAGAAGGTGTGGATTTTCACCCCCGCATACGCTGGTCGATAACCTTGGATTTTCACGGCCCTCGCGAGTAGCAGCCGCGCAATAGGCAATTTGTTGTTTCGTCTGGCTTCCTGAGAGTGGAAGCGAGAAATCCAAAACATCCTTTGCAACTTCGATGTGGCTTATCGGCCATTTTCGCTCACTCGCCTCGAAGGCATTGACGAGGAGTCGAAGCTACGGTTCATATCCCGCGGTTCGTCTGGACTTCGGAGGCAATTCGCAAATGATGACCACGGCTTCTCGATTCGCTTGGGGGATTTTTCTGCTCGCTGCCGCGGCTCTTCCCGGCTGTTCGAGTGACGACGACAGCAACGGCAACGGCGCGGGCTCGGGCGGCAGTGCCGGTGCCGGCGCTACGGGCGGCACGGGCGGCATGGCCTGCGAAACCGCCCCCATGCCGACGGACCATCACACCTGCGCGGATCTGCCCTCGGTTGCCGAGGGCGACGCCGGTTTCAAGCTCAGCAGCCCTGATTTCGAGAATTGCGCTGCGCTGCCGACGGAAGACACGTGCGACGGCCACGCGTTCGGTACCGGCAAATCGCCGAGCCTCACTTGGACGGGCGTGCCCGACGGCACGAAGAGCTTCGCGCTCACGTTCAAGGACATCTCGATCACCGAGGACAATGCCAGCGACCCGCACGGCTTCCACTGGGTGATGTGGGACATCCCGGCCGACAAGACCAGCATCGACGGCGGCATGACGGGTCCGGGGTCGGAATATCACTCGACGGCGGTACCCGGAGCGCTGCAATGGTCGAACCTCGCATACGGCTTCTTTCCGCCGTGTCCGAATCCCTTCCCGCTCGGCAGTCCGATGTTCATGTGTAGCCTCGTGACCGACTCCTATTCCTTTACGCTCTACGCGCTCGACACGGAGAAGCTCACGGATCTACCGGATCCGGACGTCGACGCGACGAGCGGTATGCCGACGGGCAACTACGTGGTCAAGCTCGCGCAATACATCGAGACGCTCCCCGCGCTCGGCGTCACGGAGTATCGAGCCACCTCGCACGCCTGGTCGAGCTCCTTCACGCCGCCAGCGGGCGCCCAGTATCCGTGCACGGCAGGCAACATGCTCGACGGCTGCCTGCAGTAGTCAGCGCGCGCCGGCGCGCCGTGTCGCGGCGCGCACGGCCGGAACGATGTGCGCGGGGTCGTCGGTCATGATGCCGTCTGCGCCCAGTGCCACGAGGCGCTCCGCTTCGGCTGGGTCGTTGATGGTCCAAAAGTCGACGCGGAGCCCGAGCCCGTGCAGCTTTCGAAGCGTACGGGCCGTCGCGAAGCGGAGCGGGCCCGCAGCAGTCGGGATTTGCGCGCGCGTCCCCGGCGGCTTGCCGAGGCGAAGCCACGCGGGGACGAGCCAGCACGCCAAGAACTCGCTCCGCGCGAAGGAGCTGTCGCCGGTCCAGCCGCTCCGGCGCAGCCTGACGAGCGTCGAGCGAAAGAAGCTCGCGGCGACCACGCGCTGCTCCGCGCCGTGCCGCCGCACGATTTCGAGAAAGCGCGTGACGAGCCGCGGGTCCTCGCTCTTCAAGTCGACGTTCAGGCGCACGCGCGGGAGCTCCACCAAGAGCTCCTCGAGCGTCGGGATGGAGTAGCCGCTCGCCTCGAACGGCCGCTCTCCGCGCGCATCGACGAAGACGTGCCCCGCGTCCCAGCGGCGGAGCTCGGCGAGCGGGGTCGCGCTGATCGCGCGGCGCACGCCGGCGACGCGCGCGCCGTCCTCGTCGTGTGTCGCGACGAGCTCGCCGTCCGCCGTGAGATGCACGTCCGTTTCGAGGGCGTCCGCGCCGTGCTCGAGCGCGCGCCGGAAGGACGGCAGCGTGTTCTCGGGGAGCTCGGCCGCCGCGCCGCGGTGCGCGTACACGATGGTCACCGCAGGAACTATACGTCAGAGCACGACGGAAACGCCGGTCAACGCGACGAGGCTCAGCGCCCGATGGTAGTAAAACGCGTACGGCATTTCGACCGAAACGCCGAGACGCACCCGCTTCGAAAGCGGCGCCCCCGCGCCGAGCACCAACGAAATCGACATGTCCGTGAGCCACTTGCCGCGCGAGCGCGGAGCGTAGGTGAAGATCGTCGCGACGTAGCACGGATCCCAGAAGTTCCAGCCGAGCTGCGGCATGAGCGCGAGGCGCTGGAATCGGCTCCCGCTCGGGGGTGGTTCGGGCCAAATGCGGTCGATGTATTGAACGCTCGTACCGAAGCGAAGCGCGTCGGCGAAGTAGTAGTGGAGGCCGAGCGCGCCTCCGAGATTGACCTGCTTGCGCCACGTCGTCGTGGTTCGCGTGTCGAGGTCGCGACTCACGACCGTCGAGCTCAGGGTGTTCGTTTCGAGCCATTCGCCGCGTTTCGGAGCCGCGTGCGCGTGGCCGGACGCGAACACGAGCGTGCAGGCGGCGAGCACGGCGAGCACGAGCCCGCGATTGCTCCAACGTGAACCGCTCGAGTGTCTTTGCATGACAGGAGGCTCCGGTGTGGGCCGGTGTGAGTCACCGGCCGAGGGCCGTCTGCTTGCTAACGTCCACGCGCACCACCCACGTAAGTGGCGCGCGCGCGATAGCGTGCCGTCAGCTCGTAGCCGGACGAGGAGCCGCTTCGCAGGCCCCCGCGACGGCGCCGGCGCGCTTGCCGAGCAGGTACGCCGCGGGCCGGTACTCGCTGCCCGCTTTGACGAAAAGGCTTCCGCTTTGCCGGTACGCGCAACCGACGACGTCCTGTGTCCACTCGCCGTCGAAGTAGCGGACGTCGATCGCGAACGGGACGAAGCTGCGACCATTCTTGTCGCTCGCGGCGTTCGCCTCGAGCACGCGCACGCGGCGCTCGGCCGGCGGCGGCCGTCCGCGCGAGAACTTGCTGCGGCTCGTCTCCTTCTGCGCGAGCGGTTTCAGGAGCCCTGCGTCGACTCGCTGCTTGACCCAATCGACGACGGATTCATCGGCCGCTGCGAGCGATTGGACCGAGAGGACGAACAGGCACGACAGCAGCCAAGGGCGAGATTTCACGGGGAATTCCTTTCGACGGCAACGAGAACGAGAGCTCCGCGCGCGCCGAGAGCGCACGGCGCAGGCGCGCAAAGTCGAAGCGAACGGCAGCAAGCTCGGCGACGGCCGCGCTCGCAAGAACCGGCACCCAGAGCGCGCTGACGTAAGCCACGTCCGGATCGAGGCCGGCAAAATCGAACCCGACGATCAGCGCACGCGAGCTCACGGCGACGCTCATCTGTCCGACGACGTGCAACATCGCGTGCCGGTGACGGACGAGGTCGCCGCGCCGCGCAGCGAGCACGCCGAGCACGACCGCGCTCGCGATGATCGTGCCCGACAGCAAGAACCCCAGGCTGCCGGCCCAGCCGCCCTTCGCCGAGAACGCGAGCACGCTGCCCGACGGCACGAGCCCCCCGAGCAGCACGACGCCCGTGACGCGACCGAGCCGGCGATGCCAGCGCGGGCGGCGCTGGAGCACGCGCGTCATCAGCGCCAAACACGCCGGGAAGGCGAGGGCGGCACTCGCGACGTGCACCCGTAAGGCCCACGACCAGAGCGTCTCGAAACGAAGCGGCAGCTTCTCGACGACGAACGGCGCGAGCGTGTCCGAGTCGAAGTACGCGAGACTTCCGGCCGTGATGAACAGCGAGCCCGCGAGCATCAGGAGCAGGAAGGTCCGGCGAGGTAACTCGGTGAGCCAGCGCGGCATGCCCTTCGGACGGACGGCGGCACCAAAAGATTTGGTGTTCCGAGACGCCGGCCGCCGGACGCTTTCGGCGAATGCGCGAATGAATAGCGCCGGGGCTCGTCCGTCGAACCTCGTGACGGGCGTCTTCGTCGGGGGCGGTACCCCGCGCTAAGGTTCGAAGGTCCCGTGTTGACGGTAGAACCTCGCTCCTACGACGACGCTGCGCTCGAGCGTGCGGCAGCACTGATCGCCGGCGGCGGCGTGCTCGTGCTCACGGGTGCCGGCGTGAGCACGGCCTCCGGTATCCCGGACTATCGTGACGAAGCGGGAGCTTGGAAGCGCGCGCCGCCGATGCAGTTCCGCGAATTCACCGGCTCGGAAGCGGCGCGCCGGCGTTACTGGGCGCGGAGCTTTCTCGGTTTCGGCGTGCTCGCCGCCGCACGGCCGAATGCCGCGCATGAAGCCCTCGTCGCCTGGGAGCGGCTAGGTCTCCTCTCGGGCCTCGTCACTCAGAACGTCGACGGCCTGCACCAAGCGGCGGGCTCCGAGCGGGTGATCGATCTGCACGGGCGCATCGACCGCGTGGTCTGCCTCGCGTGCCGCCGAACGAGCGCGCGGACGGCGCTGCAGCTCGAGCTTGCCCGCTCGAATCCCGGCTGGTCCGAGCGGCCCGCGGTGATCGCTCCGGACGGCGACGCGGATCCCGGCGCGACGGACTACGGGGATTTCGCCGTGCCCGCTTGTTCGTGCGGCGGCATGCTCAAACCGGACGTCGTGTTCTTCGGCGAGAACGTGCCGAGGGAACGCGTCGATGGAGCGATGGCCGCGCTCGAAGCGTCGCGTGCGCTCTTGGTCGTGGGCTCGTCCTTGATGGTGTTTTCCGGGTATCGCTTCGTGCGCGCCGCCGAGCGGCTGGGTCGACCGGTGCTCGTGGTGAACCGCGGGCGTACGCGGGCCGACGCGGGCGCCCTCCTGAAGCTCGACGGCGACGCGGGGCCCGCGCTCAGCGCCGTCGCCCGTCGCCTCGGAGCCGGGTCGGAGCGCTCACCGCGGTTCATTGGCGCGCTTCACGGCAGCGTGAAGGCGTAGAACGTGTGGCTCGCCGTGCCCATGTTGTGCGCGTAGCCGTTGCCCCAGTAAACGCTGCCGTTGACGATCGCCGCGCCGCCAATCGACGAGCCCTGTCCCAAAAACTGCCAGAGTAGGCGACCGCTCGCGGCGTCGAGCGCGTACATGTAGCCGCTCATCGCGCCCGCGTAGACGACGCCGTTCGCGGTGCTGACGGCGCCGTGCGCCAGGCCGCCGTGCGGTTCCGGTACCTGCCACTCGACGCGTCCGGTATTCGGATCCAGCGCGCCGAACGAGCTCCACGTGATGCTCTGTCCGCTCGGGAGCGTATACGGAAGCTGGTCGGTATCGGATTCCGTGAAGTAGATGCGCTTGCCGTCGGACGCCGTGCCCCACTCGATGCCGCCGAGGAGCCCGCCGGGCCCGACCGCTGCGCTCCAGAGGACGTGCCCGCTTCTCGCGTCGAGCATCCAATACTCACCGCCCTTGTCGCCGCCGCCGACCGCCCATCGCGGCGCCGTACCGGGGCCGTGTAAGAGGAACAGGTGCGGCCCGTCGCCGAAGTCGTAGTCCGGTCCGGACGGGACCGGACAGTTATTGGGCGGCTCGTCCGGAATACAAGCCACGTTCCACGTGTCGAACGTGTTTTGCCCCGTGGTCCAGCCGATGGCGCCCGTGCGTAAATCGAGCTCGACGAAGGAATTGATGATGTTCCACGCCGGCAGGCAGTCCGCGGCGCTGCCGCCCGCCGTTTCACAGTCCGTGGCGCTCTGCGGGATTTCGTAGTTGTTACCCGTCGTGACGTACACCTTCCCCGCGAGCGGATTGATCACGGGCGTGCCGCCCCAGACGGCGGCGCCGCTGAAGACGTCCGTACCGGGACCCTGATCCGGAATCATGAGCGTGCGCCAGAGCACCCGACCGCTCCGGGCGTCGGTCGCGACGACGCTGCCGCGGAACGTGCAACAGGGATAGCTCGGATCCGTCGCCGCGCCCTCTTCGTCCGACGAGACACCCTCGACGACGATGCCCGCGAAGACGGCGGGTGACTGTGTGAGAATTGCGCGCGGATGCGCGTCGAGCTGCCGCCGCCAGCGGAGCACGCCGGTCGTCGTGTCGATCGCCAACAGGTACGCACCTTTTTGGGTTCCGATGTACACCGTGTCACCGACGACGGCCGGGCTCGTGCGCGCGATCGAATCCGAAATGCCGACGTAGTCGGCGATGCGGCGTTGCCAGACGACGCGGCCGCTGCGCGCGTCGAGCTTCCAGAAATTGCCGTCCCAATCGGGGAAGTACACGGCGCCCGCATGCACCGCCGGAGTAGCCGAGACGTCGGCCGTCGCCGCCGTCCATTTCGGCGCGAGCGAGCGCGCGTTGGACGGACGGATTTCGTGCTCGAAGGGATTCGAGCGGCTGTCGGCGAGGTCGTGGCCACCGAGCGTCCACTCCGAAAGCGGATTGTCGGCGGGGCGCGCCCCGACGTCGCCTGCGAGTGTTCCCACGACGACGGCGACGGGCGCCGCAATCGTCCAGCCAGAAAAGCGCCCTCTTCTTTTCGTCGACATCGCTCGTCCTCCATGCTCGAAGGTCAGAGATCACTTTGAATCTGCAGTGCAGCCGTCAGGTGCCCTTGCACCGTGCTCCTCATCGAGACGAGCAGCACGCGAACGTCGGAGTTATCGGCCTGATCCCGCCTCGCCGAGTCGCTGAGCGCGATCCATTTGGCCGCATGCATGCCTGGACACCTCGGCCGGCGCTTCTGCAGAAACCGTTCCTCGGTTCAGCACGGCTCGTGCTCGACTGAGAGACTCCAGCGCGAGCCTTCGAGGCAGTGCACCTCGTGCTCTCTCGCCTCTCCGGCGATCAATCGCCACGCGCAGAGACGGCGCGGCCTTACCTGGGCCGGCCGTCGGGTCAGCTGGGGGGGGCCAGCTGTCGGGACCACTACATGTTGGTTGACAGTGGGCCCTACACCACAATACGTTGCGTCTCGTGTTGGTGCTGCTGAGCACACGCTCAGCGGCTGAAAAGGGAACCCGGTCAGAAGCCGGGGCTGCCCCGCAGCGGTAGGCGAGAACGAAACCCGCGTCAGGCACTGGTCCCTCGGGGATTGGGAAGCCGCGGGCGGTAGGAAGCCGGCTCTGGCCGGAAAGCTCGCGAGCCCGAAGACCTGCCAGCATCTGGTACCGGAAAAACAGCGGTGCCAGTTCGACCTGAGAGCCTTCGCGGGAAAGGCGGTAGGTCCGAACGGGCGCTCGTACGCCCGTCCCGGTTCCGACCCGTCGACTCGCGTTGGCCAGCAGCCGCCCGCGGGGGCGAAGGTCGGTCCGAGGGTCTCTCCTGAGAGTCCCGGCGCTGGGCGTCGTCATCGGCTGACTTTCTCCTTCGTGGGTCCACAAGAGCGGGCCGGTCCCGCTCGGAAGGAGACCATCCATGCTCAGCGAGACCACGAGCCCGAAGGGCAACGGCGGGGCGCCGTTGCGAACGATCCATCCGACCCCGACGCCGCGAGCGTCCGAGGACGCTCTGCCGCAAAGCTCGATGCGGGTGAGAAAGCGCAACGGCTCGAGCGAGCCGGTGGACGTGAACAAGATCGTGCGGGCCGTCAACCGCTGCTGCGTGGGGCTCGCGGACGTCGACGTCCTTCGCGTCGCGACGAATACCATCAGCGGTCTCTACGACGGGGCGACCACGCGCGAGCTCGATCAGCTGTCGATCCAGACGGCGGCGGGCCTCATCGTCGACGAGCCGGAGTACGCGAAGCTCGCGGCGCGGCTGCTCGCGACTTACATCGAAAAAGAGGTCAGAAATCAGCACATTTACGCGTTCTCGCAATCCGTGCTCGCGGGACACGGGCTCGGGCGCGTCAATGACCGTCTGTGCGATTTCGTCGTCGACAACGCGCGCAAGCTGAACGACTCCATCGTGCCCGAGCGTGATCGCGAGTTCGAATACTTCGGCTTGAGGACGCTCTACGATCGCTACCTCATCAAGCACCCCGTCACGCGGCTCGTCCTCGAGACACCGCAGCAGTTCTTCATGCGCATCGCCTGCGCGCTGTCGGAGTCCGTGCCGGAGGCGCTCGAGCTCTACGCTCTCCTGTCGACGCTCGAGTACGTCCCGAGCTCGCCGACGCTCTTCAACTCGGGGACGCGCCACGAGCAACTGTCGAGCTGCTTCTTGCTCGATTCACCCGGCGATCACCTCGAAGACATCTATCGCCGCTACGCCGACGTGGCGCTGCTTTCGAAGTTTTCGGGCGGCATCGGCCTCGCTTACCATCGCGTTCGCTCGCGCGGCTCGCTGATCGAGAGCACGAACGGACACTCGAACGGCATCGTCCCGTGGCTGAAGACGCTCGATGCGTCCGTCGCCGCCGTGAACCAGGGCGGCAAGCGCAAGGGCGCGTGCTGCGTCTACCTCGAGCCGTGGCACGCCGACATCGAAGAGTTCCTCGATTTACGCGAGAACACCGGTGACGAAGCGAGCCGCACCCACAACCTGAACCTCGCCAATTGGGTTTGCGATCTGTTCATGCGTCGCGTCGAAGCGGACGGCCCCTGGAGCCTCTTCGACCCGAAGCTGGTTCCCGAGTTGCCGGATCTCTACGGGGAGGCGTTCGAGCGACGCTACGAAGAGGCCGAGGCGCAGGGCCTCGCCGTGAAGACGGTGCGCGCCCGCGAGCTCTACGGTCGCATGATGCGCACGCTCGCGCAGACCGGCAACGGCTGGATGACGTTCAAGGACAAGTCGAACCGCGCCTGCAACCAGACGGCGCTTCCCGGCCGCGTCGTGCATCTCTCGAACCTCTGCACCGAAATCCTCGAGGTGACTTCGGCGGGGGAGACGGCGGTGTGCAACCTCGGCTCGATCAACCTCGGACGTCACACCGTCACGGGGGACGACGGAGCCGTCCGCTTCGACTTCGACAAGCTCGCGCGCACCGTGCGGCGTGCCCTGCGCCAGCTCGACCGCGTGATCGATCTGAACTTTTACGCGATCCCGTCCACGCGCGATTCGAACTTGCGCTGGCGTCCGGTCGGCCTCGGGCTCATGGGGCTGCAGGACGTGTTTTTTCGGCTGCGCGTGCCCTTCGACGCTCCCGAGGCGCGCAGCCTTTCGCAGCGCATCTCCGAAGAGGTGTACTTCCACGCGCTCTCGGCTTCCGTCGAGCTCGCCGAAGAGAAGGGCCGCCACCCGGCATTCGCCGAGACCCGAGCCGCGCGCGGCGAGCTCCAGTTCGACGCGTGGGGCGTCGTTCCCGAAGACGCGGAGCGCTGGTCCGTCCTCCGCGCTCGCATCGTCCAGCACGGCTTGCGAAACTCGCTCTTGTGCGCGATAGCGCCCACGGCGACGATCGCGTCCATCGCCGGCTGCTACGAGTGCATCGAGCCGCAGGTCTCGAACCTGTTCAAGCGCGAGACGCTCTCGGGCGACTTTCTGCAGGTGAATCGCTATCTCGTCGCCGAGCTCAAGGCGCTCGGCAGCTGGAACGACCAGATGCGCGCGCGGCTCAAGCTCAGCGAAGGTTCGGTGCAAGGCCTGAGCGAGCTGCCGGCCGAGCTCCGCGCCGTCTATCGCACGGCTTGGGAGATCCCGATGCGCTCACTCATCGACATGGCAGCCGATCGCGGCGCGTTCCTCGATCAGAGCCAATCCTTGAACCTGTTCAGCGAGAGTCCGAACATCGGTCAGCTCTCGTCCATGTATTTTTATGCCTGGAAAAAGGGCCTCAAAACGACGTATTACCTGCGCTCGCGGCCGGCGACGCGCATCGCCAAAGCGACGGTGGAGGAGTCGCCCGTCGCGCCCGCGACGGAGCTCGGCGACCCCAGGGCAGCGCGAGGCTTCACACCGGCGCCGCCCGCCGTCGCTCCGAGCGCCGCGGACTCCGCTGCCGTGGCGTGCTCGCTCGAGAACCCCGAGACGTGCGAGGCGTGCCAATGAGTGCCGTCACACGTCCCGCGCGGCTCCTCGACCCGGGCCTCTGCCTCACGCTGCGGCCGATGGCGTACCCTAAATTCTTCGAGCTCTATCGCGCGGCCATCAAGAACACCTGGACCGTCGAGGAGGTCGACTTCGCGACGGACGTGGGTGACCTCACCCAGAAGATGACGGACGCCGAGCGTCATCTCGTGCGGCGCCTGGTCGCGTTCTTCGCCACGGGGGACTCGATCGTCTCGAACAACCTCGTCTTGAACCTCTACCGGCACATCAACGCGCCCGAAGCGCGCATGTACCTGTCGCGCCAGCTCTACGAAGAGGCCCTCCACGTCCAGTTTTACCTGACGCTGCTCGACACCTACGTTCCGGATCCGGACGATCGACACCGTGCCTTCGCCGCCGTCGAGAACATCCCGTCGATTCGGAAGAAGGCCGAATTTTGTCTGCGCTGGCTCGACTCGATTCAGAACCTGACGGCGCTCGAGACACGCGCGCAACGCAAGCAGTTCCTCCTGAATCTCATTTGCTTCGCCGCGTGCATCGAAGGGCTCTTTTTCTTCGGTGCGTTCGCGTACGTCTACTTCCTCCGTTCGCGAGGGCTGTTGCACGGACTCGCCGCCGGTACCAACTGGGTGTTTCGCGACGAGAGCGCGCACATGGCTTTTGCCTTCGAGGTCGTGAACATCGTCCGGCGCGAGGAGCCCGAGCTCTTCGACACGGAGCTCTCGGAGGCCGTGTTCACGATGCTCGAAGAGGCCATTGCGTGTGAGACGCAATTTGCCGAGGATCTCCTCGGCTCGGGCATCGTGGGCGTGTCCGTTCAAGACGTGCGCCGCTACCTCGAGTTCTGCGCCGACCAGCGCCTCGCGACGCTCGGCCTGCCGCGCCGTTACCACACCAAGAACCCATTTTCGTTCATGGATCTCCAAGACGTGCAGGAGGTCACGAACTTCTTCGAGCGGCGCGTGTCCGCGTATCAGGTCGGTGTGAGCGGCGACGTCGTGCTCGACGCGGCGTTCTAGGGCGCGAAGGCGTGCTCTGTCGAGGCCCGCCGTAGTGCCTCTTCCGTCAAAAAAAGCAAGCACGCACGACGGCGCTCGCTAGCCAGGGATGGCGAGCGGCGGCAGTCGTGATGTCGACGGAAGCTGCTCCTTGGCGCCACTGCGATCCTGCAGCCGGTTCGTCAGTTGCACCGATGCACTCGGGCCGGCCCAAGAAGCATATGTCTCAATCCAATTCGCTCCTGCAGGTCGCAATCTGGTCAAGCTCCGTTGCGCTTGCGTACGGGTGCACGTCATCCAACCCAAGCCCCGAGGGTCCCGGCACGGGTGGGACGGGAGCGGGCGGCCGAGCGGCATCAGGTGGAACGGTCAGCTCGGGGGGCTCGAGCGGTTCGCCCGGTGCTGGTGGCTCCGGTGGTACTTTGAGCGCGGGCGGAACTTCCGGCTCGGGCGGTAAATCAGGCTCCGCCGGCGCTGCAGGGACGCTCGCCTCGGGCGGGAGCGGCGGAGTACCGACCATGGGCGGCGCCGGCGGAGTGAGCGCGGGCTCGAGCGGCGCGGGCGGCACGGGCGCCGGAAGGAGCGGGATGGGGGGCGGCGGCGGCATGGGAACGGCCGGCGCTAGCGCGGGGCGCGGCGCAGCTGGGGGCATGGCCGGCGCGGGCGGGGGTGCTGCCGGACAAGGAGCTGCGGGGGCCGGCGCCGGAGCGGGGGGCTCGGGGACGACCGGGATGTCGGCTGGCTGTGGCAAGGCGCCGGGCATTCCCAGCAATCAGTACAATAACGGTAAGCCCATCTCGATCACCGCCGCAAGCATGCAGCGCCGGTACATCCTGAGTGTCCCCACCAATTACGACGATACTCACCCGTACAAGCTCGTCATTTCCTTCCACCAGCGCGACGGAAACGACATCCAGAACTATAGTTGGCAATATTACGGCTTACTGCCTTTGTCCGACAACACGACGATCTTCGTGGCGCCCAACGGGCAGCTCAACGGGGCGCCGTGCTCCGGAACCGGAAGCGGTGAGAGCAGCTGCGGATGGCCGAACCCGAATGATTCCGACCTCGCGCTCGCGGACGCCGTGGTGGCGCAGATCGAGGAGAACTTCTGCGTCGACACCAATCACATCTTCGCGACGGGGTGGAGCTACGGCGCCGCAATGTCTTACGAGACGGCGTGTGCACGGCCGCTCGGCGAGGCGAACGGCTACATTCGAGGCGTCGCCGTCTACTCCGGATCTCCCCAGATCACCGCCGGGCCCTGCCCGCCGAAGAAGCAGGTCGCCTACTACGCTTCACACGGCACTCAGGACAACGTGCTCCAGTACTCGGGCGGCGTCTCGATGGCGCAGAACTTCGCGACCGTCAACGGGTGCACTTGGGCGACGCCCACGCAGGCGACGGGGAGCCACGTCTGCACGAACATCAGCGGCTGCATGAGCGGCTACCCCGTGGAGTTCTGTTCCTTCGTCGGCCCGCACACGCCGTATCCGGATACGGGGCAATCGCAGGGGAGCTGGGGTCCGGGCGAAGCCTGGAAGTTCTTGAAACAGTTCTAACGAGACGGACGGCTCGACGAGGGTCCCGAGCCGTTTCTCAGTTCTGCTTGATGTAGAGCCTGCAGTCCGGGACGGCGGCGCCGTCCGTCCCGCCGGTGCAGGTGCCGGCGTCCTGCAAAGGCGGGTACGAGCCCAGCCCTTGCGCCAATTGAACCGTCAGAAGCGGACCGCTGAGGTCGTAGGTTCCGCTCAGGCTCTGCCCGACGGGAAGGTACGTCCCTGTGCCCGAGCCGAAGACGATTTGGAATTGATGAAGCTGGTTGTCGTACGCTTTGATGGTCCAGCTCGACGCCCAATCCCCGGCCACGGCCGTGTAGGCCATCGAGGAATCCTTGACCGTGAGGTCGTGAGGTACGTCGGACGGGCCCAAATAGATCCACGCCCCGTCGAGCTCGAATGGCGCAGGCGGCTCGGACGTGGTCGGTGCCGTCTTGTTGTCCGAGCCGCAGCCGGCGAGGCCGAGCAGGGCCGTGATCATCGTCGTAAGCAGACAGATCCTCATTGATTCGTTACCTAAACGAACTTACCTCACCCGCTCGTCGACGGTCGAGTTCGGTTACTGGGCCAGGCAGTCCTTGACCATCTCGGACCATATCAGGTCGCCGACATGTTCGCCGCCGGACTCTGTCGGGTGGAGCCCGTCAGTGGTGTCGCCGTTCACCCAGACCGGCCTCAGGTCCACCCAGTGGCAGACAGGTGACGTCGAGCCTTCGCATACCGTCTGCATGGTCGGCATCGTCGCGTCGAGGCAGGCCTTCAGCGAAGCGTTCGAGCCCGGCGGGTTCCCCGGTTCGGGGTAGCGCGTGTAGATCACGTCTTTGACGCCCGCGGTGGCCATCTTGCCGAGCAGGGTTTGGAACGTGCTCGAACAGGTGGAGCAAGTCGAGCCTCCCGACAGGCAATCGATGCCGCCGCCGTCCATGATGACGAACTTGACGGACGCGCCGCCCTGCGTAGCCGCCGTCCATTCGGTGGTCGCGATGTAGCTCATGTTCTGCCCGCTCACGGCCACGTTGCGGTAGCTGTCGCTCGCACCGAGAGAGCCGGCCTTTCTTGCGTCGTCCTGGATCCGGTTCTGGATGTATTGAGGGGAGATCGCATAGAACGATTCGCCCATAATCACGACCTCGGCGGCCTTCGTTTGGCCCTTCTGGCACGTACCGGATGCGCCACCGCTGCCACCGCTGCCTGCGGTTGCTCCTGCAGTGCCGCCCGTGGCGCTCATCCCGCCGCTGCCCCTGCCGCCCTGGCCCGAGCCCCCGCTGCCCATCATGCCGCGACCACCCGCGCCGGTTCCAGCCTGACCGCTGCCGCCCGTGCCAGCGCTGCCGCTGCTTCCGCCGGACGACGCCCCCGCGCCGCCTCCCAAGGCCGTGCCTCCGCTTCCCCCGGTTGCGGTCGAGCCGCCGGTTGCGGTCGAGCCGCCGGTTGCCGTCGAGCCGCCAGTTGCCGTCGAGCCGCCAGCTGCTCCCGTGCCCCCGGTTACGCCCATCATGCCGCTGCCGCCCGCGCCAGGCGGCGTCGGCTCTTGCGTTCCGCAACCGATGAACACGGTGGCGATTGCAGCGGCCGCTATCCACCGCGGGGTGTTCGTGGCGTTTCGGGCGTTGTGCCGCACCCGTGCCGTGGCCGGACGCGCGGACAGCCGCTCTTCACGATGGGAGTTCGGATTGTGATTCGACATGGGCGGGCTCGCTCCTCGTAAGGGGACTCAGCATCTACTATAGTAGCTGTTGAGTGTCCAGGCAGGCAGCACAATCTTACTGCGGCAAAGCCGGATTTTTCCCGCCGGCGACGCGTCGCCGTGCGCCTGCCGGAGCCAACATTCGAGCCGGCACGCATGTACTATAATAGTTTTTGATACGCTTACAAAAATCGCGCCGCTCAGGACGCCGAGGCTCCGCTCGAGAAGCCGTCAGTCCTTGGACTCGCGGCGGAGAGGCGTGAGGAGCTTCGTGACGAGTGACGTAACGCCGCCCGGAAGGAACAGGACGGCGAGGATCAGGAACGCCGCATAGACGGCATAAGAGAGGATCACGGGCGCGCTTTCCGGCATTCCGCTCATGGTCGCCGCCCTGCTCAGGCCGTGGACCAGGAGCAGCACGAGCGCGCTACCGACCACCGCGCCGGAGATCGTTCCGAGACCGCCGACGACGGCCATCACGACGTACTCGATCGACAAGAGCACCGGAAAGGACCCCGGCGCCAGGTACCCGATGTGAAAAGCGTAGATGCCGCCCGCCAGCCCCGCAAAGGCAGCGGACAGCGCAAACACGGCGAGCTTGTAGCGCCCTACCGAAACCCCGACCGACGCGGCCGCGAGCTCGCTGCTCGAGAGCGCTCGCAGCGCGCGGCCCGGCCGCGAGGCGAGGATGTTGTGCGCCACCACCGCGACGCCCAAGAGCGCAAACGAGCTCAGATAGGCGTAGCTCCGGATCGAACGGAATTCGAAGAAGGCGATGCGAAGACTCGGAATGCCCTGGAGCCCCACGTCCCCGCCCGCGATCGCCAGCTCGCCGATGACGGACAAAAAGATCAGGTGCGTGGCGAGCGTGGCGAAGGCCAGATGGTGCCCGCGCAGCACGAGCAGTGGCACACCGATCAACGCCGCCAAGAGAGCCGCGGCGAGGGGTGCCACCAGCAGCCCGACGAGACTCGGAACGCCGTGTGTGGCCAGCACGCCCGCCGCGTACGCACCACACGCGTAGAACGCTCCCTGGCCGAGTGAAACCTGCCCGGCTTGGCCCATGAGCAGCGACACGCCGATGGTCACCATCGCCGTCAGTGCGAAGAGGACGTAGACCGAGAGCGCACTCTCGTCGAGCAACGCAGACGCACAGGCCGTGCCGCTGCATAGGATCAAGAAAGCGTAGGTCTCCTTGCGCATCATTCGTCGGCCAACTGAACGGCCGGGCGTCTCAGGCCCTGTGCGACCAGGATCGCGAGCGTGAGCGTGAGCGCGAACGCGGTCTGATACGACGCTTTCGAATAGCCGGCGACGAGCGCTTCGGCGACGCCGAGGAGAACCCCGCCGCCGAGCGCGAGCAAAGGGCGCTTGAGTCCAGCGATGATCGCCGAAGCGAAGCCGCTGACGAACAGAGATATGTCGCTGTCGTAAGACAGCGGCGACAGCGGCGTGATGAGCACGCCGGCGACGCCGCCGAGCGCCCCGCCCAGCGCGAAACCGAGCAGCCCCGTTCGGACGACGCTGATGCCGACGAGCTTGGCGGCGTAGGGATTGGACGCGCATGCGCTCAGCGCCTTGCCCGCGTAGGTGTGCTCGAAGAACAGCTCGAGCGCGCCGAACACCAACAACGTAGCGACCACGATGAGCGCGTACTGTTTCGGGAGCTCGAGCCCGAAGAGCTCGAGCGTTCCCTCTAACCCGGCAAAGGAACGAGGCTGATCGCCCCAAATCAGAATTTCGAGTGCATACCCGAAGATCGCGAGCCCCAGGGTGGCGATGAGTGACGCCTGCGAGCTCGTGCCGCGCTTGGCGATGGCCACCACGCCCACGAAAAATCCGAGCGCTGCGGCGGCGAGCGTGGAGAGGAGCTCGGCTGCCCCGTGCGGCAACCCCGCTTTCATCAGCGTCGCCGCCGTGAACGCGGCGACGACCGCAAAGGTGCCTTGCGCGAGGTTCACGACCCGCGTCACCCGGTAAATGATGATGAGCCCGCTGGCGAGCAGCGCGAAGCTGCAGCCGACGGCGATCCCGTGCAACACGTAGGAGAAGAAGGCGTTCACGACGAAGGTTCGCCCGGCCCGCCGAGGTATGCGCTCTTCACGAATGGACTCTGCGCGAGCTCGCCGGTCGTGCCGCTCGCGACAATCCTGCCCGCTTCGAGGACGTAAGCACGCCGGCACAGGTCGAGCGCGAGCCGCGCGCTCTGCTCGACGAGCAGTACGGCGAGTCCTCGTTCGGTGTTGAGCTCGAGCAGGATGCGCGACAAATCCCGCACGATGATGGGCGCGAGCCCGAGCGACATTTCGTCAATCGCGAGCACGTCCGGTTGCGACATCAGGCCGCGACCGATCGCCACCATCTGTTGCTGGCCGCCCGAGAGGCTGCCCGCTCGCTGTCTGCGCGTCCGCTCGAGCTCGGGCAAGAGCCGGTAAACCCAGGACGGGTCTCGCTCGCGGACGCGGAACGCGCCGAGTCGCAGGTTGTCGTCCACCGAGAGGTCGGGGAAGAGCTGCCGTCCTTCCGGTACGTGGGCGAGCTGCCCGTGGACCTCGACCCGACCGCGCGCGCTCTGCACGATGCCCGACAGCGTGTTGAGCAGCGTCGACTTTCCGGCGCCGTTCGAGCCGACGAGGGCGACCATCTCACCGGCGGCTACATGCAACGAGACCCCGTCGAGTGCCGTCGCGACGCCGTAACGGACCGAGAGCTCCTCGACCTCGATGACGTTCATCGGGTCTCCGGCGGCCCGAGATAGGCGTTGATGACCTCTGGATCCTCGCGAATCGCCGCCGGCGTCCCTTCGGCGATCACGCGGCCGAGGTCGAGCACCGTGATCCGGTCCGAGAGGCTCGTGACGAGCGGCACGTCGTGCTCGACGAGCAGGATGGTGAGTCCCCGAGCACGAAGCCGCTCGATGAGCCGCGCAAATTGGCGCCGTTCGGTTTCGCGCAGGCCCGACGCCGGCTCGTCCAAGAGCAGCAGCGAGGGCTCGGACGCGAGAGCGCGCGCGAGCTGCAGCGAGCGCTGATGACCGAGCGATAGCGACTCGGCGGCTCGGTCGGCGAGACCCGCGAGCCCGACCTCGTCGAGGAGCGCGTCGGCAAGGTCGCGCAAGCGCCGCTCCTCACGCCTGAAACGCGGCAGCCGCAGCGCCGCTTCCAGGAAACCGTGCCGTGCCCGCCGATGTGCCCCCACCATCACGTTCTCGCGCACGCTCATGCCGCGAAAGACGCACGCGCCCTGGTGCACGATGGCGATGCCACGCCCGGCGCGCTCGTACGAAGGCAGCCGCTCGATGGCGCGATCACCCAGAAAGATGCGCCCGCCGTTGGCGCGCAAATGTCCGGCGATGAGGTTGAAGAGCGTGGACTTGCCGGCTCCGTTCGGCCCGATCACCCCGCGAAGCTCGCCGGGACTCACGCGAAAGCTCACGTCGCGCAGCGCATAGACTCCACCGAACCGACGGCTGAGCCCTTCGACGCGCAGCATGAACCTATTCGGCCGCAATCGTGTGCACGAGCTGCTCCTTGGCCCACGGCGTCGGAACGAGCTTGCCGCCGTTCACGACGTCGACGGAGATGAAATCCCGCGTCAGGCCCGAGTGGTCCGTCGGCGAATATTTGTACTCGCCGTTCGGCGTCAACAGCGTCAGGTGCTCGAGCGCGTTTCTGACCGCGTCGCGCTTCGCGCTCCCGGCCTTCTTGATGGCCTCGAAGAGCAGGAGGCACGCGCTGTAGCCGTCCTGCGCGAACTGAGGCGGCGAATAACCGTACTTCTGCTGAAACGGCACGGCCATCTGCGAGATGACCCGCTTTTGCGGACCGTCGGGCAGATAGTCACCGACGACGCCGATCGCGCTCGTCACGGTGACGCCTTCGCCCGCCGAGCCGACGGGCTCGAGCCACAGCTTGCTCGCTTGCGATGGCGTCATGAAGAGCGGGATCTTGACGTTCGCTGCGGCATACTGCTTCGTGACCGTCACCCCCGACGGCCCCGTGCCCCAGAACAGGAACGCCTGCGCGCCGGAACCCTTGAGATGGGTGAAGATCGGGCTGAAATCGCTGGTCGCGCTCTCGAATACCTCGTCCTTCACGATCTCGACGCCGTAACGAGGAGCAAGGGCCAGCGTCGCGCGGTAGCCCGCCACCGCGTAGGCGCCCTTGGTGTCGTGAGCGATCGCGAGCTTCTTGATCTTTTGCGCCTGCATGTATTCGAGTGAGCGCTCGGCGTACGCGTTCGAGAGCGCCGGGATCACGAACACGAACGGCTTGATGGGCTGCACCTGCTCCTCCGCGGGCGTGAGCGAGAGGTACGGGATGCCGTCGCGATCCGCGAACGGGATCGTGGCCAGGGCCGAGTTCGAAAATGCCGAGCCGATGACGGCCGCGACGTTTGCCGCCTTGAGCTCGCCGTACGCGAGTACGGATTTGTCCGGCAGCGTTTGATCGTCGCGCGTGAGGAGCGAGATCTTCTTGCCGAGCACCCCGCCGTTCGCGTTCGCCTGTGCGACGGCAAGCTCGACCGCTTTCTTGTCCTCGCTGCCGAGCGCCGAGAACTTCCCCGTCAAGGAGGCGATGAGGCCCACCTGAATCGTCTCTTCCGGCGCGGCCGCGCTCGCACTCGGACCCGAATGCGCTTCGCTCCCCGCCTTCGAGCCCGTTCGGCAGGCGGCCGCCGCGAAAAACAGCACCGCTCCTACGATCATACGGCTACTCAACATGCTGGTGACTCCCGAGGGCGAGGGACTTTGACTCAGAAACCGTGAATGTAATGCAGATTGAAGGCCATGGAACTCGGCCGGTTGTAGGTGAAGAGCGGGAAGTACGCGTTCGCGAAAAGCTTGTTTTGCTTGTCCGCGTCCCAGAACACGCCCGGCCCGAGCGTCAGAAAACGCGCGCGCCCCTCGTCCCCGAGCGGCGGGACGGCCTTCCCGTTGTTGCGGCTCCCGTCGGCGAACGTGTAGCGGTCGTCGGTGAACTGCACGAAGTAGTAGCCGTTGACCCCGACGTGCAGCTTCTCGATGACCTCGTACGAGGCGCTGTAGTTGACCCAAAACGCTTGCCCCGCGCGGGCGCTGACCACGCCGGGCATGACCGGCGGAGGGTTGGCCGGGCGGAGGTTCTCGGCGTTGTAGAGGTAATGGAAGCGCGCGGACACCTCCAAATGTTTGAGGGGCAGGACCGTCATCGCCCAATAGGGGTTGAACGACGCGAAGTTCGACCCCTGGTTGATGTCCTTGTGCGGATCGTACGCCCCGAGCGGGACGATGGCGTCCAGCTCGAGACGGTGGGAGAACACCGGTCTGCCGTCCGCGATGATGGGCTTGAATTGAAGAAAGAGCCCGAGCACGGGATCGCCCATGCCGAAGCCGTTGTCCTTCAGCTGCAGTCCGGGCGGCGGCGGCGCGGGACTGAAGCTCGTATCGAACGCGATGACCGGTACGATCAGGTTGATCCCGGGATGCGCGGCGTCGCCGAAGAGCGTCTCCGGCAGGACGTAGACGAGCTGATTGATGAGGATGTACGCGTCGAGCTTGGGATGGTTGAAGACGGGGACCGCTTTGCCGTCCTCACCGTTGATGCTGCGGGACCGTGAATACACGCCATACGCGAGGTACGTGAACCCCTCCTCGTTCCTGCCGAAGCCGTCGTAGAAGCTCGTCAGCCCCAGATTGAGTCCCGCCGGCTCCTGATTCGCCGCGCGCGCCTCGCTCGTGGCGAGCGAGGCGGCCGACGCCGCAGCGAGCGAGACTCCGAGCAGCGCGTGCTTTGCGAAGGGGATCCGTCCTGAACGTCGACCCATCTGAGCTCTCCTGAGCAGGTGTGCGGCACGTTCTTTCCGGAAGCGGAGGAGCGCGCCTTGAACGCGGCAGTGCGCCTGCCGCGGTGAGCATGTCGAACAGCGGTGTCCGGTAACCAAAAGCAGTCACCCGGATCGTGAGAACGCTACTATAGTACATGTACGCCTGTCTCTCTCATTTTTGGCCAAGGGCCGCTCCACTTGCTCTCAGGAACGCAGAGCACGCAAAAATATACTGGCGCTCGATTGCCGGCGGCGTCGCTGGACACCTAGTAGCTATTATAGTAGATGTTCCGCACCGCCGATGAGGACCGCCCGCCCCGCCGCGCGCCCTGCCCCGAGTCGCCGAGAGGCGCCGGGCGAGACTCACGGGGACGCATGATGGCGGCTTCCAACTACGAGTCGACGGCCATGTTCGCCCCGCCCGGGGTCGACGTGATCGAGAGCGCCGAAGGCGAGCTCCTCTTGCGCTCGCGCCAGCCGCTGAAGCTCTACGAACGCTGCCTCGGCGAGTACTTCCAACACTGGGCCCACACCGCGCCCGCCCGACCATTTCTGATGGAGCGAGGTCCAGACGGTGACTGGCGCGGAGTGACTTATCGAGAGGCGCTCGACCGCGTGCGCCGCATCGGAACCTGGTTGCTCGGACGAGGATTGTCGGCTGAACGACCCGTCCTCGTGCTCTCCGAGAACAGCGTGGAGCACGGTCTGTTGTCGCTCGCGTGCATGCACGTGGGCATCCCGATCGCCCCGATTTCGCCCGCCTATTCCTTGCTCTCGCGGGACTTCGGCAAGCTGAAGAAGATCGTCGAGGCGCTGCAGCCGGGCGTGATTTTCGTCGGCGCGCAGAGCCGCTTTGCGGCGGCACTTTCCGTGCTGCGCGGCCTGCACGACGCGACCGTGGTGACGCGCGACCCGTCGCCGACGGACGGCGCCGTTTCCTTCGATGCCCTGACCGACAAGGTCGATCTTGCCGCGGTCGGCAACGCGTTCGCTGCCATTTCGCCGGACACCATCGCCAAGTTCCTGTTCACGTCCGGTTCGACCGACGAACCGAAGGCCGTCATCAACACCCAGCGGATGCTCTGCTCGAATCAGCAAGCGATCTTACAGCTCTGGCCCTTTTTGGAAGACCCACCCGTGTTGGTGGACTGGTTGCCGTGGCACCACACCTTCGGCGGCAATCACAACTTCAACCTGACGCTGTGCAACGGGGGCACTCTCTATATAGATAGCGGCCGCCCCATGCCGGGCGCGTTCGCTACGACGCTCGGCAATTTGCGTGAAATTGCGCCGACCGTCGTCTTCAACGTACCGCGCGCTTACGATCTCCTCGCGAGCGCGCTTCGCGCCGACGGCGCGCTGCGTGAGCGATTTTTCAGCCGCGTGCGGCTCCTGTTCTATGCAGCGGCGGGCTTGCCGCAGCACGTGTGGGACGCCTTGAAGGCGCTCGCGCACGAGACGCTCGGCCGCGAGGTGCCCATGGTATCCTCCTGGGGACTCACGGAGACGGCGCCGGCCGCGACGAGCTGCCACTATCGGGCCGAGCGCGCCGGAGTGGTCGGCCTGCCGATACCGGGTTGCGAGCTCAAGCTCGTTCCCGTCGGGCAGAAGCTCGAGGCGCGAGTCCGCGGGCCCAACGTCACACCCGGCTATTGGAAGCGGCCTGCCTTGACCGCCGAATCCTTCGACGAAGACGGTTTCTTCAGGACGGGGGACGCGATGCGGTTCGTCGATCGCAGTCGCCCGGAGCGCGGCCTCTTCTTCGACGGCCGGCTCGGGGAAAATTTCAAGCTCAGCACGGGCACGTGGGTTCATGTCGGCGGTCTTCGCTTGAGAGCGGTTGCCGCGCTCTCCGCGCTCGCCCAGGACGTCGTCGTCACCGGACACGACCGCGACGAAGTCGGTTTGTTGATCTTCCCGAATCTCGACGCGTGTCGCTCGCTCTGCCACGTGTCGCACGACGCGGCGCCGGCCGACGTGCTCGAGCATCCCGCGGTCCGCGCCACGGTCGCCGCCGGGCTCGTGGCCCTCGCTCGCTCGGGAAGCGGCTCGTCGACGCACGCGGCCAGGGCACTCTTGATGGCGGAGCCACCGTCGATCGACGCGGACGAAATCACCGATAAGGGTTACATCAATCAGCGCGCCGTGTTGGCGCGACGAGCCGCCTACGTGGAGCGGCTTTACGGCAGCCCGCGCGATCCGGCCGTGGTCTTGCTCGTCGAAGCCGCGCGCGAAGCGGAGCGTCGCCTGAGCTCATGACGGAAGGCACCCTCAAACTCACCGAGGAGTAACCATGCACGAGTCCTTGGAAGCACGGGCCCAGACCGCCAGCTACGACGACGTCTGGCTCGTCGCCGGCGTGCGCACGCCGTTCGCGGATTACATGAGCGTGCTGAGCGGCGTTTCGCCGACCGACCTCGGCATCTATGCCGCACGGGCGCTCTTCGAGCGGAGCGGCGTGTCGCCCGCCGACGTCGACAGCGTCATTGCGGGGAACGTCGCGCAATCGAGCTTCGACGCGTATTACCTGCCGCGGCATATCGGTCTCTATGCCGGAGTCGCACTCGGCGTTCCGGCCTTGCTCGTCCACCGCCTGTGCGGCACGGGCTTCGAAACGATCCTCACGGCCGCGGATCAGATCGCCCTCGGCAAGGCCAAGCTCGCCCTCTGCGTGGGCGCGGAGTCGATGTCCCGTAACCCGGTGGCCGCGTACTCGCACCGCAGCGGGTTCAGGCTCGGCCAGGTGGAGTTCAAGGATTTTCTGTGGGAAGCGACGCTCGACACGGCCTCGAACACGCGAATGGGGGAGACCGCCGAAAACCTCCGCGCGCCGCTACGCCATCCGCCGCGAGGAGGTCGACCGCTACGCGGAGCAGAGCTTCCTGCGCGCCATGGCCGGCTGGGAGAGCGGCTTTTACGCCGGTGAAGTCGCGCCCGTCACGGCACGCACGTTCGAGCTCCAAGGCTACGAACCGCGCGCGCTCAAGCTGCCGCGCAAGGTGGAGCGTTTCGAGCGGGACGAGCACGTCAAGGCAAGCACGTTCGACGTGCTGCAGGGCCTGCGGCCTGCCTTCAGCGCGGACGGCGTGCAGACCGCGGGCAATAGCTCCGCGATGGTGGACGGTGCCGCCGCGGCGCTCGTCGCCTCGGGCAGCTACGTCAAAGCGCATGGTTTGAAGCCGCTCGCGCGCATCGTGGCGGGCTCGAGCGTCGGCGTGCCGCCGGAGATCATGGGCATCGGCCCAGTCCCCGCGATTCGAGCGCTGCTCAAAGCCGCGCGGCTCAAGCAGTCCGCCGTCGGCCGCTTCGAAATCAACGAAGCTTTCGGGGCGCAGTACCTCGCCGTCGAGAAGGAGCTCGAGCTCGAGCGCGCGCAGGTCAACGTTCACGGCGGGGCGATCGCGATCGGTCATCCGCTGGCCGCCTCGGGCGTGCGCTTGACGACGACCGTCGCGCGCGAGCTCGGGCGCTCGAGCACCGAGTTCGGCATCTCGTCCGCGTGCGCAGGTGGAGGGCAGGGGGTCGCGATCTTGCTCCAGCGGACAGCCTGAGAAGGAACATGCAAGTCAAAGGCTCGATTTTTCTCGTCACTGGCGGAAGCTCCGGTCTCGGCGCAGCCACCGTGAAACGCTTTCACGCGGCCGGAGCGCGCGTGGTCATCGCCGATCTCGACGCGGACCGGGGCTCGAACCTGGCCGCAGAGCTCGGCAGCGCCGCTCTTTTTTGCAGGACGGACGTAACGAGCGAAAGCGACGCGCAAGCCGCCGTCGACGCGGCGGTGAAGCACTTCGGCGGCGTGAACGGGCTCGTCAACTGCGCCGGCATAGGCCCCGCAGAGCGCGTCGTGGGTAAGAAGGGCACGCATCGCCTCGAGTCGTTCACCCGCGTCATCCACGTCAATCTGATCGGCGCGTTCAACATGATCCGGCTCGCCGCGACGGCGATGGCGACGGCGACGCCGAACGCGTCCGGCGAACGCGGCGTGATCGTCAACACGGCGTCCGTGGCGGTCTGGGACGGGCAGATCGGACAAGCGGCCTATTCCGCCTCGAAGGGCGGTATCGTCGCCATGACGCTGCCGATTGCGCGCGAGCTCGCGCAGAGCGGGATTCGCGTCTGCACCATCGCGCCCGGCATCTTCGACACACCGATGCTGGCCGGCCTGCCGCAGGACGTGCAGGAATCACTCGGCAAGAGCGTGCCGTTTCCCTCGCGACTGGGCCGTCCGGACGAGTACGCGGCACTGGCGCAGCACATCGTCGAGAACGAGATGCTGAACGGCGAATCCATTCGCCTGGACGGCGCTTTACGCCTCGCACCCCGCTGAACATACTGTTCCGATGAAGTCCCCCGCGAGAAACAAACCCCGAGCACGGCGCGCCCTGTCGCCCGCCGAAGCGACGCTCGAGCCGCGGCCGGCCGAGGTCGTGCCGGGCAAGCTCGCCCTGCAAGTGAACGAGAGCGAGCTGCATGCTCTCCTCGGTCAACGCGTGCGGGACGCCAGGGCCAGGCGCTTCATGACGCGCAAGGCGCTCGCGGAGCAGTCGGGTATTTCCCTCGCGTACCTCGCGCGCGTCGAAGGCGGAACCGGCAATATCTCGCTCGGCCTGCTCCAGCGCCTCGCGCTCGCGTTGAACCTACCGATCGAGAGCTTCTTCACGGCGGAAGAGACTCCGAGCGCGGACTTCGCGCTGATCGTCGAGTTCCTCAAGCGGCAGCCGCCCGACCGGTTGGCTCACATTCGCCAGCAGCTCTTCGAAGGCGAGGCCGGCGGGCAGCGCATCGCGTTGATCGGTATCCGCGGGGTCGGGAAATCCACGCTCGGTCCGCTCTTGGCGGAGCGGCTCGGCATTCCTTTCGTCGAGCTGAACCGCGAAATCGAAAAGGAAGCAAACCTGGCCGTGAGCGAGATTTTCACGCTCTACGGGCAGCACGGCTACCGCGTGCTCGAGCGCAGCTGCCTCGAACGCGTCGTGGCGGAGTACCCGGACGTCGTGCTCGCGACCGGCGGCGGCATCGTTGCCGAATCAGCCACCTACGAAGTCTTACTGTCGTCGTTCTTCACCATCTGGCTCCAGGCGAAGCCGCGCGTCATGTTCGAGCGCGTGCTCGCGCAACACGACGCTCGCATCGCGAGCACGCAGCTGCGCGATGAAGCGATCGAGAACATCGGACGTACGCTCGATGCGCGCCGCCGGCTCTACGAGCTCGCCCATGCGTTCTTCGACACGAGCGGGAAGACGCTCGAGCAAATCGTGACGGCGCTCGTCGCCACGCTGCCGCGCGGCCGGGCCCCCGCGCTCGTGCGGAGCGTTCCGCGGTAGGCGATGACGCTCGAGCTCGTACCGAGTCGGCAGCGTCGCGCCCCTGCGAGGAGCGCCCGATGAGCTTCACGATTCGAGTGCTGAGCGATCCGCCGCGCTCGGCCCCCGCGCTCGACGGCGAGACCATTCTCGCGAGCTTGCTCGAGGCCGGCGTGCCATTTCCGCACAACTGCCAGTCCGGCAACTGCGGGGCGTGCAAGTGCGAGCTCGTCGAAGGCGACGTCCTCGAGCTGCCGTACTCGGAATACGCCCTCAGCCCGGAGGAGCGGTCGCGCAATCTGATTCTCGCGTGCCGGACTCAGGTCTGGGGCGACTGCACCGTGCGCCCGCTCGAGGCGGACGAGACGGTGCTGCACCCGTCGCGTGTCATGCGCTGCCGTTTGGTCGGAGCCGTGGATCTCACGCACGACATCAAGCAGCTCGAGCTCGCCGTCGAAGCAGGCGGCCCGTACTCGTTCTCGGCTGGCCAGCACGCCAAGCTCAAGTTCGGTCCTGGTATTCCGGAGCGGAGCTACTCCATGGCCAACCGCCCCGACGCGGGCATCCTCGAGTTTTTCGTGCGCCAGATGCCGCGGGGACAAGCGAGCGGCTACGTGTTCACGAGCCTGCACCTCGGCGACGCCGTGACGGTGTCCGGGCCGCTCGGCAACGCGTATCTACGCGAGGGCCACCGCGGCCCCATTCTCGCGGTCGCGGGCGGTAGCGGCATGGCGCCGATCATCTCGATCGTCGAGACGGCATTCGCGGCCGAGCCGAACCGGCACGTCCATTTGTACTTCGGTGTGCGCGACGAACGCGACGTGTTCTTCGAATCCCGGCTCGTCGAGCTCGCGCGGCGGCACCCGAACCTCGCGTTGAACGTCCTGCTTTCGCAGCCGGGCGGCGCCACGACCCGCCGCGCTGGACTCGTCAGCGACGCGGTCGAGGCGGACTTCTCGTCGCTCGACGGCTTCAAAGCGTACCTTGCTGGACCGCCGCCGATGGTGGAGGCGCTGCAGTCGACGCTCACGCGGAAGGGCATGGCGCTGCGTGACGTCCACGCCGACGCCTTCTACAGCCAGGCCGAGGACGCATTCAATGTCAGCTGATCGAAGCACCGTGGACGAGCCGTCTTTGAGCGGGCGCGTCGCCCTCGTGACCGGTGGCGCGCGCGGCATCGGCCTCGCCGTCAGTCGAAGGCTGCACGCACTCGGCGCGAGCGTGGTGGTCGCCGACTGCGGCGTCTCCATCCGCGGCGACGAGCCCGAGCCGACGGTCGCCGAAGGAGTGGCGCGCGAGCTCGGCGTGCGTGCCGTCCCTTTCACCTCGAATCTCACGGATCCCGAAGGCGCCGCGAACGCCGTGGCGGCGGCGGTCACGCACTTCGGAGGGCTCGATCTCGTCGTCAACAACGCCGCGATCCTCCGCGACGGCTTCATCTTCAAGGCGAAGGCGGCCGATTGGGACGCCGTGCTGCGCACGAACTTGAGCGCGCCCTTCTACGTCCTCGCCGCCGCCACGCCGCACTTGCGTGAGCAGGCGAAGTCCGGGCGGGCACCGGGCCGCATCGTCAACATCGGCTCCTCGACGGGCCTATACGGAAATCTCGGGCAGTCCGCGTACGCGAGTGCCAAGGCGGGGCTGCTGGGGCTCACGCGCGTCGTGGCGATGGACATGGCGCGCTCGGGGGTCACCTGCAACACCGTCGTTCCGTTCGCGGCCACGCGTGTCACCGAAGCGATTCAACCGGCCAATCCGGCGCAGGCCGAGTACAAAGCGCGCGCCCTCAAGCTGCCGGCGCGTTTCGTCGCGGACTTGGTCGCTTTCTTGTGCAGCGCCGAGGCCGGGGACGTGAGCGGGCAACTGCTCGGCGTACGCGGGCGCGAAATCTTCCTGTTCTCCCAGCCGCGGCCGGTCGCGACCTGGTGCGCGCCGGACTCGGGGTCCGGTACGCCCCCTTTCGCCGGTGCGTTCAAGGAGCACTTCGCGAGCCGGTTTACCGACATGCGCACCGATCTCGAGGCTTTCAACACCGAACCGGTCATCTAGGAGTCAACCGATGGCGAACGCGTATCACGAAGTGAAAGCGGTGGCGGATCTCGTCAACGAGCCCGGTGAGTATCGAGAGGCCATTTGCAAGATCGTGGCGAGTCACGCGGTCAACGAGCTCTACGGCGCGCGGGTTTTCGACGAGCCGGCGATCGCGTACGCGCCGACACCGTACGCGAAGTGGCTCACCTGCCGCGTTGCCATGGAGGAGTACCACCATCACGTGCGCTTCAAGGGGCTCGCCGACGAGCTCCGGATCCCGCGCGAGGCGACCGACCCCGAGGTCAAGCGGCCGCTCAGCATCTTCGCTTTCGAGCTGAAATCCTGGCCGCAATTCTGCGTGATCAAGCTTCTCGCCGACCTCGCCGAGATCCTCCAGGTCGAAGATCTCCTGCATTGCAGCTTCGTCCCGCTTCGCAACATCGGTCGCGTGACGATGCCGGAAGAGAAGTTCCACGCCCAATTCGGCAAGGATTTTTGCGCGGAGCTCTGCAAAACCGAGGACGGCCGGCGTGACGTGCAACGAGCCATCGACGACTACGCGCCCTATCTCCCGCAGTTCTTCGGGGCTTCCGGCTCGAAGAACAACGAGACCTATCGCAAGTACGGCTTGAAGGAACGCCGGAACGAGGAGATGCGCGCGGACTTCCTCAACCGTGCGCGGAGCGTCGTCGAGGCGCTCGACCTCCGGTTTCCCGAGCTCGAGGGCGCGACGGCCTAGCGCCGACGCGTGAACTCACATGGTTTCGGCCCCGCCGGTCGCGCTCCCGACACGCAGCGACTTTTATGCGCGCCTCGAGCGCGACCATTTGACGCCGCTCTGGGAGGTGCTCGGAAAGCTCGTGCCACGGGAGCCTACGTCGCCTTGCATTCCCGCGCTCTGGCCCTACGGGGCGGTGCGACCGCTCCTGCTCGAAGCCGGCCGTCTCGTCACCGCAGCCGAAGCCGAACGGCGCGTGCTCGTGCTCGAGAACCCCGGGCTGCGCGGGGCGTCGTCGATCACCCACACGCTCTACGCGGGACTCCAGCTGATCATGCCGGGAGAGGTCGCGCCGAGCCATCGTCATACCCAGTCGGCGTTGCGCTTCGTCGTGGAAGGGACCGGCGCGTACACCGCGGTCGACGGCGAGCGGACCACCATGCATCCGGGGGACTTCATCGTGACGCCCTCGTGGACGTTTCACGATCACGGCAATCCGAGCGACGCGCCCGTCGTCTGGTTGGACGGGCTCGACATCCCGATGGTCGCCTTTTTCGACGCAGGATTCGCGGAACGGTACGCCGAGCCGTCACAACCGGTCACCAAACCCGAAGGTGACGCGCTCGCGCGCTACGGCGCGAACCTCTTGCCGCTCGAATGCTCGCACGCGTCCCTGACGACGCCGCTGCTCTCGTATCCGTATCGTGCCGCGCGCGAGGCGCTCGAGCGCCTGCGTCACCACGGCCCGGTCGACGCACGTCACGGCGTCAAGATGCAGTACGTGAACCCGACGAGCGGCGGTTATCCCATGCCGACGATCGGCGCTTTCATCCAGCTGCTGCCCAAAGGGTTTCACGGACGCGGATACCGGTCGACGGACGGCACGGTGTTCAGCGTCGTCGAGGGGCGCGGGCGCACGCAGATCGGCGATCGCGCCTTCGAGTGGGGACCGAAGGACGTGTTCGTCGTCCCTTCTTGGTGGCGCGCGGAGCACGAGGCGATCGACGAGGCGGTGCTATTCAGCTTTTCCGACCGACCCGTCCAAAAGGCGCTCGGGCTGTGGCGCGAGGACGTCCGCGCATGAGCGCTTGGTTCTCGACCCTGGGTCAGCCGATCACCGCCGGCGAATGCGGCACGATCGAGGCGTATCTTCGCGGTCTCGGCGTTACGGAAGATTTGCCGGTCGAGCGCGTGAACGATTGGGAGGGCGCGCGCGCCGTCGTGACCGACGCGGCTTGGGACAGGCGCTGGTGGGACGCCGAGCAGCGCGAGAAGCAGCGGCTCTGGCACGGAGCGCTCGAGCAGCGGGGTGAGGCGGAGGTGCTGCAATCGCTCTCGCGCACGCTCGACGGCAGCGAGGTCGTGAGACGCGCGGCTTTCCACGCGGCTGAACGCTGCGGGTGCATGGACATGGGGCTGGTCGGCGCCGCGGCGGCAGCCGTGAGCGAGGCGTTGCATCTCGCCGAGCTCGCGCGGCTCGCAGGCGAGCTCGACACGCACCCCTTTCACCTGAAGCATGCGCTGTTTGCCGCCGGCCGTTGGCCGCTCGGCATCCTTCGCGAACGTTATCGCGTTTTCTGAAGAGAGGTAGTCGCGGCATGACGACCAATGAAGCTTCGTTCGTGTTCACCCCGCCGGACCGTCCGCACGTCGCCGTGGCGGGGACGACCGAGCGCTTTCCCGTACGTCGCATCTATTGCGTCGGTAGAAACTACGCCGATCACGCGCGGGAGATGGGCGCGAATCCCGAGCGAGAGCCGCCGTTCTTCTTCGCCAAGCCGTCAGACGCGGTGGTTGCGAGCGGCGCTACGCTCGCGTACCCGCTCGCGACGCGGAATTTCCACCACGAGATCGAGCTCGTCGTCGCGGTCGGCCGCGAGGGCGTGGAGCTCGAACGCGACTCGGCGCTCGAGTGCGTGTACGGCTACGCCGTCGGCATCGACTTGACCCGTCGCGATCTGCAGCTGAAAGCGCGCGACAGCGGCCGGCCGTGGGAGGCGGGCAAGGGCTTCGATGAATCCGCGCCCATCGCCCCGATTCGAAGAGCGGCCGAGCTCGGGCATCCGACGAGCGGCGCGATCTGGCTCAAGGTGAACGGCCAGACGCGTCAAAGCGCGGACATCGCGCAGCTGATCTGGTCCGTGCCGGAGGTATTGGTTCACCTCTCGCGGCTCTTCGTCTTGAAGCCCGGTGATCTGATCTACACGGGCACCCCGGCCGGCGTCGGCGCGATCGAGCCGGGCGATCGGCTGAACGGCGGCATTGCCGGGCTCGGGGAAATCGAGCTGACCATGGCGGACAAGCTCGCATGATACTCCACAACTACTTCCGAAGCTCCGCGTCCTACCGCGTGCGGATTGCCCTCAATCTCAAGAGCATCGACTACGAGTATCGAGCCGTACACTTGACGCGGGGCGGCGGGGAACAGCTCGCCGCCGAGTTCCGCGCGTTGAACCCGCAAGCGCTCGTGCCCGTGCTCGAGCACGACGGCAAACGCGTGACTCAGTCGCTCGCCATCCTCGAGTACCTCGAGGAGCTGCGGCCGGACCCTGCGCTCTTGCCGCGCGAGCCGCTCGAGCGGGCCCGCGTCCGTGCGCTCGCCCTCGCCGTCGCCTGTGACATCCACCCTCTCAACAATCTGCGCGTCTTGCACTACCTCTCGGGCCCCCTCGGTGTCGGCCAGGAAGCGAAGGACGCGTGGTATCGGCACTGGGTGGGCACGGGGCTCGAAGCGCTCGAGAGCGAGCTCGCGAACAGCCCGCACACGGCCGAATTTTGCCACGGCAGCGCGCCGACGATCGCTGATTGCTGCTTGATTCCGCAGCTCTTCAATGCGCGCCGCTTCGCGTGCGACTTGTCTTCGTATCCCACGCTGCTCGCCATCGAGCAAGAGTGTCTGGCGCTGCCCGCGTTTCGCGCTGCCGCACCCGAACGGCAGCCGGACGCCGAATGACACTATCTCCGGCCATCCGAAGTCATCGAGTTTCCATGCCTGAAATCGTCACAGTTACCCAGCAGGGCCGCGTCGGAATCGTCGCGCTGAACAACCCGCCCGTGAACGCGCTGTCTCACGCGCTCCGCTCGGAGCTCTGCGCGCGCCTTGCGGACGCTCTGGCGGCGCCCGAGCTCGAGGCCCTCGTGCTCTGCTGCGAAGGCCGGACCTTCGTCGCGGGCGCGGACATTCGCGAGTTCGGGAAAGAACCACAGCCGCCCGACGTGCCCGAAGTCGTCGAATTCGTCGAGCGGGCGACGAAGCCAGTGATCGCCGCGATCCACGGCACCGCCCTCGGCGGAGGCCTCGAGCTCGCGCTCGCGTGCCATGTTCGCCTGGCCGCGGCGACCGCGAAGCTCGGCTTTCCGGAGGTGTCGCTCGGGATCCTGCCGGGCGCGGGCGGGACTCAGCGGTTACCGCGCCTCATCGGCGCCCGCGCGGCCCTCGAGCTGATCATCGGCGGCGCGCCCGTGAACGCCGCCCGTGCTCGCGAGCTCGGACTCATCGACGCGATCATCGAGGGAGACTTGAAGGCCGGGGCGGTCGCTTTTGCAGAGCGCCTCATCGACCAGGGACGTCCACCAACCCGGGTGAGTGCGCGTACGGTCACGCTCGAAGAACCGACCCTGTTCGAAGAATTCGTGGCCGGCATCACGGAGCGCTGTCGCGGCCAGCTGGCGCCGTTCCACTGCGTTCGAGCGGTTCGCGCGGCCGTCGAGCTGCCGTTCGCCGAGGGATTGAAGGTGGAACGCGAGCTCTTCGCCGAGCTCATGCGCTCCCCGCAGGCGAAGGCACTCAGGCACGCCTTCTTTGCCGAACGTGAAGTGGCCAAGGTCCCCGGTCTGCCGCTCGATACGCCGGCGCGACCCGTCAAAAGCGCTGCGGTCGTCGGCGTCGGTAGCATCGGCAGCGCCGTCGCGATCTGTTTTGCGGACGCGCACATTCCGGTGAGTCTCATCGACACTTCGCGCGACGACCTCGAGCGCGGACTCGCCGTCGTGCGCCGGCACTATGCGAACGCTCTCGAGACGGGTCAGCTCGACGCCCCCGAAATGGAAGCGCGGCTCGGCTGCTTACGCCCTGCGCTCGACGACGACGAGCTCGAGACGGCCGATCTCGTCGTCGAGGCGGTGTTCGAGGACTTGGAGCTCAAGCGCGACGTGTTCGGAAGGCTCGACGCGATTTGCAAACCGGGTGCCATCCTCGCCACCACGACCACGTCTCTCGACATCGACGCAATTGCCGGAGGGACGCGGCGGCCGGAGGACGTGCTGGGCATCCATTTCCCGAGCCCCACGCCAGCGGTTCGCCTGGTCGAAATCGCGCGCGCGCGCCGTACCGCTCCGGACGTTTGTGCGAGCGCGCTCGCCGTCGCGAGGTCGTTCCGCAAGGTGGCGGTGTCGGTGGTCGCTCGTCCCGGCTTCATCGGCAGTCGGATGCGTTCACGACAGCTCCGTGAAGCCCTTTGCCTCCTCGAGGAGGGCGCACTGCCCGCGCAGGTCGACCGCGCGTTCTACGAGTTCGGGTTTCCGCTCGGGCCGTTCGCCGCTGCGGCTCGAGACGGCCTCGACGTGATCGGCTCGGACGCCAACCCGAACGGTGAGCGGCTGTCGGAGCGCGAGCAGGCTGAACTCGCGCTCGAAGCCTCGAAGGCTCGCGGCGTCGTCCGGCGAACAATCGGCGACGAAGCGATCCTCGAGCGCTGCCTGTTCGCTCTCATCAACGAGGGCGCACGCATCTTGGAGGAAGGCGTGGCCGCGCGTCCGCTCGATATCGATATGGTTTGGATTCACGGGTACGGCTTTCCCGCGCATCGCGGTGGTCCCATGTTCTACGCGGACGAGGTGGGACTCTCGCGCATTCACACTGCCATCCTCGATTTTCAGGAGCGCGTCGAGCCCACGAGCTGGGTGCCGTCGCCGCTGCTCGAGCGTCTGGCCAAAAGCGGTAGCGGATTTTACGGCGCGCCATGACGATGGGCGCACCGAATGCAGAAGGGGCGCCTTCAGCTCGATAGGCCGATCTGCCTATATGACTGGTGGTTGAAACGCCTAGGGGCTCGGACGAGCCTGCTCGGTGTCCGACGGGGTACTGTCACTGCGAGGAAGCGCGCTGCGTTCCAGTTGCCGGAGCACGCTTAGAGACGCCCATGACTTTTCGACATCACCGATTCTCGTATACGTCGCTGTTCTTCGTCGGTTTGCCGCTCTGCGCTTGCGGAAGCTCGGAACCTGCGCCCGGAACCGGCGGCGCGAGCAGCGGCGGGTCCGGTGGAGTCGCACAGAGCGGCGGCGGCACGACCGCGACCGGGGGCGGCACCTCTACGGGGGGAGCCACCAGCACGGGTGGCACCGGAACCGGCGGAGGCACGACGGGCGGCACGGGCGGCAGCGTCGCTACGGGTGGTAGCTCCGGGAGCGCGACTGCAGGAAGCTCCGGGAGCGGGACGGGCGCGATGACCGGCTCGGGCGGCGACACGGGCGGCCGCATGGGAATGGGCCGTGGAGGACGCGGCGCGGGCAGCGGCGGTATCTCGAACGGCGGAGCCGGTGCGACCGGCGGCTCGACGACCGGCAGCGGCGGCGCGGGCACGAGCGGCGGCGCCGGCACGACCGGCGGCACGAGCGCTGCCGGCGGAGCGTCCATGGGCTGTGGTTCGGCCAATACGACGTCGCCGTGCGGCACGAAAGGCACGATGTGCACTCTCGACGTGAGCGGGACGGCTCGTCAATATTACGTACAGCTGCCGAAGAACTACGACGCATCGACTCCGTACCGCCTCATCTTCCAGTTTCACCCCTGGGGCGGGAACGCCGATCAGGCGCTCACCATGTACGGCCTGGGCTCGGGCCTCGGGGACTCCATCTTCGTCACGCCGCAGGGCCTGGACGCAGGCAGCAACGGGGCGGGCTGGGCGAACACCGATGGTGTGGACATCGCCTTCACGAAGGCCATGCTCGCCGATGTTCAAGGGAAGTATTGCGTCGACAACTCCCGCATCTTCTCGGTCGGCTTCAGCTACGGCGGTATGATGTCGTTCGCGCTCGGCTGCGAAATGAGCGACACCTTCCGCGCGATCGCGCCGATGTCGGGCGCGCTTTACAGCGATCCGAGCTGCAAAGGCACCGGCCCTCACGTCGCCATGTGGGGCTCACACGGCACGAGCGACACGGTCGTTCCCATCGACAACGGGCGCGCGGCGCGCGACAAAATCCTCCAGCAAAACCACTGCGGGACGACCACCACTCCCGTCGATCCGAGCCCGTGCGTGAAGTACGACGGCTGCGACCCGGGTTACGACGTGACCTGGTGCGAGTGGGACGGCCCTCACGGCATCCCGAGCTTCGGCAGCAGCGCGATTACGGCGTTCTTGAAGCAGTTCTGAAGCGGCCCCGGGCGCTGCCTCCGTCTTCCGCGCCGGAGGTCTTAGCCCGCGGGCGTCAGCACCAGCATGACGACGCTCTTCGACGGGAGCGTGACGTTCAGGGTCTTCCCGGAGATCGAGCAATTCGAGCCGGCGAGCGGCTGAATGCTCACGACCTCCGCCTGAGCGTAATCGTTGTAGCTGTCTTTCGCGGGCCCCGTGATGGCCTGCGCGTTCGACACGACGTAGCTCGCGCTGCCGCCCGTGATGGTGATTTCCACGTTGCGCGTCGCCGCCAGGTCGACGTTCGTGAGGCTCACGTTGATGCGGCCCTGATCGTCGACGGTGGTTCCGGCCGAGAGCACGGGGAACGACTTTCCGTTGCCGGTGATGCTCTCCGTCTTCAACGTGTTGGGCGCCCACTTCGCGTTCGAGCGGTGGTGGGGAAGAAACATCTTGAACACGTGCCAGGTCGGGGTGTGAACGAGCGCGGCGTCGGTGCTGCGCGTGAGGACGAGCGAGTGGATGACGTTCACGCCCTGCGCCAGGCCGGCCATGGCGTAACGATCGGCGTGCTGCATGAAAAGGTGCAGGCTTTCGGCGGCCGAGAGCGCATCCATCAGCGTGCCCTGCTGCAGCCAGGAGTCGTTCGCGCCGAAGGGTTCGAGCCAGTCGCCCCACTCGTCCTCCCAGATCTTGATGCGCTTGGCCGCGTCGTACTTGTCGAGGTACGAGACGATCTGATCGATGCGCGGCCCGATCTGCCCGCGGTTCGCGGCGTTGACGACGTTGTAATAGTCGTCGTCGCTGAAGCCCACGTTCTTGATGTCGCTCGGATGATAGACGTAATCGTGGATCTCGATCCCGTCGATCTTGTCGCCGATGTTCTTGAGCATCGTGTCGAGCCAGGGCCAGTTGCCGATGAGATCCGTGCCCGCGATGAGCTTCAGCTGCTTGCCGTTCACGGGCGCAGAAAGCTGATTGTAATTGGCGACGTAGTTCGCTTCGTAGGTGCTCTCCGTCTGGTTGCCGCCGCAGCCCCAGACTTCGTTGCCGATCTTGAAGTAGTTCAGCGCCCACTCGTCGTGCGACGAGTTTTGGTTGATGTACTGAACCCACGCGAGGTTTTGGGCCGCGCCCGAGACCGTGCCTGGGCCCGCGATGAGTGGGGGGATGCCGAGGAGTCCCGTGAGCTCCATGTAGCGGTCCGTGCCGACGTCGTTGCTGGGCGTTTTGTTTGCGGACCAGTCGTAGCCGTTCGCTGCGCAGCCCCCGGGCCACTCGAGCATGCCGACACCGGCGTCTTTGAACGCCTGAATCACGTCGTTGCGCATCCCGTCGGTGTTCGGGATGGAGGAATTCGTTCCGACGAAGAGGCCGCCGCTCCAGTTCTTGCCGAGCCGTTCCATCAGGAGCCCGAAGATGCCGTTGGCGATCGGGTCCTCTGCCGAGGCGACGTTCACCGTAAGCGTATTGGCGGCGGTGCCGCTCGCCGTGCCGGTGCATTCGTTCGTCGGGGCTCCGCCCGAGCCCGCACCGTAGCCGCCGAGCCCGGCTCCCGCCATTCCGCCCGTGGCCACGCCCGCGCCGCCGCCCGCCGCCATCCCTGCGCCGCCGCCCGCGCTCGTGGACGAACCGCTTGCGCCGCCCGCCCCGGCGCCACCGTTCGCACCGCTACCCCTGCCACCAGAAGTGTCTGCGCCAACGCCGCCCTGCGCGCTGCCGCCCGAGCCGCCGCTCGGGCCAATTTCAGTCGTTCCGCCGTTGTTGCTTCCGCCCGCCGCGCCCGCAGCGCCGGTGCCGATAGCGCCGCCCCTCGCGTTCACACCTGCGGCCGCGCTCGCGCCTGCGCTTCCGCCCGCTCCGCTCACACCGGGGCCTCGCTGCCCGCTCGTGCTGCACGCGACTCCCGCGAACAGGAACGCCGCGAACACGGGGCCCCATGAACTCTGCCGCATCGTCGAACTCTCCTCTGCATCCGCGCCACGCGGGCTCAAGACGCAAGGCAGTGGCGGCTCGCGCGCGTTTCAGTCAAGGAAAGAGCGAGCGGTTCCTTCGCGAGCCAACGTCACGACGGAGTTGACGAAAATGGGCTCGAAGGGGGCGGCGAGCTCGTTATGCCCGCCGATTGCTCCGACGAAGACGCCGCGCAAGAGGCGTGGGCGTTAAATCGGAGGCGGGGTACGGTTGACAACGGCAGTGGGGACGCTGCGAGCCGAGTCGCGAAAGGGCTGCGCGCTGTCGCTCGCTCCACGCAGAACTTGCGCGCCGCGGGCGCCGTCGCCTTCAGCGGGGCCTCCGTGGCCCGTGAGGAGGCGCGGCGCATGGCCTGACAATTGCTCTCTGCATGCCGTCGCGTCGCGGTCTGCCGTTCGGTCGACGCTCGTTGGCCGAACGATCCTTTTAGTTCGAGGGGCTCGAATGAGTGCGATTTCCGTTGTCCCAGAGTCGAAGTCTTCGGTTCGTCGCGTGTTGCTCGTGGATGACGATCCGACGCTGCTCAAGTTGAACCGGTTCCGTCTCGAAACCGCCGGGTACAGCGTCGAAACCGCGAGCAGCGCAGACGAGGCGATCCGCCGGGCCAAGGAGCGGTTGCCCGAGGTCATCGTCAGCGACGTGCTCATGGGAGAGAACGACGGCGTAGGACTTTGCGCCAAGGTCCGGAAGGAAGCGACGCTCGCCGCGGTGCCCGTGGTGCTCCTTTCCTCCCATTGCGAGAGCGACGACACCGGCGCAGCTCAGCGTCTCGGCGCCGCGCACTTGCTCGCGCGCACTCCAGACTGCGGCAGCGAGTCCGAGGTACTCCGCTCGGTGCTCGACTGTCGCGGCCTCACGCGAGTGCCCGACGCCGCAGGTTACGAGCGCTTGCTCCAACGCAACGCGAGTCAGATCTCGCGACTGCTCGGTCAAGCGCAAAACGCCGAAGATCGCTACCGCAGTGTGTTCGAGCTGGCGAACGACGCGATCACTCTGCTCACCCCCGACGGCGTCATCCTCGAAGCGAACCAGCGCTGGCAGGAGCTCATCGGAGTTCGTCCCGCGGAGCTCGTCGGCCATCATTTTCTCGAGTACGTAGCGGACGGCGGCACGGGAGCGGGCCTCGACGATTTTCGGCGCTTGACCAACGCGCGCGCGGGACGCTCGCACGCGGTGTCGTTGCGGAGGTCGGACGGCGAGATCGTCCACGTCGAATTCTCGGTTTCGCTCGTGGACTTGGCGGGCGACCACCTCGTGCTCGCGATCGGGCGGGACGTGACGGAAGCGGTGGCGGCGCGCGCCGCCCTTTCGGCGGCGGAAGAACGCTGTCGTACCTTGCTCGAGCGCATCCCCGACGTGATCTGGACCGCGGACGTCGCCGGACGTATGGTCTTCACGACTCCGAATCTTCCGAAGCTCATCGGCCGCACGCTGGCGGACTACGGCGCGACGACGCTCGAGGAGCGCGCAGAATGGATTCACGCCGAGGATCGGGCGCGAGTCGTCGCGGCGCTCGCTGCCTTCGCCGCGGAGGGGCGCCCGTTCGAGCTCGAGTATCGGCTTCGGCACGGGGACGGTCGCTGGATTTGGGTCAGGAATCGCTCGACCGCGCGCTACGAACGGGACGGCGTCCGCTACGTCGAAGGCATGCTTTCCGACGTCACCGAGCGAAAGACGCTCGAGGAAAGCCTGTGCCAAGCGCAAAAGATGGAGGCCATCGGTCAGCTTACCGGGGGCATCGCGCACGATTTCAACAACATTCTCTCGGCGATCCTCGCGAACAGTCATTTCTTGCTCGAGGCGTTGAGCCCCGACGACAAGCGACGCGACGACGCCGAAGAGGTACGCGTGGCCGCCGAACGCGGAGCGTCACTCACTCGTCAACTGCTCGCCTTCAGTCGCCGTCAGGTGCTCCAACCCGCCCTCGTCGATCTGAACATGGCCCTTGCGAGTCTTCAAAAGATGCTCTGTCGCCTGATCGGCGAAGACATCACGCTCACGGTCGCGCCGGGCGCCGGCCTCGGCACCGTGCGAGTGGACGTAGGACAACTCGAGCAGGTGGTCATGAATCTGGTCGTCAACGCGCGAGACGCCATGCCTCGAGGCGGCCAGATCCGCCTCGAGACGACGAACATCGAGCTCGCGGACCCCCTCACGACCGGGCGCGTCGAGCTCGCCCCCGGCCGTTACGTGATGCTGTCGGTGAGCGACACCGGGTCGGGCATGGATCCGGAAACGCAGCGGCGCTTGTTCGAGCCGTTCTTCACGACCAAGCCGCTCGGGAAGGGCACCGGGCTCGGCCTCTCGACCTGCTACGGAATCGTCAAGCAGAGCGGCGGGGACATCTGCGTTCAGAGCGAGCCGGGACACGGCTCCGTTTTCAAAATCCTTCTGCCGCGCATCGACGAAAACGCGCGAGCAAAGCCGTCCGTTTCGCCGGCCGCGGCGCTCACCGGCTCGGAGACGATTCTCGTCGTCGAAGACGACGCCCGGCTGCGAAGCGCCGTAACGCGCATGCTCGAAAGGCAGGGCTACGAGGTGCTCATCGCGGCGAGCGCGCTCGAGGCTCGGGCCGTCGCTCACCGTCACGGGGGACGCATCGACCTCGTGCTGACGGACGTCGTGATGCCCGGAGAGAGCGGACCGGCGCTCGCGCGCGACGTGCAGGCGCGTTTCGGCAGCAAAGTGCTGTTCATGTCCGGCTATACGGATCACGCAGCGCTGCACGCGGGCGTGCTCGAAGCCGGCTCGAGCTTCGTTCAGAAGCCGTTCGCTCCCGACGTGCTTGCGAAGAAGCTGCGAGAGGTCCTCGATGGCTGACTCGGGCCCGACGCAAGCGGACGGCCACGCCGGGCAGGGCAACGTGCTCTTGGTCGACGACGAACCGCAGGTTTTGCACGCCTATGGTCGCGCGCTGCGCGCCGCTGGTTTTCACGTGATCATGCTGCCGCACGGTGGGACGGTCGAAGACGTGCTCGCAAAAAATCCCGTCGATGTCGTGGTCTGCGATATTCGCCTCCCGGGCCTCGATGGGATCGACATCCTGAAGCTCGTACGCCGGCACGACCCCGACTTGCCCGTCGTGCTGATGACCGCCGGCGGCGAACTCACGAGCGCGGTCGAAGCCGTAAAGCACGGAGCAGCCAGGTACCTGCTCAAGCCCATCGCCCCGGAGCTCCTGTGCGAGACCGTCGGTGAAGTGCGCCGCCTCGGGCAGTTGGCGAGCATGCAACGCCGCGCCTTCGAGCTCTTCGGCAGCGCCGCTTGCAAAGAGGTGAATCAGCGAGACCTCGGACGCCGTCTCGAGCTTGCGCTCGAGACGCTCTACATGGCCTATCAGCCGATCATCCGCTGGTCGACCAAGAGCGTGTTTGCGCACGAAGCGCTCGTGCGCACGCGTGAGCAGTCGCTGCTCCGCCCGGACGAGCTTTTCGCGGCGGCGGAAACCCTCGGCCGCTTGTTCGACGTGGGACGCGCCGTCAGGCGGCTGGTGGCCGAAACGCTCGAGCAAACCGGTCCGCGCTGCGTGTTCGTGAATCTGCACCCCCGCGACCTCGAGGACGATACGCTCTACGCCGGAGATGCCCCGCTCTCCGCGTTCGCCTCCCGCGTCGTGCTCGAAATCACCGAACGGGCGAGCCTGAGCGGCATCGCCGACCTGCGCGAGCGACTCGCCGGGCTCCGCAAATTGGGCTATCGCATCGCCGTGGACGATCTGGGGGCGGGTTACGCCGGCCTCAATTGGTTCGTGCAGCTCGAGCCCGAGATCGTGAAGCTCGATATGTCGCTCACGCGCGACGCGGACGCCGAGCCGAAAAAGCAGAAGCTCATCGCGAGCATGGCGCGGCTCTGCCGCGAGCTCGAGATCGCCGTCGTCGCCGAGGGAGTGGAGACGGCGGGCGAGCGTGCTGCGCTGGTCGCCGCGGGGTGCGATCTTTTGCAGGGGTACCTCTTCGCGAAGCCGGGCAGACCGTTTCCCGTGCCCCAGCTCGACGATTGATCGGCGCTCGCCGGCGACGGCGCACTTTCAGCGCGCATGAGCGAACGTGTGTGCAAGATCCGATGCCGCGGGAGCGCAACGGCTGCACGAAATCGGGTCGCTCGCGCGAAATGTGCGCGCTCGAGAGCAGACCCGATTGCGATGCTGGCTCAGGTCGCTCCCGCGGGACGAGCGCAAAGGCACGGCGCTTGCTCTCTGCTTGCAATCATGTCCAAACATTGCTTGCGAGCCGCCAAGCGCCTTGGTCTGTATGGTGCCTTCGCGCTCGGTCTGGCTTCGACGGGCTGCAACGACAAACCCAACGTGAGCGCGGTTCGCCTGAGTCTCACGCCCCCTCCGCCGGCGGCGCCGCCCGACGTGACCAGTCTGCCGACGGATGCGCCCGTCAACGCAATCCTCACCTCTCCGCCCAACGTTCCGCCGCCGACCAACCGCTCGAAGCCCGCGCACGTCGTCGTGAAACTCACGGTCAAGGAGGTCGTGTTGCCGATGGCGGACGGCGTTCAATACGCGTATTGGACCTTCGGTGGCACGGTGCCAGGGAGCTTCATTCGCGTTCGCCAGGGTGACGTCGTGGAATTTCACCTGCAAAACGACGCGTCGAGCACGATGCCGCACAACATCGATCTTCACGCCGTCACGGGGCCGGGCGGCGGCGCTGCCTCGAGCTTCACGGCGCCTGGTCACGCGTCGCAGTTTTCGTTTCGCGCGTTGAATCCCGGCCTTTTCGTTTATCACTGTGCGACGGCGCCGGTGCCGATGCACGTCGCAAACGGCATGTACGGCATGATCTTCGTCGAGCCGCCCGAGGGATTGCCGCTCGTCGATCACGAATACTACGTGATGGAAGGGGACTTCTACACGAAGGGCAAGTACCACGACAAGGGGCTCCAGCCCTTCGACATGCAGAAAGGCATCGAGGAGCGTCCGACCTACGTCGTGTTCAACGGCGCCGAAGGATCCCTGCTGGGTGACAATGCGCTCAAAGCGTACGTCGGCGACACGGTGCGGATCTTCTACGGCGTCGGCGGTCCCAACGTCACGTCGAGCTTCCACGTGATCGGCGAGATTTTCGATCGCGTCTATACGGAAGGCGGGTCGCACGTTCAAGAGAACGTTCAGACGACGATGGTCCCCGCCGGTGGTTCCGCGATCGTCGACTTCCGCGTGCAGGTGCCGGGGGCTTATGCGCTCGTCGATCACTCGCTGTTTCGCGCATTCAACCAGGGCGCGGTCGGAACGCTCAAGGTGAGCGGCCCGGAAGACAAGCTCATCTATTCCGGCAAGCAGCAGGATTCGGCCGCGACCGCAGAGGCGACCCCGCTCCCGGAGGCAGCGCCGACGGAACCCGTCGCGCTGAATTCGCTTTCGCGGGACGAGCAAATCACGGCCGGCAAGGCCGTGTTCGCCAGCACCTGCGCCGCGTGCCATCAGCCGACCGGCGCCGGGCTGCCGGGATCGATTCCGCCGCTCGCCGGTTCCGACTTCCTCGTGAAGAACGAGAAGGAACGCATCATCGGGGTCGTTCTGAACGGACTCACGGGACCGGTGAGAGTCAACGGCGCGACCTTCAACTCCGTGATGCCGACGTGGAATCACCTGGGCAACGACGAGCTCGCCAACGTGCTCACCTACGTCCTGAACAGCTGGGGCAATCCGCAAGGCGTCGTCACACCCGCGGACGTAGCCCGTGTCCGTCAGGGGAACTCCATCTGATGAAGGCGTGGTCGTGCACCGGTGTGTTCGCGCTCGCGATCACAATCTCGAACGGCGCGATTGCCGAGCCGTCCGCGGGGCGACACGATGCCATGACGCGGGTCGGCCCCGGCGTTTACCGGCCGCTCTACCCCGCCGCGACCGCGGAACGCGAGGTCAAGGTCAAGGCGTTCTACCTGGACGTAAAACCAGTCACGAACCGCGATTTTGCGGCTTTCGTCGGCGCGCATCCCGAGTGGCGGCGCGACCGGGTGAAGCGCCTGTTTGCCGACGCCGGCTATCTTGCGCAATGGGCGACACCCGAAGAGCCCGGAGGAGCGGTTCGAACGCAGAGCCCCGTGACGAACGTGAGCTGGTTCGCGGCAAAGGCCTACTGTGCCGCGAGAAACGCGCGACTCCCGACCGAACGGGAATGGGAGCTCGCCGCGCTCGCGAGCGAAACAGCGCCGGACGGGAGCCTCGACGCCCTCTGGCTTTCACGCATCCTGGCCTTTTACGCGACGCCCGCGGCGTCGCCGCTCGAGGATACGGGGCGGGGCGCGCCGAATTTTTGGGGTGTCTACGATATGCACGGCCTCATTTGGGAGTGGATTTACGACTTCGGCGCAAGCTTGGTCGTTTCGGATTCGCGCGAGAAGGGTGACGCGCAAAGCAATCGGTTCTGCGGCACGGCCGGCGCCGACGCGCAGAACCCCCGCGACTACGCTGCGTTCATGCGCACGGCGTTCCGGAGCTCGCTCGAGGCGTCGTTCACGACGTCGCGGCTCGGCTTCCGTTGCGCGGCCGACCTCAAGGCGGCGCGATGAAACGTTCAGCATGCATCGCGCTCGCGACGCTGGCCTTGCTCGGCGCCTGCGCGAGACCGGCCGCTCGGGCCGATCGCTCGGCGCTAGCCGACGTGCCCGCTCGAACTCTGCCGGAGGCGGCCGCGCGCGTTCCTGCCGCGTCGTCCGTAATGCCGGCGGCGTCGATCTACGATCTGTCGGTGCGCTTGCTCGACGAGCACGGCGCGCCGAGGATGCTCGACGCGGCTCGCGGCCATCCGCTGCTGATCACCATGTTTTACGGCACCTGCCAGGCGGCTTGTCCGCTGATCACGGCGGACCTCAAGCGCATCGAGCAGCGGCTCTCTCCCGCGGCGAGAGCGAACCTTCGGGTGTTGATGGTGAGCTTCGATGCGGAGCGTGATACGCCCGCGGCCCTGAGCCGGATGAAGACGGAGCGAGGCATGGATACCGAGCGCTGGACGCTAGCGAGCGCTTCGGAGGACGACGCTCGCCAGCTTGCGGGGGTCCTAGGTATCCGTTTCCGAAAGCTCGACAACGGGCAGTTTTTTCATTCCTCGGCCATCGTCTTGTTGGACGGAGAGGGCCGCCAGCGCGTGCGCCTCGACGGTTTGGGCCACGATCCGGCCGCGATCGTCGCGGCCCTGGCCTCGCCCTCGACTTAGGGACGCCCGCGCAGGTCTAATTTTCACGCACCAAGAGACCTCACCATGGCGATCCGCGAAGCAACCGAAGTTCCGCCTCACGTGACGGCGCGAGCGTCGCGCACCTGATGACGACCGAGTCTGCGCCGGCATGCCGAGCGCTGCTGGCGGAGCTGTTCGCAGAGCTCGACAGTTCGCGGCGTGGGCTCTCCTCGGACGAGGCGCGCAGGCGGCTACGTGTGATCGGGCCGAACCAACCGGCCGCGCGTCAGCGCAGCCGGGCGCTCTGGGCGCTGCTGCGCCCGTTCGCGAGTCCGCTCGTCATCATCTTGCTCTTTGCCAGCTTGGCGTCGGCATTTCTAGGCCAGCGCACGGACGCCGCCATCATCGCAGCGATCGTCGCGCTGAGCGCGACCATCGACATCGTCCAGACGGCGCGCTCGGATAGGGCGGTGCGGCGGCTTCAGGCCAGCGTGGCGCCGACCGCAACGGTGTTTCGCGATGGTTCTTGCGTGGAGCTACCGCGCGCCGAACTCGTGCCGGGAGACGTGATTCGGCTGGGAGCAGGCGATCTCGTCCCGGCGGACGCGAGAATTCTGGATGCGGCCGACCTGCATGTTCAGCAGGCCGCTCTCACCGGAGAAGCCATGCCGGCGGAGAAACGCACGGAACCCGGCGCCCTTGCCACGTCCGACCCCGATTGCCCGAGCTTGGTCTTTCTGGGGACCTCCGTCGTCAGCGGAACCGCGAGCGCACTCGTGTACGCGACCGGACCCCGGACGGCCTTCGGTGACGTGGTGACCCGGCTCTCCGAACGACCCGACGAGACGGAGTTCGAGCGTGGAATGCGCGGCTTCGGGCTCTTGATTCTGAAGACCGTTTTCTTCCTCGTGCTCTTCATCCTGGTGGTCAACGTGAGCCTCGGCAGGAACGCGCTCGAGTCATTGTTGTTCTCCGTAGCGCTGGCCGTCGGGCTCACACCCGAATTTCTGCCCATCATCACGACCGTCACGTTGGCTCAAGGCGCGGTCCAAATGGCCAAAAACAAGGTGATCGTCAAGCACCTTGCTTCGATCCAGAACCTCGGCAGCATCGACGTTCTCTGCAGCGACAAGACGGGCACGCTGACGAGCGGCACGATGTCGCTCGACGCCTCGTTGGATGCCCTTGGTGCACCCTCGAACCATCCGCTCGAGCTTGCCTGTTTGAACAGCCATTTCGAGACAGGCATCAAGAGCCCGCTCGATACGGCGGTTCTCGCTGCGAAGCCTGCGCCCGACGGTTGGGAAAAACTCGATGAAATCCCGTTCGACTTCGAGCGGCGCCGGCTCTCCGTAGTCGTCCGCACGCAAGGCGCCGCCTCGATGATCACGAAGGGCGCTCCCGAGAGCGTGCTCCCGGTCTGCACGCACTGCGAGACTCCCGCGGGCGTCGTGCCGTTCGGCGAGAAGGAAGCGGCGGAAGCCTCCGAGACGTTCCGGAGGCTGAGTGAACAGGGCCTGCGTGTGCTGGCCGTGGCAGCGCGCTCCGTCGCACCGCGCGCGGAGTACCATGCCGCGGACGAAAACGGCCTGGTTTTAGCCGGCTTCTTGACGTTCGCCGATCACCTGCGTGGCGACGCCGCTGATTCGATTGCGCGTCTCGAAGCGGACGGCGTCAGCGTGAAGATCCTCACCGGTGACAACGAGCTCGTCGCCGCTCACGTCTGCCGGCAAGCCGGCATCGACGTGGAGCGAATCGTCCTCGGGCGCGAGGTGGACGCGCTCGACGGCATGGCGCTGGCGCGCCTGGCGGAACAAGCGAGCGTCTTTGCGCGCGTTTCCCCCGCGGCCAAGCATCGCATCGTTCGCGCGCTGAAAGGGGCAGGGCACGTCGTGGGCTTCATGGGCGACGGCATCAACGACGCTCCTTCCTTGCACGGCGCGGACGTCGGAATTTCCGTGGCGGGCGCCGTCGATGTCGCGCGTGAAGCGTCCGACATCGTCATGCTCGACGCCGGGCTCGACGTGCTGCACGCGGGTATCATCGCGGGCCGGCGTTCGTTCGGTAACGTGCTCAAGTACTTGCTCATGGGCACGAGCTCGAACTTCGGCAACATGTTCAGCATGGCCGGCGCGACGTTGTTCTTGCCGTTTCTGCCGATGCTCCCGACGCAGCTGCTCCTGAACAACTTCCTCTACGATTTGTCGCAGATCAGCATCCCTACGGACAACGTCGATGACGTGTTCGTGACGCGCCCGCAGCGTTGGAACATGCGACTGATTCGACGTTTCATGCTCATCATCGGGCCGGTGAGCTCGCTCTATGATTTTCTCACGTTTTTCCTGCTGCTTCGCGTCTTTCACTTCGGGACGGCAGCCTTTCGGACCGGCTGGTTCGTGGAATCGCTGGCGACGCAGACGCTCGTATTATTCGTGATTCGCACCGTGGGCAGGCCGTGGAAGAGCCGCCCGAGCCGCGCTCTCACCGTAACGACGCTGGTCGTCGTTGCGCTCGCCGTTTTACTGCCGTATTCGCCGCTGGCAGCCACTCTACGGCTCGAGCCACTCCCCGCGCGCTTCTTACTGATACTCGTGGGGATCGTCGCTACGTACCTTTCGATCGTCGAAGTCGTGAAAGCCCGAGTCTTGCCGCGCTTACTCGCGAGCTGAGTCAGCAGCTTCGTGCGTCGTCGCCCGGCGCACGACGGCCGTTCGAACGAAACGCGACGGCTCGGACGTGCGGGACGCCGAGCCGTCGTTCAAGCGGGCCGCAGCACGCGGCAGGCGCGAGGCTCAGCCTTGCTCGCGCACGGTAATCACGGGGCATTGGGCCGTGCGGACGACGCTCTCCGCAACGCTCCCGGCGAGGGCGTGAACGCGCCCCGTTCGCCCATGAGTGCCGAGGACGATGGCGTCGAACTTGCCGCTCGCCGCGATCGCCACGATGCGCTCGCGGGCATCACCCGTTTCGATACGCTCGCTGATGGCGGTCCCCTTCGTTTCAGGGACGCTCGCCAAGAATCGATGGAGCTCTTCGGCTACGGCGTCTGCGGGCGCTTCCCCGTCCGAAGGACCCCTGACCAGGAGGACTTCCATATTGCCGCCGGTCGGCTCCGCCAAGCGGCAGGCGAAGGCGAGTGCGGCGCGCGAGCAATTGGACAGGTCGACGGCGACTAGGATTCGACGAAGGGGAAACGTGGCCATGCTGGGGGTCCTCTCTGAGTACCGGTGGGAAGAACATCGAATGAGCAAGCTGCGTGCCGGCGCGGGTCGACGTCTGCTTTGCCGCAGACGGAGCCCAAGCCTTTGGCGTCGCTGCGTTCAGCCGTCGGTCGACGAGTCGTCGCTCTCGCGCGTCGTGTCCGCGACGCCCCGGCTTTTGGGCGCGCCGCTGTACTCCTGGAGCTTGTACTGGATCTTGCGCACGCTGATGCCGAGAATTTCGGCAGCTTTGCTCGTCGCACCCCCGACCGATTCCATCGTTTTCAAGATCGCGAAGCGCTCGAGCTCGTCCAGCGTCGAGCCGGGGATCGGTGGCGGGCCGCTACGGCGCGACACCGCGGCGAGCTCTTGTGGCAAATGTTGCAGGCCAATGCCGTCACCTTCCGCGAGGACGACCGCGCGTTCGATGACGTTCTCGAGCTCACGAACGTTGCCAGGCCACGGATAGCTCGTCAGTTGTGACAGGGCGTCGGGGCTGATCGTGGTCACGCTCTTCGCGTTCTCGTCCGCATAACGCTTCAGAAAGTGCATGGCGAGCGCCGGCACGTCGGAGGGCCGGTGTCGCAGCGAGGGCAGGGTAAGGTTGATGACGTTCAGCCTATAAAATAGGTCCTCGCGGAAGGTGCCCGCGGCGACCATTTCTTTGAGGTCGCGGTTGGTCGCCGCGATGACGCGCACGTCGACCCGCACGGTCTGGCTACCGCCGACGCGCTCGAACTCCCGCTCTTGCAAGACGCGCAGCAGCTTCACCTGCGTGCTGAGCGAAATTTCGCCGATTTCATCCAGAAAGAGCGTGCCGCCGTGCGCTTGTTCGAAGCGTCCTTCGCGTTTGCGATCGGCGCCCGTGTAGGCGCCGCGCTCGTGCCCGAAGAGCTCGCTCTCGAGCAAGCTTTCGGCGAGCGCCGCGCAGTGGAGCTTCACGAAAGGGCCCGCGGCCCGCGGCGAATGTTGATGAACGGCCGCGGCAACGAGCTCTTTGCCGGTGCCGGATTCGCCTGTCAGGAGCACGGTGGCGCGACTCGGTGCGATCTGCGCGACGGATTTGAACACCCGTTGCATTTCCTGAGACGAACCGACGATGTTCGCGAACGAGTAGCGCTCCTTCAGACGTCCGCGGAGCTCGGCCGCCTCGCGACGGAGCTTCGCAGCGTCGATGGCGCGTGCCAGCACGATGAGGAGCTCGTCCGTATTGAGCGGCTTCGTGAGGTAGTCCTCGGCGCCGTCACGCATGGCGCTCACGGCGGTCTCGACGCCGGCAAAGGCCGTCATCAAAACGACCGGCAGCCCGGCGTTGTCCTCTTTGACTTTGCGCAGGAGCTCGACGCCGTCCATGCCGGGCATGTTCAGATCCGTGAGCACTAGATCCGGAGTCGACTCCTGCATGCGACCGAGCGCTTTGAACCCGTCGCCCGCCGTCTCGATCTCGTAGTTTTCGGCCCTCAGCAGCTCGGCGAGGGCGCTACGCGCCGAGGGCTCGTCATCGACGACTAGGATCTTGCCTTTGCTCATGCGCTCTCCGGAGAACCGCGCGGGACGATTGCCCCGCGCTTGCCAGACCCCTAAGCGAGAACCGTGCCGCCGGCACGAAGAGCCGCAGATCTTGCGTGCTTTCAGCCCGCTTTAGCCTGTCGGCCGCGTGAGCGGGCCGGCGGGAGCCGGCAGAATTTGCGCCCGGCCGGCTTCCGGCGCAGGGATTGCGCGCTACGCAGGGAGGACGCTCGCCAGTGTCTCGAGCGCATCGACCGTCGTGAAGACGCCGATCACGTGGGTGCCTTCGACGACGACCGCCGAGCCGAGTTTCCGCGCCGCCATCTCGCGCACCACCTCCTTGAGCGCCGTTTTCGGTGTCACGGCGTAAACGTCTTGGCTCATGGCCTCCTCGACACGGACGTGAGCCGGGTCGAAGTCATGCAGTGTTGCGACCAAATGCAGATCGCGTTCGGACACGACACCGATGAGCTTGCCGCCGTGGAGCACTGGCAAGTGACGAATGTGATGCTTGCGCATCAAGTCGTGAGCCGTCTTGAGCGACTGCTCCGCCCCGATGAGATGGGGTGTCTTGGTCATGCGCTCGGCGATCGTGACTTCCTTGGTCGTCATGGTTTTTCTCCGTTTCGTTGGCTTGCGGTCTTGGTGCATCCCTCCGAGAGGTCGTCGCAGAGGAGGCGCACGGCGGGCGTGTCGAGGTCGTCGAACTGGCCGCGGCCCGTAGCCCAGATGAAGGCGAGAGCTGCGAGCCCCGAGAGCAGCACGGCGAGCGGGAAGACGATGAAGAGCACGGTCATGCGAGGGCCTTTCGGGGTTTCGGGGCGTCGAAGGTTCGTGCCCGGAGCGCTTGAGTGACGACGGTGAGAGACGAAAGCGGCATCATCACCGCGGCGACGAGCGGCGAAATCCAACCGCCCATGCAGAGCACTGCGCCGATGAGGTTATAGGCGAGCGAAAAGCCGATCCCGCGCCGGATTACGCCGAGCGCGCGCCGCGCGCCGACGACCGCCTCCAGCACCTTGCCGACGCCGGGCTCGGTGGTGAACACGTCGGCTGCGACCAAACTTGCTTCGGCTCCGCCGTGCACCGCGATGGCGACGTTGGCTGCGGACATGGCGGCGGCGTCGTTCACGCCGTCACCGACCACGACGACGGGGCCTTCGGCACGCGCCGCTTCGACCCAGGCCAGCTTGTCCTCCGGACTCATGCCGCCCTGGGCCGTGACGAGTTCGCCCAGCTCGGGTTCGAGGCTCTTCACGACGAGCTCGTGGTCGCCGGAGAGCAATGCGACGCGATAGCCGAGCGCGCGAAGTGCGTCGAGCGAGCGCACCGCATCGCCACGAAGCGGATCGTTGAAGGCCGCGACGGCGCGCACGTTGCCGTCGACGGAGCAAGCTACGGCGGGACGGCCGAGTGAAGCTTGGCGCGTGAGCTCGGTCCGCCACCACGCGGAACCGTTCGCGCCAGCGTCGTGCACGTGTTCGGCCGAGCCGACTCGTACGTCACGGCCGGCGACCCGCGCGATGACACCGGCGCCGGGAAGCTCCTCCACCTCGTCGGCTCGGAGCTCCGCCGTAGCGGTGAGAGCTGCATGGAGGGCACGTCCGATCGGGTGTGGCGACCGGCCCTCCGCGGCACGCAGGAGTGGAACGATGGAGCTTTCTCCCATGAACGATGCGAGACCGAGTCGGCCCTCCGTCAGCGTGCCGGTCTTGTCGAAAGCGATGATGCCCGGACGGGCGAGCGCTTCGAGAAACTCACCGCCCTTGAAGAAGATGCCGGCTCGCGCGGCGCGCCGGAGCGCCGCGCTCACCGCTAGCGGCGTCGCCATGCCGAGCGCGCACGGGCAGGTGACGACCAAAAGCGCGACGGCGTTGTCGAGCGCGCGCGACGAATCGAGAAAGCACCAGACGACGAAGGTGAGCGCGCTCGAGACGAGCACGCCGACGACGAAGCGTCCGGCGACGCGATCTGCGAGCCGCACGATGGGCGCGCGGCGAGACTGGGCCGCCTCGACGCTCTGCATCAGCCTTCCGAGGCGCGTCTCGCTGCCTGCGACTTCGACCCGGATCCGAATGGCGCGCGAGGTGTTGTGGGTGCCGGCGTAGACTCGGTCACCGGGGGCGCGTTCCTCCGGCAGCGACTCACCGGTGAGCCAGGACGAGTCGACGCTCGTGCGGCCCGAAAGGATCACGCCGTCCACGGGAACACGTTCGTCGGCACCCACTTCGACGACGTCGCCTGCGGCGAGGGTTTCGGCAGGAACCTCGACGAGGCTTTCGCCGTCGACGCGGCGGGCGGCTCGAGGCGCGAGCGCGGCGATGAGGTCGAGCGTACGAGCGGCGCCGCGCTGGTGACGCAACTGAAGCCAGCGGCCCACGAGGAGGAGAAAGATCAGGACGCTGATCGAATCGAAGTAGATTTCTCCTCGCGAGAAGACGGTGTTCCAGGCGCTCCGCGTGAACCCGGCAAGGATGCCGATGCTCACGGGCAAATCCATGTGCGGGGTCCGCGTGCGCAGGGCCGCCACGGCACCGCGTAGGAACACCGAGCCCGAATAAAAGACCGAGACGCTCGAGAGCAGGAAGCTGCCCCAGCGAAACATGCCGGCGTAGGCCGGGTCGCGTGCCGCACCGCTATAGAGCGCGAGTGCCATCAGCATGACGTTGCCGGCGAGAGCGCCCGCGACTCCGAGTCGCAGCCAGAGCCTCCGCTCGCCGCGCTCTTCGCCTTCGCGCCGCGCCGCGCCGCTCGGGTGTGGCGGATAGCCGAGGCCGTCGAGTCCGCGCGCGACGGCGCTCGGCGTGACGCGCTTCGGATCGAAGCGCACGTCGAGCGCGGAGCGACCGAGATCGAGCCGCGCGCTCTCGACGCCCGGGACGACGCGCCCGAGCCGTTCGACGAGCCAGACGCAGGCGGTGCAATGCAAGCCCTCGAGGAAGAGCTCGATGCGCGCGCCGTTCGGCGTCGTTTCGACGTGCCGCGCCGCGAAAGCCGGGTCGTCGTACTCGGCGTAACTTCGTCCGGTGCCGCGGGTCTTCGCGCTGCCGTCGGCTTGCCCGCGATGGAGGTAATACGCGCCGAGCCCTGCTTCGTGGATGACGGAATAGGCGAGCCCGCACGCCGAACAACAAAAGTGCGGCTCCTGGCCGAGGTCAGGCTCGTCGGGGACGGGAAGGCCGCAATGGGCGCAAGCGGCTGCTCCCCCGAACGCGCCGCGGAGCTCCGGCGACGACTCGCGCGGCGCCGAGACGGTCGCGCTCGCGGTCATGAGGCCCCGTCCAAGCGGCGGGTCAGCTCCGCGGCCGGGCTTTGAGCCGGCTTCTTGCCGTGAGCGCGGTGACACGGGCAATCGGCGCCCGTCGGGACGGCCACGCTTCGAATGCCGAACGCGGCTGCCGCAGGGGCTGCGAAAGCAGGCAATTGCAGGCGCGAGACGAGCGTCGCCACTCCGAGCGCGAGAACGAGCACGGAGCGCGCGCGCGGCAGGTAGCGTTCGAAGCGACGGGCGGCGCCCTGCATGGACACGCCGAGCCCGAGCAGCATCGGCAGCGAACCGACCCAGAACGCGCTCATCAGCCAGGCGCCGGCGCTTGCGCTGCCGGTGGCCGCGGCGAACGCGGCAAACGCGTAGAGCCAGCCACAAGGCAAGAGCGTCGAGCTCAAGCCGAGCACCCCGGCGCGAACGGGCGCCGGCTGCGCACGAAAGCGCGCGAGCAGGGATGAAAATCCGCTCGCGAAGGCCGACTTTGGTCGCGTGCCGAGGCGGATGAGTCCGGGCCGCCTCGATAGGCTCCAGGTGCCCATCACGACCAGGAGCCCAGCGGTGACAATCGCCGCTGCGTGCGCCAGGCCGGCAGCGCGGCCCGCGAGATCCAACGCGCGTCCGACTGCGCCTGCCGCGGCGCCGAGTCCCACGTAGGTGACGAGCCGCCCTCCGTTGTACGCGGCGTGCGCAGCCGCTCGACGTCCGGGCGACTCACTCGGGTCTGCCGCGTAAGCCGCGACGAAACCACCGCACATTGCCGCGCAATGGACGCTTCCGAGAAGACTTGCGGCCGCGACCGAAAGCCAGGGTCCAAGCGTCACGACGCGTGCCCCGGCGTGAGCTCGGTGCGCACGGCCGCCGTGAACCGCTCATGGTCGTGTTCGACACGGACGCGGACTTCCCAGAGCCCAGGGCGCGGCGCGGCGAGCATCGTCACGTACGAGCCGTCTGCGCGTTCGGTGAGCACGAGGTTCCGGCGGGCCGCGGCCCGCGCGTTGGCGAATGCTTCGGCTCGCACGCTCGCGTGGCGGAGGGCTACGTTCTCACGATCGAGGACACGTACGACGAGCTCGACGCCGCCGGTAACAGGCGTGCTCGTCACGTCGAGGTGGTAGCCGAGTCGGGCGTTTTCGGCCAATTGGGCTTGTTCGCCGTCCCAGTGCACGGCGCGCTCGTAGTAGTTGGTCTCGAGCGCGAAACCGGGGTCGCGCGTCGCGATCGAGCACATCGTGCCGACGCCGATGAGGCTCGCGGCGAGCAGCGCCGCCGGGACGAACGCCCAGAAGAGGCCGCGTCCCGTCGTTCGACGAGCTTGATTGAGTTCGGTGGCGACGTTCATGGCTTCATCTCCGAAGGGCCGACCAGGCGATAGGGGACGTCGATGGCGAGACCGCGGCTGTCCGTGACGTGCACCGTCACGGCACGGCCGCCGCCCAGGAACGAAGACCGCTCCGCGACGACGAACACGGCCGTGGTGCGCTGGGCAAAAGCGGCCACGTCGAGCGGATTTTCGGGCGCGACGAGGCGAACCGGGGGCGTCGCGACGATGCTCAGCGTGTAGCGCTCGGAGGTATCGCTCCGGTTCTGCACCTTGACGCGAAGCTCGCCGGTGACGAGCTCGCCGTCGGTCGTGAAGGGAGCTCCGATGCCACGGAGTACGGTGATTTCGGCGTTCTTGCGGTCGGCGCCGAGGACGGCGAGCGCCGCCAACAGGGCTGCCAGCAAAATCGGGTAAATCACCACACGGGGCCGCACGAGCTTCGGCGGCGCGTGGCTTTCGAGCGTGGCTTGCGAACCGTAGCGAATCAGGCCGAGCGGCTTCTCGATCTTGGTCATGATGCCGTCGCACGCGTCGGCGCACTGCGCGCAGGCGATGCACTCGAGCTGCAGGCCGTCGCGGATATCGATGCCGGTCGGACACGCGGCGACGCACGCTCCGCAATCGATGCAATCGCCACGACCCGGCGCGGGCTTGCCCTTGGCGCGCGGTTCGCCGCGCGGGCCGTCGTAGCCGACGAGGAGCGAGCGCCGATCGAGGAGCACCGATTGGATGCGCGCGTACGGGCACGCGACCGTGCACATTTGTTCGCGGAAGTAGGCGAAGTCGAAAAAAACTAGACCCGTCGTGACGGCGACGATCGAAAACGGTGACCAGTGCTCGAGCGGCGACTGCGTCATCCATCGAAGCAGCGTCTTCGTACCCACGAAATACGAGAGGAAGACGTTGGCGAGCAGGAACGCGACCACGAAAAAGACGGCATTCTTGGCGAGGCGCCGAAGCCCGCCTCCGCTCTTGTCGAGACGCATTTGGTTCTCCCGGCTGCCCTCGAACAAGCGCTCGATCGGCCGGAACAGAAACTCCATGTAGACGGTCTGAGGGCAGGCCCAGCCGCACCAAGCCCGCCCGACGAGCGCCGTCGTCCAGATGATGCCCACGAAGATGGCGAGGAGGAGCAGCATCAAGAGCACGCCGTCCGTCGGCAAAAACGTGCCGCCGCCGAGCGTGAATTCGCGGTGCTCGACGTCGAGCAAAATGAGCGGCTTTTGCCCGATGCGAATCCACGGCGCGACCGCGAAGAGAACCATGAGCGCCCACGCCGTACGCCGCCGAGCGGTGAGACGCGGCCCTTGGTACAAGCGGGGACGGATGCGACGGCGGGTGCCGTCGACGTTCAACGTCGGCAGCACGCGTTCGGGGGCAAGCGGCGGGCTCATCGGATTCGCCGGACCTTCACGGCGCCTTGACGAGCTCGCCTTGCGGCGCCTTGCCGGCGACGTTGCTGCCGCGCAGCGTGCCGACGAAGGCCGCGAGCTCGCGTACCTGCGCTAAAGTAAGCTGCATTTTCCAGGAAGGCATGCCCTTCTCCGGGACGCCCTCGCTCACGGTGTGGTGAATCGCCAGCAGCGAGCCGTCGCCGTGGAGCCAATACGCGTCCGTCAGATTCGGGCCGATGACGCCTTGCGCCCGATCGCCGTGACAGGGCGTGCAGCGCTGGCCGAAGAGTGCCTTCGCGTCGGCCATGAGCGCGCCGTCCGCAGTGAGCTTTTCGAGCCCGCTCTCGCTGACGCTCTCGGCGAGCGCCCGCTTCGCTTGCTCGGCTCGCACGACCGCCATTTCCTGTTCGTAGGAGTCGTGAACGGAAACGCCGTTGCCGACGAAATAGTGGAAAGAGTACGCGATGGCGAAGAAGAACGAACCCCAGAAGCTCCACACCCACCAACCCGGCAGGGGGTTGTCGTACTCGCGGATGCCGTCGTATTGGTGATCGAGCAGATCGGCCGCCGGCTTCGCCTTCGGCTCCGAACTCACCGCGTCCGGAGCAGCGACCTCGGGGAAATCGCTCGTCGTCACGGCAGCTCCGAGCGGCGGCGAGCGCGCGGCTCGTCCTCGAGCGGCAGCAGGCTCATCGCCTGCGATTTGTGCCGCGACGCGTAGAGGTCGAGCACGACGCCGAGGAAGACTCCGAAGAAAATGGTGAGCGACACTTCGGCATAAACGGAGAGACCGGCGGCGGACATGATGTCTTGGAGTTTCATGGCGGGGTCCTTCAGTGCGCGTTCTGCGCGAGCTTTCCAGCGGGTGTGGCGCCCGGGGCGGGTGCGGGGACTTTCTTGATGTCGGTTCCGAGGCGCTGCAGGTAGGCGACGAGCGCGATGATCTTCTTGCTTCCGAGGCCGCTCGGACCGCCCTGCGCGACGACCTCGTCGGCGAGCTCCGCCGCCTGCTTCCTCGCCATCGACTCGGCGTGGAGCACGGCGTCTCCGTAGGGCACGCCGAGCATCGCCATCGCATCGACGCTCTTTTGAATGGCGCCGAACGCGAGGTCGTCCTCGAGGAGCCAGGCGTACGCCGGCATGATCGATTGGGGCGTGATCGAGCGCGGATCCTCCATGTGACGGACGTGCCAGAGGCTCGGGTACTTGCCCCCGATGCGGTGCAAATCCGGCCCGATCCGGCGTGAGCCCCACTGGAAGGGGTGATCGTAGACGAACTCACCCGGCTTCGAATACTCGCCGTAGCGCTCGGTCTCGGAGCGAATCGGGCGAATCATCTGTGAGTGGCAGTTGTAACAGCCCTCGCTCACGTAGATGTCGCGCCCGGCCAGCTCGAGCGGAGTGTACGGATGAACCGAAGCGATGCTCGGCACGTTCGAGCGGATGAGGAACGTCGGTACGATCTCGAGCAGCGAAGCGACGGCGACCGCGACGACGACCCAAATCGTGAAGCGCAGCGGGCGGCGCTCCCAAAAGCGGTGCCAGGCGGCTTCCGCGAAGAAGCGCAGTGTGTAGGCCGACTCCAGCATCGTCCGGTGGCGCGGAATCACGACGGCGGGGCGCGGCAACGTGTCCGCTTCGAGCGCCGGCGCCTCGATCACGGGTTCGTCGTAAACCGCGGGGCGAGTGCTCCAGGTCATGAACAAGTTGACGCACGCGAGGATGATGCCCGTCACGAACAGTGAGCCGCCGAGCGCGCGCACCCAGTACATCGGCAGAATGCGCACCAACGTTTCGACGAAGTCGGGATAGGCGAGGCGCCCCGTTTCGTCGAAGGCGCGCCACATGAGGCCCTGCGTCACGCCCGCCGTGTAGATCGCGACGATGTAGAGCAGGATGCCGAGCGTGCCGAGCCAGAAGTGAGCTTCAGCGAGCTTTTTCGACCAGAGTTTGGTCTGGAAGATGCGCGGAGCGAGCCAATAGAGCATGCCGAACGTCATGAAGCCGTTCCAGCCGAGCGCGCCGCTGTGAACGTGGGCGATCGTCCAATCGGTGTAGTGCGAGAGGGCGTTGACGCTCTTGATCGAGAGCATCGGGCCCTCGAACGTGGCCATGCCGTAGAAGGTCACGCCCACCACGAAAAACTTGAGCACGGGGTCGTCCGACACGCGATTCCACGCGCCGCGCAGCGTGAGCAAGCCGTTGAGCATGCCGCCCCAGGACGGCATCCACAGCATCAAGCTGAACAGCATGCCGAGCGTCGAGGCCCACTCGGGCAGTGCCGTGTAGTGCAGGTGGTGCGGCCCGGCCCAGATGTAGATGAAGACGATCGACCAGAAGTGCAGAATCGAGAGTCGATACGAGAAGACTGGCCGATTCGCCGCCTTCGGCAGGAAGTAATACATGAGCCCCAAAAACGGGGTCGTGAGGAAGAAGGCGACAGCGTTGTGGCCGTACCACCACTGCATGAAGGCGTCTTGAACGCCCGCGTAGATGCTGTAGCTCTTGAACAAGCTCACCGGCACGACGAGGTTGTTGAAGATGTGCAGGATCGCGACCGTGACGATCGTCGCGATGTAAAACCAAATGGCGACGTAGAGGTGGCGCTCGCGCCGCTTTGCGATGGTGCCGAAGAAGTTCACGGCAAAAGCCACCCACACGACGGCGATGGCGATGTCGATCGGCCATTCGAGCTCCGCGTACTCCTTGCTCTGGGAGATGCCCATCGGCAACGTGAGAGCGGCTGAGACGATGATCGCCTGCCAACCCCAGAAGTGGAACCTGCTGAGCGCGTCGCTCCACATGCGCGCCTTCAAGAGGCGCTGGCTCGAGTAGTAGATGGCGGCGAAGATCGCGTTGCCTGCGAACGCGAAGATCGCCGCGTTCGTATGCAGCGGCCGGAGGCGGCCGAAGGAGAGCTCGGGTAATCCGAAGCTCAGGCTCGGCTTTACCAGCATCAATGCGAGCCAGAGACCGATGAGCGTTGCGACGAGACCCCAAATGATGGTCGCGAACGCGAACTTCCTCACGGTCGCGTCGTCGTACTTGAATGTTTCCACTTTGCCGGACATCGGGCGGACCCTTCGCAAGACGCGTGCCGCGCTCTCCGCGCAAGAACGCGGCTATAGAGCGGGGGTCAGCGGCGCTCGCGCCGGCGGGGCGCGCAGAAGCTGCGCTCGCGTTCGCGTCGAACGCAGTTCTCGCGCGCGGTGGTGCGGGTGATCGGTAACCTCCGGCTTTTTTCCGGCGTCTGGACCGCACGGCGCGGCGTGGCACGAGCGATGCACCGCCGCTGTGCGGAGGACACACACATGCAGCAAGCGAACGACCCGTACGTCATCGTCGTTGCGGTCGACTATTCGGAATCAGGCAGACTAGCTCTCGAGCGAGCGTTCGAGCTCGCGGCCGAAAAGCCCGCGGCGTCCGTCCACGTCGTCAACGTGTTGCCCGTTTACCAGTCGGGCGTTGCGGATGCGGCGAGCGGCGCGTGGGCGGGCGGCCTACCGTCCATCGAAGAAGCGGCGGAGCAACTACGCTCTTACGTCGCCAAGGCAGGCGAGGTTTTCAAGGCGGCACATTCGGGCAAGAGCCTTGCGTTTCTCGATACCGTGGTCGCGCACCAACGCGTGGCCGTCCCCTCGGAGGAAATTGCGCAGCTCGCTGCGGACGTCGAAGCCGACCTACTCGTCGTCGGTACGCACGGCCGGCGGGGAGTACCGCGCCTCATTCTCGGATCGGTGGCGGAGGCGACCTTGCGGCTCGCGCCGTGCCCGGTGCTCGTCGTCCGGCCGAAAGCCATCCCGGTCCCCGGGCCCGCCATCGAACCGCCTTGTCCACGCTGCGTCGAGGCGCGCAAGCAGAGCCGCGGCCAGGAGTTCTGGTGCGCCCAACATCGCGAGCGACACGGGCAACGGCACACGTATCATCAAGGTGATCGCGTCGGAGCGGAGACGAACATGCCGCTCTTCGTTCGAAGCTGAACTTCGTAACGGGCTGGACGCACGGCGGGAATGCGTTAGCGTGGCGCTCGGCGGCACGCGATGACGGAGCCCGACGCTATTCGACCTGTGATCCTCGTCGTGGACGACAATGCCGAGAACCGTGCGTTGGCGCTCGCGACGCTCGAAGACGACTACCGAGTGGTCATGGCCGCGAACGGTGAGGAGGCCCTCCGCTCCGTCGCGGCCGAGAGCCCAGAATGCGTCGTGCTCGACGTGAACATGCCCGGCATGAACGGCTTCGAAGTGTGCGCGCAGATCCGGGCGTTGTCGGGTCACGAGCAGACTCCCGTCGTGTTCCTGACCGCGCTCCGCGACGTCGAAACCTTCGACGCGGCTCTGCGCGCCGGCGGTGACGACTTCTTGACCAAGCCGGTGCGACCGACGGAGCTCGTTCTCAGGGTTCAGGCCGCGTTACGCGTCGGCCGCTTGAACGCGGCGAACCGCGAGTACTACGAGCTCGCGCGGCGGCAGCGGGACGACCTCATGCGTCTCCAGCTTCAGAAAGAGCGGCTGACCGCCTTCGTCGTGCACGATCTCAAAAATCCGGTCGGTGTCGTCGATCTGCACGCGCAGGTGCTCTTGCGCGACAAGGAGCTTTCGCCGCGTGCGCGCGCGTCGGCGACGGCCATTCGAGAGGAGGTGCGCTCCCTCCTGCGCCTGATCATGAACCTGCTCGACATCAGCAAGAGCGAAGAAGGCAAGCTCGTCCCCGCTGTAACCGAGCTTTCGTTCGCGACGCTCGCGGCCGAGGTGATGGAGACGGCGAGCGTGGCCGCGCGGGCGAAGGGCGTCACGCTGAAGAGCGAGCTCGGAGCCGCGAGCGTGAGGGCCGATCCGGATCTCTTGCGCCGCGTGCTCGAAAATCTGCTCGACAACGCGCTCCGGCACGCCCCGGAGGACTCCGCCATCACGCTGAGCTCGAGCGAGCGCGAGGGTCAATTCGAAGCGCGCATCGCGGACGAGGGCGGAGGGGTGCCGGCCGAGATGCGAGAGCGGATCTTCGATCCGTTCGTGCAGGTCGAGAGCACGGATCGCTCCGTGACGCGCTCGGGTCGCGGACTCGGGCTTGCGTTCTGCCGTCTTGCGGTCGAGGCGCACGGCGGCCGGCTCTGGGTCGAGGAGGGGCGCCCCGGCGCGGTGTTTTGCATGAGGCTTCCGCATGGCTAACGAGGACTTGTTCGCGCAGCTCGTCGATTCCGCGCCCGACGCGATGGTGGTCATCGGCCGAGACGGCGTCATCCGCCTGGTCAATCGACGGACTGAAGAGCTCTTCGGCTACGACCGGAGCGAGCTCATCGGTAAGGAGGTCGAGGTCCTCGTCCCGAAGCGCTTTCGGGGCGGCCACGTCCTTCACCGCCAGGGCTACGTACGTGACCCCAAGGTCCGCAGCATGGGCTCGGGCCTCGACCTTTACGGTCTGCGCAAAAACAACACCGAGTTTCCCGTCGAGATCAGCCTGAGCCCGCTCAAGGGCGACGACGAAGGGCTCGTGTCGAGCTCGATTCGAGACATCACCGACCGGCGGATGGCGGAGGCGTCGGCGCGCCTTTCGAGCGATCGACTCTTGAGCGCGGTCGAGAGCATTCAGGACGGCCTCGGGCTCTACGACGGCAACGATCGGCTCGTGATGTGCAACAGCACGTATCGACAACTGCTCACGACCTCGGTTTCGGGTCCCGTCGCGGGTCTCACGTTCGCGGACGTCGTGGACGCGGCTCTCGCCGCCTCCCTGATCGAGGTCGACGCCGAGTCGCCCAGTGAATTCCGCGCGCGGATCCTCGCGTATCATTACAACCCCGTCGGGGCCTTCGACTTCAGGCTTCGAGACGGCCGCATCCTGCGGAAGACCGATCGGCGCACGCTCGAGGGCGGCATCGTCGGCACCATCGCGGACGTGACCGAAGACGTGGCGCTCGCCTCCGAACGGCGTCGCGCCCAGACCCTCGCGGAAGCGGCCAACGCCGCCAAGAGCGAGTTTCTGTCGTCCATGAGCCACGAGCTCCGAACGCCGCTCAACTCCATTCTCGGCTTCACCCAGCTGCTGCAGATCGACAAGAAGACGCCGCTCAGCGAGCGCCAGAAGGAAAAGCTCGAGCACGTCATGAAGGGCGGCGAGCACCTGCTGCGCTTGATCGACGACATCCTGGACCTCTCTCGGATCGAGGCGGGACGAGTGATGGTGTCGCCGGAGCCGGTCAACGTCGCTCAGGTGCTGAGCGAGGTGAAGACGACGCTCGATCCGATGGCGGCACGCGCGTCGATTGCGCTGGAGGTGAGCGTGTCGTCCGAACCGGCGTTGGAAATCATCGCCGATCGGACGCGTTTCTCACAGATCCTCATCAATTTCGGCTCGAACGCGATCAAGTACGGAAAGGCGGGCGGCAGCGTGCGGTTTACGGCGCTGCGCGCGAGCTCGAGCATGGTGCGCGTCAGCGTGCGAGACGACGGCATCGGGATCCCACTCGACAAGCAGGATCGCATCTTCCAGCCCTTTCAACGTGCTGGACAGGAGGCGGGCCCCATCCAGGGAACCGGCATCGGCCTGACGATCACCAAACGGCTCGCCGAGCTCATGCAGGGCAGCGTCGGGTTCGCGAGCACGCCCGCGTCGGGCTCGGAGTTTTGGGTAGACTTACCGCTTCACGAAGCGAAGGCCGCGCCTGCGGCAGACGCGGCGGAACGTCAGGTGGCCGGCTCGACCCTCAAGGGCGAGACGGGACGGCGCTACACGATCGTCTACATCGAGGACAACCCGTCGAACATCGCCTTCATGCAGGATCTGGTGGGTGAGCTCGAGCGGGTCGTTCTCGTTACGGCTCCGACGGCCGAGGTCGGTATCGAGCTCGTGCGCGCGCGTCTGCCCGACGTCGTGCTGATGGACATCAACCTGCCCGGCATGAGCGGCTACGACGCCACGCACAAGTTGCACGAATGGCCTGAAACCAAACACATCCCGGTGATTGCCCTCACGGCGGCCGCCATGGCAGGCGATCGCAAGCGGTTGCAGGACGCGGGCTTCTACAAGTACCTGACCAAGCCGGTACGTGTGCCCGAGCTCATCGCGACGCTGGAGGAGCTGCTCGGAGCAAGCGCCTAATCGACGCTCAACCCGAGCTGCTCGAAGAGCCGTTCGAGGTCCTTGCCCGAAGCGGGCAGCGTCGGTCCGATTGTGTGAGCGAGCTTACCGAGCCAGCTGGGCGCGTGGGGGAGCAGGTCGTAGCGCACGTGCACTCCGAGGAGCCTGTGCCATTCACGCTCGCGCTCGTGACCGTAGCGCTCGATCGATTCGATGCTCGCTGAACGTCGCATGCAATCGGAAAAGTGCTCTACGAGCTTGCTCGCCTCCGACAGACCGAGGTTCATGCTCTGTGCTCCGAAAGGGCTCGTCACGTGTGCAGCGTCGCCCGCGAGCCAGACACGACCGGCGCCGAAACGACGCGCGAGGCGACGCTCGAAGTGCATGACGGCGCTCCAATCGATGCGACTCACCCGGTCTTGAAACCAGGGCGCGTGGGTGACGAGGAGCTCCCCCAGGCGTTGGAGGTCGGGTACGAGGTCGAGCCCCGATTCGAGCTGAAAACCGAGGCGGGTTTTCTGGCCGGGCAACGGCAGCTCGATACTACCGAGACCGTCTGCGAATCCGAGCTCGACGCCCGTGCCCTCGACGGGCTTTTGAACCTCGAACATCGCAAACCCCTGGGTCCCGCCGAGCGACGCGAGGGAGATGCCGAGCGCCCCCCGGACTTTCGAAGCATATCCGTCCGCTCCGAGCACGAAATCAGCCTTGATCGTTGCAGAGTCGACCGGCTCCCACTCGCTGTAGTCGGCGGGCGACCCCAGCGTCACGAGCTCCTTGCGGACGACGCGCACACGAACCTCGTTCGCGTCTTGTTGGAGGGTGGACGCTTCGAGTGGAGCATGCACGGCTACGCCCTCGGCTCGAAGCGCTGCGAGCAATATGTCCTCGAGCGCGCTCTGACCGAGCGAGAACGCGGGCGACGGCAGGCTGAGCTCGAGCGTCTCCTCTCCGGCGACGCGCACCGTCACCCGAGTGAGCTCGCGACCCTGTTCGCGAAGCTTCGGTCCGAGCCCCAGCTCGTCGAGCAGGCGCACCGAGCTCGGGTGGAGGAGCGCGGCGTAGCCGCGGCCGAAGCCGCGAAAGGTTTGGTCGATGATTTCGACCGTGAGCCCATTGCGAGCCGCGACGACTCCGGCGAGAAGTCCGACCGGGCCCGCGCCCACGACCAAAAGCTGCACCGCCCGATCGCCGTGGGTCTGGACGCGTGAATTCATGACGAATGCCGTTGCAAAGCAAGGACCGCGCCGCGTCTTCAATCGCATTGGACGGAGCGCGCGGCCCCGAATGCCCTCGAGCGTGCACGCATGAACTGCGGGCGATGGCGGCAGCGGCGCAGATTCTGCGGGCTGCCTTGCGGCTTGCGGCTTCTCGACGGTGCTGTTTCGCCGCGCTCCGCGCGTCGGATGCAGCGCTGCGCGACGCGGTCATACAAGGTACGCATCTTGCTGAGCGAGCCCTCGTTCCCCCGAGGTGTTCCGATGTCCACGATGCAAGCGGCAGTATTCGTCGAAAAAGGGAAGCTCGAGCTCCGCGAGGTACCGAGGCCGGTGCCCGGGCCAGGTCAGGCCCTGATGCGTGTCACGCTCACCACGATTTGCGGGACGGACGTGCACATTCTCAAGGGTGAGTATCCCGTGAAACCGGGACTCATCGTGGGGCACGAACCGGTCGGCCGCGTCGAAGCGCTCGGCGCGGGCGTGACCGGGTTCGAGGTCGGTGACCGCGTCATCGTCGGCGCAATCACGCCGTGCGGTCAGTGCCGCGCGTGCCTGTCGGGTGACGGTGCCCAGTGCAGTCACGGCGGTGCGGGCTTCGAAGCCCTGGGCGGCTGGCGCTTCGGCAACACCATCAACGGCTGCCAAGCCGAGTACGTACTCGTTCCGGACGCGCAGGCGAACCTCGCGAAGATCCCTGACGGGCTCTCGGACGAAGACGTGGTGCTCTGCCCCGACATCATGTCGACCGGATTTGCGGCCGTCGAAAGCGGTGGTGTGCGCATCGGCGACGCCGTCGTCGTCTTCGCAGAGGGGCCCATTGGACTCTCCGCGACGGCTGGGGCGCGGATGGCCGGCGCGACGCTCGTCATCGGTGTCGACAGCGTTCCCCGGCGCCTCGAGCAAGCCAAGCGCATGGGTGCGGACGTCGTCTTGAACTACAAGGAGCAGGATGTCGTCGCGGAGATCAAGCGCCTCACGGGAGGGGGCGCCGACGTTGCCATCGAGGCACTCGGAACCCAGAGCACCTTCGAGTCCTGCCTGCGAAGTGTGCGGCCGGGCGGCGTAGTGTCGAGCCTCGGCGTCTACTCGGGTCACCTGCGCGTGCCCCTCGACGCCTTCGCGGCCGGCCTCGGTGACCACACCATCGTCACGAGCCTCTGCCCCGGCGGAAAAGAACGCATGCGGCGACTCATGAGCGTCATCGCCGCCCATCGCGCTCCCTTCGGCGATCTCATCACGCACTCCTTCAAGCTCGCGGAAATCGAGGCTGCGTACGAACTCTTTGCAAACCAACGCGACGGCGTCATGAAGGTCGCGATCCGGCCATGACGCCCATGCCCCGCGTTGCTCGTGTCACACCGTGGCTCGGCGCCGGCTGCGTGAGCTGTGGCGGGCTCCCGGACTCCGAGGAATGACTCCGCGCCTCTTCACCCTTGGACGCGAGCTTCCGCCCGGGGGCGCGGCCGTCTTTCTGGCGAGCGGTTTCCGTCCCTTCTTCTTCATGGCCGCCCTCTACGCGGTCGTGGGTGTGCCGTTTTGGGTTGCGACACTCGCGGGCTTTCCACCCTGGCCCGCGCCGGCAAACGCTCTCGACTGGCATGCCCACGAGATGATTTTCGGCTATGTCGGGGCCGTATTGGCGGGCTTCCTCCTGACGGCAATCCGCAAATGGACAAGCCACCCGACGCTCGAAGGTTGGCCGTTGGCCGCTCTGTGCCTCGTGTGGTTGGCTGCGCGCGTCCTGCCCTTCATTCCGTTCGCGCCGTCGACCCTCGGAGCACTCGTGGATGTGTGTTTCTGGTGCGGATTGCTCGCGGCCTGTGCGCGTCCGATCGTCCGCGGCCGTAACAGGCGAAACTACGGCTTCATCGCGTTGCTGGCCGCCTTTGCGCTCGCCGCAGCGAGCTCACACGCGAACCGCCTAGGCTACCTTCATGGTGACTTCTGGGGAGTGCGTCAATGCGGTGTTGATCTCGTGTGCATCGCGATCGTGGTCGTCTCGGGACGCATCGTGCCGTCCTTCACCCGCAACGCGACGCGCGCCCCCGGCATCTCGGAGACGCCACGTCTTGATCGCGTCGCGACGGTCGCGATGGTAACGGTCGCTCTGCTCGATGCGTTCTCGGCGCCCGCTCGCTGGAGCGCCTTGCCCGCGGGCCTCGCGGGGGTCGTGCTCTTTGCGCGGGCTCGGTGTTGGGGACCGCGACATACGCTCCGCGATCCGTTGCTCTGGAGCCTCCATCTGGCTCATGGCTGGCTCGCCCTCGGCCTCGTGTTGCGTGCGCTCGCTCCTTGGGTGCCGAGTCTGCCTGCAAGCATTGCACTTCACGCCGTCACTGTCGGCGGGATCGGCCTCCTTACCTTGAGCATGATGACCCGTGTGACGCTCGGACATACAGGGCGCATGCTCGCGGTCGTGCCGAGTATGGGAGTCGCCCTTGGCTTGCTTTCGGCCGCTGCCCTGCTGCGTGTGGGAGGCCCCGTCGTCGCTGCGAACCATCTCTTGCTCGTCCTCGCGGCAGCCGGCGGGCTCTGGTCGGCGTCGTTCGTCGTTTACCTCGTCGTCCATGGGCCAGCGCTGTTTTCGCCGCGAGCTGACGGTCAGCCCGGTTGATCCACCGAACGACTCGCTGGCGGCGAAGCCGAGCGTCCGCTTCGACGCGCGGCGGCTAGCTGGCGCGCTTTGCCAGCATGCGCGAGGTGAGAGCGGTGAGCAGGAACAGCAGCAACGAAATGGCGTTGAGCAGCGTTCCGATCCGCCGGGCCTGAAAGCTTCCCGCAAGATCCCCCGCGATCCTCGTCGCGAGGCTAACGTGCAACAGACCCAAGGGCAGGTAGAAGGTCCAATGAAATGGCAGCCGCACCCGGGCGACGGCCGGCAAGATGATCGGAGCGTGCCCGAAGACGACCGACAGCACGAATCCGATGAAGACGCCGTGAAGCGTCGCGTCGTAAAGAGGACCGAAGGGGGTGAATCCAGAGCAGGCCAAGCCGGCGCCCACGATGAAGAGCCAGCCGGCGCCCGCCAATACCGCAACCGCGGCGTAGCGGGGCAGCCCGCTAGTCCGAACCGTGCGCCGGGCCAGATCGAAGCGGAACTCCCAGATTGCGATCAGAGCAAGTAGCGCGCCGGCACAACGCGAAGCCAAGCTCGGCCCGTCGCAGAACACCTGCCACGCGACGAGCAGCGAGAAGAGGCCGGTGAGCACGAGGAGCAGGCGTTCAGCCCAGGCAGGCGCACGCACCAGCCGCGACAGCTCGAGCCGTTCCGCGACGATGGTGAGCACGAAGAACGCGAGCCAGGCGGGCACCACCGTTTGGACGGGGGCGCCGCGCACCCAAGCGACGTTGCCGCCGAGAAAGAGCAACGAAGCAAGCAGCATCAACCAGGTGAACGCGGCGGAACCGCGTACCGCGATATTGGCGCTCACGAGCACGAGCCCGACGGAGGCGCCGAGGACCAGGGCTCGAGCCAAAGGAATTCCAAAGACCAACGCGAGCGCTGAGAGTCCTCCGCACCAGGCGCCCACGTAGCCCCAATTTTTGGCGAGCGCGACCGCGCGCTCCAGAGAGATCACGGTGCCGAACACTCCGAGCACCATCAGCGGGCCATGATCCGAAGCTCGCATGCCGACCGGCCCGACATCGAAACCGACGCGTGCAAGCCCTGCGAAGACCGCGACGACCAGCGTGAGGGCAACCAGCACCAACAGCGTACGTCGCAGAAGGTCGTGCCCCATCCCCGCTGACCTCGTCAGCTCGTCCAGCCGAGCGTTGCCCGCGCGCTTTCGGACATTCGCGAGGGAGTCCAGGGCGGATCCCAGACAAGCTTCACGTTGACGGGGTGCGCCCCGTCCAGGCTGCAAAGGCGTTCTTCGGCTTCGTGCATTAGGTGGTCGCCGAGTGGGCATGCCGGCGTCGTCATCGACAGGTGGAGGTCGATGCAGCCCTGAGCGTCGGCCTCCAACCGGTAGACCAAGCCGAGATCCACGATGTTTATGCCGAGCTCGGGGTCGATGACGTCGCGCAAAACCTCGAGTGCGCGCTCGCGAAGGTGATTCGTGTTTTCTACTTCGGTCGTGAGCTCGCAAGCTTTCGAGTCGGGTCCTTTCCGGACGTCCGCAGAAGGATCGAAGCCCTCGTAGGCGCCTTGTTCACGCCCCCATTCGAGCCAATCGTCACCGAACAGCTCGATCGGATGCGGCGTTCGCTCCGAGCCATTACCGCACGTGAGATCGTCCGCGCGACAATATTGGTCACAGCCCCAGCAGATGCGTTCGGGATGCGCCGGTTTCAAGACTATCTTGGCCATGTCTTCGGGCCCTCGTCAGCTCTGCTACAAGGCAAGCTTCGCGCCCGCTCTTTTGCGGCCGTGGCTCGCCGAGCGGCGCTCGAGCGCGCAACCTTTTCGCGCCTGGCGCTGCGCGGCGCAAAACCGACGCGATGGCGCGAGTCCGCGCACGCATCACGCGCTCGCGAAAAGGCCGAGGCCACGTCCGCTCAGAGTGCGTGCCTATCCGACCGGCGGGGAGGCGGCTCGGGGCTCGGCCGCCCCGGCACTTCGGAGGAGAAGCGCCAGGAGCGCAACATCGCGATGAACACGGTGACCCAGGCGGCGAGCGCGACGTACACGAAGTACCGAGGGATGGCTGCGAGGAGCCGAACTTCGGTCGCCTCCGACAAGCGCACCGTGCACACCGTGTACATGCCGAGCGGGAAGACCATGCCCCAGTACTGGTAATCGTAGCGAAGGGGAAACCGGCGGATCGCATGCCGCCAAATCCCCAAGATGACGAGCAGCGGGATCCACCAGGTGGCCGTCGTCCAGAAGAAAAGGGTGAAACCCGTGACGAACGGTCGCAAAAGCTCGAGCAGGGGCGAGCCGTGTCGCGACAGGACCAGCAGCGAGCCTGCGAGCGTGGTGATGGCCACCGCCCCCATGTTGATCCAATACGGAGGCGTCAGTCCCTCGAGCGTCATCGGTAAGAAGGTGAAGCGATAGAAGATGAGGGTGATGATCGTGAAGTAGAGCATCGCGCCCAGCAAATACATGCAGAGAGCGAGGAACAACGTTTCTTCGTGCAGCGCCAAACCCGGCGCCAGAAGCGAGCCGAGCACCGAGATGCTCTGAGTCGCGACGATCGCGAGCAGCCACGCGCCGTTGATGCCAGCTTCGAGCGTGGGCTTCTGCTCGCGAACGACGACGGCGGTAAAGAAGGCGTACATGATCACGCACCAGCTCAGAACGCCTACGCCGAAGAGCACGCGGGCGATTTCCGGCTGTTGCCCGACGACCAGGAGCTCCGCGCCGAGCACGCACGTGCCTGCAACGGTGGTGAAGAAGCCCGGACCACGGCCGTGGTCCCGGAGATCGTTCCAAACACGCCGCGGATAGACGAGGAGTCGCGCCACGAGGAACGCCGTCAGGACCACGTACGCGACGACATTGACGCAGAGCAGCGCCAAGGCGACCCAGGGGAACCCGAGCAACTTGGTCCCGATCGAGACGATACCGGTCGCCATCACCAGCGCGAAGTACCCGGGCGCCAGCGTTTCGACGCCACTGGCGAGACGGCGACTGAGAGCGGCTCGGGGCATCCGCTATTCGAGCCGATATAAATAGCGCAGAAGCCCGAGATTGAGCGCGAAACACAGCAAGCTCACGAGGGCTGCCGGCAGGGCGATGGTCGTGTCGCCGGCGAGGTACGCGTTGGTGGTCGCGGTGAGTAACCAGAGCTGGAGCACGACGATCAGGACGACGAACAGCAGCATCCCGCTCACGACCGTCTTGCGCTGGGAACGGGCGAAGCGATTCGCCGCCTTCACGTGGCCCCCTTTTCGAGACCGACGGCGTACACCTGCTCGCCTCGAATCTCGAGGTCCACGCGTGGGAGTCTGCGTTGCGGCGGACCGCCGGTCGGTTCACCCGTTTGCAGGTCGAACCAACCGTTGTGACAGGGGCAATGCAGCTTCCCTCGTTCGACGGCGGGGACCACGGGACATTGGAGGTGGGTGCAGCGCTGATCGTAGGCAACGAACGTGCGCGCTCCGGTGCGCACCAGCAGCCGCGTCGTCCCCTCGCTCGGGTAGGCGAACGTCTTCGCGCCTCCCACGGGCAGCTCGTCGACGGTCGCAACGGCGAGCGGCCCGGGCCGTGGAGCGCTCCGTCGCCACAGGGAACGAGCGAGGATCCAAAGCTGTCCGGCCGCGAAAGCCCCGCTCGTCAGCACGACGAATTTCAGGAGCTCGCGTCTCGAAACATAATCGTCTTCTGCCCAGTCGATGGGGAAGTCGCGCCGCCAGCGCGGTTGTGTGGCTGAGCGGCCGCCATCTGGCGGCACCGACTGCGGACCGATCGGGTCGGAGCGACGCGAGAAAGAGTCGGTCATGCAGGGCTCCTGCCGGGCTCGGACATATCGTCGAGCAAGTCTCGCCCGAGCGGCGGCTCGTACATTGCAGCGGTCACGTCGATGATTTCGTTCGCAGCAGCCTTCGGAACGAGGACGTTGACCTTGGTTCGGATCGTTTGCGCGCCGAACTGAAACGTGTTGACGGGGCGCGCGCCGGGCCGGAGCGCCGCGATCTCCTCGCGCGTTCCGAACGCGAGCGCCTGGCTCGGGCAGACGGACGCGCGCATCGGCTTGAGCCCTACGGAAGTGCGATCGTAGCACATGTCGCACTTCATCATCAGGTTCATGCGTGTGTTCATCTTCGGCACGCCGAACGGACACGCCAGGACGCAGTTGTTGCACGCGATGCAGCGAGGCTTCCGAGCCGTCTGTACGACGCCGTCCTCCGTCCGCTTGATCGCGTCCGCCGGGCAAACCTCGGCGCACGTCGGCGAATCGCAATGCATGCAGATGACGGGCAGCGTCTGCGTCGAGCGCGACCGGTCGACGTAGTCCAGCTGGATCATGGATTGGCCCTTGTGCGTGTCGCACTCCGCACAGGCCTGAACACACGACTGACAGCCGATGCAGCGGCTCGCATCGAGAAAGAACTCACGGGTCTCGGGTACGGGCATGTTCCCTCGCTACTGCTGTGGCTCGAGTTGAGTGGCGTACTCCGGCGGGCCGTCGGCTTTGACGACATTTACTGCGCAGACCTTGAACTCGGGTATCTTCGAAATCGCGTCCTGCGCCGAGATCGTCAGCTGGTTGACGCTCTTTCTGCCGCCCCAATGATACGGGACGAAGACCGTGTCCGGACGAATCGTGCTCACGACGCTCGCGCGGACAGTGAGTGTCCCGCGGCGACTCCGAAGCGTCGTCCAGTCTCCGTGGGCGATGCCGAGTCGCGCCGCGAGTTTGGGGTGAAGCTCCACGCGCGGTTCCGGGTAGTGGTCGACGAGCGGACCGATGCGGCGCGTCTGATTGCCGGAAAGGAATTGGCTCACGACGCGGCCTGTCGTCAGGATCACCGGATAGTCGGCGTCCACGTCTTCGGCGGGCCCGACGTAAGGCGTGACGTTGAAGCGCGCTTTCCCGTCCGGAAAGTAGAAGGGACCGGCGCCCCGCGCGATCGGATTCCACGAGTCTGGCTCGAAGAGCCGAAGGGTTCCCTGGGCGCTCGTTGCGGGTATGCCCGCGGGCGTCTCGCTCGGACACGGCCAGAAAACACCGTCGTGTTTTTCGATGTTTTCGTAGGTGACGCCGGAGTAATCACAGATCCCGCCCTTCGAGGCGACGCGGAGCTCCTCGAAAATTTCCCCGGGGCTCTGGAACGTGAACCCGCGCTCGCGTCCGAGCGCACGCGCGAGGTCTTGAATGATGCGCCAGTCCTCGCGCGCGTCTCCCGGGCACTCGACCGCTTTATTGATGCGGATGATCCGGCCCTCGACCTGCGTCACCGTCCCTTCGTCCTCTTCCTGCAGGGACCCTGGCAGCACGACGTCGGCGTAGCGCGAGGTCTCACTCATGAAGAAGTCGATCGTGACGAAGAACTCGAGCTTCTCGAGCGCCGCGCGCACGAAGTTGTTGTCGGGCAGCGAAACGACCGGGTTGAAGCAAATCGACAACAGGCCGCGAATCTCGCCCGCGTGGGCCTTCCGCATGATTTCGTAGGCGTCGACTCCCGGCTGCGGCAGCTCGTCCGGCTCCATGTTCCAGAGGCCCGCGATGTACGCGCGATGCTCCGGATTCGCGAGCTCACGCCCGCCCGGGAGCTGATCGCACTTCTGTCCGTGCTCGCGTCCCCCCTGGCCGTTCGCCTGACCCGTGATGGTCGCGTATCCGGAGCCGCGCCGGCCGATGCGCCCCGAGGCAAGCACGATGTTGATCGTGCTGAGCACGTTGTGGACGCCGTGGCTGTGATGCTCGATGCCACGTGCGTGCATGAGGAAGCTCGACTTGGCGGTGCCCCAGAGCTCGGCCGCGCGCCGGATGGACCGTTCGGCGACGCCGGTCACCTCCGCGGTGCGCTGCGGAGTCCAGGCTCGCACCTCGCGGGCGAGTGCTTCGAAGCCGACCGTGTGACGCGCGATGAAGTCGTGATCGAGCCAGTCGTTCTCGATCATCAGCTGCAAAATGCCGTTGAAGAGGGCGGTATCGCGGCCCGGCTTCACCGGCAGAAAGAGGTCGGCCGTGCGAGCGAGCGGCGTGATGCGCGGATCGACGACGATGACCTTGGCTCCGCGCTCCCGCGCTTGCCAGATGTAGTTCGTCGTGATGGGCGCGCATTCCGCCACGTTTGCGCCCGCGACGAGCACGACGTCCGTTTCGAGGATGTCGCTCCAAGGATTCGCGGCGCGGTCGACGCCGAAGGCTTTCTTGTTGCCGGCCCCCGCGCTGACCATGCAGAGCCGGCCGTTGTAATCGATGTTCGACGTGCGCAGGCACATGTGGGCGAACTTGCCCATCAAGTACGTCTTCTCGGTCGTCAGGCTCGCTCCCGACAGGACCGCGAACGCGTTCGGACCGTGCGCCGTCTGGATGCGCTGGATCTCGTCCGCAACGCGCCGAATGGCCTCCTCGTACGGGAGTCTGCGGAAACCGCTCGGCGCGTTGGAGTCCTTTGCGTACGCGGACAGAAGGCGATCGGGATGAGCTTGCTGGAGGTAACGCTTGACGCCCTTCGGGCAGAGCATGCCGCGGTTGAACGGGAAGTCATACCGCGGCTCGATACCGATGATCGTGTTGCCCTTGACCTTGAGCTCGATTCCACATTGCTGCCCGCAAAAGCAACAATGCGTTTTCACTTGTTTGTCCGGGATGACTCCGCTGTCCACGCGCACGTCCTGCGCGTATGCGCGAAACGGCCCAAACTCCCGGATGGCGTCGAGGTCCAGACCAGGCACAGGCACGTCAGCAGCGACCTCGGGGGACTTCATGGATGAAAATTCTCCGCGTCTTCGGGACCGAGCGGACCGGAGCCGAGGCCCGGGTTTGCCTGGGCCGGCATGGCCTGCGGCTCATGGGTTTGCGACAGTGGCGCTCCGCCCCGCTGGTCGCGCCAGAGCAGTCCTTGCGCGACCGCAAAGGAAGCGCGGCGGCAAGGCGGGCAAACCCACTGGTAATGCTCGGCCGGACTGCCGGGGATTTCGTATTTGAAACCGAGCTGCCGCTCGACGGCGATCAGATCCAGGACGTGCATACGCGAGCTGAAGGCATGTCCGCAGCGCCGGCAGTGAGCCTTGTCGCCGAGCCGCCCCATGTCCTTGTAGAAGCTGACGCCGAGCTGAGCGGGTCGTTGAAAGACGTGAAAAAACTTCCCGAACGGGAGCCAGACGAACGTCCCGATCACGGTGCATGCGTGCAGCAGCGAGATGAACGTGAAGCCGTAGCCTCGCATCCACGTGTAGCTCGCGGTCAGCATCAAGCCCGTGACGCTCACCGCGAACAAGAGCAAGAGCGGCATGAAATCTTCCGCGAAACGCTGAACGGCCCCGGCGCCCTCCTCGCGCATCCTCCGGCGCATGGCCAACATGACACCCGCAATCACCAGGAACGACGCCCAAACGAGGCCGTGAAATAGCAGGAACGCGACCCACGAGTCGTGCGGAAAGCGGAACGCCACGAAGCCGAAGACGACCGCCTGGTACATGGAGAGGTTGCCCGGCACGGGACCGAAGTGGAGCCACCCGAAGACGAGGGGAAAGGTGATCGCTACCGCGAGCGTGCAGCCCCACATGATGAGCAGATGCGTGAGGCCGCGCAGCCGATCGCGACGTAGAATGAAGCGGTTCAGTAGGACGTCCAGCGTGACGCGCGCGAACCAGGAACGAGCATTTCGCAGGCGGTGCCCGCCGAGGAGAAAGGCCTGCCAACCCCGCCGCCAGTAGAGTGCCGTCGGCGGCCGCGAAAGCCACATCGTGTAGCGGTACGTGAGGCCGAAGGTCGCGAACACGATGGAGAACGTGTACGCGACGAGAGCGGCGTCGAAGTGCTCGAGCTTGCGTGAACCGAGCAGAATCAGAAGCGCCAGCCCCGCCGTGACGGCCGATGCCCAACCGAGCGCCCGCGTGACCTCTCGAGTCATGTCATGCTCGCCGTCGTGACGTAGTCGGTCGCCATCGCTGCCTTCGAGCCCCGATCGGTTTTTCGGACGCGCACCATCCCGTTCCCTACCCGTGGCCAAATTTCGCCGCGGCGGGGAGCCTACTTCACCCTTCTCGCCCACGAAACCGAAACGCTCTCCGGCGCATCCGCGTCATGATCGCTACGTCGGCGGGGACCCCTCCGCCGACGTAGCGCCGCTCGTTCATTGTCGCGGGCCGTTTCAGCGGCAGACGCAAAAATTGCGCCCTCGAGCACGGGCACCGTCGGCCTCAACCCGGAGAGGCTCGATCCGTGATGAGCCCCGACCGTTCGGTCCGTCAGAGCAGCGTGATATCGAGCTGAGCGAGAAGGTCGTCGAGGTCGTCACCCGATGCGGGCAGACACGAGACGAGCGCTGCCGTGTGAGCGCTTGCCCATGCCGGAATGGACCTTCCGAGTGTCGGCTCGAATCCGATCCCGAGTAGTCGACGCCACTCGAGCCGTCGCTGCTCGGCGTAGCCCGCCGCCAGCTGCTCGATGTGCCGGCCGTCCAGGCACTCACTCACGGCGTCCGCGAGGTCGCGCGCCTCGCGTAGGCCGACGTTGAGGCTTTGCGCGCCGAGCGGGCTCGTCAGGTGGCAGGCGTCGCCGGCGAGCCAGACTCGCCCGTGTCCGAAGCGTTCTGCGTGCGCCTTGCGAAACGTGCGCACGCCTGACCACTCGACGGGGCCGGCCGCGGTCGCATGCCACGGCATCCGCAGCTCCAGAAGGGTATGGAGCTCAGCGCGGCCCAAAGGGGCGAGCGCGGGCGCATCGAGCTCGAACGAATAACGCGTGCTGCCCCCGTGGAGCGGATAAATCGCGGCGGAGCGAGCGCCGAGCACGAGTTCGGCGTTTTCGCCGCCCGGCGAGGGCTGCGGCACGTCGAAGAATGCAAAGGTCTGCGCCGAACCAACGTCGATCATCGCGCTACCGAGCGCTTCGCGAACCGTCGATCGATGGCCGTCCGCACCTATCAAGAATTCGGATTCGACGAGAAGGTCCTCCGAGCCGGGCATGAGGGCTCGCGTATCGGTTGCCGAGGTCCGCTTCGTGTGGATGAAGCGCGCGCGAACTTGGTCCGGCCCCTGCTCGAAGGATGCGAGGCGAAAGCCGTACGTGACCTCGACGCCGAGGGTCGTGACGGCGTGCTCGAGCGCCTTCCGCAGCACATTTTGCGGAAGCGTGAGGGCGCCGTCTGCGTGCTCGCCGTCAACCGGGAGCTTGAGCAGCGCCCGGCGCTCGCCGTCCGTAAAAATGGTGACGCGCCGGAAGGATTGTCCTTGCCAGCGAAGCGGTTCGACCAGGCCCAGATTTGCGAGCATCGCGACGGTTCGCGGATGGAGTACGACCGCGAAGCTCTGCGCGGAAGCCGGCTCGCTCTCGTCGATGATGCTCACGTCGATGCCGCGCCGGCTCAGGTGAAGAGCAGCCAAGAGACCTACCGGGCCCGCTCCGACGACCACGACGCGTGTTCGCGTTTCCATGCTCGCCTCGATTGCAAGGTGCACGCCACGTGTGCTCGAGGGTGCGCACTCCGATTCGCCCCGCACCTCTCCAGACCCAACGGAAGTCGGGCAATATGTCGCTTTCAGGCCTTCGAGAGCGTCATCAAGAACCGAGCGAGCTGAAGCGTGGCGAGCGCGACGTCGGTCACGGCGCGTCCTCCGGCAGGGGATTGTAGTCGTGAGGCACGCTGAGAACGGGCACGGGTGAGAGTCGCACGAGCTTCTCGGCGACACTTCCGAGCAGGAGATGCGAGAGCCCCGTGCGGCCGTGTGTCCCGATGACGAGCAGGTCGTGTTTGCCTTCGGCGAGCTCCCTGAGCACCACGGCCGCCGGATTTCCAGCGAGCAGACGTTTCGACATCCTCGTCGTGGGCGGAAGCTCGAGCCCCGCCGTGAAAGCTTCCATTTGGCGCGTGGCTTCCTCGCAGATCATGTCGACGAGAGAGCGTGCGGCGTCGCCGTGTCCGACAATCGTGTCGTCGGACACATACGCGGGTCGATCCCAGACGTGCACCACGTCGAGTGCGGCGCCGAAGCGTCGTGCAAGCTCGGCCGCGAGCGTGAGGGCCTTGGCGGAGCACTCGGAGTAGTCGACGGGAACCAAAATCGATTGAACCTTCATGGCTGGTCTCCGACCGATGTGTCGCCTTCCAAGCAAGGCCCGATCCAGCGGGTGTAGAGCCCTGAGAAAGCGATTCGGCTTGCGCACGACCTGCTACGCGCATTCACGCAAGCAAAAGCTGCGTGAGCGCGGATGCGAGGCGCAGAACTTGCGCTCGCGAACACGTCGGCCAAAGCTCCGCGCCACGGATCGGAGTGGGTTCGGAGCTGGCACGCAGCGTGCTCCGAACGGCGGCCGTGCCCTCCTACCCGCCTGCCGCCAATTCGGTCTTGGACGCCAAGGTCGCCTACTTCTCGATGGAGATCCACATCGAGGACGACATCCCCACGTACAGCGGCGGGCTCGGCGTGCTCGCCGGCGACACGATCCGTGCGGCCGCGGACCTCGGCATACCGCTCGTGGGGGTCACGCTCGTGCACCGGCTCGGTTACGTGCGGCAGCGTTTGGATCCCGAGCGCGGACAAACCGAAGAGCCCGAGCCGTGGTCTCCCGAGACGCGCCTCACCGAGCTCGACGTGCGAACGCGCGTCGAGGTGCGAGGTCGTAGCGTCGAGCTTCGCGGCTTCCGTTACGACGTGCGCGGCGCCAAGGGCGGGTCCGTGAGCGTCCTACTCCTGGACGCCGACCTTCCGAGCAACGATCCGGCTGACCGTCAGCTCACGGATCGTCTGTACGGCGGCGACGCGGAGTACCGCCTCGCGCAGGAAATAATCCTCGGCATCGGCGGCGTCCGCTTTCTCCGCGCGCTCGGTTGCGCTTCCCTCGAGCGCTTTCACATGAACGAAGGCCACGCCGCGCTCTTATCGCTCGAATTGCTCGACGAGCACGTCGAACGTCGTGGTGCCTCCGTCGCCGACGCGACGGACGTCGACGCGGTGCGACGCCAATGCGTGTTCACGACCCACACGCCGGTAGCCGCAGGGCACGACCAGTTTCCGCTGGACCTCGCCCTCGCGGTCGTGGGGCGCCCGGAGCTCGGCCGCATGCCGGCCGGCTTCACCCACGAGGGCATGCTCAACATGACGTACCTGGCCCTCCACCTCAGCCACTACGTCAACGGCGTCGCCAAGCGGCACGGGGAGGTCTCGCAGCATCTCCTCGGTGAGTACCGCATCGAAGCCATCACCAACGGCGTTCACGTCGCGACCTGGGCGGCCCCGCCGTTCTTGGCGCTCTACGATCGTTTCCTGGGTGGCTGGCGCGCGGACAACTTTTCCCTCCGGTACGCGCTCAAAATCCCGCTCGAAGAAATCGCTGCCGCCCACCATGCGGCAAAGAGCGCCCTCCTCGAGCGTGTCGCGCTCGTTACGGGCATCCACCTCGACCCAGCGGTATTGACGCTCGGCTTCGGCCGCCGGGTCACCGCGTACAAGCGACCCGCGCTCTTGCTCTCCGATTTGGACCGCCTGCGCCGCATCGCGGCCAACGTGGGGCGCCTGCAGATCGTGTACGGCGGCAAGGCGCATCCGCACGACGATGAAGGGAAGCGCTTGATCGCGGAGATCACGCACCGCGCGGCCGATCTCGGCGACGCCGTGCGCATCGTCTACCTCGAGGACTACGGGGCGAGCACCGCGCGCACGATGGTTTCGGGCGTCGATTTGTGGGTAAACACGCCGCGTCCACCGCTCGAAGCCTCGGGCACGAGCGGGATGAAGGCGGCCATCAACGGAGTTCCTTCACTCAGCGTGCTCGACGGTTGGTGGCTCGAGGGGCACGTCGAAGGGGCCACGGGCTGGGCCATCGGTCGTGACGGATACGAACGCGGCGACGGTGCCGACGACCGCCGCGACGCCGATGACCTCTACGGCGAGCTCGAGCGTGTGATCGTCCCGATTTTCTATGAGCGGCCGGATGATTATCTCACCGTGATGCGGAATACGATTGCGCTCACCGGCTCGTTCTTCAACACGCACCGAATGCTCGAGCAGTACATTGCGCACGCGTACCTGTGAGCGCGGCCACCGCGCCTAGCGCCGAAACCGAGGATCATGGGGCTGCGTTTCGAAACGCCGCGGCGGTTCATGCTCGCGAAATTTTTGCGCACCGCGGCTGCGGTAGCGAACCGCCTGCGCGACGCGGAACGAAGTGGCCCACATGATCGCTGCGCACCCTCGAGGCTGGTCGCGCAAAGTTCGCTTCAGCGCCCGTTGCCGATGCAGATTCTGCGCGCTCTGAGGATGCGAGCCGTGAGCTCGCCGCTCGCGAGCGTGATCGCGATGGCAACGGCGAGTGGAAAGCCCGTGTCGCGTTCGAGTGCCGTGAGCTCGAGCGCGCGCCGAAGCGGTTCGAGCCACACGCAGAGCACCGCCACGACGACGCCGGTGCCGACGGACAAGTGCAGCCAGGCGTTCGGCTTGGCCGCTGCGCTCAGCCTGCGCGCCGGATAAGCGCTTAGGAGCTTGGCCAGCGATTCGTAAAGAAAAACGGCCGTCGAGGTGCTGCCGAGGCTCGCGCCGAGTGCCGGTAAGACGACTAGGAGCCCGAGACCCATGCCACCCTTGAAGCACCCGTCCGTAAGAATGAATTCGAGGGTGGAGCGGTCGAGCAAGCTCGTGCCCGGCCGAATGGGGGGCTCGTTCATCACGCTGGGCCCGCGGTCGACGGCCAGCGCAAGCGCAGGGGGCCCGTCGCCGAGGAAGTTGATCCACAGGACTTGCAGCGCCGTGAGCGGCAACAGCACGCCGCCGAGAGCGTTACGGAGTCCGAAAAAGATCGAGCCGATTGCGCCCCCGAGCACGAGGATAGTCAGGGCGACGTTGCTCGAGGACGTGAAGCGCACGAAATTCATGATGTTCCGATGAATCACGCGACCTTCCTCGACGGCCGCGATGATGGTCGAGAAGTTGTCGTCCAAGAGCACCACGTCCGCGACCTCGCGCGCGACTTCGCTTCCGCGCTGCCCCATCGCAATGCCGACAGAGGCCTTCTTGAGCGCCGGGGCGTCGTTGAGGCCGTCGCCGGTCATCGCGACCACTTCGCCGCGCGCCTGCAGCGCTTCGACGATGCGAAGCTTGTGTTCCGGGAGAAGACGAGAAAAAATGTTGACGTCCGTGAGAGCGGTGCCGAGGGCCGCCGTGTCGAGCGCGTCGATGTCCTGGCCCGTGAGCACCCGGTTCGAGGTGATGCCCACACGTTCGCCGATGCTGCGCGCCGTTTCCGGATGGTCACCGGTCAGCATCAACACTCGAATTCCGGCCACCTCCGCCGCGCGCACGGCCGCCAAGGCGTCCGGTCGAGGCGCGTCCCATAGCGACACCAGCCCCAGAAATTCGAGGCTCGCCCCGTGCTTTCCGTCGCCCGTCGCGAGTCCGAGCACCTTGAAGCCGCGTTTCGCCTCGGTCTCGGCCAGCAGTCGCCACTCGCCGCGCTGCTCGTGGCCCATCACGCACGCGGCGAGCACGACCTCGGCGGCCCCTTTCATGTACGTGCGAAGCCCGCCGTCCCCGTGTTCGACGGTGACGCGCATCGAGCGTTTTTGACTGTCGAACGGTTCGCTCGTCACGCGCGGATGGGCGGCGCGAAGCGCGGGTACGTCGGCGCCGCGCCCAGCGACGTATTCCAAGAGGCCACGCTCGAGCGGGTCGCCGGCGCCCTCTGCATGGTCGGCGTCGTTGGCGAGCGCGATCGCGAGCAGGGCTTCGTGCTCGTCCGGGCTATGCAGGCGTTCGACGACGATGCGGTTCGACGTGAGGGTGCCCGTCTTGTCGGAGGCAATCACGGTGACCGACCCGAGCGCTTCCACCGCGGCGAGTCGCCGGATTACCGCATTTCTTCGCGCCATGCGCTGGACGCCGAGCGCGAGCGACAACGTCATCATCGCCGGCATGCTCTCCGGAACGATCGCGACGGCGAACGCGACCGCGAAGATCAACACCGCGGGCAAGCGTGCCGGTCCCTCGACGAGGATCCCGGCGCCGACGAGCATGACGCTGAGCACGCCGACGTAGCGCGCGAGCCGGCGCCCGAGCGCATCGACGCGCACTTCGAGCGGTGTCTTCGCGGAAGCGATGCGGGTGAGGGATTCGGCGAGGCGTCCCATCGTGCTCGTCGAGCCCGTCGCCGTGACGGCGAGGTCGCTGCGGCCCGAGACGACGAGCGTACCGCTGTGGAGCTCGGCGCCGTCCAGCTTGACCACGGGCAGGGCTTCGCCCGTCAACGTCGATTCGTCGACAGCGAGCGCGTCCGGACGGACGGCAATCCCGTCGGCCGGCACGCGATCGCCGGCTTCCAGCCGTACACAATCGCCGGGCACGATCATGGCTGCGGGCACCTGCTCGAGCGCGCCGTCGCGCCGTACCCAAGCGTGCGGCGAGGCGAGCTTTTCGAGCTCCTCGAGCGCGCTTTCCGAACGGTACTCCTGAATGACTCCTAGCCCCGCGTTCAGCGCGAGCACCGCCAGAATCGCCAGCGCTTCTACGGGCACTCCGTGGCGGCCCTCGTAGAGCCATACGGCGGCGTCGAGAGCGAGCGCGAAGAGCAGTAGGTAGATCAGCGCGCTCCGGAGCTGTCGGACGAGCCGTAGCGCGAAGGAGGCGCGCTCAGGCGGCGGCAGCGCGTTGGGTCCGAACGCGCGCAAGCGAGCAGCGGCTTCCGTCTGGGGAAGCCCGGACGCGGACTCGGGCCTCGTATCGTCGCAACTTTGCATGTCGGCTCTTGTGCGACCGCTTGCAGGATGCGCGCCCAAGATCCGCAGCCGTGCGTCGAAGTAGATCCTCGGGTGCGGGGGATGAGCGCAATCCCTTCGCGCCCGCCCCTAGCTCGCGCAGTCGTTGCGCGGCTTATCCTGATTCTCCGCTGCCCGAGGCCGCTCGAGGCCGAACCGCAGACGTAGCCGAGGACGTGAATCGCCCGTTGGACGGCTCGTCGTGCGTCCGCATCGTGCGCTCCGTTCGCGCCGAAAGAGGTCGGCTGCCGTCGTCTTGCCCCCACCGAGGACCTCCCGTGAGCGCCAGTCGGCAACGACGCGGTGCGAAGGGTAGGCGGGGCGCGGCGGTTGCCGGCGGTGAATCGGCGGCGCTCATTCGAACGTCAATCGCACGCGGTAGACCCCCCGGTCGAGACGGCTCTCCACGCGCTCGCCGCTCTTCTGAAAAATAGCGAGCATGGCGCCGTTGTCGGGCAGGACGTCCGCGGTGAAGCCTGCGACACCTTCCGCTTTCGCGATTTCGACGAGCCGCGCGAACAGCGCCTTGCCCAGGCCCTTGCGCTGGAATCGATCGATCACGACGACCGCTACGTCGGCGAAGCCGGTTGCTTCGTCGAGATCGTAGCGAGTCATGCCGACGAGCTCGCCCGTGTCACTCCCCTCGACTTCGGCGACGAGCGCCATGCTCTGCTTGCTCTCGATGTCGGCGAGCGCCATGATCTCCTCGCGCGGATGGCACTTCTTGAAGCCGAGGAAGCGCTGATAGGTGCTTTCGTCGGACAGTCGATAGAAGAGATCCTGCAGCACCTCCTGATCCGCCATGCGAATCGGCCGGATGCGCACGCGTTCACCACCCTTCACCGCCGAGGGCACCGCCGAGTAGCGCGGCGTGACGCGCGGGACCCGTTGGTCGGCGAAGACGTAACGCTTTTTCTTTGCGGCGCCGAGCAGGTCGGCGCGGAAGTCGGGATGCGCAATCTCGATGAGGGCGAGCGCGCGCTCGCGGATGCTTCTGCCCCAGAGGTCGGCGACGCCGTATTCCGTCACGACGTAGTGCACGTCTCCACGGCTCGTCACGACGCCGGCGCCCTCTTCGAACGCCGGTTGGATGCGACTGAGCGAGCCGTTCTTCGCGGTAGAGGGCAGCGCGATGATGGGACGGCCACCGCGGCTGCGGGCGGCGCCGCGGATGAAGTCCACTTGACCGCCGATACCGGAGAAGAAACGGCCGCCGATCGTGTCCGCGGCGACCTGGCCGGTGAGGTCGACGGCGAGCGCGGAGTTGATCGCGACCATGTTGTCGTTGCGAGCGACGATGAGCGGGTCGTTCGTGAAATCGCTCGGCCGGAGCTCGACGAGCGGGTTGTCGTCGACCCAGTCGTAGAGCCGCTTCGTTCCCATCACGAACGAAGTCACGATTTTTCCGGGCAAGAGCGTCTTTCGCCGGCCGGTGACGATACCCGCCTCGACGAGATCGACGATGCTGTCGGAGAGCATCTCGGTGTGCACTCCGAGATCGTGGCGATTGCCGAGTGCCTTCACGATCGCATGCGGGATTTTGCCGATGCCCGTCTGAAGCGTCGCTCCGTCCGGAATGAGGCTCGCTACGTGCTTGCCGATCGCGAGGCTCGTCTCGTCGAGCGGCTCCAGCGAAAGCTCCGGCACGGCGCTGCTTACCGGCACGAGCCAGTCGATGTCTTCGACGCGAACGAGCGAATCCCCGAACGTGCGTGGCATCGCAGGATTCACCTCGGCGATCACGAGGTCGGCCGAGTCGACCGCCGCGCGCACGACGTCCACGGAGACGCCGAGACTCACTTGTCCGTGCCGGTCGGGCGGAGTGACCTGGAGCAGCACTGCGTCGATGCGGATGCGCCGCGATTGGATGAGTCGCGGTACTTCCGAGAGAAACACCGGAATGAAATCGGCGCGCCCTTCCTGCACGGCGGCGCGCGTGTTTGGACCGATGAAGAACGCGGCATGGCGGAAGCGGCGCTCGAATTCGGGGCGCACGTAGGGTGCGGGCCCCAGCGTTAAAAGGTGCACGATCTCGTTGTCCGCGAGGTGGTCGCCGTATTCGGCCAGCGCGTTCACGAGGGTGAGTGGCTCGGCGGCGCCGGAGCCGACGAGGATGCGACGGCCGGGCTCGAGCTTCGCGATCGCCTCGCGCGGCGAAAGCACTCGAGCTCGGTAACGGTCCTGCCAGTTCGGGTCTTGCATGCGGAGTCCGTCGCAGTCGGCGGACAGAGCAAGCTGCGGGCCACGCGACCGGCGCCGTGCCTTCCCCGGCATGACTGCGAGTGATTCGCGCGAGAAGGCCGTTCTGCGCGCAGAATACGCGTCCTCTCGCCGTCCGCCGCGCAGCATTTGCGGGTGATGCTTGCACGCGAGTGGTCGAAATCCCGTTCGCGCTCGAGGTGCCGAGCCGGCATGGACCCTGCACGAGAAGGCGCCGATGTCGGTCGCTGAGCGCAGGACGACGGCATCCAAATAGGCACCCACATGGATCTCACCACTCGTTATCTCGGCTTCACCCTGCCGCACCCCTTGATGCTCGGCGCGTCGCCGCTCGTCGATGACCTCGGCGCGGTTCGTCGCGCGGAGGACCTGGGTGCCGCCGCCGTCGTCATGCACTCGCTCTTCGAAGAGCAGATCACTCACGATCGCCAGGTCGGAGAACAGGTCGCGAGGCACGAGGAATCGTTCGCCGAAGCCATCTACTTCACGCCGCACCGTGGCGAGTTCGAGCTCGGACCAGACGAGTACCTGGAGCAGCTTCGTCGCATTAAAGACGCGGTCAAAATCCCCGTGATCGCCTCCTTGAACGGCACGACGAACAGCGGATGGCTCGAGTACGCGCGGCTCATCGATCAGGCCGGCGCCGACGCGCTCGAGCTCAACGCTTATCGCGTCGCGACGGACCCGAATGAATCCGGGGACAGTATCGAGAAGACGACCGCCGACATGCTTTCCAGTGTGAAAGCGCGGACGCAGTTGCCGGTGGCCGTGAAGCTCTCGCCGTATCACACGTCGCTCGCTCACTTCGCGCGCCGGCTCGAAAGCGCACGTGCCGACGGCCTCGTGCTTTTCAATCGCTTCTACCAGCCCGACATCGATCTCGACGAGCTCGAGGTGGCCCACCGTCTCGAGCTCTCGACTTCGGCCGACATTTTGCTCCGGCTGCGCTGGCTCGCGATTCTTTCGGCCCAGCTCAACCTGAGCTTCGCCGTGAGCGGGGGCGTCCACTCGGTCGAAGACATCGTGAAGGTGGTCATGACCGGGGCCGACGGCGTCCAGCTGGTGTCGGAGATTCTGAAACACGGCCTCCACCGATTTGCGGAGCTTCGGAGCGGGCTCGAACATTGGCTCGAGTCGCACGGCTATCATTCGCTCGACCAAGCTCGTCGCAGCATGAACCTCGCGAATTGCCCCGATCCGAAGGTTTATGAACGCACGAGCTACATGCGCACGCTCAACTCGTGGCCTCCGCCCGGGCCGCAGTCCGGCTGATGCGCACGGCTACCGCAGCCGATCGAACACGCGCAAACCTTGCGCAACGCCCCGCGGAGTTCAGAGCGGGCAGGTCGAAAGCGCGTACTCTTTCGCCGCCGAAGGTCCCCTCTCGAAGAAGTTGCTCAGGCGCAGCTCGAGCGTGGCACACGAGCTGCAGACCGGGTTCCCCATGGCTATCCGTCAGATCCTGGTTCCGACCGATTTCTCCGCGCCGTCGCGCGCGGCGCTCGACTACGCCGCGGAGCTCGCGCCTGCACTCGGCGCGAGCATCGACGTGCTTCACGTGTGGGAATTGCCCGTCTTCGTTCCCCCGTCGATGCTCCCCGACGCCGGCGTCGCGGACCTCTCCCTGCTCGATATCTACAGAAAGGGCGCCGAGTCGCAGCTCGCTGAGTTCGTCGCGAAAGCGAAGGAGCAAGGCCTACGGGTGCGCACCTCCTTCGCGGAGCTCGGGCCACCGTCCCAGACCATCGCCGAGTTTGCCGACCGCCGCGCGTACGACCTCGTCGTGATCGGCACGCACGGTCGAACGGGGCTCGCGCACGCGGTGATCGGTAGCGTCGCCGAACGGGTCGTGCGCTACGCTCATTGCCCGGTGCTCGCGGTTCGCGCCAAGAAAGAAGAGCGTGTGGCAGCGGCGTGAGCGAACATGAAGACCTCGGCACTCGCGCGGAACGGGTGACGTCGCGCTGCCGCAGCCGTGTTGCCCCCACCCGCCGTGCTCGCCCGTTGGGCTGCGCGCGCCGCGGAGGAGGCCGGCGGCTCCACGAGCCGTTGTCGCTGTCGGCCGGAGGCACTCATGCAGCGCATTGAGAGCGGCTCCCCGAATGCTCTCTATCACCGACGAACGGTCCGGCGCAGCGCCAACACGCGACCGAAGGAGCCACCGTTCCGGTGTGCGTCAGTCGGAGACGTAGTCGTTTGGCTCCGCGTGATGACGCCACCATCCGACTGGCCGCAAATGAGCGGCGCGAGAGCCTCGTGCATGTGATTGCGCGAAACGCGTTCGACGGTGTTGGAAGTCTCGAACCAAGCCCAAGCCGCCGGTGGGGCGGCACGCTGGACCCAGGTCCGTACTCGGTCGGAGCCCGCGCGTTCGTCCGCGACGAGCTCATAGGTCGACGGAATCACGCCGCCGAGTCCATGATAGGTGATCACGACCGTGCCGGCGCGCGCCCGAGCGAGCTTGCTCTCCGCCCGAAGCAGCTCGACGCCGAAGCGCATGGTCGAGAAGCTCACGCTGTCGTCGAATCTATCGGTGTCGCCGAAGATGCTTTCGGCGAAAGGGTTGAAGAAGTAGAAGCCGTCGTATTGATCCCAAGAGAGGCGCGTTGCGTCCCCCGCCCAGAAGTGCGCGTTCGTGGCGTTGAAGTGTCGCGCCAGACGCCTGCCGACTCTGACGAGCCTTGGACGTTGCTCGATCCCATGCACGCTGAGCTCCGGGCGAAGGCACGCGGTCACGACGCAGAACTTCCGAGGCCCACAGCCGACGTCCAGGATCCTCTTGGCGCCCATCAAGGCGAAAGCTGCAGCGGCCTGCGCCGCCACGGATACCGGGGTCCAGTACTGGCGCGAGCGCTCGCGGACGTAGCGAGGCAGCTGTTCGTCGAATGTCTCATCGTGAAGTAACCCCGGCGTCGGAATGATCCGGCCCAGAACCGGCCAGCGACAGCCTGTGGTAGCGTTCGTCGCTTATGGCGCCGGCCGCGCGACAACTTGACGTGGTTTTCGAGGCGATCCAGGGGGACCATGACGGACGGGCTAGCGCAACTCACATCCGACAGTGCTCGCGAGAGCAGCGGCGACGGACCCACACGGCGCGCCCGCGTCCTTCTGACCGATTTAAGTCGAAACGACGGTCGCGCGCTCTTGGACCAGCTACGTGACGCAGGATTCGACGCAATCCTCGCCCGCAATCACACCGAACTGTGTCTGAACCTCCTGACGTGGCAACCTGACGCCGTCGTCACCGAGGGGCGTGCTCGAGTGGCGGACAGTGCCGCGCTGGCGCGTCTCATTCGAAGGTCTGCTCGGCGCTCGGTAGCGACGATCTTCGTGTGCAGCCGAGCGCCGGACGTCGACCTTGGCGCGGCCGTCTTGCTCGAGCCGGTCGTCTACGCCGAGCTCGAGCGCGCCTCATGACTTTCCCCGTCGTCTTCTGCGCGCTTCTTTTCTGGGGTGCCATCTTTACGATCTACTTCACGACTCAAGGGACGACTCCGCTCGAGTATCTCTTGGGACGCTACGAGCCGCCCCCCACAGACCTCGGCCAGTGGAAGCAAACTGGACCCTGCGAAGATCCGCATCTGCGTAGAGAGGAGCGCCTGTTGCTCCCGCCCGGCCGCCCGAGCGCGGGGTACCTGCTTCGACAGGTGCGTTACCGCGATCGGGAGAGCGGCGCGATCGTGCGCGTCGATCCTGAGCAGCGCGTACGCAGGCGTCGTTTCGGAGCGCGTTCTTCTCCCCCCAGGAGCGGGTAGCGTCGTGGATGGCACGTATCACGCGCGAAGGCGCGTCGCTGACGCGCGGCGTGATGGCGTGCTTACAAGCAAGGTCGTGAGCCGGCGCTTCGCCGATGGACGCGGACCATTTTTGTGTTACAAGTATGCGTGCTCAAGTTCGAGTGGGATCGCAAGAAGGCCGCTGCCAACGCGCGAAAGCACGGAGTGAGTTTCGCGGAGGCCGCAACGTGCTTCGATGACCCGCGGGCATGCTATCTACGCAACGAAGCGCAGTCCTACGAGGACCGTCTGATACTGATTGCGCTTTCATCGAAGCGGCGGCTGCTCTTCGTCGTGCACGCCGAGGTCGAACGGGAAGCGATCCGCATCGTCAGCGCTCGCAAGGCGAGCCCCGCGCAGAGGAGAATCTACGATGAAGAACTGGACTGAAGAACGCATCGATCGAAGGGCATGGAAGCGAGTACCCGGCAATCCTTTCGCGGACTACGACCCGGCGGACGGCATAGCGCTCTGGTCGCTGTGGGAGATGCCGTCGTCCTCCGTCGGCAAGCTCGTACGCCGCGGGCCCGGTCGCCCTCGGAGCAAACCCACGGCCGTGCGGAGCGTTCGGCTCCCCGTTGAGACCTGGCGCCGCTTGGAAGCGGAAGCCGCCGCCACAATGACCAGCGTCAATTCGCTGATCGCGAAGCGCGTGGGCTGACTGCTGGGAGGATGGCGCGCCTCTTGTTGCCCCCACCCGCCGTGCTCGCCCTTTGGGCTGCGCGCGGCTTGCCTCCCCCAAGCGTCGTGCTCGGCCCTCCGGCCTGCGCGCGCCGCGGAGGGAGGCCGTCGCATCGCGTCCCGTTACCGCCCCCATGTTGGTGCGTCGCATGCCGGCACCGCCCGAGCTGTGGCGTCTGGCCAAGACGGTTCGAATCCCTTCTGAAGTTCGGCTCGTACGCGTGTGACGCTCGTACATGTGGTCCGTCACCGCGCTTCGCGCGGAGGGAGGGATGCCTCGCCGCCTGAGGCGGCTCGGACCTTACGTGCGGAGCCGTGCGGATCCGCTGGTCGCCGTGCGTCGTGTTCCGTCGAAGTGACGCCGGTGCGAACCCTCCACGGTGCAGCTCGCCGAGCGAGGTGGTTCGTCGTCTGGCCAAGACGGTTCGAATCCCTCCCGCGTCACCGTGTCGGACACGGACTCAGCGGTGCGCACCGTCTTCGTATTTTGCGGAGAGGGAGGGATTCGAACCCTCGGTACGGTTGCCCGCACACATGATTTCCAATCATGCACCTTCGACCACTCGGTCACCTCTCCTGGAGGCCGGCGGCCTCGCTGGGGCGGGGCCGTCGGTTATGTCAGCGGTAAGAGCAAGAGCAGGACACCGAGATCACGACGAATTGGCTCGATGCTGCGCTTACTTGCGGAGAGAGTGGGATTCGAACCCACGGTACCCTTACGAGCACACCTGATTTCGAATCAGGCACCTTCGGCCACTCGGTCATCTCTCCGCCGCGGACTATGTACGCGAGATCCCCGTCTGTCAACGCGGAGAAATCTTCACGATTTCGATGAGTTAGACGCCGGCGTTCTCGTGGGCGTGGGGAAACGCCCCGTTTGCCCGAGCGGCCCCTTCCGCGCGATAGTTCGCGCGTGAGAACGCTTGCGCTCTCGACACTCTTCGCGTGCCTCGCTCTTGCTCCCGCGACGTTCGCGCAGACCCCGCCGCCGCCGTCGCCCCCACCACCGCCGCAGCCGTCGCCGCCCCCGCCGCCTCCCCAGCCGTCGCCGCCGACCGGCGGCCCGCAGCCGACTCCCGACGTTCCGGTCGCCCCGGAGCAGTCACCGCCGACGCCGCTCGAAGCTGCGCCCGCGCCGCCCACCACCGGACCGCTCGAAACCCCCGGCGCGACCACTTCACCGACGGCCCCCGCGATGCTCGGCGTCAATCTCCCGAGCGATCGTCCGAGCGCTCCCGCTCCGCCGGCCAAAGACGCCTGGCAGGACGGTCACGCGCTCGCCGTCGACGTGACGGCCCGCGGCGGTAGTCGCCTCGGCGCGCCGAGCTTTGCCGCCGACACAGAGGAAAAAGCGGGCCTCGGCTTCGGACTCGGCGCCTCGTTTCGGCTGCTGCCCGAGTTCTCGTTCGGGTTCGGCCTCGAGCGCATGAGTCTCGGCGCCGCTTCCGCGACGAGCGGCCAGAGCACGGTCAACTCCCACTACGCCGTCACGGAGCTCGAGCTCGGCGCGCGCGCGTATCCGTTCCGGTGGGACACGGCGGAGCTCTTCGTCGGCCTGCACGTCGGGCTCGCGTGGCAAGACGTCGACGCTTCCGGCCTGCGCCCGTCGATGAACCTCGAGCCGGCGCAGGTGTTCCGCTGCTCCGACACGGCCGGTCCCGGCTTCGCGATCGGCGCCGAGCTCGGCGCCGCGCTTCGGCTCACGCGCTCGTTCTGGTTCGTCGGCAACGTGGGCGCCGACGGCTACCAACTCTCGAGCGAGCCCCTCGGCACCTGCGCCGTCGGCATCGGCTCCATCACCGCGCTCTCCGTCGGCGCCGGTTTCCTCTACGCCTTCGACCTCGGGCGCGAAGCGAAACTCGCCGCCTACAGGTGATAGTTCGGCGCCTCTTCCGAAATCATGACGTCGTGGACGTGGCTCTCGCGCAGCCCCTGGCTCGTGATGCGGATGAATTGCCCATTTTTCCTGAGCTCGCCGATGTTGCGTGACCCCGTGTAACCCATGCCGGCGCGCAGGCCGCCGACGAGCTGCGAAATGATGCTCGCGAGCGAGCCGCGATGCGGCACGCGTCCTTCGATACCCTCCGGCACGAGCTTCTCGTCCGCTGCGCCCGCCTGGCCGTAGCGATCCTTGCTGCCGCGCTTCATCGCGCCGAGCGAGCCCATCCCGCGATACACCTTGTAACTACGGCCCTGGTAGAGCACGAGCTCGCCGGGTGCCTCGTCCGTACCGGCGAAGAGCGAGCCGATCATGACGCACGCCGCGCCCGCGGCGATCGCCTTCGTCACCTCGCCGGAATACTTGATGCCGCCGTCCGCAATCACGGGCACGCCGCGCGGCTCCGCCACCTCGGCGCAATCCGCGATGGCCGTGATTTGCGGCACGCCGATGCCCGCGACGATGCGCGTCGTGCAAATGCTGCCCGGCCCGATGCCGACCTTGATTGCGTCCGCGCCAGCGTCGATGAGCGCGCGCGCCGCTTCCGCCGTCGCAATGTTGCCCGCGATGAGCTCGATGTTCGGAAAGCGCTTCTTCGTGTCGCGCACGGCCTCGATCACGCCGAGCGAATGGCCGTGCGCCGTATCGACCACGATCACGTCCGCGCCCACCTCGATCAACGCCTCGGTGCGCTGCACGCGGTCCGGGCCCGGCCCCACCGCCGCACCCACGCGCAAGCGGCCGCGATCGTCCTTCACGGCGAGCGGGTTTCTCTCCGCCTGCAAAAGATCCTTGATCGTGATGAGCCCGACCAGCTTCTTCTGCTCGATCACGAGCAGCTTCTCGATGCGGTGCTTGTGCAAGAGCTCGCGCGCCTCCTCGGGCTTGACGGCGCTCGTCACGCTCACGAGCTCCTTCGTCATGAGCGCGCTCACCGGCTGATCGAGGTTCTTCTCGAAACGAATGTCGCGCGCCGTGAGAATACCGACCGGCGTGTCGCCCTCGACCACCGGCACGCCCGACACGTCGTTCTCGCGCATCACGGCGACCGCTTCGCGCAACGACTGGGACGGCCGCACCGTGACCGGATTCAAGATGATGCCGCTCTCCGCGCGCTTCACCCGGTCGACCTCTTGCGCTTGCTGCGCGATCGGCAAATTCTTGTGAATGATGCCCATGCCGCCCGAGCGGGCCATCGTGATCGCGGCGCGCGCTTCCGTGACGGAGTCCATCGCGGCGCTCACGATCGGCACGTTGAGGTCGATGTTGCGCGAAAGCCGCGTCTTCACCTCGACGTCCGCCGGCAACACCTCGCTGTAAGCGGGCACGAGCATGACGTCGTCGAACGTCAGGCACTCGCGCAATGTCTTGTCAAACATGGCGCATGTTTCCGCACGCCCCTCGGTGGCGCAAGCCGGCGCGCGGCGTCGAGCCCACAATTGGTCAAATTTGTTGAGTTTTTGGGTTGGGCACGGCCCGCGGTCGCAGCGCGAGCCGCTTCCGTGCCGCGACTGACCCGCCGAACGGCGTTACACGCCGAGCTCCCTCGGGTGTTAGCGAGAGAAGCTCGGGTGTAGGGTCGGAACGTGGCCGCGCAGACCGCACACGGCGCTCACGGTGGACACGGCGGCCATGGCCACGGCGGCCATGACGGCCCACATGGCTCGCACGGTGGCCACGGCTCGCACGGCGGTCATGGCGCTCACGGCGCGAGCTCGACGTCGCTCGTCCCAGCGATGCTGCTCACGACCGCGTTCATGTTCGTCGAAGCGGGCGTCGGCGTTTGGACGCAGAGCCTCGCGCTCGTCGCCGACGCGGGGCACATGCTCGCGGACGCCGGCGCGCTCGCACTCGCGCTCATCGCGCAACGCATCGCCGAGCGCCCGCGCACCGAACGCTCCACGTACGGCTACCGTCGCGCCGAGGTGCTCGCGGCGTTCGCGAACGGCATGGTGCTCGCGGGCGTGGCCGTGCTCGTGCTCAAAGCAGCGAGCGAGCGCTACTTTTCCCCGGTCTCGATTCGCGGCGGCCCCATGCTCGGCACGGCCGTCAGCGGTCTGTGCGTGAATTTGCTGGTCGCGGCGCTGCTCGTTCGCGGCCAAAAGGAGAGCATCAACGTCCGCGCCGCGTTCCTGCACGTGCTGACGGACCTGCTCGGCTCGGTCGGCGCCATTCTCGCCGGCGTCGCGATCGTCACGCTCGGCTGGACTCGCGCCGATCCCGTCCTCGGCGGCCTGATAGCGCTCGTCGTCGCGTGGAGCGGCTTCCGCGTCCTCAAAGAGACGGCCTCGATCCTCCTCGAGTCGGCGCCGCCGCACGTCGACGTGCCCGCCGTCGAGCGCAGCATCCGCGCGACGCCCGGCGTCGCCGACGTCCACGACCTCCACGTTTGGCGCATCTCCGAACGCTTCGACTCCTTGACGGCGCACGTCATCCTCGCGCGCGGCGAGCACGGCGCCGAAGTCTGCCGCCGCGTCGCCGATGCCCTCCGCGACGAGCACGGCCTCACCCACGTCACCATCCAACCCGAAGCCCCGCCCCCCGACGCCGTCGTCCCCGTCCGCTCGAGCCGCGACGGCCGGAAGCTCGGCGGCGCGTAGATTCGACGCGAAGCCGGCGCGCAGTCCGGTCGCATTCGAGTTTGGCGGCCCTGTGCCGCCGCCCCCAAAAACAAAAAAACGCACGGCCCGCGCAACCGGCGCGCGGCGCGGCCCGATACGCGGGTGTTCGGCTCGGACCGCGAGGTCGTCGAGCCCACGAAAGGAACAGCCATGCGTCTTATTCAACGTTCATTCGGACTCATTTTCGGCGGCAGCTTCGCCATTGCGAGCGGCCTCGCGGGGGCGGCTTGCAGCGGTGACGACTTCAACGGCTGCGCCGCGGCGCGCAACTGCGCTTCGTCCGCGGGCGCGAGTGGCTCGCCGAACGCGGGTCACGGCGGTGAAAGCGAGGCTGGCAAGGCCGGCCAGGGCGGTGCGAGCGGCTTCGCCGGCAAGGCGAACGGCGGCAAGGCCGCGCTGGGCGACGAAAGCGACGCCGGCTCGCCCGACGACGACGCCGGGGCCGGCAACGCTCCCGAGCCGGGCGGGTCGGGCGGCGCGCGCAACGACCCAATGCCCGGAGGCGGCACGGGCGGCCGCGAGACGACGAGGCCGCCGGCAACGGGCGGCAGCGCGAACGGCTCCGAGGACGCTCCGGCAGGCATGGGAGGCGAGGCGCCGGAGGCGCGCGGGGATACCGAAGCCCCCCATATCTCGATGGTGACGACACAGAGCTCCGCCACTGCGTGGCCGGACACCGGGGCAAAGGGCGTGAAGGCGGACGACGTCATCGTCGTCGTCTTCGACGAACCCATGGACGCAAGCACGGCGGGATATGCCTCGAGTGATTTGCCGCCGGACGACGTTCAGTTCACGTGGGATGACACCAAGACACGCCTTTCGATCAAGCCCTCGTCCCCGCTCAAGTACGCGGAGGTCTCCGATCCGGCGACCAGCGGTCAGCAATACGTCTTCATCGTCGGAACGGGATTTCACGATCTGGCGGGCAACGCCCTAGCGAGCCCGAAGACCGTCGTTTTCACGACGCTGAGGCACATCACTCACACGCTGCCGGTCCAGGTCGGAGGCGGCGCCGTGATCACGGAGTCGGCGAACGGCACGACCACGACGAGCACCCGCTGTGAGTCCGCAAATGACCACGTGACTGTCGGAGAGGACGCCGGCAGGGACCCTGTCTTTGCGGTCGTCATGTTCAGCTTGAGCTCGCTGCCGGACTCGATCCAATGGAACTCGGCGACGCTCACCGGCACTCTCGGCGTCACGCAAACCAATGCCTTCGGGTCCACACGATTTGGAACGCTGCACGCGTACACCGCGAGCGCTGCCCCGAGCAAGGCTACGTGGGATTCGGCGGAGACGGACCTCGGTCCCTTCAGTACGCACGCCAGCCAGGCCACGGGAGCCGTGAGCGTGACGAACGCGGTCACTTCGGATTACCGCGATCGCGCGCGAAATGTCTCGGAATACATGTTTCGGTTCGAAAGGCAGACCGAGACCGACGACGTGACCGGACATGATCAGTACGCGTATCTCTCCTGCGACGACCTCAAGCTCGAACTCGACTACTTCGCGCCGTAGCTCGGCTCGTCGCAAGGACCGAATCCGTGCCACGTCGCTCGCTAACATCCGAAGAGGTCCGTGATAAGCTCCCGCGCCATGTTTCCTGCTCGCTCGTCGTCGCTTTCACCGTCGCTCCGTCCGTGGCTCGTCGCGCGGGGCGCGCTGGTTCTGCTTGCGCTGTCGTGCATCGCCGGGAGCGCGAGCGCGGGGGGCCGCATGATTCACGCGGAGCCGATGCAGGGCGAAAAGGTGCGCATCGACGGCGACTTGCGTGAGTGGCCCGCGAAGATGACGGAGCTCGGCGAGACGCTGCAGGGGTCGACGAGCGGCGGGGATCCGAAGGCGGGCGTCGTGCTCGGGTACGACGATGCGACGCTCTATTGCGTCCTCCGCGTGGGCGACAAGAAGATTCATCGGACGAGCGCCGCGGGGACGAACGAGGATCACGCGACGCTGTTTCTGTCCTTTCCCAAGGGCCAAACTTACGAGATTGGGCTTTATCCGGGCGATCCGGGGAAGGTCCCCGGCGTCGTGAAGCTTCACGGTGCGGCGGTGCCGAGCGCGAAGGTCGTGGAGGCTCCGACCGAGAAGGGGTACGACCTCGAAGCCGCGATTCCCTGGAGCGTGTTTCCGGAGTCGGCGCGGCAGCGCGTGGGACTGCGCGCGGCGGTGCGGCTCACGGACGCCGACGCGGGCGGCTCGGTGAAGGCGGTCATCGCCACCTCGGGCGCGACGGCGGGGCGCGCCTTGCCGCAGCTCCTCACGTCGGCGGAAGAGGGGCTCGTCGAATACGTGACGAAAGAGAAGGGGCTTTCGCCGAACCCCCAGCGTGAGGTGTACGGCAACGTGAGCGGGGACGCGATGCTCGAGCGCGTGGCGGTGTTCGGGCCGCTCCTCGCCGTCGTCGGCCCGACCTTCCGCGGCGGCAAAGAGTTTTACGTGGGCGAGCTCGGGATCGAGGACGCGTCGAAGGTGACGCGGCTCGAGCTCGTCGACTTCGACGGTGACGGTCACGAGGAGATCGTGATTCAGAAGCGCCTCGGCGCGAAGGATCAGTACCGCGAGGTGCTCACCGTGACGAAGATCGGGCGCGACGATCAGCCGATTCAGGCGTTCGCGCACGAGGTCGGGCTCAAGACGAAAGACGGCTATATTGCGAACAAAGTGGCGATTCACGGCGGCACGATCGAGATCGCGCAGGGCGATTCCGACGGCTTCGACCCCGGCACGTACGACGAGCCGACGCCGTCCGACATGGGCGGCACGCTCTTGCCGTGGGAGTCGGTGAAGTCGAAGTCGTTCAAGTGGCAGGGTGACGGCATCAAGCCCGCGGGCGAGACGACGTGGACGCCCAAGGTGAGCGCGGCGAAAGGCGGGCCCGCGCCGCGGGTGCGCGCAGCGGAAGGCCCGGCTCAGCCGCCCGCGCCGCGCCCGCCGACGTCGGACGAGCTCCTCGATCGCGTCTACGCGCTCTACAAGAAGGACCGCGGGACGGGCAACGAGCGGCCGCGCTTCGACTTCGTGACCGACGTGGCGGGCGACGGCGGCCCCGAGCGCGTGCTCGTTCACGAGCGCGACCTCGTCGTGTTCGGCAAGGGGTTTCGCAACGGGACGAGCTATGCGTTCATCACGATCGGCGTCCCGGACGCGAAGGACATCGTCGACGTGACGGCGCGCGATCTCACGGGCGACGGCAAGGCGGAAATCATCGTGCGCGGCGTGCTGCACGCCAAGGCGAGCAAGGCGCTCGGCGGCGCTTCGGTGGAGCGCTACGCGCTCTTCGTTTACGGCGTCGAAGGCGACGCGCTCGTCCGCGTGTTCGCGGCCGAAACGGGCCGTGCCGTCGAGAAGGACCGCGTGCTCGGCTCGGTCGAGTTCGCGCCGGGCGACCACGGCGGCACGCGCATCGAGCTGCGACCGGGTCACGCCGTGGGCTGGACGGAGAAGACGTACCCGTTTCCCGTCGATACGACGACCGCCGGCGGCCTCGAGCCGTTGCTCTTGCCCTGGGGCTCGCCGAGCCCGCGCCGCTACAAGTGGGACGGCAAAGCGTACGTCGCGGAATGAGCGCGGCGTCGCGCGCGCCGACCGCTTTGCCTCAGCGAAGGTAGCGGACGTAGATCTGCCCGGAGCCGACGGTGTCCTCGGGCAGCAGCGATTCATAGGTGGAGAACGCCACCGCCGCGCCGCTGCTCGCGAACGCGAACGCGTTGACGCCGGCTGCGAGCTCCTGACCGTCGGCGCCGACGTCGACGCGCAGCGTCTTCTTCGTCACCATGTCGCGCACGAAGACGTCGGGTTGCCCGTTGGTGTCGCCGGTCACCAAGTTCTTCGCATAAGAGGTGAACGCGACGTAACGGCCGTCCGCGCTGATTTGCGGGCCGAAGCTCGGGCCCGTACCGCGGCCGTTGCTCGAGCTCACGCTCACTTTCGTGACGGTGCCCTTCGCGAGGTCGCGTACGAACACCTCGCTCTGCTCGGAACCGTCGTCCGCCGAGACGAGGTCGTAACAGGTCGAATCGAAAGCGACGAAGTTGCCGTTGGCGCTCAGCACTGCGTCGAGCGAGCCGGCGGCGTCCGCCCGCGAGCTGCACGCCTGGCCGGAAGCGTTCGCGCTCACGAGCGTCGTCGCGGGCTTTTCGGGCTGCGAAAAGTCGCGCAAAAAGACGTCGCTCGCGCAGTTGGCATCCTCGTCTTCGGTGAGACCGATGCCG
>JAICUB010000022.1 GCA_025936045.1 Polyangiaceae bacterium | reverse complement strand
GCACGGCGAAGCTCAGCGGCGCCTCGACGACAATCCCCTCCGCCGAGCGTTGCTCGCCTTCGTCCGCTGAATCGTCCGTCACGCACGCGTTCTACGCGGCTCCCCGCGAACGCGTCAGGACGCGGTTCGCCGGACGGATACGAAGGTCGCAGCGAGCGGACGGATCAGATGACCGGTCGAGCAGGTCGCTGCGTCTTGAGCAAGTTGCCGGCGACGACCCTGTGAGTAGTTGCAAATACATTCAATAGGATTTAATGTTTGAGCATGCCTCGTCGGGCCGCGTCCGGAACCCACCCCGACTGGAACCGCCTATACGAGCTGGCGTCCAGCCAGGCCGGGTACTTCACCGCCAAGGAAGCCGGTGAAGCAGGCTTCTCACTGCCGCTACTCCAGCACCACCTCGACGCCGGCCGTCTCGAACGTTCGCAGCGAGGCGTCTTCCGTCTGGTGAACTTCCCTCCGACCGACGAGGAGGGTCTCGTTCCGACGTGGCTGTGGTCTCGTCGTGAGGGGACGTTCAGTCACGAGACAGCGCTCGCGCTGCATCAGCTCTCGGATGCGCTCCCAGCGAAGGTCCATGTCACGGTGCCGACGGCGTGGAAGAGGCGGAGGGCACGGATCCCGCGCAACGTGGTGCTGCACTTCGCCGACCTTGCCGATGATGAACGCGAATGGAAGGGTCCTATCCCGGTGACCAAAGCGCTACGCACCGTCGCGGACTGCTCGAGCGATGCGGTCGCCACGGATCTCGTCGAACAAGCGGCGCGACAAGGGGTTCGCCGCGGACTCTTCACTCGCCAGAGCCTGAAGCAGGCCGTGCGGCGACTCGAGGGCGGGAGGCAGAGTGCGGCGGCCTGAGTGCCAACGGCGCGAGAGCCCGGCGCTTGCCAGACCATAGCCTTGAGGCTATATTCCATTTGGGCATACCGCTGCCGGAAGCCTGACCCCGCCCAAGTGGGGCCGACCCTCCCGTTCGAGTCGAGCGGGGCCCCGCATGATCGGGGCGAAGGAAACTGGATGGAGCGCCGATGGTTCAATCGAAAGCCGAACGTCTCGAAGAGTTCCTCCAGCGACTCGCCCGGCTTCCTGCTGCCGGATCCTTTGACGAAGCACGCAAGCAGCTAGCCGACACCTTGAACGCAGTGGAGGACGAGTTGTCCGGCGTTCCCTATGACCCGAACCCCTGGCTTGGCGACGACCGCATGTATCCGCCGCATGATGACAACGCAAGAGAAGTGGACGGACGGCCCGACGTGACGCGCTTTCGAAGTCGCGGACATAACACGTTCATCGCCACGGACGGCGCCATCCGGATCGAAACGGTCGATGGGAAGCGAGTCGTCCTCGACAAGCCGGGCGGAGACGGTCGAACCATTTTCTAGAAGGCAACATGACCCCCAAGAAGCGCATCGAGAATCTCACGCGGCTCATCGTGGGCAAGCTCCCCGGTGCCACGGTCAGCGTCGACGCGCCTTCTCGTCGAAACGGAGACTGGTTCGTGGACGTGAAGTTCGGCGATCAATCCTTCGCCGTCGAGTACCGGCCTAGCCTTGGGTTTGGCTTGTCGTCGACGCCCTCAGGCGGCTACGGCGAAGGTCCTGACGAGTTCCTCGCGGAGGAGGACAGCTTGGTCGATAGGCTCGCTCGGCTCGCTCGGAGCAAGCGGAAGACGGAGCCGCAGCGAGTACACCTACTTCAGGATTTGCGCTCGAAGCGACAGGTCACTCAGAACGACGTTGCCGATCGCCTTGGCATCAGGCAGCCGACGGTTTCGAAGATCGAACGCCGAGAAGACGTGAACCTCAGCACGCTGCGCCGGTACGTGGAGGCGCTCGGCGGCGAGCTTCACGTGACCGCGAAGTTCGCGGATGGAACGGTCGAGCTGGGACTCGGAGACGACGCAGCGGCGAGCAGTCGATAGCTCTCTCGAATCGTCGAAATATCGTCGGCACCCACTCCCAACGCGCCCCAACGGCGCCATCCGTCATCAAGAAATCCCGCCATTCACCGCGGTTCGCGTCCGTTCGCTGCGTACGCCCCCGATTTAGGTTCCGGTGCCGCAGGGTGTGTGGGTTCAAGTCCCCGTCGTGCGTTCCGGTCTCTCGAACCCAGCGCCGAGCGGCGTTATGCCGGCCCGAGCTTCCCCCAGCCGCCCACCTGCGACGTCAAGCGATTGGCTTCTTCCGGGCCCCAGCTGCCCGGCTCGTATTCGAGCACGTCGTTTGCGGAGAGGACCGGCTCCACGACGCTCCAGGCCGCTTCGACTGCGTCTTGGCGGGCAAACAGCGTGGCATCTCCGCCCATGGCGTCGCCGAGCAGCCGCTCGTACGCGCTCATCTCTCCCTCGGGGTGATGAATCAGCGACAACTCGACCGGCTCGCCCAGCATGGCTTCGCCCGGCTTCTTCACGCGCGCACCGAGTGCGATTTCGACTTCCGGCGTCAGCCGCAGGCGCAAATAGTTGCCCTGACCGGACGCGAGCTTCGTGAGCGGGGGCCGCTTCAGCCGCACGATCACCTCCGTCGCGGTCAGCGGCAGGCGCTTGCCCGCTCGAATGAAGAAGGGGACACCGTCCCAGCGCCAAGAGTCGATGTGAAGACGGAGCGCCGCATAGGTTTCGACTTTCGAATCGGCGGCGACCTCGGGCTCGTGGCGATAACCGCGAAACTGTCCGCGCACGAGCTCCTTCGGCGCGAGCGGTCGTACCTGCCGGAACACTTTGACGAGCTCGTCACGCATCGCCTCGTTGTAAGTCGTCGCGGGGGGCTCCATCGCGAGAAAACCCACCACCTGGAGCAGGTGGTTTTGCACGACGTCGCGGATGGCGCCGGCTTGCTCGTAGAAGCGCCCCCGCCCTTCGACGCCGAAGGCCTCCGCCATCGTGATCTGGACGCTCTCGACGTAGTTACGATGCCAGATGGGCTCGAGGAAGGTGTTGGCGAAGCGGAAGACGAGGAGGTTCTGCACCGCTTCCTTGCCGAGGTAGTGATCGATGCGAAAGATCTGGGACTCGTCGAGCTTGGCGTGCAGCGTGTCGTTCAAGCGCTTGGCCGACGCGAGATCGCGACCGAACGGCTTCTCGATGATCACGCGCGCGTCCTTCAGGTTGCCGGACGCCGCGAGGTGCTCGATCACGACCGGGAACATGTCGGGCGGGATGGCGAGGTAGTGGATCGGACGTTCCGCGCCGCCGAGCTGTCGCCGCAGCTCCTCGAAAGTCGCGCGCTCGTTGTAGTCGCCGTCCACGTACCGCAGGAGCTTCACGAGCTTCGAGAAAGCAGCCTCGTCGATACCGCCGCCGTGCTCTTCGATACTCGCGCGCGCGCGCTTTTGGAGCCCCTCGACGGTCATGCCCGCCTTCGCAACTCCGATGATAGGAACACTCAGCCGGCCCCGGCGGATCAGCGCCTGGAGGGCGGGGAAGACTTTCTTGTACGCGAGGTCGCCGGTCGCTCCGAAGAACACGAAAGCGTCGGACAAGGGCGGATTGTTCAAGCAGGGCTCCTTGGGGCAGTGAAGGGCGAGGCGCGCGGGTTCGCGGCCCTCGACTGTAACGCCGCCGCGGAAGCTCCGGACAGGCGCGCGTCGAATGGACCCTTGGCGCGCGCTCACTAAATCCCTCAGACCGCGTACAACGGCGCTCGCACGCGCGTGTTCACGCAAGGGTCTTGCATCGCAATAATGACGCACCCGGTGTGCGCGCCGCTGACCGAATTATGACCGACGCTCGTTCGCAGGGTGGAGACGAACAATCCGCGACGGCGCTGCACGCTCCAAGTACGCAAAACCGATGGCTTAACGCGTTCAGTGCAGCGCGCTCACGCGCATCGGCGGATTGTACGAACTAGGGAAAAAAGCCACGGTGCGTCAAGCTGCCGCGTGCGAATTTGCCTTGATCGAATCGCGCACGCCGCTAGTTTGGCCCGACCTCCAGCTGCCGGACTGACGGCTTTGCGCTTCGATTTCGGAGCAGGTGGAGGTCTGCGCATGACGCTGCGTCGTGGCAAAAATGCGCAGGGCTCCGCGCCTTAACTCGCTCGGCTCGAGCGCGTAGGGCGACGGTGACCCGCGGGTCGGTCGTGCGGACGAGGTGTCCGCAGCGGCATTCGTGTGCGCTTTTTTCGAGGAGTAGTGATGCGAAGGAACCTTCAAGCACGTACCTGGACAGCGTTGATCGGATTCGCCGGCGTGGGACTCGGTTGCTCCGGTGCACCGAGCGACAAGAACGACTCCGTGGTCGCCGAAAGCAACTCTCAGGAGTTATCGGCGCGACCGGAGGCGCGGCTCATCTTGTCGGACACGACGCTTTCTCGGCTGAAAGCCCGAGTTAGCGCGGGGGACGCGACCTGGACAGCCTTGAAGGCAAAGTGCGACGGCTACGTGAACGGCACGATGTACGCCCCCAGCGGCAGTGCCTATCCCGACTTCCCGAACGTCGGGTCCGGCTATCAAGGGGAAGACTACGTGCCTGCCATTCGGGCGCTCGGTCTGTGCTACCGGAGCACGAGCGACACCGACGCACAATCGCGTTACGGGGCCGCAGGCGCTCGCCTGCTCGACGCGATGAGCACGCCGCCGAGCGCCGGCGGCGAAGCCCCCTCGACCGACTCCGGCTACGGCATCAGAAATTACGTCGTGGGCATGGCTTTCGGCTTCGATTGGCTCTACCCCGCGCTTCCTGCGTCCACGAAAGCCAACGTCGTCACGTCGATCGATACGTGGATCGATTGGTACGACCAGAGCGGCTTCATCCACGACGATCCTATCGGCAACTACTTCGCGGGCTATTTCCTGGCGAAGACCACCGCGGCGCTCGCGACCGACGGCGACAACCCCAAGGCCGCCGGCTACTGGAACGACGTCGTCACGCGCATGTGGGGCACGCTGGTTCAGCCGGCGTTCTCGAACCAGATGGCGGGCGGGGGCTGGCCCGAAGGCTGGGGTTACGGCAAGAAGGCGGTGCTCTCCATGGCGGAGGCGCTGTGGGCCACCAAGACCGCCACGGGGCTCGATTGGTGGACGGAGTTGCCGTTCGCTCACGACGAGGCCCTGTACGCCATGAACTTCGCGTGGCCGTCGCTCGCGCAGATGGACGATCAGGGGACGATCCGCTCCGGCACGAACATCCGGCCGTCGACCGAGCTCTTGACGGGACTTGCCACCATGCTCGAGGCGGTCGGAGACGATACTTCCAAGAGCGTGCGGACCTTCGCTGCGGACGTGGCCGCTGCCGCTGGTGACGACCGCGCCCCGTGGTCCCAGTTCTTGTACGGTGACCCGGGCGCAGGCACTGCGGGCTACGCGAGCTCGCCTCTCTCGCACTTTGCCGCCGGCCCGGCCCACGTGGCGGTGCGTTCCAGTTGGGACAAGAGCGCCGTCTGGGGCGCTTTTTCCGGAGGTTCCTACATCGACGCCGCCGACTCGGGCGAGGAGCTCTTCGACGCGGGCAGCTTGAGTGTCGTCGTCGGTGGTCAGCCGCTCTTGATCAATCCCACGGGTTGGCTGCCCCAAAACGACGGCACGGCCGGTGAGGACCTCGTCTACGACGATAGCTACGGCCAGAAGCAGCGCCGGCTGTACAACACGTTCTTCGTCGACGACGCCTCGAACCCGTACAATCCCGGCCAAAATAGCGCGGGCCCCGCGGACTCACAGGCGCACATCGAGGCCTACGAGGCGGAGGCGAGCTTCGTGCATGCGCGCGGCGTCGAGCTCTCCGATCAGTACGGGACCTCCGGCAGCCGTCCGGTGACGCAGTTCACGCGTGATTTGGTGTACGCGCGCCCCGGCACGTTCGTGCTGTTCGATCGCACGACCGTCGCCAAGAGCAGTGCGGATCAATGGCTCGCCTTCCACACGCCGGTGGCCCCGACGCAAGTCGCAACCGCGGACGGCAGCCAGCGTCGCTACGACGTCGTGGTCGGCTCGAACACCGTGGGCAGCATTCGCTCGCTCTTGCCCGAGAACGCCAGCGTGAGCACGACCAGCCTGCCGGCTTCGGCGTCGCGCCTGGAAGTACACGCGCCCGCGCGCGCCGCAGCTCAGCAGTGGCTGAGCGTGATCACGGCGGGCTCGACGACCGGTGAGCAGGTGCGGCTGTCGGCGTCGGACGGCAATGTCGCCGCCGGCAATCTCATCGGCGTCGAGCTCTCGGCGCCGCAGAGCCAGGTCGTGCTGTTCTCGGCCGATCAATCCGCCACGGCCACCGTGACCAGCGCCGACTACACGGTCTCGGCGGCCGCCGCCGATCACGTGCTCGTAGACATCGAGCCTTCGAGCAGCGGCTACTCGATCACGGCTACGGTTTCCGGCGGAAAAATGCGCATTCGAGTGAGCCCGGGCGGCGCGTTCCTCGCGTCGGCGGCAAAGACGCTGAGCTTCTCGGTCAGCGCCACTGGTGTCGTCACGGCCTCGGCCCCGTCGCAGACGACACCAGCACCGACGCCGACTCCCACGCCCGCGCCGACTCCCACGCCGGCGCCCGCGCCGACGCCTGCGCCGACTCCCGCACCCGCACCCGCACCCGCCGCGGCGACGACGGTGACCCTGACGCAAGGGGTCGACGGCTACGCCGGAGCGACCGACGCGAGTATCGCGAACCTCGACTATTCGGCTGCGAGTAATCCGCTCGGCACGACCTACATCGACAACGACGTGCTCTACACGTACACGCTCGACTACACGGCCAAGGCGCTCATCCGCTTCGATCTTTCCCAGATCCCGACGAGCGCGAGCGTCCTATCCGCGAAGCTCGACATGACGTTCGAGAGCTGGGTCAATCCGCAAGTGCTCGTAGGAAACTTCCTCACTACACCGTGGAGTGATTCGGCCAAGGGTTTCGGCTGGACTGGCGGCGGCGTCGGCTCGAATTGGAGTGTTCCCGGCATCGGCTCGGGCGACGAGCACGGCCCGGCTTTCTCATTTGCGGACATCGACGCGAGCGGCTATCAGCGTCGCTCCGTGACCCTCGACGCAGCCGGCGTCCAGGCCTGGATTCGGGACGCCTCGACCAATCAGGGGCTCGTCCTCGCCAATAGCGACACCGGGAAGATACTCCGCATCTACTCGAGCGAAGTCAGCGACACGACGAAGCGCCCGACGCTCACGCTCACCTACCAGTGAGCAGAGCACCGTGCTGCTGAAAAGCTCCGGCGCCACGGTGCAAGTGGCGCCGGAGGCGCCGGAGTTACGCGCCAACATAGGCATGTGTGCCTATTGTCTGACCTCGCAGCGGAGCTTAGTCATCAGATCTCCAAGCGTGCGTGAGTCAGCAACGCGGAGCCATGCGCCCGGCGCGGCGTGAGAAGTGATTCTGATGCAAACGCGTGATCCGAGGTTTGGAGCCTGGCAACATCGTTGCGGCGGCATCGGGCTGCTGCTCGTACTCTCTGCCTGCTCCTCTGATGACGCGAGCCCGAACCCGCCGGGGAGCGGCGGAGCGAGCGTCGGTGGACAGGTCGCCGCGGGCGGCGCACCAGCCAGTGCCGGCGCCACGGCTTCGGGTGGAACCGGCGCGATCGGACGGAGCGGAAGCGGGGGCACGAGCGCGAGCGGCAACACTTCCACGGGCGGCACGCCTTCCGCGGGCGGAAGCACGACGGCCGGCCAGGGCGCAGGCGGCGCGCCCGCCGCCGGCACGAGCGGAGCTCCTCAAGGCGGCGGGCGTGCGATGGCGGGAGCGGGAGGCTCCTCGAATGCTGGTACGGCGGGCACTGCAGAACGCGGCGGCGCGGCGGGAGCAGGCGTCGCAGGCTCAGGCGGCTCGAGCGCAGCCGCAGGCGCAGGCGCAGGCGCAGGCGCAGGCGACACGACCGACGCGACCATCGTCCCCGACCCGGGTTGGGCGTGCGGCATGAAGGCAGGCATCCCGCCGCCGACGAGCGGCAAGCTTGCCTTCACCATCACGCTCGACATCAAAGCGCAGCACGAAGTAGGTAAGACACCCTACGGAGATAGACGCCTGCTCGAGGTGAGCGGCGGAACGATCAGCGGCGACCGACTTCAGGGCACCGTCGTCACCGGGGGTCTCGAATACGAGCTCACTCTCGACAACGGTGTCGTCGAATATCAGGGGATCAACGTGTTGGATACGAGCGCCGGCCGCATCTACCTGCGGAACTGCGGCGTCGCCGCCGACAAGGACTCGGGGGCTCGCATCATCCCCGACTTCGAGGCTCCCACGAGCGGCAATAACGCCTTTCTCAACACAGGCAAGTGGGTCGCGACGCGCACGCTCACGACCACGTCGATGAAGCTCGACGTCTACGACGTGTCCGGCGTCACGGCGGGCACTCCGGTCGTCACGATTACCAAGCCGCAAGGGGTGCCGCCACAGCCGTACGACTGCAACATGACCAAGGGCAACCAAGGCTCGCAGGTATTCACGGAGAATGTGACGCTCGGCAGCTCGTACTCGATCAATAACGCGAAGAACGGCTCTCGCAACATCATTCCCATCACGGGCGGGACGACCACCGGCAAGGTCGCGGGCAAGATCCTCGACGGCGGCGCGGACTATCAGCTCAACGGCTCATTCGACGCCTGGTACACGCTCGCTCCCGACGACGGTGAGCTCATCGTGGTGAGGAATTGCGGACCGAGCGGCAGCCTCATCCCCTGGTTCGAGGCGCCGGTCGACGGTCAGTTCGCGTTCCTGAACACGGAGGCCTACCTGAGCTCCCAGCCCGGCGCCGGCAACGGCGGTGTGAGCATCACCTTCTACGACCGAAAGTAGGGAGCTCGGGCGCGACGCCGGCGTGCGAAGCCGAGCGCAACGAGCAACAGCGCCGCGGACCCGAGCGCGCTGCCGCGTGCAGACCTCGACACGCGGCAGCCGCAGCCGGCGTCGTTACCGCTCGTCTTCTGCGCACCACCAGCGTTGCCCGTGCTCACGCCGCCGCCCGCACTCAGCCGACCCGCGCTCCCCCCGCCGCCACTCGAAGTGAGCGCCCCCGCCTGACTCGAGCCGCTCGCAGCGAGGATGCCGGCCCCGCCGTTCGGCGGCCGCCCGCCGTCGACGCTCCCCGCACTGCCGCCCGAACTCCGACCGCCTTGAGCGGGCGCGCCGCCGCTCTCGCCTCCGGCCCCGCCGCTCACGGCGGTCGCACCAGCAGCGCCGGTCACGCCTGCTGCGCCTCCAGGGCTCATGCCTCCTTGCCCAGCTCCCGCGACCACTCCGCCCGCGCCGCCGCCACCGCGTCCGCCGAGCCCTGCGCTGCCACCGCTGCCCATTCCGCCAGTCGCGTTGCCGCACGCCGCCGCTTCGGGATCGACCGTCGTGGCAGTGTCGAGACCGAAGTAGGCCGCGACGGCGTTGCCGTCGAACGGCACCGCGTGTGCGACCCCCGAGAGCGCGAACGTCTCGTAGACCGTGTACCCGCAGGCGTTCTTCCAGAACTGGTGGCTCGTGCCGCTTTTCGGCGTGTCGCTACCCGTCGGCGTCTCACTGAGCCCGAGGAGGTTCGTCCACTCCTTCACGTCCTCGGCAAGATTCTTGAAGTTCAGGGTCGTGTCCGCCGTGCCGTGCCAATGCTGCAGCCGGGGCCGGTGCCCCATGTACTCAGGATAATAAGAGCGAACGAGATCACCCCAGGCTTGCCCCGTCTTCGTGACGCTGCCGCCCGCGCAAGTGCCGCTCCATTGCGCCGTCGACCCCGTGCCCGTCGTGTCGTTGTACTGATCCCCCCAGCAACCGCACGGCACCCCCATCAACGAGACCCCCGCCATGAACACGTCGGGATAAACGCCGAGCAACGCCTCGGTCATGATGCCGCCGGAGGAGCCGCCCACCGTGTACACGCGTGCGGCGTCTCCGCTGTACTTGGAGAGCGTGTACTTCACCATCTGCACCACGGCTCCCGTGTCGCCGCCGCCTCCGTGCTTGAGCGAGCGGGTCGAACCTGCGTCCCAGCAGTTTTCGCCGGTCGCTTCGGGAAAGATGATGATGAAGCCGGTTTTGTCTGCGATCGAGACTAGCGTCGCCATCTCGCTATAGCTGCTCTGCGCCGTCCCTTGACAGTGATGGGGAGCCACGACGATCGGCGGCTTGGCGGCCGGTTTGTCGGGGACATACGCGTACATGTTCACGTAGCTCGGCAGCCCCGTGACGCCCGCCCACCAATCGCTTTGGTTCACCTTCTGCAGCGCGGCGGCCTGCGCGCTCGCCTCGCAGGCAAATCCGACGGTGAAGCACGCCAGCCCGAGGCTCGCATGAGCAATCCAAGACCGGGGCAGTGTGCTTTTGCGTTGCATGGCGGGCAGTGCCCCGAGGTTTGCGCATCCGTCACCGCCGCGCCAGGGGGAGCGGGTTCGATCAGCGCGGGGTCTTTCGGTGGGATTTACGTTGTTGCCGGACGATGCGAGCGAGCGCGGCGGGCCTGCCTACGAGCTCGAGCTTCTCGCTGCGCGTCAGGCGCTTGACCGCGCGCTCGAGACGAAGCGCAAGGCCGTGGTCACGGCAGCGCCGTGTGAGCAGCACCTCGAGCGGTCCGCGCCCGCGCGTGTAACGGGCGCCCTTGCCGCCGTCGTGCGCGCGGATCCGAGCGCTCACGTCCCGCGCGATTCCGCAGTAAAGCGTGTCGTCGGCGCAGCGTGCCAAATAGACGTACCAGAGCTTTCGGTCGCTCACGGCGCGTACCGTGGCACGAGCCCGACGAACGTGTCGGCAAAGCTCGAGCGAATCGGCGCTTCTTGGGGCTGCCGCCGCGGCCCGCCTGACGGCAAAGGCTGAAAAGCATTGCCGCACGACCTCGGTGCGCTCGGCACGCTTCACGTCGTCCGTGCGCTCTGGCGCGCCTGGCGCGCCCAGAGCATCCCGACCCGCCATCCCAGCTGATAGACTACCGGTTCACGGGATGAGCAGCGGAGTGGAAGAGGCAGGACTTGTCGCGCGCGCGGACCTCGGCCCGCGAATGGGGCGGGTCGTGACCTACTTCGTGGTCACGTTCGGTTTGTTCCTTCTGCCCTTCGCGCTCCTCGGGCTCGACCTCTTGCTCGCGCCGGCACCCTATGTCGTTCACGAGGACGCTTTGCCTGCAAGCGGTTCGTCGCTGGAGCGCTTCGACGACGGTTCTGAAGTGAACGTGCTCGTCCGCTCGTCGAGCCAGGCGGCGCAGACGGCCGTCGAGGATATCTTGCGCAAGACTCCCACGCGATCCTTCAGCCAGACCAACGGCAAGGTCGTGCTGGCCCGCTATTACAACGCAACCACCGGTAGAGCCTGCGCGTGGTTGCGCATCGATCGCGTCGCCGTAGGTGTCGAAGCGCCCGATCGCGCGGCCGTCGACCGTCGGCTCGCGAGCCTCGCCGTCGTGACGAAAGCGGGCATCGATCCGCTCTTCGACCTCTTCGACCAGCACCTCGGCGGCGTGCTGCTTGGCATCGGGATTTACGCACTGTTCATCGCGTCGTTCATGCTGAAGGCGGCGTCGTGGGCGGCGCGCATCGATCCGCCGCCGGGAACACCCGCGCTCGGCGGCGACGCGCTCGGGGCGCGGCTGCTCGAGCTCAACGAGCTCGGCTTGCCCTGGCACGTCGAGCAACGTCGTACTGACGTCTACCGCGCCGAGTGGACTTACCTCGACGCGCGCTGGGTGCTCGCGCAGGGAGCCGGGCGACGAAAGGAAACCGATACGCTGACCCTCCGCCTCGATGAAAGCCGAAAGCGCGTCTCCGTGGTCGAGACGACGCGGTCGCTCTCGGCCGGGGCCGGGTTCAGCGGCCTCTTCGCGAGTGTGTCGTGGTGGCGCGGGATGAGCTTCTTCGCATACGACGCCGGTGCGGGCGTCGGGCTCGGTTTCCGGGATGGCCGCTTTCGCCTGGTCGAAGCGTACCGTTACCGCTTCACGCCGAGCGAGATGCGGAACCCCCTCGTCGAAGCCGTCATCGACAGCGGCTGGACTTACGCACCATCGCTGACGCTCATTCGCGGGCTCGACTGAAAGAGCGACTCGAGCTCGGCGCAGATGTTTCGCCGATCGCCTGCGCCAGACGTCCATCGTCGCGTTAGCGCGGGGCTTGCCCGACATGGCCTTTGGCTATATGCCCTCGAGGCATACGAGCCGGGCGCCGACGGCCGGCACCTCGTCTGGAGCATGATGACAATCTTGGTGTGTCCACTTTCCAAGGTTCGAGGCATCGTCGCCGCCAGAGCGCCCGAGCGCATCGTCAGCTTGCTGGATCCGGATTTCCCATCCCCTTATGTCGGGCTCGAATATGCCGGCAGGCACCTTCGGCTCAGTTTTCACGACGTGGAAGTCGCGACGTGGGACGAGGAAATACCGACAGCGCAGGACATTCGCGAGCTATTGGCCTTCGTTGGGGAGTGGAGCCGCGCCGCTCCCCTCCTGATTCACTGCCGGGCGGGCGTCGGTCGATCCACCGCGGCTGCCTTCGTCACGGCGTGTGCGCTCAATCCGCGAGCGGACGAGAAGACCATAGCGGTCGCACTCCGGCGCAGGGCTCCTTTCGCTCGACCGAACGAAATGTTGGTTCGCCGCGCCGATGCTGCGCTCGTTCGGGAAGGCCGGATGTCCGCCGCGATCGAGGAGACGCGTCCCATCGCTCTTCGTGCCGACTCCTCCGATATCCCTCTGCCTCGGAGCGAAGGCACGCCGTTCGAGTTACCCTCGACCTTCGCTTGACCGCCGCGACGTCGCATCCCGCGGCCGAGTAGAGCTCCGAGCTCCGCCGTGCCGCCTCGTTGCGGTCGCGCGTTTACGCTTGCTCGTAAACACTTTTTTGATGGTGCCCAGTCCACTGACGGCCTAGATCAGCAGGCGTCATCGCACAGTCGGGCGGTTTGCTTTTGCATTCCGTTCTCGTTCGCATTCGTGCTTCGAAAGGGAGGCCGTTCATGCATTCAATTGGGAAACAAAGGGGCAATCTAAGGGCATCGTGGCTAATGGCGCTGTCGGTAGCCGCGTCCGCGTGTTCTGGGAGTCCAGATGTCGGGGGTCCGGGCAAAGACGATGGGACGCTGGCCGCACAGGCTCCCTCCGACGCGGCGGGGCCCGCCGACGTATCCAAGACTCCGACACCCGTGGCGTCGCTGACGCTGAAGAACGGCAACACCGTCGAGTTCTACGATTTCGGGACCGCGGGGCTCGTCATGGAAAGCGGGGCGGCTTACACGGCGCCGGTCGTCACCGGTAACCAGAAGATTTCGCCGGAAGAGCTCGTCCCGACGTGGACCAAGATCGCAGATGGCGCGCCGGTGCCCGCTGCGCTCCAGCAGCTGCAGGAACGGCTCCTCAGTCAGTCGGGCACGCCGCATTCAGAGCCGATCAAGGACGTGGCGCCTTCCAGAGGGGCGGTCAGCCTGTCCGCGTTGCCCGAGGTTCAAGCCCCTCAGATCAGTGCTCGCTCCTTGGACGGGTGCAACAACGGCTGCTGCGATTACGACTGGCTGTCGACGTTCTCACAGTGCCAAAACCCCGAGGATTATAGTTGGTTTCTATTTAACTACGGCGCCACGTGGGAAAATAGCGGAAACGACGTCCAAGCCTACGTGGGCATGGTTTGCTCAGCGAGCGGCACGAGCACGTTCCACGTCGCGATTGGCTCGGCCGGCGGGGACTGGAACGTGCCCGAAGCAACGTGGCGAAGCTACTCTTGGACGGCGTACTGTCCGTGGTGGGGCTGCTACGACGACCCCGCGCGGACGAGCGTGAACACCTCGACGGATATGCACCTTCACACGTATTGCGGCGGCTGGTACCAACCCTGACTGGCCAACGTGCTCGGGGACGCCGCTCGGGCGACGTCCCCGAGGCCCGTTGCCAGGCACTCAGCAGATACGCTGAAATACCTGCCCGTTGATGTAGACGACGTTGGAAGGAGGGCTGATGTTGACGCCGACGTTCGCGTCGTAGCCGGGGGCTACCGTGAGCCAGTTCGTCGTGAAGGGGCAGTCGCTATCCCCGAAGAAGCACTCGCTCGCGCTGGTGCAAAGCGAGAAATAGGCGGCCGTGCTCGGGTCGTACCACGCCGGAACGAACGGCATGGAGATGCCGGTGGTCGTGAACGGATCATCGTAGTGCGCACAGAAGATGTCGCCCCCGGCGTCAGAGGCGCTCGTGAGCAAGAACCACTCGTAGCTCGAGCAGGCACTCGCCCAATCGGTCGAGCCCGTGGTGAGCGCCTGGCGAGACACGCCGAGCGAACCTGCCGTCGCGCCGGGCGCGGCCTGCGCTATCTTCCCCTCCGCGCGCGCAGCGAGCATGGCGTCCACCTCCGCGCGCGTGACCGAGGTGTGGTTCATGACTGTCTGATCCTTCGTGACGCTCGTCCAATAGACGCTCACGAGCGCGTCCTGCCCCACGGCGGGTTGCGTAGGCTCACCCGCGGCCCCCGGCTCGCTTCCGCAGCCGGCTAGGGCGAACGTCAACGTGGTTGCGATCGTGAGAGCCGTGGCAAATTTGAGCTTGTTCATTGCGCTTCCTTTTCTGGCCCGAGCGCCGTGCTCGGACCGGCGCGCGGTCGGTGCGAAATGCATGCCCGGTCAACGCTTTAGAGTGCCCGAGCGTGAACGCATGCTGATTTCGTCGTCGGTCTCGTCGGCGTTGCGGTGGAAGCGTCACGGCTAATATCGCTCTTGGCGCATGTTGAGCCAGTCGCTGGCACTTGAAGCGCCGTCGTCGGCGCAAGTCGCGCCATGGAGTCGAGTCCCGATCTGCCAATCAATAGAGTGGTGCGTGCATCAACAGTGTTGTACACGCAGCCTAAGACGGAAAATGAGGGACAGCGGTCGGGACTCGTCGTTGGACAATGATCCACGTTTCTTCGTCGTCGCGACCTTCGCGCTCGAGGGACGACGCTACTGCTTGATTTGCGAACGACCGAGCTTGAACGCTCTTTCCGAGCGTGAGAGGCAGGCGCTCGCCCTTCGCGCGAAGGGCCTGTCCAGCAAAGAGATTGCCGTCGAGCTCCAGATAGGCTTTTCGACGGCACGCGTGTTGTTGGCCCGCAGCGCGAGGAAGCTAGGCGTCGTGAAGACCGGCGAGGCCGCGGTGATCTACGCGAAGCTCGAAGCCACGCCGCCGGAGCTGCCGGCGCGGGACCGGCACGCGCGTTCATACCGGCGGCAGCGCCTGGCTCGCGGATCCGGTGACGGCCGATAGGTTGTCACACGGTCGCGACGAGGAATTCCTCGGAGTTGTCGGGCGGCCGCAAGCCGTCCGTTCTGCCCGAGAAGTAGAGCTCCGCTAGCGTCGCTGCCGAGACGTGCCGCGGCTCTTTGAAACCGGCGTCGCGAGCCAACGCCAACATCTCCCCCGGCGTGAAAAAGCTGACGAAGGGAGTGCCGCTCGCTCGGGCGCCTGCCGCCGCTCGCTCGATCGCGGGACGCAGCTCGGCGTCGGCGAGCTCGAGCGGGAGCATGAACGTCATGGCGAGTGTCGTGCCCGGAGCGAGCGCTGCGATCTCGCGCAGCATCGCCGAGATTGCCTCTTTGGTCAGGTACATACTCACGCCCGTGGACGCCACGACGGCAGGCTTTGCGGGCTCGAAATCCGAAGCTGCGAGGCGCTGCCACCAGTCTTCACCTGACTCGAAATCGACGGGCACGAGCCTTAGAAACGGCGGCACGCCGAGTCCGAGCTCCACGAGCCGCCGGCGTTTCCACGCCTGAGGACCCGGTTGATCGATCTCGAACACCGTGAGACGCGAGGCAAGCTCGGCCCGCCGCTGCGCGAACGTGTCGAGCCCGGCGCCGAGGATCACGTACTGCGCGACGCCGGCGGCGGTTGCCTTTTCGACGAGCTCTTCGACGAAGCGAGCGCGCGCCAGGATCGAAGCGCGAAACGGCCGCGTGAACGGGCTCATGTCCGGACGGTTCTGCCAGCCGTCCTCCGGAGCGACGAGTTGCAAGCCGACCGCGTCGACGAAGACGTGCGGCGGTGGATCGACCTGGAGATGCAGGGCCCGCCACAACGCCACGCGCACCGCTGTGTTTTCCGGCTCGTCCATGCGCTCCCGAGCCTACCAGGTTCCCGGTGCGCCGCCGGCGCCGTCAGGGTGGGTCAGAACGGCTCCCCCTCTACCTCGAGCTCGATAAGCTGCTCGATGGATTGTCGTTGGCGGATCACGGTGAGCCTACCGTCGTCCAGCATGAGCTCGGGCACGAGAGGCCGGCTGTTGTAATTCGAGGACATCGTCGCGCCATAGGCGCCGACATCCCGCACGACTGCCAAGTCACCGACCTGTGGCAGGGGAAGCTCCCGGAACGTGACGACACCGCCGTCGTGTTGGGTGAATACGTCACCCGCCTCACAGAGCGGGCCGGCAACGGCGATCGGGCAAACGGGTCCTGCCACGGAAGCGCCTGCCGAGGTCAGGAAGCAAATGTCGTGGTGGCTGCCATAGAGTACCGGGCGAGCGAGCTCGCTAAAGCCGGCATCGAGCAACACGAAGTGATTCTCGGCCACCTTCTTGACCGCGCGGATCCGGGCAGCGAGAACGCCGGCATTGCCGGTGAGGTATCGCCCGGGTTCTATCTCGAGCCGGACCTCGTTGCCGAGGGTGCGCTCGACTTCGAGCCTCGTCTCGTTCCATGCAGCATAGTATTGCTCTATGTCGACTTCCGGCTCGCCCGCCCGATACGGAACCGACAGCCCGCCGCCTGCCGAGATGGCGCCTATCGGTCGATCGAGCCGCCGGACGGCACTCAACATGCTGTCGCTGACGCGGCGCAGGTGCTCGTAGTCGGCGCCCGAGCCGATGTGCATGTGGAGGCCGACCAAGTTCAAGCGGTGCGCATCGACGAGCCGCAAGGCGTCCTCGAGCCCCTCGTGCCAGATGCCATGTTTGCTCGACGGACCGCCCGTGTTCGTCTTGCGGTTGTGACCGTGACCGAATCCCGGATTGAGCCTGAGCCAGACCGGATGGCCTGGAGCGACCGCGCCGAGTTGAGCCAGCATGTCGGGAGAGCCGCAGTTCACGGGTATCCCCAACTCGATGACTCGGGCTAAAGCCGCCTCCTCGATGAGGTCGGCGGTGAACACGACTTCATGTGCCTCCGTCCCCGGCTCGTACCCTGCACGGAGCGCACGTTCGATTTCGCCGAGCGAGACGGCGTCCACGAGCACGTTCAGAGCGCGGAGCATCCGTAGGACGTGGACGTTGCTGTTTGCCTTCTGCGCAAACCGAATGCCGTCGAACGCCCGCAATTGCCGGACGCGCTCTCGCATCGGCTCAGCCTCATAGAGCCAAAAAGGCGTGCCCACGCTGCGCGCGGCCCGAGTCACGGCAGCGAGCAGGGTCGGCCCGAGCGCGTCGGATCTGCTCACGTGGAAGCTCTCCCCGAGGCTCCGCGCGAACGCGCCACGAACTTTCCGAGTGCCGCGAACCACACGAGCTTGTGCTCGAAGCCCGGGAAGCTCGCGTTGAGCCCGCTCGGGTTCGGCACGACGAAGACACGCGCGCCCGCGATCGTCTCCGGCTTTTGGCCGGGCCCACCACTTTTCGGTAGCCGAAAGTACAGCTGATAGAGACTCACGCCCACGAACGCCACGACGCGCGGCCTGAGCTTCGCAATCTTTCTCGCGAGCGCGCGCCGTCCGCGCTGGATTTCGTCGGGCTCGAGCTCGGCGGCGGTGCGTGTGACACGCGGGCAGAGGTTGGTGAGCGCGATACCGAAGTCGGCGAGCTCGTCGTCTTCCTCGTAGTGTAGGAGGCGCGGCGTGAGCCCGGATTTCTCCAGCAGCCGCCAGAAGGGATTGCCGTTGCCCGCGAAGTGGTGCCCGACCGCCCCGGAGCGCAGGCCCGGATTGATGCCGACGAGGAGCACGGCGGGACGCTGGACGACGATATCCTTGAGGCGTGGCATTTTGCGTTACGGCGCGCCGCTCTCATAGCGGAGCCGGCCAAGAGGGGAAAGCTCTGCCGTCACTGACATTGATACGACGCACACGACCCCGATTCGCAATCTTCGGCGCGGGCGCATGGTTGTCCGGGCGCGCCGGTCGAACAGGTGCCGGCGCTGTTGCCGCCCGTGTAGCAATGGCTGCTCGAGCATTGCGCGGGGGTCACGCAGAAGGAGCCGAGCTCCCCGTCGGTGCATTCGCCGCGTCCGAGTCCGACGGAGTAAGCGCACGTACCTTGGACGCAATCGGGCGCGTCGTAGCACTCGCTCTTCAGCATGCCGTCGGTGCAGCGGCCGTAGCTGTTGCCGGGGACGAACGCGCACAGCATGGATTGGCAATTGGCGTCGACGGTGCAGAGCGATTTCACCGCGCCATCGGTGCACCGCCCGTTGTCGCTGCCGCCGTCTTCGATGGCGCAACGCATGGAATTGCAGTCGGCATCTTCGGTGCATTGCGCGCCGACTTCGCCGGTCGTGCAGGTGCCGGAGCCGCTGCCCCGCGAGAAGGCGCAGTGACCGGAGCTGCACTGCGTGTCGTCGCTACAGAGCGAGCCGTCGGCCCCATCGGTGCATACTCCGATTTCTTCGTTGGTTTCGAGCGCGCAATGCTGCGACGTGCATTGGTCGTCGCTCGCGCAAAAGGACTTCGCCGCGCCGTCGGTGCAATAGCCACCGTTGCCGCCGAGCGCGCAGGTCCCGGTATCGCAATGCGCAGGGCTGCTGCAGCGATCGCCGACTTCACCGCCGCTGCACGTCCAGCCGGCTCCGGCGGCGTCCTGTGCGCAGCGTGCGCCGGCGCAGTCTTCGTCGTCGCGGCTATCGCAAGGCATCCCCACGGCGCCTGACGTGCACGTCTGCCCCGGTCCGTTGGAAGAGAAGTGCTCGACGCAGTGTCGGTCAGCGCAATCCGAGTTCTGGACACAGGGCTGGTCGACCTTTCCCTCGGTGCAAAAGCCGGAATGGGCGTCACGCGCGCAGCTGCCCGCCGCACAGTCGGTATCGGCCGCACACGCATCGCCGATCGCTCCCGCGCTACATATGCCGCCGAAGTCGGTCATCGCGCAAGCGAGGCCGCTCGCGCACTGCGTGGCGTCGGAGCAGTCGCTGCCGCTCGCGCCGTCGGTGCACTGACCGTCGCTCGCGCCAGCATAGGACTTGCCGCAAAACCCGCTCTGGCAGTCGGCGTTCCCGTGGCAAGCGGAGCCGCTCGAGCCGTCGCTGCACGCGCCGAGAGTCGTGCTCGAGCTTACCCCCTCGCAGCTGCCGGCCTTGCAATCGCGCGCGCTGCTGCACGCCGAGCCGACGGCGCCGTCGCTGCAGCGGCCGACGAACGACGAGCTCGGCAGGACGCACGTGAGGCCGCTTCCGCACTCGCTCCCGTCGTTGCAGACGGTGTCGAGCTTGCCGGACGAACAGTGGCGCGTTCCATCCGAGGCCGTCGCGACGCAGCGGCCGCTCACGCAATTGGCGTCCTCGAGACATGCCGAACCGTCCGTGCCCGTGACGCAATCTCCGCTCGCGCTGCCCGCTGGCAGCAAGCAACGCCCGCTCCCGCACTCCGCGTCGCTCGAACAGGCGGCGTAGCGGCTGATGCAATTCACGACCGCGCCGAGATCGCGCTCGCAGGCGACGCCGCAATCGACGCTCGTCAAACAGCCGAGCTCTTGGTTGCACCCGACATAGCTCGCGGGAAAAGGCTCGCAGCCGCAGGTTACCGACGCGCAGCCGCTCGTGCAGCTCGTGCCGTCGAACTCCATCGCGAGCGCGGCGCAACCCTCGACGGGCGGCGCCGGCGGGATGGCGGGACGCCCGGCGGCGCCCGAAGCGCCTCCTCTGCCGTTGGTCCCTCCGCTGCCTCCGCTCGCGGGGCTCGTGTCGGCGCCGGCTTCACCCCCGTTGCCGTTCGACCCTGACGGCGTGTTGCTGCTCGAACACGCGAGCGCGGAGAGCGCGAGCGCGGGTGCCAGAGCCACGCCGATTGTCCGCCAAAATCCCCGACCAGCTCGATGACTCATGTAGTGTCGTCCCTTCTACGTGACGCTCGGAACGAGACTACCCTCGCCGGCCCGATCCGCGCGCAGGCCGCGCTTTTTTACTGCTAAATGGTGCGCGCTTGCCGCACACGCCGCTGCCGCGGCCGGCGTTGTCGCGGCTTTGGCGCCCGACGCGCGCGCGCACGACCCGTTTCAGATCACGACGGAGGCGCGTGCGCTCCCGAACGGGCTCGTGCTGCACGCGACGCTCGCGAGCCGCACGGCGACGCTCGCGTGCCCGAGCGCGGTCGGCGGCGTGCGGAGCCTGACGGCCGCCGACCTCGAGCAGCACCGAGCCGCTCTCGACGCCTGCGCGCGCGGTCTCTACGTGATTCGAAGCGCCGGTCGGGCACTCGCGCCGCTCGCGGCCGACGTGACCCTGACGCAAGAAGGCGACTTCGACGCGCGCCTACGCTATCCGGCGGCCGCGCCCGGGGCACTCACGTTCGAGGCGGTGCACCTCGCGCGCTTGCCCGACGCCATGTACGGCGCGGAGCTCACGGTCACGAGCGAGCGCGAGTTTCTCGGTCAAGCGCTGCTGCGAGCCGCATCGCCCGCGCTCACCGTGCACGTGCCGCGCGGGACCGCTGCGGACGCGCCCGTCGCGGCCCCTCGCGGGTGGCGGTTCACCGGTTATGCGGTGGTGACGCTGCTGGGGCTCGTTTTCGCAGGTCTCGTTTGGCTGCTCCGCCGGCGGCGGTGACGCCAGCGCTCACTTGACCAGGATGTTCGGTACGGGCGGGTCTTCCATGCCGTTGCCGATGGCGAAGCTCGGATGCGGCGGCTGGTTGTACGCGACGTTTTGCCAAGAAATGGCCACGCGATATTGGGGATCGTGCATCAGCGTGTAGATGCGCCGCTTCGTTACGTCCGTCGTCGTGTAGATGCGTAGCGCGGAGTTGTCCGATTCGCGCCAGATCACTTCCTCGCGCCAGTCGCCGAAGAGGTCGGCCGTGAGCGCGGGAGTGCTCTTCGTGCCGTTGTTGGAGGCACATTGGCTGCAGTTCAAGAGTGAGCTCCCGCCGTATTTCGCGATCGTCGTGCCGTCTTCGAGCTCACGCGTCTCGTCGGCGTCCCACCAAATCAAGAAGTTGATGGAGCTCGGAGCGTTGCCCACTTTCAGCCCGGTCGTCGCCGAGTAAAGGTCCTTGTTGGCGCCCGCAGCCCACATTTCCGCGCCCGGATTGCTCGCCAGGATGTCGTCGGCATCACCGCGGCCCGTGTCCTGATCGGCGACGACGGGCCCATCGACGATGGGCGCGCACGTTTTCGGATCGGTCAAATGGTAACTCGGGTGGTTACCGTCCTCGTTGACCATGAAATACTCGAGTCCGGGGTGCGAAGGCACGAAGTCTCCGACGTGCAGCGCGTCGCCGTGATCGTAGCCGGTCGAACATTTCCCCTTGCCGTCGTTGTCGACCACCATCGCCCCGTAGACGAGCTCCTGCCCGAGGTCGTCGTCGACGTTGGCGACGGAGAGCGAGTGCGCCCCCTGACCGCTGTAGGGGTGCTTCGCCGCATCACTGGCCGTCACGTTGCTGTCGAACTTCCAGAGTTGGCTGAGCTTGCCCTGGCGGAAATTCCACGCCGTGAGCGTCGTGCGCGTGTAGTAGCCGCGCGCCATCACGAAGCTCGGCTCGCCCGTGTCGTCGAGATAGGCGGCGGTTGCGAGGAAGCGATCGACGCGGTTGCCGTAGCTGTCGCCCCAGGAGCTCACGGTGCCGCGAGCCTGATCGAAATCGACGGTCGCGAGCTCGGCGCCCGTGAGCCCGCTGAACACCGTGAGGTACTCGGGACCCGAGAGCACGTATCCGTCCGATTGCCGGTACGCCTTGCTGTCGTCGTCGTTCGCGGCAGGGCCGAGGCTCAAGAACTTGCCGGTGCCGTCCTTGGTCCCGGGGGCCGTCTTGACGGCCAATTCGGCTTTGCCGTCGCCGTCGAAATCGTAAACGATGAACTGCGTGTAGTGCGCGCCGGCGCGGATGTTCGGCCCGAGATCGATGCGCCAGAGCCGGGTCCCGTCGAGCTCGAGTGCGTCGAGGTAGACGTCACCGGTGCAGCCCGACTGCGAGTTGTCGTGCGAATTCGAGGGGTCCCACTTGAGGATGATTTCGTAGCTGCCGTCGCCGTCGACGTCGCCCACGCTCGCGTCGTTGGCGCTGTAGGTGTACGCCTCGTTCGCCGTATCGCATGACGCCGGCGTGCTGCCGCCGGGCGGGACCGCGAGCGGAACCCGCAGGTAGCTTTGCGCCCAAGGGGAGACCTGCTCGGAATCCGCGCCTTCGACCCCGTCGAGCACGGCGCGCACGGTGTACTTCGAGCTCGAGGTTCCGTCCGCGTCGAGGTAGTTCGTGCTGTCCGTGACGCTCGCGAGGCGCTTTCCGTCGCGATAGACCGCGTACGCGACGCTCGTCGGGTTGTCGCGGTCGTACTCGAAGCCGAGCATGCGCCAGCCGACGTACACACCGCCGCTGACGGGCACGGCGACGACCCCGCGAGTCAGATGCTCCATGTGATAGAAGCCGCCACCACCGGTTTGCGGCGTTCCCCCGGCGCCTCCCTGCGTTGACGTTCCGCCGCTGCCCGCCGTCGTCGCGCCTCCATTCGCGGGCGCGCCGCCGGTCCCCGGGCCTTTGCCGCCCTGTGGAGCCGAGCCTCCGGTTGTCGGACCGGCTCCTCCCACCGGTGCTCCGCCCGTGCCGGCCGTCGAGGTACTTACGCCCGTCCCTCCGCTCGTCGAGGTGCTCGACGCGCCGCCCGCGCTCGGACCCGTTCCGCCGACCTGCGAGGAACCGCCCGAGCCGTCGAGGCCCGCCCCGGGGGAGCCACCCGAGCCCGGCGTCGCGCCGCTCCCGCCCGTGGACGCCGCGTTGCCGCCCGAGGCGCCGTCCGACGTGTCCTTTGTGCCGCAACTCAGCACCGCCACCGCGGAGCCGAGCAGCCAACCAGAACGAATCCCAAAACGCCAAACCGTCATGCGAGAAAAATCCGAGGGCCTCGCAGGCCGAGGCCCGCCCCCTTCAGTTGCACGGGAGGGCAGAGTTCGGTCGGATTTTTCGTCCGGACGGCCCTGGCGCCATCGATAGACCGAAGGTCGCTTGGGTTTATCGACACAAGAAAGCGCCGACGGCACAGACCACGCCCAAAACTAGTGAATTTTGCGGGCCTCACCCGAGTGTCACCCGAGTAGGGCCGCAAAATTCAAGATCGATGCGGGTGGTCCCCGGCATGGGGGCGTCGAGCGAGGTCGGCGGTGAGGCGCGCGAGCACATGGTCACGTGCGCGCAGGGTGATCCGCGGCTTTCCTCTTCGCTCAATCGTCAGCACGGGCGTCCTCCTTCCGATGACGCCGCGACGCCGGTCGTCAGCGAGCTCGACTTCGGCGATTTCCTCCCAGGGCACCACCTCTTTGAGGAAGAGCCATGAGATTCGAATGCCGCCAGGTTCGACCTGGCAGCGGGGACGAAACGGCCACGACGAGACCACCATCAATGCGAGCCCGAGCACGCCTTGTCCGAGGTGCATGCAAAGGCCCAGCAGCGGGAGGGGAACGAGCAAGAAGTAGCCCGCGCGCTTGAGGCTGAATGGACTTAGCAGGCCTGCATCCACGTGGACGGGGTAGCTTTGGGAATCGGCCGCGGCCGGCTCCGAAACGGAGGGCGAGGGGCTCATGGGCTCTGAAGCTCCCGGCAAGCGCTGTCACAAGCCTCGAGAATCGTCACCGGCACGGCCGTGATGAATGCAGCGCAGGCCGGTGGAAGCGCCAGGCACCCGAGCCCCGCTACTGCCCCCTCGACGAGTGTGACGGCGCCGAGCGATGACGCGCACTGGTTAATGCAGTCATAGGACGCGCCGAGCGGTTCGGAGCGTCCTTTAGCCTCGTCAACCGCCGTAGCCGCGTGGGTGCCGACGGGCGGTGCCGTCTCGGGCTCCTGCCCCTCGCAGGTGGCGTGGCTCATGACGGAACAGTCGATGGTGTTGGACATGCAGACGCTTCGGTCCGCGCGTGCGCCGGTTGCGTCCTTTTTTCGGTCTATGGCTCCACGTAAACAGCCACCTCGTGCACGACCCAGTCGATGCCCGGCATCGGCCGGTCCACGACGAGTCGCAGCCGATCCGCCTCCACCGGCCCGCGCGGCACGATGCGGTAGACGAATTGCTTCGGGGCGAAAATTTGAGCGCGGTAGAGCATGAGCTCGGGTTGCCGCGCGACGACCCGGTAGGGCTCGTTTCGGACGCTCGCTTCGAGCACGTAGGACATGGGCAGGAAGAGCTCGTGGCCCGGGTTTTCGATTTCGAGCGCGACGACCCGGTGAGGCGCCGTCAAACCGACCTCGAAAGCCTGGCCCGGCGCTTGTGCCGTCCGCGTGGACCAGAAGGTGTCGGGGTCGCCGTCCGCGGCGTACCCGGCACGAGCGGACTCGACCGCGGCCGAGGGTCGGAGCTCCGCGGGCGCGAGCCGCAGCGCAGCGGGCGGCATCGCGGGTATCGCGGCGAGGGGCGGAGGCGGCGTTCCGGCGTCGAGGAGCGTGAACACGACGTCGTCGCCCTCGCGGAAGATGAGCCGATACGAGTCGGGTCGTCCGTGCAGGCGCTCACCGAGATCCCGGCGATTGTCGGGGAGATCGGCGCCGTGGATGAGGAGGTGATTGGCGCCGACCTCGCGCAAGATGGTGTGGGCGCTCTCGCTCGGTAGGTCCGAGAGCGCGCGATAAACCAGGTCCGTGACGGGCGGCATGAAGCTCGACTGTCCGTCGACGAAACGATGCTCGTGAAAGAGCGCGAGGTAGTTGTGGAGCGCCAAGCCGGCGTCGCCGCGGAACCTCCACTTGCCTTCGTTTTGCGGCATCACAGCGAGCAGGTCGTCTTTCGGGAGCCGGGCGAGGAAGCGATACACGCGCGGAACGGACGAGCCGGCCCATTGCTCTTCGAGCGGAAAGGGGAAGCTCCTGAGCTCGAACGTCATGGCAGCGAGCAGCGCGCCGAAGATCGCTGCGCGCGCGAAAGTCGTCTTGACTCGCGAGAGAAGAGCCGAGCTACCGAAGCCCGCGACGACGGCGCCGAAGAACGTGGTCATGATCGCCTGTCGGCTGACCTTGCGAATACCGTCGTAACCGGGAAAATACGTATAGAGATAGTAGTAGAGCCCATGCACCGGCTGCCCGTGCCATTCGAGCGGCTCGATACCCAAGAAGAGGAGTAGCGCGAGGCAAAGCGCGGCCGAATAGAGCCCGAGTCCGTGCCGCGGTACCGGGAACGACAGCGTGCGCCGCGCGAGCGCCACCGCGCCGAGCAATGCTACGACGCCCGCGAGCATGCTGTGGAAGAGCAGCATGACGAGCACGGCGACCGCGAGCGCACCGAACGCGCACGCCGTCACACGCAGCGCGACGCGCGTGCCATGCTCTTTCCACGCGCGCAGGGTCGCGAGGAAAAGCGCGAAGAGAGCGAGCGCGAGCACGGTGAATCCCGGAAAAGCGATCTCCTCGTGCGCACCCCAGGGGCTGTCCGGATGGTGAAGCCAGGGCAAGCCCAAGTTCGTCATCGGGACGTGCCCGAAGAAGTCGAGCTTGCCGTCGTAACTCGCCGCGAAGGTGAGGCTCCGCTCGAGCTCGAAGTGCTTGCGCTCCGAGAAGTAGGGGTGAAGGAGCGCCAAGGCCAGCGCGCCCGCCGCCGCTCCGAACGCGAGCCAAATCGAGATGCTGCGCCGCGGGGGCCGTCTCCAGAGCCATGCGCCGAGTCCCACCGTCGCGAGCAACGGCAGCAGGAACATCGCGTAGTAGAGGCCGGTGCCGAGCTGGAACAGGTAGGCGAGCCAAAAGCCGGCGATGTTGCGCGCGCGCCCGCTCTCGACGGCGCGATGGAGCAAGTAAAAGCAGGCAGGGATCCACTGCGTCGAGACCAGCTGTATCCGGCCGAGCTCGAACATCACGTACGGTGAGAACGCGAACGCGATGCCCGAGAGGAGCCCCGCCCAGGCACTGCCGGTGAGCCTTCGCACCAGCAAGTACGTGAAGAACACCGAAAGGCTCAGAGAAAGGAGCAGCGTCAGGTTGTACGCGAGCAAGGGCTCGTGTCCGAGCAGGTAGAACGGCGCGAACAGGAGCGAGAGTCCGAAAAAATTCTCGTTGAAGACGATCGTGTTCGGAAGCGGCGCGAAGTAATAGGCGTCGAACGCGGACAGCGGGCCGCGTCCGAGCATCGCGTCGACGCGCGCGGCCGGCAGCATCGTGTTCGTGTACGCATCCCAAAAGTAGCTCGCACGCAGCACGTGGTTCGCGGGGCCCGCGGCGAGCGGCCAGGTGAAGACGACGGAAGCGACACAGGCGACGACGAACACGCCGGCGTGGAGCGTCCATCGCTGTCTTCGGGCTGAACCGAGCGCCATCAGGCGCAAGCATTACGGGTCGCCGCAGGTCGAGGTCAATCAGGACACATGCGGCAAAGGCGAACGCCCGGTCAGCCGCCCTCGATTTCAGGCGGCTGGAGCGGAAGCCTCAGTCGGAAGCGGGTGCCGCCCGTCGCGCGGCCGTGCACCGTGAGCTCCCCAGCGTGGACACGCGCGATACGACACGCGAGGTGGAGGCCGAGCCCGATGCCTTTCGAATCGGATCCGAACGCGAAAGGATCGAACAGGCTCGCAGAGACTTCCGGCGCGATACCCGGGCCGGAGTCGAGCACGTCGATGACCGCGTGCGGGATACCGTCGTGGAGCTCCGTCGCGAGCTCCACCTCGACGGGCCTGCCGCGCGGAGAATACTTGGTCGCGTTCGCTACGAGATTTTCGAGCGCTTGCCGCACGCGCTGCTCATCGACCACGGCGACGAGGTTCGATTCTCCTTTCACGTGCACGGGGGTCGTGGTCGTTCCGATGTTGACGGCCGTCTCGCGCGCGAGCGCGGCGAGATCCGCCGGAGCGAGGCGGAGGCTGAAGAGCCCCTCGTCGAGCCGCCTCAAGTCCAGAAGATCCTCGGTCAGCCGTGAAAGACGTTGAACGGACGACGACATCGCCGCGACCTGGGACGGCGAGACGGGCTTGTCTTCGGCGAGCCCGAGTCGCACGGTGTGGAGGCGAGCGGTCAGCGGCTGCAAAAGATTCCGGAGGTCGTGCGCGAGCACGGTGATCACCTGATCCGCTCCTCTCCGTCGCGCTTGTTCGGCTTCGATCCGGCGTGAATGCTCCGCGAGCTCGGCGCGATGGGCGAGCATGCCGACCCAGCGCGCCACGATGGTCAAAAACTTGAGATCGCGCGGCTGGAAGAACTCGGGAGTCGGGGACGCCGCCGTGAGCACACCGCGCCGCACGCCGTTCACGTCGAACGGTACGCTCAACGTCGACCTCACGCCGAGGTCGTGGACGATTCCTCGTAGCTCGGTGGGATCCTTGTCGGCGTGCGGCTCGAGATAGCTCGTGCCGCTCTGGAACACATCGACGATGCGCCCGCCGTTCGCGAGCGCGAGAACGTCGAGCCCGAGCGCCTCTTGCCGACGGCCGAGCGGCGTTTCGCTCGTGCCGAGTGCTCGCAGCGTCTGGTGCGCCTCGTCGAGCAGGAACGCATCGACCTTCTCGCAGCACAAGGCCCTGGAGACGCAGTCCGCCGCCGACGTGAGCGTTGGCCGGAGCTCGAGCCCCGAAAGCTCGGCCAGCCGCTCCAACATTTCGAGCAGTCGCGCTTCGTCCGCGTGCGTTTCTTCCTCGTCCAACGCACGAGCTCCTTGCGGTTGTCGTGCCACGCCCGGGCGCACTCAGGGCGGGGGCGGAGAGCGAGTCCGGCACACGGGGGCGAGCGTGCCTGAGTCAGGTATGCTCCACGCGGATGCGCAGCTCGCAGGACGAATGCCCTCACGACCGGCTCGCCCGCGACGCTGAAACGCGAGGCCTCTTGCCGCGGCCGGCGTCACGGGCCGGCGCTGGCTCTGGCAGGCGAACGTCGCGAACGAGGGGTCGTCGCCGGTGAGCTCGCGATTTCGCGCAGCGGCAATGTGGCGTATCATGTGCGCTCCGGGGAGTTCTGGGTCTTGAGCCTCGAAACGGGAGCCATCGAGTGGACGCTGCACGAGCAGGAATGAAACGTACGTTTTGGCTATTTTCGCTGTGGGGCGCGCTCGCTTGCTCACCCCCGCCGAGCAGCGTCGTCGTCAGTCAGAGCGTCACCGTCGTCATCGACGCCGGGCCCGACAAGGGCACACGGCCGGCCAGCATCGATCTCGGTGATCCCCGCATCGCCGTCGCCGAGCGCGAGCTCGAGCACCTGCTCGGCCATGCGCTCGCGTTCGAGCTCGATCCGGCGCTCGTCCCGAGCTTCGACCGCTCGCTCCATCCCGTGTTCGTGGACGCGCTCGAGCGCACCGTGACGCAACTCCAATATTTGAGCGAGCGGTTGCCGGAGGATTTCGCCTTCGGTAAAGCTCACCTGACGACCGTGCGCTGGACGTACGCGCCCACGCAGGCGCCGCCCGATCCGCCGCTCGACGCCGCGAGCGGCGTGCTCACGATCGCGGTGTCGTCCGCTCGCGGAAGCCTCGTCGAAGACGGCGACGTCGTACGCGCCGTGACGGAGGCGCTCGAGCTCCATCGCATCACGCGTTACGACGCGATGCCCGCCGCTCGCGTGCCCGCCGGTGAAGAGCGTGAGTACTTTGAGTACCAGAGTCATTATCATCGCCCGCTGCCGAATGCGCCCAAGCGGAGCTCCGACGACATCGAGCTCGTTCGTATCGGCAACGTGGTCGCGCTCTACCCTCGCTTGCAGGATCCGGAGCTGCGCAAGGATGCGGCCGAGTGGCTCGCCGTGGTGGGCACGAGGCTGCGGAGAGCTTACCTGAATACGAAGGACGACGCGGTCGCGGCGCGACGTGCGGCGGAGCTCCAGCCGCTCTGGATGGGTTGGCTGAATCGAGCCGCGCCCGAGCTCGACGACCGCGCGCGCGAGCAGATCTCCGAGCTCTTCTTCGAGCGCCGATCGGCGGAATTCGACGCGTTCCGGCGCGGGTTCGATACGCTCGGCTTCGCCGGACCGACGCTCGCGGCGTGGCTAAAGCACGCGAGCTTGGCGCAAGAGCTCGACTCGCACAATCGCGTGGAGCAGAGCGTCATCTGTCCGTTCAGCTGGAATCGGGAGCGCAGCAGTATTTCGGGGCGTGGCTACTGCAACGGCGCGCTCTACCTGGACGTGTTCCAGGGCGCAGCCGGACCGCAAAGGCTCGCTACCCTGCTTACGCGCACGAAGAACGACCTTTTCACCGATACGGCCGTCCTCCAAATCATGGTCCATCGCGGAGTACCCGCGATGCTCGAGCTCCTCGCGGCGCTCGACGCGGACGAAGGAGCCTCGCGCGCCGGCCTCGCGGCGCTCGCGGCATTCTCCGGCTTCGGTCGCCAGGGCTCGACCGAAGCCGACGAAGTGCCGCTCGATCCGAAGCCGCTCTTCGAGCACATTCCGGCGTGGTGGCAGGGCCATCCGTCGCGCCGCCCGCTCGTGCTGCTCGTGCTCACGAGCCTCGCACACCGTTATCCGGGCGTCGTCGCCTGGCCGAAGCTTCCTGCGTACCTGGGCAGCCGCGTCAGCGCCGAGGAGTTCGCCGGATTTCTCGACGCGGCCCCCGACGCCGTCTCTTTCATCGGCAACTTTGCGGACGGACTGAGCGACGGCTGGCGCAAATCGTCCGTGCTCATCCCGAGGCTCGACGCCTGGCTCACGAACTACAGTCGCGCCCCCGGCGACGGCCCCGAACCGCATTACGCGACGGACCGCGTCGCCGAGCTCTTGTGTCGCGCAGGGACGAAAGCCGACCTCGTCGACCTGCAGCGATTTCTGAAAAAGCGCATCGAAGCCTTCCCCGAGCAGCGGAACAATCTGGAAGAGTTCGCGGAGGAGAAGCTCTCCGAGCTCTGCCCGAAGGTGCACGCCGAGAAGCCCGGGAAAAAACCAGTACTGTTCGGGGACGAGGGTTAGCTAGCGCCCGGGCGTTGCGGCGTTTCGCGCGAAACCCGGCGGACGTTGGCCCGCGTGGTAAATCTGCCCGGAGCGCATGACGACCGGCACGAACCATTTTCCGACGCCGATTTTTCAGCACGACGTTCCCGGCTTCGAGGCGCTGAACGAACGACTCTACGGGCTCGCCAAGCGCCTTCAGGCGGAGGACCCGAACGGCGTCAGGCGCTCGAACTACGGAGGTTGGCACAGCGCCGAGACGGTGGATATTCGCGAGCTCTTGGAGTTCGCCGAGCTCAAGCAAGTGATCATGAACGAGGCCGCGTTCGTGAGCGCGGGAATGGGTTTCGAAGGCCTCGGGCTCGTGCTCTCGAAGCCCTGGTTCGTCGTGAGCCCGGCGGGTGCGATGAACGCTCGTCACTGCCATCCGCGCTCGTTTTTGAGCGGCGCGTACTACGTCAAAGTCCCACCCGGGTCGAGCCCGCTTTGCTTTCACGATCCGCGGCCCGTGAAGCTTCACGCGACGCCCGCGAGCCCCCAGTTCAAGACGACTCCGTATACGACGGAGTCCTTGAATTGCCAGATTCGCGAGGGGCTTCTCGTTCTCTTTCCGGCTTGGCTCGATCACAGCGTGCCTCCGCACCAAGCGGAAGGGGAGCGCGTCGTCTTGAGCTTCAATCTCGCCGCGGTCTAGTGCACGTGCTCGGTGTCGGGTCCACGGCTACACTCTCCGGGGAACATGGTGGATTCTTTCTTTGCTTCAGGGTGCCGCTGGGGTGCGGCGTTCGCCCTCGTCGCCGCGAGCATCGCGGCCGCGACGGCGTGTAGTGCGAGCGGCGAAGGCAGCGGCGCGCTCGACTCGGGCGCGACCGGTTCGGGCGCCACGGGCTCGGGCGCCACGGGCTCGGGCGCCACCGGCGGCGCAATCATCGATCCGGGTGCCGGCGGCACGATCAGCGCTGGCGGGACCGGCGGCGGCGATCCCACGTGCGTGCGCATCGGCATGTTCGGTCGACCGCCGAGCTACGGCGCGATGCAGAACGGAACCGACAATACCGACGCACTCGAGAACTGGCTCAATGCGCACGTCAAAGCCGGCACCTCCGTCGATACGGTGACGATCGACACGCCGATCACCGCCGAGTTCCTGGGCAAATACGACGTGATCATCTTGCAGGCACTCGAGGAGCGCGAGGGCGGACCTTATTGGATGTTCTCGTCCGACGAGCTCGCGGCGTTCGAGACGTGGGTGCGCATGGGCGGGGGTGTGATCGCGCTCACCGGTTACGGCGGCCAAGCGACCGAGGTCAATCCGACCAATCAACTGCTGGCGTTCACGGGCATGGCGTACAACATGGACGACGCGTTCGGTACCTGCCCCGACAATTGTTGTTATTGCGCGGGCAGCTCGATCCCCGTGCACGGGTGGCACGCCGAGCATCCGATCGCCGCGAACATCACTGCCGTCGGCGCGTTTCACGGCCGCACCGTCAGCGCGAACGGTGCCGATCTCGTCGCGTCCGAAGGCACGGCCGTTTACGGCGCAACGAAGTCGTTCGACGCGGGCCGCGTGTTCCTCTTCTTCGACGAGTGGGTCACCTACTCGAGCCAGTGGACACAAGCCGCCGGGGCTGGCGGCTTCACTCCGGATGCGTCGTGCTCGGATGCGAACAACGTCTGCGATGGCCGCACGCCCGCCGCCGGCTATCAGGTGCCGCAGTTCTGGTACAACACGCTCAAATGGGCGTCGGGCAACGCCACGTGCTTCGACTTCACGGCGGACGTGCCTGTGGTGCGCTGAGAGCCGCTGTCGAGAAACGCGAGAGCGCAAGCGGCGCCGGCGAAGCCGCGACTGGGGCCGTTGGGTTAGCGTTGGAAAATTACGTCTAGACGGCCCGCGCCAACGCGCCGTGCAGAGCGGCGCCGCGAAAGCGCCCGTGCTACACACGGGACCACTCGCAGCGATCGTGAATTCGAGGCCCCATTCGGATGAGGCCGGCAAAATTCCCTAGTTTATGACGTGGTCTGTCCCGTCGGTGCTTTCTTGTTTCGATACACCGATGCGAGCTTGGGTGTAACAGAGCGTTCCGCCGGCCTGCTTCCGCACGCCCCGGCGACGGGACGGGCAAAACTGGTGTTTCGCTGACAAATTTGTCTGCTGCGGCGTGCGCGCTTTGGGGTTACTGGGAATCTCTGGGAATGAGGATTGTCGTGATGAATAAGGCACTCACCGGTGTTTTCTTGCTGGCAGCCCTGGCGCCGGCTTGCGGCTCTCAACAATCCTCTGGAAATACCGGCGGCTCGAGCGGTAGCGGCGGCTCAGCTGGTTCGTCCACGGGCCCTACGAGCGGCGGCTCCGGCGGCTCGAGCGGCGCGATGAACGGAACCGGCGGCTCGACTGGTGGCACCGGCGTCACCACCGGCGGCGCGGGCGGCTCGACCGGTGGCACCACGGGCGGCGCCGCCCCGGCGACCGGCGGCGCCACGAGCACCGGCGGCGTAGTCGGTACTGGTGGCTCGAACCCCATGGCTGGCGCACCGGGTACCGGCGGTGCCATGCCGATGGCCGGCGCTCCCGGCGGCGGCGCTCCCGGCGCTGGCGGCTCTTCCGGCGGCGCTCCCGCGGGCGGCAACGGCGCCGGCGGATCTGCGGGGACGGGCGCGGCCGGCGCGCCCGCCTGTGTCGTGCCGAGCGGTCCGCCCAGCGCGACGCTCACGACGTTCAACGACAACGGCGGCTGGTGCTGGTACCAGGACGAGCGCGCGCTGGTCGACGCCAAGAACAACCGCTTGATCGTCGGTTCAATCGCGAGCGGCGGCAATCGCGACGGCAATACCGAGGTCGTCGTCTACGACATGACGGCGAAGTCCGGGAAGACGACGGTGCTCAACAAGTTGAGCGTCGACGACCACAACGCGCCCGCGTTCGTGTTCACGGGCACCGGCGCCGTCGCCGCGATGTGGGCGACGCACCGCTTGAACTGCAACAGCTACTTCTCGACCTTCGATGGGTCGAGCTGGTCCGCGACGAAGACGTACGACTGGTCGCCGAACGGCTGTCCGTGGCCGGGCGCCGACACGAACATGATCACGTACGCGAACCCCTGGCTCATGTCGTCGGAAAGCAATCGGATGTACAGCCTGGTTCGCTCGGTCGACACGAGCCCCGGCGTCCTGAGCTCGACGGACGACGGCAAGAGCTGGAGCTACTACGGCCGCCTCACGGCGAGCCCGCAGACGGGTTACGTCGCGGGCTATTACAAGTACTGGGGTAACGGCACCGACCGCATCGACTGGGTCGGTACCGAAGCGCACCCGCGCGACGACGACAACAGCCTCTGGCACGGCTATATCCAAGGCGGCAAGGTCTACAAGTCGGACGGCACCGCCGTCGACAACACGCTCGGCGACGGCATGGCGTCCGATGTCTCGGCCTTCACGTCGGTGTTCAAGACGGGCACTTCGATCGGCGGCGTGGTCCTGAACCACATGTGGAACCACGACATCGTCCGCTACGCCGACGGGACGGTCGCGATCCTCGGTCAGGGGCGCGTCAACGGCACCGGCTCCGACGATCCCGACAAGCGCTTCATCTACTCGCGCTGGGACGGGCAAAAGTGGACCTCGACGTACCTCGTGCACGGCGGGTCGAAGCTCTACTCCGACGAGCAGGACTACACGGGGCTCGCGGCGCTCGATCCCGACAATCCGACCATCATCTACGTCTCGACGCCTTACGATCCTACGACCGACACGATGAAGTCGGGCGCCAAACACGAGATCTGGCAGGGCACCACTTGCGACAGCGGCAAGACGTTCAAGTGGACGCCCGTGACGCAGAACTCGTCGAGCGACAACATTCGTCCCATCGTGCCGAAGTGGGATGCGAACCACACGGCGCTCCTGTGGATGCAGGGCACGTACACGAGCGCCCAGAGCTACAATATGAAGATCGTCGGGCTCATCATGGGGCAGTAGCTACCCGGCGCCGAGCTCGTGCCGGGCCCCGAGCGCCGCGGCACTAGAGCTCGGGGGCGAAGAGCCGTTCGCTCGATTTGTAAGCTTTGACGAACAGCTGCAGGGCCAGAGTCCCGCCGGGGCCCTGGTAGTAAAGCAAGCGGAATTCATGTTCGCCCTTGCTGAGCGGCAAAGCCATTTTCTGCTCACGCGGACCGTGCGGGCCGTCGTTGTCCACGACGAGCGCGCCGTCGACGTAGAAGAGCGCGCCGTCGTCCGAGATCAGGCGAAACGTGTAGTAGTCGTTCGCGCGCACTTTGAAGCGCCCGTGGTAGTCGATGCCGAACCAATCCACGCGCCGCTCGACGCCCGGGAAGCCGCTCGTGAAGCGCCGCGGGGCGACGTCGAAAGCGCTCGTGCGGAACGTGGCGACGGGCTCGCAACCGTCGACGGCCGAAGCGCTCCGCACGTTGCGCGAGAGTAGGCAGACCTCGGCGTCCCACACTCCGTCCTTCCCGCCGAACGCCGATTCCGTCTCCGTCGTCTTGTCCGTGCGCCGGTGAGCGTGCGGCCGGGCGGCACGGTGCGGGCGATCGCCGTTGGCCCTGGCTCGCGGGTGATCGAGCGCGAGCGGCGCGGGCGCGGCTTGCGTCGGCTTCGTCGGCGTCGGTTCCGAAGGCTTCGGCGGGGGCGGAGGCGGCGGGGGTGGCGTGGTCGGTTTTGGCGGCGGCGGCGGCGGTGGCTCTTCGATGGTGATTGGAATCAGCGAAGCGGCGGGCGGCGGCGCGACCCGCGCACGCTTATGGCGCAAGCGCGGCGACAACGCCCCTGCGCCGTGCAGCAGCGCGGCGAGCAAGAGGCAGCAAGCGAAGCGCCGGAGATCCGACTTCGTCAGAACGGGGAGGCGCGGCTTGCTCAAGCGCCCTCGGGTTAGCACGGGCGCGAGCGGGCGGCTTCAGCGCTTCTCGCTCGCTACCACGAGCACGGGATACGAAAACACAATCGCGTCGCCGTCGAGCCGTGCGTCTACGCCGAGCGCGTTGACGCCGACGTCGGCTCGAAACAGCCGCCGGAGCTCGTCGGCGCCCCCGGCTGCGGGGAACGAAGCGGCGAGTTGCGTCTCGAGCGGCATCGCGAGGCCGTGACGCGCGCTCTGCACGACGGTGAGGCCCGCGGCGGCGAAGAGCGCGAGGAACTCGGGCTCGTTCAGCGCGTGCGTGTGCGAAGGATCGCGGATGCGCTCGAAGTGGTCGTAGCGCTCGTTGCTCTCCACCGACGGCGCGACGTCGGCGACCACGACCCGGCCGCCGCCCTTGCAGACCCGGTGCATCTCGCGCAGCGTGCGCAACGGATCGAGCAGGTGGTGGAAGCTGAAGCGCGTGAGGACGAGGTCGAAGCTCGCGTCCGCGTAGGGGAGGGCGTTCGAGTCACCCTCGTCGAAGCTCAGGTTGTGAAGGCCGAGCGAAGCGCCGCGTGCCTTCGCGCGCTCGAGCATCGCCGGGACGATGTCTTGTCCGCGAATGCTCTTCACGTGGGGCGCGACGCTGCACGTAACGATACCGGGGCCGCACGCAAGATCGAGCGCGTCGTCGGTCGGCTTCGGCGCGCAGAGCTCGACGAGCGCGGCGAGGGACCCCTCCGCCGAGTGCGACGGAACGCTGCCGAAGGTGCCGGCCTGCCGGGAAAATTGCTCCTGAATCAGTTCCGCGTGCGACATGTCCTGAAGCTACGCCTGATCGCTCTGGCCTTCTGCCTCCAAGAGGACAATATTTGTCGCGCCAGGGCCAATGCCGACTCGGCGACTTTCCCCGCGTGAGACCAGGGCGCGCCTCGCCGCCATCGGCATCGCTCGCCGCCGCGGAGGGGCCTTCGCTTTCGAGGACGACGCCGCTCGCATCGGCTACGATTTTCACGCGCATCGCCAGCATCAGCTCCTCTACGCGATGAGCGGCGTCGCACGCCTGCAGACCGCTGCGTCGCAGTTTCTCTTGCCCCCCCAACGCGCCGCCTGGATTCCGGCGCGCACTCCGCACGCGACCGATCTGAACGGCGCGCAGGTGCTGTCCATCTATTTCGAGCACGCGACGCTGCCGCGGGACGACGTGCGGGTCTTCGACGTGCCGGCACTCGTGCGCGAGATGCTGCTTTATGCGCGCCGCTGGCCGCTCGAGCGCATGAAGGTGCGGGATCGTGAGGCCGCGACGTTCTTTCGCGCGCTCCTCCTCGTGCTCGCAGACGTGGTGAAGCAACGCAGCGTTTATGCGCTGCCGCGCGCGCGTTCGGAGCTCACCGCGCGGGCGAGCGACTGGGTGCTCTCGAATCTGGCGCAAGCGACGCTCGCGCGCGCGGCGCGCCACGCAGGGGCGTCCGCACGCACGCTGCGCCGGCACTTCTCGGCGGAAACGGGGCTCGCCTTTCGAGTCTTCGTCAATCAAGCGCGCGTCCAGCGCGCGGTCGAGCTGCTCTCGGCGACTTCGAAATCCATCGTCGAGGTGGCGCTCGAGGTCGGCTTTCAGTCGCAGAGCGCGTTCACGCAAGCGTTCCGGCGCGGCACGGGGCTCACGCCGCGCGCCTTCCGCAAAGCGCCGGCTCGCGCCATCTCCTCCGCGCCGCCAGCACGTGAGGCGGCGGGCCGGCGGAGCCGCAAATAGCGGACGGCTGCGGGCGCGCTGATCGGCTAACCTGGTTCGGTGCCTGGCTGCGACGCCTTCGGGCTCGGACCGGTCGAGCTTGCCGCCGCCGTGCAGGCCGGTGAAAGCGCGTTCTCGGAGCTCCAGCGGCCGTGGCGCTGGAGGGCGGGAGCGCCGGCGCTCGGCGCGCGAATCGGCGAGCGAGTGCGCGCGCTCGGCGCGGAGCTCCCGCGCGTCGCGCTCGGGCGCGTGTCGGCGGACGGCTCGCACAAGCTCTTGCTCGAGCTGCCGGGTCACGCTGACCGGGTGGAAGCCGTCCACATGCCGCGCGCGGTGGGCAACGGGCGCGTCACGTTGTGTGTGTCGAGCCAGGTCGGCTGCGCCCTTCGCTGCGATTTCTGTGCGACGGGCGAGCTCGGACTCAGGCGTCACCTCACGGCAGGCGAAATCGTCGCGCAGATCTTGGTCGCGCTGCACGCGCTCGGTCCGCGGCATCCCGGCGAGCTCACCCTCGTGTTCATGGGCATGGGCGAGCCGCTCCACAACTTCGAAAATGTCGCGCGCGCCGTCGGCGTGCTCAACGAGCCGCGCGGGCTCGGGCTCTCCCCACGCCGCATCACCGTTTCGACCGCTGGTCTCGTGCCGCAAATCGATGCGCTCGCGCGCCTGAGCGCGCGACCGCTCCTCGCCGTGAGCGTGAATGCCACCACCAACGCCGTCCGCGACGAGCTCATGCCGATCAACCGCCGCTATCCGCTCGAGTTGCTCGTCGCCGCGCTCGAGCGCTATCCGCTCCGTGCGCGCGAGCGCATCACGGTCGAGTACGTCTTGCTCGCTGGCGTGAACGACGCTCCGGACGACGCCGCCCGCCTCGCGGACCTGTGTGCCGGCTTTCCGCACCAGATCAATTTGATTCCCTTCAACGCGCGGCCGGGGTCACGCTACCGCGCTCCCACGGACGCGGCCCTCGACGCGTTCGCGCGGGCACTGCTCGCTCGGCGTCCGAGCATCGTCACCGTGCGGCGCTCGCGCGGCCGCGACATCGACGGCGCCTGCGGACAGCTGGTTGCCGCGCGCGCGAGCGCGTAAGCTTGCCGCGTGGAGCTCCCGGTCAATCCGCCCGTCTTGCCGATGCTCGCCAAACGCGTGAGCGACATCCCGACGGGGGACTTCATTTTCGAGCCCAAATGGGATGGCTTTCGCGTGCTCGTGTTCCGTGACGGCGCCGAGATTTTCGTGCAAAGCCGCGACGAGAAGCCGCTCAATCGCTATTTCCCGGAGCTCGTCGCCGCGCTCGCGGCGTTGCCGCCACGCATCGTGCTCGATGGTGAGCTCGTGATCGCGCAGGGCGACGCGCTCGACTTCAACGCTCTGCAGATGCGCCTGCACCCGGCCGCTTCGCGCGTGAAGATGCTGTCCGAGAAAATCCCGTCGTCCGTCGTGTTCTTCGACATGCTCGCGTTCGGTGACGAGGACTTGCGCGAGCAGCCGTTCGAAGCACGCCGCGCGCGGCTCGAAACCGTCGTCGGTCCGCTCGCTCCGCCCATTTACGTGACCCCCGCGACTACCGATCGCGCCGTGGCCGGCGATTGGTTCAAACGCTTCGAAGGCGCGGGCCTCGACGGCGTGATGGCGAAGCCGAAAACCGGCGTTTACGAGCCGAATCAGCGCGTCATGTTCAAGGTCAAGCACGAGCGGGAATGCGACTGCGTGGTCGCGGGCTTTCGCTGGCACAAGCAGGGCAAGGGTGAGGCGGTGGGTTCGCTCTTGCTCGGCTTGTTCGATGACTCAGGCGAGCTCCAGCACGTCGGCGTCTGCGCGAGCTTCACGAACCAGAAGCGCCGCGAGCTCGTGGAATTGCTCGCGCCCTATCGCGAGCAGGCGCTCGCCGAGCACCCTTGGAAAAAATGGGCCGAGTTCGCGAAAGACGGCGACGCCGGCGGTCGCATGCCGGGCGGACAAAGCCGCTGGAGCCAGGGCAAGGACCTGTCGTGGGAGCCGCTGCGCGCCGAGCTCGTCGCCGAGGTGGCGTACGATCACATGCAGGGGACCCGCTTTCGCCATACCGCGCAGTTCCGGCGCTGGCGTTCCGACAAGCGCGCGCGGGATTGTACCTACGCGCAGCTCGAGGTCGTGCCGCCCGAGGAGCTCGGTCAGCTCTTTCGCGCCGCGCGCTGAGCCTTCGCCCACTCGCGCCACTCTCGCGTCGGATCCTCGTCGGGGTCGGGCTTCTCGCCGACCGGCCGCAGCTCTTCCGGCACGTTGCGCAGGTTCACGCGCACGCGCGTCCAGGTCGACGAGCGGCCGCGCATGGCGTCGACGAGCACGTCGTCGAGCGCGAGCTTCGCCGCGGCGTCGGGATGGCGTTCCTTCCAGCGTTCGAGACCGGCGAGCGCCGCTTGCTTGTCGGGAGAGTTGGCGACCGTGACGAGCGGCATGCGAACGCGGGGCCTTTTCGCGCCGGCGCTCTTGGCGCGGGACGGAGCGACCCGGGGCGCTTCGTTCGGCATCTTTTGGTAGTGGGGGGGCCAGGGTGCGTCCCCGAGGCCCGACGCTTCGTCCACGTGCGCGAGCTCGAGCAGCTTTTCGAGCGAGCCCGCGTGCGCGTCGATGTCCGCGTGCGGATCACCCAGCGCGCGAAAGCGCTCCGGCACGGTCGCGAGCGTGAAATCGGCGGGATTACAGGCCGGTACCTCGTCCCACCGGAGCGGCGTGGACACGCGCGCGTCCGGCGTCGGGCGCACCGAGTACGCGGAGCACGTCGTGCGATCCTTGGCGTTCTGGTTGTAGTCGATGAACACGCCGTGCCGCTCTTCCTTCCACCACTTCGCGGTGGCAAGCTTCGGCACGCGCCGCTCCACCGCGCGCGACAACGCGATGGCCGCGCGCCGCACTTCTTGAAACGTCCAGCGCGGCTCGATGCGCACGTTCACGTGCATCCCGCGCGAGCCGCTCGTCTTCGGAAACCCAACGAGCCCGACCTCGTCGAGCACCGCGCGAACCTCGAGCGTCACGAGCCGCACGTCGTCCCACGTCACGCCCGGCCCAGGATCGAGATCGACGCGCAGCTCGTTCGGGTGCTCGAGATCGCCCGCCCGCACCGGATGCGGATGCAGCTCGATGCAGCCGAGGTTCACCACGTACGCGAGCCCCGCCGCGTCGTCGACCACCATTTCTCCTGCCGTTCGCCCGGACGGGAACGCGAGCTCCACGGTACGGAGCCACGGCGGCAGGTTCGCGGGCGCGCGCTTTTGGTAAAACGCGGGCGCCTCCGCGCCGTTCACGAAGCGCTTCAGCACGATGGGCCGATCGCGAATGCCCCGGACGGCCCCTTCCGCGACGGCAAGATAATAGCGGACGACGTCGAGCTTCGAATACTTTGCTGCTTGCGTGAAGTACGGCTTGTCGGGATGCGTGATCGTGACATCGTGTCCGAGCACGTTGAGGACCTCGACGCGGGAGCCGTCGCGAGAGCTCACGACGGTGAGGTTACAATAGGCCGGATGCCCTCCACCATCATCAACGGCGATCGCGTGCCGATTCACGTCTGGGCTCCCCAGCACGAAGTCGAGTCGGAAGCGATTCGCCAGCTCAAGGCCGTCGCGAGCCTGCCGTGGGTTGCGCATCATGTCGCCGTCATGCCCGACGTCCACGTCGGCGTCGGCGCGACGGTGGGTTCCGTCATCGCGCTCCGCGGTGCGGTCGCGCCTGCGGCAGTCGGCGTCGACATCGGTTGCGGTATGACCGCGGTAAAGACGAGCCTCACGGCCGAGGATTTACCGGAGGACTTGCGCGCGCTGCGGAGCGCGATCGAAGCCTCCATCCCAGTCGGGCGCGACGCGCATCGCGAGCCGGCGTGGTCGTCGGCGAGCGCGGACGTCGCCGGCAAAGCGCGCGCGCTCATGGGCCGCTTCGGCGACCTCGACGCGAGCGTGCACGAGCTCGCGGGGCGCGCGGGCAGCCAAATCGGCTCGCTCGGCGGCGGCAACCACTTCATCGAGGTGTGTCTCGACACCGCGGGCGCCGTGTGGCTCATGCTTCATTCGGGCAGCCGTAACATCGGCGCACGGCTTGCGGCCGTCCACATCGAACGGGCGCGCAAGCTCTTCCACAACCAAGCGCTGCCCGATCGCGACCTCGCCGTGTTTCTCGCGGGGACGCCCGCGTTCGACGCGTACCGGCGCGACCTCTACTGGGCGCAGGAGTACGCCGCGCTGAACCGCGCCGTCATGCTCGAGCGCCTTCAAGGCGTCGTGGCGCGCTCGTTTCACCGAGTGCGCTTCGAAGCACCCGTGTGCTGCCACCACAACTACGTCGCGGAAGAACGCCACTTCGGCGAGGACCTCCTCGTCACCCGCAAGGGTGCAATCCGCGCCGGCAAGGGCGAGCTCGGCATCGTTCCGGGCTCGATGGGGGCCAAATCCTTCGTCGTGCGCGGCCTCGGCAACCCGCTCTCGTTCGAGTCCGCTTCGCACGGCGCGGGCCGTCGCATGAGCCGCACGCAGGCCAAAAGAACGTTCAGCGTCGCCGACCTCGCGCAGCAGACGAGCGGCGTCGAATGCCGCAAGGACGCCGGCGTCCTCGACGAAGCCCCGGAAGCCTACAAGGACATCGACCGCGTCATGAAACAGCAGAGCGACCTCGTCGAGATCGTCGTCGAGCTCACGCAGGTCGTGTGCGTGAAGGGCTAGCGACCGCCGGCGCCGCTCACAACGACTTCAAATACTCCACCAAGTCCCCCTGCTGGTCGCTCGTCAGCCCGAGGGACAGCGCGGTGTCGTAGTGCGTTACCACGTCGGCGAGGGTCGCCGCGCTGCCGTCGTGGAAGTACGGCGCGTTCGCGAGCAGGGCGCGGAGCGGCGTCGTGCGGTACGCGCCGGTCGCGCTGCGCATGGCGGTGATCGGATCCATGTCCGTTTCGGTCGCGGCGTGGAGCTTGGTCCCGGCGTCGGTGAGGTGTGCGCCGCTGTGGCAGCTGCCGCAGGTGGCGGCGCCGTTGAAGAGCGTTTCTCCACGCGCGGCCGCGGTGGAGTCGTAGGAGCTCGTCGCAACCGTGGGCGCCGCGAGCGACACCTCGTACTCGAAGAGCGAGGGCAGCTTCGGCGTGACGAGATCCTTGTCGTAGGCCACGGCTACGTCGATGCGCGGGTCGAAGAAGTCGCCCTGTCCGTGCATCTGCGTCACGGCGACGTACGCGTTCCAATACGAGACAGGCCCGTCGCCCGTGTACGTCTCGACGGGCACGCCGGAAAGCCCGTAAATCGAGGGGATGACCACCGGGTGGTTGATGCCGTCTTCGTTCCAGCGTGGGTCGTAGAACCCCGGACCCCAGCTGTTCAGCACGTCGAGCGCGGCTTGATTGTCCGCGAGGCCCGGCGAGAGCGCGATGATGGCGCCAGGATCGAGATCCCCGTTGCGTTGACCGTCCACGCGATGCCCGATGCCGTGCATGACGGAGTCGTCGACGTTCGAGTGGCAGAGCGCGCACGTGATGCCGACGCTCGTCAGGTTCCCGTGGGCGTCGACCTTGCCCTTCACGCCGACCACCGCGTCGAGGCCGATGAGCGCGACCGTCGTCGCGGGCGCCGTGAGGTCCGCGCTGTCGAGAATACCGGCTGGGAGCGCGTCCGCGTCGACCTTCAAGCCGAGGCCGAGCGCGGTCGTCGGGTCGAGCGCGGCCTGGATCGCTTCGTTGATGCGCAGCGTTTGCGTCCAGAAGACTTCGTCGCCGAACGTGTCGTAACGAAAGACGTGCTTACCGTCGAACGAGCTCGTATCGATCATGTGGCCCGGCTCGCCGCCCGCGCCCGCTTCGCCCGCAGCGCCGCCAGGCACGCTCGTTCCGCCGCTCCCGCCCGCGTTTCGAGTTCCGCCGCTGGCACGGCCCGCTTCGCCGCCGTTGTCGCTGCCGCCGCCCGCGCCGTTCCCGGCGCCGTTCCCCTCACCGGCGTTGCCGTTGCCCGCCTGCCCGGCGCCGCCGCCGCCGCCGTTGCCGCTAGTGCCGGCCTTGCCGCTCGCGCCGCCGCTGCCCGCCGTTCCGCCCTTGTTGCTCGACCCGCCCCTACCCGCGGTACCGCCGGACGGGGCGGGCGCGGTGTCGTCGTCGCCGCAGCCGTTGAACGTGGCGAGCGACAGCGTGCCGGCGAGCACGACTGCCGCGCTCGGACGGAGCTTCGTAAACGAACGCACGAATGGATGAGCCATGCTGCTCCTCGCAGTGGATGGACGTCGCGCGGGCGCCTAGGACGCAAGCGACTCGATTGAGGTTCGCTCAATTGATGCGCGAGCTCGGCGAAGGTTCCCGCGTATCAGCGCCGTTCGAGTTTGGCTCGCGAGCTCTGGCGCTCGGGTGCGTCGAGTTTGCGCGCGTGCTCCGCATTGCCGTCTTGATCCGCCACGCCGCGGCTGTCCGTTTCGTACTTCTGATCGGCGCGCGGCGGGTTCGTCTCCTTCACGCGCACGGCGGGATTGGCGAGGTGTCGCGCTTTGGGGCTGAGCTTCTTCGATGCCATGGCTCTTCGTCCGCGGAAGTTGCACGTCGCGTGCCAGCGCCGTTCCGCTACACTCGCGCCATGTTCGTGATCGAGCTCGTCTATAAGGTCCCCCTCGAAGCGATCGACGCGCACATGAAGGCGCACGTCGCCTATCTGAACAAGTACTACGAGGCCGGGAATTTCTTGGTGTCCGGCCGCAAAATCCCGCGTGACGGCGGCATCATCCTCGCTCGCGGCGAAACGCGAGACGAAATCGAGCGCATCGTTCGCGAGGATCCGTTCTGTAGCCGCGGCCTTGCCGATTTTCGCATCATCGAGTTTCGCGCGAGCCAGCGCGCCGAAGACATCCCGAAGCGCGTCGCGTAGCATCTCCCGGAGGAAGTCATGAGAACGCGAGCCGCGGTCGCTTACGAAGCCGGTAAGGATTTGGTCGTCGAGGACGTCGAGCTCGAAGGGCCGAAGGCGGGCGAAGTGCTCGTCGAGCTCAAGGCGACGGGCGTCTGCCACACCGACGAATTCACGCGCTCCGGCGCCGATCCGGAAGGGCTCTTCCCCGTCATCTTCGGGCACGAAGGCGCGGGAGTCGTGGTCGACGTGGGCCCCGGAGTCACGAGCGTCGAAAAGGGCGACCACGTGATTCCGCTCTACACGCCGGAATGTCGCGCCTGCAAATCCTGCCTCAGCCGCAAGACCAATCTGTGCACGGCCATCCGCGCCACGCAGGGCAAAGGCCTGATGCCCGACGGCACGAGCCGCTTCTCGATCGGCAAGACGAAAATCCACCATTACATGGGTTGTTCCACGTTCTCGCAGCACACCGTGCTGCCCGAGATTGCCGTCGCGAAAGTGCGCAAAGACGCGCCCTTCGACAAGATTTGCTACATCGGCTGCGGCGTCACCACGGGCATCGGCGCCGTGCTCAACACGGCCAAGGTCGAGCCGGGCGCGAACGTCGTCGTCTTCGGTCTCGGCGGCATCGGCCTCAACGTGATCCAGGGGGCGCGGCTCGCCGGCGCCGATCTCATCGTCGGCGTCGATATCAACGAGCGCCGCGCCGAGCTCGGCCGCAAATTCGGCATGACGCACTTCGTGAATCCCGGCGAGCTCAAGGGTGACCTCGTCGCGCATCTGGTCGCGCTCACGGGCGGAGGCGCGGACTACAGCTTCGAATGCGTCGGCAACGTCGAGCTCATGCGCCAGGCGCTCGAGTGCTGCCACCGCGGCTGGGGTGTCAGCGTCATCATCGGCGTGGCCGGCTCGGGCCGAGAAATCTCGACGCGCCCCTTTCAGCTCGTCACGGGTCGGGTCTGGAAAGGTACGGCTTTCGGCGGCGCGCGCGGCCGCACGGACGTCCCCAAAATCGTCGATTGGTACATGGACGGCAAGATCGACATCGACAGCCTCATCACGCACAAGCTCCCGCTCTCGCGCATCAACGAGAGCTTCGAGCTCATGCACTCCGGCACGTCGATTCGCACCGTCGTCGAATACTGAGGGTGCCGCGGCGCTACCTCGCGGTCGATTTTGTCGGGCGCGCCGCCCACGCCGTCGTCATGCCGCACGGCGTGGGCTGGTCATCGCCTCGAGTCACGGCCTACGACGGGTTAGGTCTTCGTGTTCATCGCGGCTTGGTTCGCGCGCTTGCCGAACGCGTCCTTCAGGCGTGAGGTCGCGAAGTCCATCGCGTCCTTCGCCTTGCCGACGACGGCGCCGAGGCCGAAAAACTCGTGCGTCACGCCGTCGTAGGTCTTGCGCTTCACGTTCACCTTGGCGTCATCGAGCTTCTTCTCGAGTTGCTCGCCCTCGGAGGCGAGCGGGTCGAGCTCGGCGTTGATGATCGTCGTATCCGGTAGGCCGGAGAGGTTCGCGGTCAGGAGGTCGATGCGCGGATCCTTCGCGTCCGCGGGCGTACGGAAGTACTCGTTCGTGAACCACGTCATCATGCTGCGATCGAGCGGCTTTGCGTCCGCGTACTCGCGATACGACTTCGTGTCGGTGTCGGCGCTCGCGATCGGATAAATCGCGAGCACGGCGACCGGCATCTGCTCTTTTTTGTCGCGCGCGTTGATGGCGACGTTGAGCGCGAGGTTTCCGCCCGCGCTCTCGCCCGCCACGGCGACGTTTTTCGGATCGCCGGAGAAGGACGCCGCGTTCTTCAGCACCCACGCGTAGGAGGCGTTCGCGTCGTCGTGCGCCGCCGGGAACTTGTTTTCGGGCGCCTTGCGGTAGTCGACCGAGACGACCGCGGCCTTCGCGCCGTTCGCGAGGCCGCGCGCGCTCGCGTCGTAGGTGTCGTTGTTCGCGATCACGAAGCCGCCGCCGTGGAAGTAAACGACGACGGGGTAGGGCGCCTTCGCGTCCTTCGGCGTATAAATGCGCACGGGGAGCGACGCGCTGCCGGCCTTGATCGTGCGGTTTTCGACCTTGGCGACTTCTTCGGGCGTGGTGCTCTTGCCTTCCTTCTTGAGCACGGCGTTCATCGCGTCGGCGGGCGTCGGCTGCTTGCGCGCCTCCGCGGGCGTCAGCGTCTCGATCGGCTTTCCGCCGAGCGTCGCGAGCTCGTCGAGCACTTTCTTCATGTCGTTGTCGAGGCTGCTCTTCCAGTCCTTCGCCGACGCGCTCGGGCCGCCGGGCGCCCCGCGCTCGCCTTGCGCACCGACGGGTCCGTTCATGTTGGTGGCGCCGGCATCCATCGTATTCGTGCCGCTCGGATTGCCCGGATTTGCGGGCGTCGGCGGTGTGTTCGGCGTCGGCTCGGGGCGCTGCTCTTGCCGCTGGTTGTTACAGCCGGCGGCGAACGTGAGAGCGACGATGCTCGTGACGACCATCGTGCGGATTTGTCCCAACATGCTTCCTCCTGGCATTTCCATCGCTGCACCCGAGTTCGCTCGCGTGCAGGCCGCGGAAGCGGCGGCGTCGGGGAAGCGAGAGTCGTGCCGGCGTTAGGACCGTTGAGAGCCGCCTCAGGCTGCGAAAGTCACTCTTGCCCCGGAGCGTTTCGGCCGCCCGTGGCGTGAAGCTCCGCCGCTTCGATAAAAAGACGAACGGTCCGGACGCCGGCGCGCAACTCCCCGGCAGAAATGACCACGGTGCGTTTCGTACGAGCGATCAGTCTCGGCGCGTCTCTGCTCTCGGCTTGTGGCCATTCGAGCGGGAATTCGCCGGGCGCAGACGACAGCTCGAGTCTCGGCTCGGGCGGAACGTCGGGGGGCGCGCAAAGCAGCAGCGGCGCCGCGGGCGGAGCGCCGAGCACTGGCGGAACGCAGGGTGCGGGCGCGACCGGCGGCACTCAGCTGATTTCGGTGGGCGGCACGACGGCAAATGCGGGCAGCGGCGACAGCGCGGGTGACACGGGCGACGGGGACGTGTGTGCCACCGTCAGCGCGAACGCGGAGCTTACCCCCGTTTTTCTCGCCTTCGCTTTCGACGTGTCGGGCAGCATGGGCAAGGGCGATCACCCGTGGCACGACGCGACCCTCAAGTGGGACCCCGTCGTCGCGGCGACGCGCGGCTTTTTCGAGGATCCGGCGTCGGCGGGCCTCATGGCGTCGCTCACCGCATTTCCAATCGACGCGGGCGAAGACGAGCGTTGCGATGCCGAGAGCTACACCGAGCCCGACGTCGACATGACCGCGCTCCCGTCGACGAAATTCGGCGAGGCGCTCGACGGCATTCGCGCGGAGGATTGGCGCGGCGGCACTCCGACGCTCGCGGCCGTCGGAGGCGTGCTCGACTCCATCGACGCGTACCGCGCGGGCCACCCCGGGCACTACGTGCTCGTGCTCGTGACGGACGGCTATCCGCAAGACTGCAAGGACGACAGCATCGAATCCGTCGAAGACGCCGTGCGCGCGGTCGCGAGCGACATCCCGACGTACGTCATCGGCGTGAAAAACCCGCCGCTCACCGACTCGGACGGCAACACGGCGCCCGACACCGTTTCGAACCTCTCCGGCGTGGCCGAGGCGGGCGGCACCGCCACGGCGTTCATCATCGATACCGGCGAGCCCGCGGACACCACGGCCGCGTTCAAGGCCGCCGTCGACCAGATCCGCGGCGTGGCCGTCGCTTGCAACATCGACGTGCCGGACCCGCCGGACGGCCGCGCGTTCGAGAAGGACCACGTCGTCGTGAGCTACACGAGCGGCAAGACGAAGACGCAGCTCAGCTACGACGCGGACTGCACGGGCGACGCCGGCTGGCACTACGACGATGTGACGGCGCCGACGCAGGTCGTGCTCTGTCCGTCCATTTGCGCCGCCGTGCAAGCCGACACCCGAGCGTCGCTCGCGGTCGGCTTCACCTGCCAGCCCGTGTTCGAGCTACCGCGCTGACCCGCACGTCGCCGGCGGCTGGAACGGCGCGCCGCCTGCGGTTTCACACCGCGCGCGACCGGGCCCGCCTCCAAAAAATCGAATGCCGCTCACCCGAACGAGCGGACTCGCGTTCTTCACTTCGTGAAGAGCGTGAGGTCGGCCGCTTCGCCCATCTTCTGATAGCCCGCGGGACCGGGGTGCAAGCCGTCGGCGCTGCCGTCCGGATTGTTCGCCGTCCACATCGAATACTGCGCCGCCATTTTGGTCGCGTCGTTCGCGTCGACGACGGCCTTGTCGAAGTCGATGAAGCCGTCGAACTTCGACTTGTGGCCGCCGTTCATCCCGGTGCCCCGGATGTAGTCGTTGACCTCGTTGCGCAACGTTTCGTGAGCGGTGCTGTAGTAGCTGTTGCCGCCGAACGGAGTGATCGTCGCGCCGTAGACGAGGATGTTCTGTTTGTGCGCGTCGTCGCACATCGTGTCGTACACGTTCTCGAGCTGCGACGCCTGCGTTGCGCTGCCGCCGCCGATGTCGTTCACGCCGTCGAGAACGATGGCGTATTTGACGCCGCTCTGACCGAGGACGTCGCGCTTCCAGCGCGCCTGGGCCGCGGTGCCGGTCGTTCCGATCAGGTTCGTGGCGCCGATGCCCTGGTTCAACATCGCGACGTTCTTCGTCGTCGGGTCGGCCTGGAGGCGTGCGGCGAGCACGTCCGTCCAGCGGTTGTTCTTGTCGCGATCCGTGCCGCGGCCGTCGGTGATCGAATCGCCCATCGCGACGACGGCTCTGGCGCCCGCGTCGGCCATCACGTCGATGCCGGAGATGAAGAACCAGTGGGGCGTGCCCGTCGCGGAGCTCATGCTCGCGGACGCGAGATCGGTGCTGCCGGACGCGATATACGACGTGGTGCGCGAGCCCGCGTGGGAGGTGAGGTTACCCGGAACGCTGCCGAACGAGGTCGTGATGGTCACGTTCGCGAGCGCCGGCATCGTGAAATCGACGGGATCGGACCAGAGTTCCTGCCCTTGATTGATGGTGGCCCCCGCCATGCCCGAGAAGGCGAGCGCCTTGTCGGTCGACGTGTCGATGGTGCTGTCGACCGCGGGCGTCGCTTTGCAGATCGCGACGTGAGCGCCCTTGATCGTGACGGGGCCGTTGCCGGAGAGATTCGAGTACTGGACGCGAATTTTGCTGCCGCCGAGGGAGACGTGCGTCACCTGGCGCAGCACCGCGTTGGCGAGCGTGCTCGGCGGCGCATTGCCCGAATCCGTCGGATATGGGGAAGCCGTCCACGTGCCGACCCAGCTCTGCATGCCGCCGCCCGTGCCCGCGGAGCCGCTCGCTCCCGCCGAACCGCCACTCGCGCCGGCGGAGCCGCCCGCACCGGCCATCATGCCCGCGCCGCCCGTCGCGCTCGCGCCGCCGCTCGCGCTCGCGCCGCCTTTGGCGCCGCTGCCGCCCGTCGCGCCGCCCGTGCCCATTGCTTTGCCGCCGAAGCCGCCGAAGCCGCCGGTCGCACCCGTCGCGCTGCCGCCGGTTGCGCCCGATCCGCCCTTGGCGCCGCTGCCACCGGTCGCACCGGTGCCGCCGCTGCCGCCCGTTGTTCCGCCGGTCGCGCCGGTTCCGCCCGTCGTGTGCGCGCCCGCGCTGCCGCCCGTCGTGCCGCCCGCTCCGCCCGAGCTCACGGGCGTGCCGGCACCGCCGCCGTTCGACTTCGCGCCCCCGGAGCTGGTGTCGTCGGATGAGTTGTTGCTCGAGCAAGCAGCAGCCGTGAGGATGACGAGAGCGGAGCCGAAATAGAGCGTTCGCATAGTCGCTGACCCGACTTCATGAGTACTCACTCGAGCCTCAGGGTCAAACGCGCATGACCTCGCGCCAAAAATGAGGATCGGAAATGATCTAAGCGGACCCCGCCGGGAATCTCGCGAAGTACGAAGCGCGCGCATTTTTTGAAATGTGAGAAGAAAAGTTCACGAGGCCTACGGCGGAGTGAGGTTTTGGGCCCGTCGTGCTACGAGCCCCGTGGGTCGCCGAACGGTCCGAGAGACCACGCCTGCTGCTGTCCCGAGGTCACCGATGATGAAGAGCTTGAGCTTAGTTTCCCTCGCACTCGCTGGGATTGCCGTGACCGCGAGTTGCTCGCAGGAAAGTTTGAATCCGGGTACGACCGCCTCGGGCGCGACGGGCGGCGCCCAGAACTCCGCGGGACAGACCGCGTTGGGTGGCAGTGGCGGCTCGACCGGTGGGACGACGGGCGGCACCGGCACCGGCGGCGCGATGATGATGATGAGCGGCGGCACCGGCGGCGCGATGATGATGACGAGCGGCGGCACCGGCGGGACGGGTGGCACGGCGGGCGGTACGGGCGGCTCGACTCCGATGACCGGGGGCAGCGCCGGCATGATGATGACCACCGGCGGTAGCGCCGGCACGGGCATGGGTGTCGGCGGCGGCGCGGGCATGGGCACCGGCGGTAGTAGCGGTGGCGCGCCTGCGGGCGGCAGCGCAGGGACGGGCGCGGGCGGCATGACGATGGCGGGCGCCGGCATGGGTTCGGGCGGCGCACCGCCGCTGGATCCAGCGACGCTCGTTCCGGGACTCGACGGTTGGTATTGGGAAATCTCGGCGACGAACGGCGACGACCCTGGCGGTAACAACTACTACCTGAACGAGAGTAACCAGCAGTGTCCCTCCACTAACTCGTGGGCTACGACGGGCGTGAGCCGCACCAAGACCTTCGAAATGAAGGGGATCGCGGGGACGAAGTACACGATCAACTTCGAGGTCCGCGGGGCCATGGGCCTCCGTTGCTATACGGGCGGCACGGCGATTCAGATGCAGCCGGCGGACACCGGGCCGAACAACGGCTGGTACGTCGGCGGCAAACAGGCCAACGACAGTATTTGGAATACGTACGAACTCGACGTGAGTCCGGCCGTGACGGGTGAGGCGAACACGTACTTCCTGAACGGCATCCCGTCGACCTCCAACTCGTGTGACAAGGAGCTCACTTACGAGGTGAACTTCAAGGCGAAGTTCGTGGTCATGGGTGACAGTACGCTGACGTTCACTACGCACGACGCAAACTGCAAAGCACAGCAGAATTGCGGGGCGACTCCGGCGTCGGGCTGTGTTCCGCGCACGATCGCGCTCACGGGCTTGTCGCCTGCGCCGACGGCCGTGCATCAGCCCGTCGCGAACGTGATCGGCGCGAACACGTTCTACCCGCAGTGGTTGTACTTCGACGTGCAGAGCATCACGAGCCCGTAGTTGCATCCGCGCCGCGTCTGGCGTTGTCTCCTGACTAGCCCGCACGGCGGGCTCTAGTAACTCGTTAACCGAGGAGATGAGAGTGTTCCATTCGCGACCTTCGGCGCGTGCTGCCAGAATCTGTCTTGCTCTAGCCGGTCTCTTCGCGTTCGTGTTGCTCCGTGCGAACGACGCGCGCGCCGAGAAGGTGTTGCTGAAGGACGGCGACTGGGAAGTCTATACGGACGGGCGTGTGGGCGGGTTCGTGAGCTACGTGCACGGCGACGGCTATCCACAGCCGCCGTACGTCTTGCCGGCGGGCACCGCGCCCGGCGGTGTCGGTGTACCGCTCCACGCGATCAAGGGCGGCGGCTGGGCCCTCCCGGCCGAGAATCACCTCTTGAACGATCCGCTGCAGGGCAGCACGACGACCGACGCCGGCACCGTGGACATGATGCGTGTCCGCAGCGGCTTCATTTCCAATTTGCTGGGCTTCGGCGTGCGCGATCAGCTTTCGCCGAACACCAAGGTTTCCGGGTACTTCCAGCTGTGGGCGTACATCGAAAGCATGAATCGGCAGAAGAACAACCCGAACCCCGTCGACGTGCGCCAGGGTTACGCGAAGATCGAGAGCTTCTGGGGCAGCGTCACGGCCGGGCGCATGCGCACGCTCTATTCGCGTGGAGCCACGGATATCGACACGATGTACGCGCATCGCTGGGGCGTCGGCTTTCCGAACGCCATCGATTCGAACGGTCCCACGCTCGGACAGATCGGCTTCGGCGTACTCGGTAGCGGTTTCGCGAGCGGCGTCATGTACGGAACCCCGACGCTCGCCGGCTTTCATCTCGACCTCGGCGCCTTCGATCCGATTGCGCTCACGGGGCCGGGCGTCTGGGCACGCACGTGGGTCGTGAGGCCCGAGGGTGAGCTCACGTTCGAGCATTCGTTCGGAACGATGGCGAAAGTCGTCGCGTTCGCTAACGGCGCATACCAAGAGATTTACAAATCGGGATATTGCCCGCCGCACTCCGAGACCGGACAGTATTGCAGCGAGGCCGCCGCCGGCTTCGGCTACGGCGTGCGTGTCGAGGTCGGACCCGTCCACCTCGGCTTCGCGGGGCACCGTGGTAAGGGCCTCGGTCTCACTTACGCGCTCGAACAGAGCGACGCCGCCCAGGACAAGCTCGGCAACCTGCGCAAGTTCGACGGGTACTACGGCCAGTCGCAGTTCGTGCTCGGTCCGGTGGATCTATCTGCGGGCGCCGGTATCACGCGCGTCTTTCTCAATCAGGTCGACAAGCTGACGGCGCCGGATCCGCGCGACTCGAGCGGCGCGACTCAAGTCATCGCGACGAGCGTCATCAAGTACCAGCTCGGCATCAACGCGGGTGTCGTCTACCACTACACGCCGAACCTTCACTTCGACCTCGACTACTTCCGCGCGCAGGCCACCTGGTACCTGGGCGAGCAGCAGGTTCTGCACGCCTTCAACGGCGGTATGACGTTCAGCTGGTGAGGTGAGCGCTGTGAATGCGCCCACGGCGTCGCTCGGCCGCTATCGCTGGCTGATCTGCGCGCTCCTCTTCTTCGCGACGACGGTCAACTACTTCGACCGGCAGATCCTCTCGCTCTTGAAGGACATGCTCGAGAAGGAGCTGCACTGGACGAACGCCCAATTCGGCGAGGTGAACGCGGCGTTCCAGGGCGCGTACGCCATCGGGCTCTTGTTCTTCGGCTTCCTGGTCGACAAACTGGGCCCGAAGATCGGCTACGCGCTCTCCATCGGCGCCTGGAGCCTCGCGGCGATGTGCCACTCGTTCGCCGGTTCGGTCAGCGGCTTCATGAACGCGCGCGTCGCGCTCGGGCTCGGTGAGGGCGGCAATTTTCCGTCCGCGATCCCGACCGTGGCCGCGTGGTTTCCGAAGCGCGAACGCGCGCTCGCCACGGCGCTCTTCAACGCGGGCGCGAACGTCGGCGCGATCGTGGCACCGGGTGTCGTCCCCTGGCTCGCGTACACGTGGGGCTGGCGCTCCGCGTTCGTTGCGGCCGGCATCGCGGGTCTCGTGTGGCTCGCGCTGTGGCTGCCGCTCTATTCGTCGCCGGAGCACACGGCGCGTCTTTCGCCCGAGGAGTTCGCACACATCCGGAGCGACGCACCCGAGGCACCCAGCGCCGTCGCGCGTCCGAGCTGGCTCAGCTTGCTCGGCAAGCGCGCGGCCTGGTCCTTCATCGTGGGCAAGTTTTTGACCGACCCGGTCTGGTGGTTCTTCCTCACGTGGCTCCCCGACTTTTTCAAGAAGACGCGCGGAATGGACATCAAGCACAGCGCCGTGCACTTGATGTCGATTTACGCGATCGTCACGGTGCTCAGCATCGTCGGTGGCTGGCTGCCCGGACAGCTCGTGCGGCGTGGGTTCGGCATCAGCCGCGCGCGTAAGAGCGCGATGCTCCTCTTCGCGTTGCTCGTCGTGCCCGTGCTCGGCGTTACCAAGGTTTCGATTTGGCCGGCAGTGTTCCTCATCGGGCTCGCCGGGGCCGCTCACCAGGCGTGGTCGGCGAACCTGTTCACGAGCGTCTCCGACATGTTCCCGAGGGAAGCGGTGGGCGGCGTCGTCGGCATCGGCGGCATGGCCGGCTCCATCGGCGGCATGCTGTTCCCGATCTACGCGGGCAAGCTCCTCGACCGCTTCACCGCTCAGGGCAACGTGACCGCCGGCTACGCGGTCTTGTTCACGATTTGCGGCAGTGCGTACCTCGTCGCGTTCGCGCTCAATCACTTGCTCGCGCCGCGCTTCGAGCCGGCGGCGAACGGGTAATCGGCGCCCGCGTCCGCTACTCGAAGACGACGGTCGTGAACGCTTCCGCCGCGCCCGAGCTCGCGACCCAACTCGTATTGAAGGCTGCGACGCCATTCGGCGAGCCGACGAGCCGCGCGCCCCAGTGCGACGGCTGCGCGAAGACGTGCGCCGGATCGCTCCACGTGCCGTTCACATAGCGGGAGAAGAGCGCGTCGTTGTCCGCGGTCTGGCCGATCTGGCTGGTCCAGACCATCAGCGAGTGTCCGTCCGAATCGGCGGCGATGCCGGCGCCGTTCGGATTCACGGCCGTGGCGCCGTCACTCCGGAGCTGTTGAGTGCCCCAGGAGCCGTTGTCATAGCGGTTCGAGTAAGCGTTGAGCAGCGAACCGCCCTGCACCGTCGGCTGCAGCCAGGCGGCCACGAAATCAGTGCCGTCGAACGTGAGCGCGGTCGGTACCCCCTCGTCCTGATATTGGTAATCGAGGTCGTCGATCGCGGCGCCAGCGGACCAGCCCGCCGCCTCCGTGAAATGGCTGGCGTAGACGCCTCCCGTCGAGGCGGGATCGACGTACGTGAGCGTGAGCATCGCGTTGCCGCTCCCGTCGACGGCGATCGCGGGTGGGCCGAGTGCGCCTCCACCGGGTTCCGTAACGTTCGCGACGTCGGTCCACTGGGTCCAGGCTTTGGACGTCGCCGAATAGCGGGTAGTGCGGAGGTGATAATTGCCGCTCGTGTCAGCGTACGTGGTCCAGGCGAGCAAGCCGTTCCCGTTCGGCACGAACGCCATCGTCAACGTCGAGCCGCTCGTCACTTGAGTGGTATTGTCCGTGGCTGCAGCGCTCCAGGTTCCGCTGGTGTCGCTGTTGCGCGTGGTGAGGATGTCGTCTCCGTCGATCGCGACGTGCGCGTTGCCCGCAGGATCCACGCCGAGCGCATGATCGCCCGCGCTGCTCACTCCGCTCACCATCGTTTGCGACGCACTTTCCCACGCGCCGTTGCGGTACTGGCGCGTCTCGTACGAGTAAGTCGTCGACGACGCGTTCCAATAGCCGATCACCGCCGTGCCACTCGCGTTCACCGCGACGCGCGGGCCGTAGCAGTTGGTGCACGCTTCGATGGTGGCGGGGTTTTCCCAAGCGGCGGCGTTGCCTGCGCGCGACGGGTGGTACCAGGCGGCGTAGACGCCCTTCGTGCCGCTCGAGGACGTATTGCTGCACGCCACGAGAACGTTGCCGTTCCCGTCGGCGGCGGCGGTCATGAACGCGCCCTCGCAGGCGCTGACCGTATGGGGCGCGTCCCAAGCACCGTCGCGCACCGTGAAGCTCGAGGAGAAATCGGCGGTCATGCCGGCACCCTGCAGATCCTGCACGGTGTGATCGACCTTGACCGCGTAGTTCCCGAGCAGGGTGAGGCGCGTGCTCGGCGTGAACGTCGCGGTCATGCCCGTGTAGCTGACGCTGCCCGCGATGGCCGTGCCGTTGAGACTCACGGTCACGGTCGAGGTGGTGACGGTGCTGCTCGCGAGCGCCTCGCTGAAGTCAATCTTCACGGTGCCGTCCGGCTGCACGCCTGTCGCACTGTTCGCGGGCGTTACCGAGACGACCGACGGTGGCGCGTTTCCGTCGCCCGTTCCCGCGGATCCGCCGGTGCCGTCCGAGGCTCCGCTCACTCCCCCTTCTCCGCCTGGCCCACTGCCCGCATCCCGACCCGCAGGATGCGTGCCGCCGGCACCGTTCGCCGCTCCGCCCGTGGCACCGGTGCCGACCGAGCCACCGGACGACGTATCGCCGCCCGTCGTGGTGTCGCCGCCCGTCGAGCTGCCGCCGTTCGCCGACGTGCCGCCCGCGCCGTTGCCGGCGTTCCCGCTCGCGCCGCCGGCGCTCGTCTTGCCGCCGTGTCCGGCGCTGCCGCCCGAGGCATCGTTGCCGGAGCCGGCCTCTGCACATTCGGCCGGTTTGCAGGAAAAGTGGCGGTCCGTTCCGCAACCGGTGCCGACCGCCGCGCCGAGCAACGTCACCGTCAGGCCAAAGGCCTTGCCCACCAGGCCACCCACGCTCTGCATGCGGCCAGCCTAGCCGCGGGTCGCGCCATGCGCCACCCATTGCCGAGCGTCGCTCTACGTGGGTGTGGCGTCGCGGTAGAAGGAGTTCGCAACGCCGAAGTCGAACTACGTATACATTATGTATACATAATTCGACTCCGGCACGCCGAAACCACCTCAGCTCCCGTCAGGAACCCAGTCTTGCAACCCGAAGCTCACGGACGCCGCGTCCTTCGTGCCCTCGACCATTACTTGGCTGCGTGGCGCTGGCGCCGAGCCGTCGAGCGCGAGCTCCGCGCGCTCGACCTGACCCTCACGCAATGGCTCGTGCTCGACGCGTGCGCTGCGCTGAATGCCGAGGCCGAGACTCCCCCGAGTCAGCGCGCCGTCGCCGAGCGCATCGAGCTCGACGCCATGACGGTGTCGCAGGTCATGAAGACGCTTGCGACCGAGGGTCTCGTGGATCGCGCTTCCGACGTGACGGGGCGGACGTACCGCGTGCTCGTCACCAAGAAGGGTCACAAGCTCTTGCAAGCTGCCGCTGCGCTCGTCGAAGCCGGCACGCGCGTGGCGGAAGGACAGCGTGGGGCGACCTGACGTCGCCCGCGCGCTTCGCTAGCGTCCGAGCCAACCGCCGTCGACCGCGAGCACGTGCCCGTTCACGTAGTTGCTTGCCGGGGAGGCGAGGAACACGGCGGCGCCCGTGAGATCCCCGACGTCGCCCCAGCGCCCCGCGGGGATGCGCTCGAGGATTTGTCGATTGCGCGTTTCGTCGGCCTGAAGCGCGGCGGTGTTGTCGGTGCGGATGTAGCCCGGCGCGATGGCGTTCACGTTCACGCCGCGGCCGGCCCACTCGTTCGAGAGCGCCTTGGTGAGCTGCGCGACGGCGCCCTTCGACGCCGCGTACGCGGGCACGGTGATGCCGCCCTGAAACGAGAGCAAGGACGCGATGTTCACGATTTTGCCGTGCCCGCGCTCCAGCATGCCGCGACCGGCGAGCTGACACAGCCGGAACACGCTGCGGAGGTTGACGTCGAGCACCAAGTCCCAATCGGCTTCCGAAAACTCGACGGCCGGCGCGCGACGGATCGTGCCGGCGTTGTTCACCAGAATGTCGATGCGCTCGAACTTCGCCAGCGTCGCCTCCACGATGGCCGGCGCGGCCTCGCGCGACCCGAGATCGCCGCGAACCGCGAGCGCTTGCCGGCCGAGGGCGCGCACCCGCTCCGCCGTTTCGTCCGGCGCGCGGCTGTTGCCGTGGCACGCGACGTCGGCGCCCGCTTCCGCGAGCGCGAGCGCGATGGCCGCTCCGATGCCCTTCGACGCCCCCGTCACGAGCGCGCGCTGGCCGTCGAGCCGAAACGTCTTCAGGCCGTCCGTGCTCATCGTGCGTCGCTCGCCGCGGGCTTCTGACTTGCTTCGAGTCCCGAGCCCGCTTGATCGAAGCCTGGCTGCACGTTCACGACGCCGAACTGCCGATCCTCGACTTCGCGGTGCGCCGCCATCATCCAGATGAAATTGATGCTGTGCCCGGGTGCGGCCACGTTCGGGTGATAGCCGGCAGGCATGAGCACCGCGTCCCCGTCGCGCACGACGCTCGCGAATTCGGGCCGCTCCGGCTCGGTGTAAACGAGCTGGATGCCGAAGGCGGGGGCGGGCATGTCGAAATAGACGTAGAGCTCTTCGAGCAGCTTCGTGTGCTCGTGGGGAGGCCAGCTCGTCCAGTTACCCGGCGCCGAACGCGTGAAGCCGGCCAGTAGGCGGCCGGCCTGCACGTTCTTCCCGATGATGATGTTGAGGTCGCGCGTGGTGGCGTTGCCGCCGGCGGTGAACTTCAGCGCGGGGTCTTGCTTCACGTCCGCGTAGCGCACGATTTGCAACGGGTAGTCGCCCGTCACGTCCGCGGAACATTCGACGATGTCGAGCTCTTCCTTGCACGACACCTCGACGCTCGAGCCGCGCGGGATGTACATGCCGTCGTGCGTGCCGAGCTCGTAACGCTCGCCGTTCACGCGGACGTCGCACGCGCCCTGCATGACGATGAACGCCGTCTCGCGCTCGCCCGTCTCGAACGCGACGCGCGGCTCGTCGGCGCCGAGCCGGATGCGCGCGTAGCCGAGGTGCGCGAGACTCGAGTTCTTCGGCGTGACGGACGCGAAGCGCCCGCGCTTGGACGCGGTGCCCGAGAAAATCAGCTGCTTTTTGTCGAGGCTTACGGCGTTCATCATGGCGTCGGAGCCTAGCGCTGCGCGGGTGGCGCGGCGACTGCCGGCGGGGCGTGCGTCGCCGTGGGTGCGGGCGCGGCGTGGCTCGGCGCGGGCGCCGCATTCGGTGCGGGTGCGGCGCTCGGCGTGGGCGCCGCGGGTGCGGCCGCGGGCGGTGTCGCGCCGGGACCGGCCGCGAGCGCGACCTTGAGCGGCGCCGCGAGCCGCGCGTCGAACTTCCGAATCGTGTCGGCCCACGCCTCGGCGCTCGTCACGTGCCCGGCGCGGTCCCACGTGGAGCCCACGTAGTAACGCAGCGGCTCGCCCGCTTTCGACGTCGTGACGAGGAGGTAATTGTCGTCCGTCTGCTTCTCCGTACCGGTGCTACCGGGCGGCAGCACCACGGCGCAGCCGTAATTGCCCTCTTGGTGGTCGGCAGGCTCCCACACGCGCATCGACGCGGTCGCCGCATCGACGGCTTCCGTGGCGCCCGCGTGCTTAGCGATGCCGACGGCGACGGACAGCGGCTTCTTGGCGCTGAACGTGCTCTCGAAGCGGTTGAAGAACGAGCCGGCGTCGAGCGTGACGCGCTTGGTCTCGCCGACCCTGGTGCCGCCGGCGTCCCACGGCGCGTAATCCAGCTCGAAAACCAAGCGGATCGGGCCGTTCGCGAGCACGCGCGAGGTCGTGAAATTGCGGGAGACGGAGAGCTTGTCTTTGACCCAGAAGCCGTCCCCGCCGCAGCCGCGCGTCTTGCCGACGGAGTAGAAGTCGGCGCCGTCGCCGTGATCCTGGTGATAGTCGTCCGTCATGTACCACTCGTTGACGAGCAGCCGCGGCACGCGCTTCGCCCACACGTCGATGCCGCTCGACACGAGCGGCTCCTTCTTCGTGGTTTCGAGGTCGGGCCCGTACATGCGGTGCGCGACGAGGTCGTTTTCCCACGCGAAGTCGTCGTGGCGTTCACGCACGAAGCGGCCGTACACCTGATAGGCCGACGTCGGCGGCAACTTGCGCTCGCCCGCGCGGAGCCGAAACGACTTCGTCTCGCCGGCGCTCAAATCAGCCTGAAAAACCAGCTCACTCGGCTCGGCCCCCGCGCTCGTCGCCAGGATTTGCGAGAGCACCGGCGCGCCCGTCGCGTCGAGGACGAGCGTCTTTTTCAGCTCGAGTGAAGGCGCGACCTGCTTCAGCTCGGCTTGCGTGAGCGTGATGCTCTCCTTCGTGCGTGCGAACGAGGCCGGGTTCGTCACGCTCACGATGATCACGTCGGGTGTCGCGGGCGCGGGCGGCGCGGCGGGCACCGCGAAGGCCGGCGTGGAGCTCGACGACGCTGCGGCAACGGCGGCGGACGGAGCCGTTGCCGGCCCGACCGGGCACACGGCTTCCGGCGGCGAGCCGCAGGCGACGAGCAGAATCGGCGCGAAGACAGAGCGAGCGAACGTCCGCATCGGATCCGAAGTGGTCATGATTTTTCGAGCCCTTCTTTATCACCCTTCACGCGCCGACCGAGAGCGTGAAAAAGCGCCGAGGGTCGGTCACGGCTCGGAGGCGTAATACATGCCGTAGAGCTTCGCCGCGTTGGTCTTGCCGGCGTCGCTGAAGTGCGGACCACCCGTGCTGTCGAAATCGCTGCAAGCCATCACGAAAAACGGCGGGCTTGCCACCACCGCGGGCGTCCCGCTCGACACCTCCATCTGCACCGCGTCGTCCTCGTACTGAGGGATCATGCTGCCCGCGGCGTTGCTCGAGCTACAGGCCACGTTCATCGGCGCGCGCGTCATCGTCAAAAGGTCGATACGCTTCACGTTCGAGTAGTGCGCTTTGATCTGCGTGACGACGTTGGCGAGGCCCGTGGCATACGCGGCCTTGTTGGTGATGCTCGAATCGCCACCGTCGACGAAGATGTTGTAAATGACGCGGTCGGGGTTGTTCGAATTCGTGGTGCAGGGCGATAGCAGCGTCGGCGCGTTGGTCGTCACCGTCGACGTGGGCGTTTTCCACACGTCGTCCGAAGCGACGCCCCAGTCCTCGACGTAGCCGGGGTGGTGGTAGAGGAGCTGCCACTTGCCGTCGGGCACGTACGTCTCGAAGCCGGCCGTGTACCATTCGTTCGTGCTGTCGATGCCGATCACCTCGGTGCACGTGTAATTCGCGGTCGAAGAGCCGCCCGCGCTCCCGGCCATGCCGCCCGTGGGTGCGCCTGCCGAGCCGCCGCCCGCCGCACCGGCGCTGCCGCCGCTCGCGCCCGCGCTGCCGCCGTTCGCGCCACCCGAGCCCGCTCCTGGCGCACCGCCGCCCGGCGCACCCGCCGCTGCCTTGCCGCCGGAGCCGCCCGTGGCCGGCGCGCCGCCGTTGTTCGCGCCTGCCGTGCCGCTGCCACCGTTGCCGATACCGCCGCTGCCGCCGCTCGCACCGGTGCCCGCCATCGTGGCGCCACCCGTCCCTCCCGATCCACCGGTGCCGCCCGTGGTGCCGCCGGTCCCAGCCCCTCCGCCCTTCGCACCGGCGCCGGCGCTGCTCACAGAGCCTCCGCTGCCCGGGCCCATACCCCCGGCGCCGTCGCCGCCAGAATTGTCGTTGCTCGAACACGCGAGCAGAGCGCAGCAGCCCGTGGCGAGCATTGCGATGCCTCCGCGCCAGATGCGGTATCGACTCCGGGAGTTCATCATGTGCGTGCCGTGACTTCCTGCGCAGTATGGAACCGATCGCCCACTGCCGGGAATGCCAAAGGACCGATGAATCGAGAACCGATCGCGACGAGCCCCGGTTTTCGCGGGGCTTGGTACTTTTCTACACCCAAGCTCGCTTGGGTGTATCGAAACAGGAAAGTACCGACGGGACAGACCACGCCAAAAGCTAGTGAATTTTGCGGACCTCACCCAAGTGGGGCTCCAAAATTCACGATCGATGCGAGTGGTCCCCGGTGTAATCACGGCGGGCTGCCGAGCGCGGAGGCGGTGTCCAAGGCGGGCACGACTCGAGGCGGAATGGTTCGGCCGCCTCTGCGCCCGGCGGCCGGCAGGTAGGAGAAGTTGAAAGTCGCGATCGGGCAGCCGAGTTGCGGGAATGCTTCTTCATTGGCCCACCTTGCACTGGACCTGGACCCCCGCGCGCCCTCCGCAGCTTCCCAGACGGCGCCCGGTTCGCCTAAAAGGCCTGACAGCACCGTGGAAAACGTGATTCCGGAGCCGTGGCCGAACGCGGAGGCCATTTCGGGTACGGCCCTTCGCACGATTCCCAGCGCCCCGTGGTACGGATCACGTAAGGTCGTGGCTCTCCGTAGACGCGTGGATTGGGCATTGATCCTCGGGTCCGACACCCCCGAGCCAGCCATGCTCGATAGCGCGGCGCCGGAGGAGCTGAGCTCGCTCATCGCGGCCTTCGACGAGCTCCTCTTGCTCGACGACGTGGACGCCATGCTGAAGGGCGCCGCGGAGATCGCGCTCGAGCGCATCGGTCTGAAGCGCGTCGGTATCTTCCTGCTCGACGCGCCGCGTAACCTGATGCTCGGCACTTGGGGCACCGACCTCGAGGGTCACCTCGTGGACGAGCACCACGTCATGTACGACTTCGGGGAGAACGACAAGGAGTGCTTCCGGCGGGCTGCGCACGGCATGCCCTTCACGATGATGGACAATTGCCCCATCGTCGTGCAGCAGACGAACGAGACGAAGGTCGTCGGGCGCGGCTGGGTCGTGTGCACTCCGATTCGCTCCGCGCGCTCGGCGATGGGCATCTTGTTCAACGACACGGGCCTCGACGCCGAGCCGATGGATCCGGCGAAGCAGTCGCGCCTCGCCGTGCTTTGCTCGCTCCTCGGCACGGTGCTCGACCTCACGCACGGCCAAGCCGTGCAGCGTGGCGCGCGCACGCCCGCGGGCCACCCGCTCGTCCGTCAAACGGTGCGCTTGCTCGCGAAGGACCCGTCGCTCGGCGGAAAGGATCTGGCCGCGACGCTCGACATCAGTCTGAGCCGCCTCGCCCGCGTCTTCAAGGTCGAGATGGGCATGTCGCTCGTCGAGTACCGTAACCGCCTGCGGCTCGAGCGCTTCCAGGTGCTGCTCGACGCCGGCGGGGAGAATCTCCTCGCGGCGGCGCTCGCGGCCGGCTTCGGCAGCTACGCGCAGTTCCACCGCGTTTTCCGCGCGCTCCGCGGCACGACGCCGCGCGCCTATTTGCGCGAGCGCGGCCACTGGGCACGCCGCCGGACGTAGCCGGCCCTGCCCCAGGCCCATATCGGGCTCACTGCCAGCGGAACGTCTTCAGCGCGATACCGAAGCCGACGACTCCCCACGTCACGAGCACCGCGAGCTCGAAGCCCACGCCGAGTAGCGACGCGCCGTCGTTGTAGACCGCGCGCAGCGCGTCGTTCACGGCGGTGAGCGGCAGTAGGCGAATCGGCAATTTGAGCCAGGTCGGGAAGCGCTCGTAGGAGAAGAACGAGCCCGAGAGGATCCACATCGGGAGCATCACGAAATTCATCCAGCCGTTCGCGACCTCGGTGTTGTCGAGCCGCGCGCCGACGATCAGGCTGATGCCGGCAAAGGAGGCGGCGCCGATCGCGCCGAGCACGAACACGTCGAGCGGGTTGCCCTGGATCGTGGTGCCGAAGATGACCTTGCCGAATCCGACCAGCAGCGTGAGCTCGAGCGCGAGGAAGATCGAGCGCGAGAAGAAGTAGGCCAGCAAGAAATGGCTGTGACGCATGGGCGTCACGGCGTAGCGGCGCAGCAGGCGGCGCTTGCGCGCGAGCACGAGGTTGGAGCCGATGCCCCACATGCTGCTGCCCATGAGGTTTAATCCGATCAGCCCGGGCAACAGGAAATCCACGTAGCGCGAGCCGACCTCCGACACCGCGCGCTCGCGCACCGAGACGAGGTTTTTGCGTCCCGCCGCACGTTCGAGCACGTCTTCGGTCAGCGCGCGCGCGAGGCGCGAGCGCTCTTGCGCTGGATCGAAGCGCAGGGTCACGCCGCCGCCGGGGTTCGGCTCCACCAAGAGGTCCACCTTGGTGCGCGCGAGCGCGCGCTCGGCCTCTGCGCGCGGCAAGCGTTCGGCGACGAGCTCCTTGCTCGCGAAGAGCGCCCGGCTCGCCGCCGGATCGGCCTCGGCGACGACCACGATGCGCGGCAGCTCCGGCGCGCGTTCGCGAAAGGCGATGCCGAGCCCGACGGCGAGCAAGAGCGGGAACCCGAAGACCCAAAACACGTAGCCGGGTTGGCGCAGGAACTCGCGCAGCCGCGCCTTCACGAGCTCGGTCAGCGGGTGCGGCGCCGCGCTCATGCCGCCTCCGTGTGCTCGCGCCCGAGCGCACGACCCGTGAGATGTAGGAAGACGTCGTCGAGCGTGGCTTGGTGCGTGCTCAAGCCGATGGGCTGCACGTTCTGGCGCTCGAGCTCGCCGAGCACGCTCGTGAGCGCGGCGAGACTCCGATCGACGCGCAGCCGGTAATGCTGTCCGCGGTTCGTCACGGCGGCGACGCTCGGCAGCGCGGAGAGCGGGGCTTCCTCGAGCGGGCGCGCCACGTCGAACTCGACGAACTGCACCATTCCGAGGCTGTCGACCAGCGAGCGCGGCGTGTCGAGCGCGATGATTTTACCCTGATCCATCACCGCGACCCGATCGCACAAGGCGGCAGCTTCCTCCATGTAGTGCGTCGTGAGCAGCACGCTGCGCCCGCCTTCGCGATAGCGCTCGACGATTTCCCAGAGTGATTTGCGCGCGCGCGGATCGAGCCCCGTGGTCGGCTCGTCCAAGAAGAGGAGCTCCGGATCGCCGACGAGCGCGCAGCCGAGGGCGACGCGCTGCTTCTGCCCGCCCGAGAGCCGCGAGAAGTAACGGTCGCGTTCCTCCTCCAGCGCGAGGAGCTCGATGAGCTCGTTCACGTCGCGGCCCTTGCGATAAAACGAGCGGAAGAGCCGGAGCACCTCGGCGACGCTGAGTTTGTCGGCGAGCTGCGTTTCCTGGAGCTGCACCCCGAACCGCTCCTTGATTTCCCGATCGTGCCCCTTGCCCCACGCGAGGCCGAAGAGCTCGATCGTGCCCGCGTCGGGACGGTAGAGCCCTTCGATCATCTCGACCGTGGTCGTCTTGCCCGCGCCGTTCGGGCCGAGCAAACCGAAGCACTCGCCCGTCGCGATCTCGAGCTCGAGCCCGTCGACCGCGACCTTTTCCCCGTAGCGTTTCACGAGGGCGCGGCAAGCAATCGAAGGAGTCACGGGGGCGGAGTCTAGCCGCACCCGGAACTACACCCGCCGCGGTTGTAGGCAGAAGCGGGCTCGAACTCACAAAACGTCCAAAGACGGAGTGTTTCGGTGTAGTTTGTGCTCGCGATGACTGCGTCCATGCCCCGAGAATTGCTCGAGGGGGGCACGGAGCCCGAGGAAGCGAGTCTCCTCGTCCGGCGGGACGGCTCCATCTCCGACTGGGGCGCCGGACTCGACGGGCTGACGGGTTGGGCCGAGCCGGCAGCGCGCGCGCACCCGCTTGCGGCGCTCGTGGTGCCGCTCGATCCGCCCGAGATGCCCGAGCTCCGCGCGTTCGTGTCCGGCATGAGCTGGTCGGGGCTCGTCGCGGTGCCCGGTAACGAGGGGGCTCCGCCGCGACTCTTGGACGCGGAGGTGCGTCGCGCAAACGGTGCGGACGACGTGCGCGTGACGTTGCGGCGGCGGCTCGAGCCGCGCCGCGTCGCTGCCGGTGACGCCGGCACGCCCGCGCAAAGTCATTTCGACCGTCAGCGGCTCGAGCTCCTGGTCGGCTACCTGCCGGGCTTCATCTACACGCTCGACAGGAACCTGAACTTCACGTCGAGCGTCGGCGCGGGCCTGGCGCTCTTGAACCTGAAGCCGAACGAGCTCGTCGGCATGAACCTGATCGAGCTTTGGGGCGTGCGCGACCCGACGTACGAGCCGCTCGCCTGTCACCTGCGCTGCCTCGCGGGCAGCACGACAGAGACGTACCGGGACGTCTGCGTCGGCCGTTCGATCGAGTATCGGCTGCGCCCGATCTACGACGTGGACGGCCGCGTCGCCGGCATCGCTTCTGCCGGCTTCGACGTGACCGAGCGCGAGCACGCGCGTGAAGAGCAAGCGAAGCTCACCGCGCAGCTCCGGCAAGCGCAGAAGATGGAAGCCATCGGCCGGCTCGCGGGCGGTGTCGCCCACGACTTCAACAACCTGCTCACCTGCATCATGGGCAACCTCACGCTCGCCGAGGAGCAAGTGGAGGGTGACACGCGTCTCGCGCACTTTCTCGACGGTGCGAGCGCGGCGGCGGAGAGCGCCGCGACGCTGACGCGGCAGCTCCTCGCGTTCGGGCGCAAGCAGGTGATCGAGCCGCGGCCGGTGAACCTGAGCTCGCTGATCGAGCGCGTGAAGGGCATGCTCGAGCGCCTGATTGGCGAGAGCGTCACGCTCGAGACGGCGTGCGCGCCCGACGTCTGGTACGTGCAAGCCGATCCGGGCCAGCTCGAGCAGGTGCTCGTAAACCTCGTGGTCAACGCGCGCGACGCGATCACCGCGGACGGCACGGTCACGGTCGAAACGCGCAACGTCGAGACCTCGCAGCCCGATGCGCCGCCCGGTCCGCCGCAACCGGGCCGCTACGTGATGCTGAGGGTGAGCGACACGGGGCGTGGCATGTCGGACGTCGTGCGCGCGAAGCTGTTCGAGCCGTTTTTCACGACGAAAGAGACGGGGGCGGGTACCGGGCTCGGCCTCGCGACCGTGTACGGCGCCGTCGAGCAGAACGGCGGGACCATCACCGTCGAGTCGACGCTCGGCCAGGGCTCGACGTTTCGGATCTTTTTGCCGCGGGTCGAGCCGGACGCAGCGTCGCTTTCGAGCTCGGACGTAGCGCCGCTGCCGCCTTCGTCGCGCTCTCGTGGCGGCACCGAAACGATCCTGCTCGTCGAGGACGAGCCGCTCGTACTCGAGCTTGCCGCCTGCACGCTCGAGCAGCTCGGCTACAACGTGCTCCCCTGCGCGGGCGCGGACGAAGCGCTGCGGCGGTTGCCCGAGTACGCCAATCGCATCGACCTGCTCGTGACCGATGTCGTGATGCCGCGCATGAACGGCAGGGAGCTCGCTTCGCGCGTCGCGTCGCTCCAGCCCGGCATCTCCGTGCTGTTCTCGTCGGGCTACGGCGAGGACATCATCGCCAAACAGGGCGTGCTCGACGCCGGGCTTTACTTCATCGGCAAGCCGTACCGCCCGAACGAGCTCGCGGCCAAGGTGCGCAGCATCCTCGACGAGCGCGTCGAGCGGCGCACTTCGATCGTCGCGGGCATGCGCGGCGCTACGCCTTCGGCGTGAAGGCGCGGCAATAGCCGTTCGGGTGCACGGCGCCGGGCAACACCTTGCACTTGCCGCATTGGTCCATCTTCGGGGGCGCCAGATATTGGCTGCACTTCGCGCAATTCTTGCCCGGCTGATCGGAGCTGTCCTCGTAACCGAGCGTGGCGCGGGTGTTCTGCTGGTCGGAGCTCAAGCCGCTCGTGTCGTTACAGAAGGCGGGACCCTTCTGACATGCGCTCACGCCGAGGATGCCGACGAGCGACGCGCCTCGAACGAGCAGTGAGCGACGCGAGAGCGAGCCATCTGCGAATGCCGATTTCGTCTTCGTCACGAAGGCAATGTTAGTAGAGGCGGAGAGGGTGAGGCTACCGCGCTCCGAACGGTCGCGGCGGTAGGCTCGCGAGGTAGGCCCAGAGCGCGTGCATCTCGAGGTCGTCGAGCTTGCCGTAGGCGGCTGTCGGCATCATGGTCGCGAGCTTTTTGCCGTTCTTGCGCACGCCCGTCGTCAGCGTGTGACGGAAGTCTTCGAAGCTCCAGCCGCGGAGGCCGCTCGCGTCGGGCGTCAGATTGAGCGGGACGGGCAGATCGGGCGGCGCACCCGGGATGGGTCCCCCCGCGAGCGTCTTGCCGTGACAGCCGGTGCACGCGCGCGCGAGGAAGGCGCCGTAGTTTGCGCCCGCGTTCGGCGGCGGCGCAAGCTCGACGTTCGCGTGATCGATCCGCCGCGCGATGTCGAGCGGGATCAGATCGAAGCGGTCGAGCACCTCACCGAGCACGCCGATCTCGAACGGCCCGTTGTCCTTGGCGACGGCGGGCAGCGTGCGAACGTAAGAGATGATGGCGATCAAGTCGTCGTCGCTCAGCCAATTGAACTCGTGCGCCGGCATGAAGCGGACCGAGCGCCCGTCGCGCTTCAAGCCGTGCCGCAAGAGCCGGAAGAGCTCGCCGTCCGAGTACGCGGCACCGAGCCCGCCGGCGGAGACGTTCGGCGCGGTGAAGCGGCCGAGCGGCCCGACGTTTATCGTCTTGCCTCCGCCGAGATCGGGGCCGTGGCAATCGCTCAGCGCGCACGGCGCGATCGATTCGGCCAGGTGCTTGCCGCGCGCGAGCACGAACGGGTCATTCGAGCGCGTGACGCTCGGAACTTTCACGTCGTAGACCTTGTCGAGGCTCGCGTGAAAGGCGTGCACCTGAAAGCCGGCGAACGCGCCGCCGGCCACGGCCAGCGCGCCGACGATAGCCGCAGTACCCACGAGGATGCGTTTGAGGAGCAGGTTCAAGGACACTCCGCTTCGAAGAGTGACGCGAACCTATCTCGACTCCGGCGCTCCCGCCTAGACGGGAGCTCGCGTTTCGGCGCGCGCGGCGAGGCGACGCCGGCCGGCGAACCATGCGCCCGCGAGTATCAGCGTGAGACACGTCCCCGCCGCCCCTGCTGCGCCCGGGTTCGGCGAGACGCTGCAGCCGACGCCCTTGACCTTGCCTTTCGGCGTGCCGTCGATGGTCACGTCGGCGCCGTCGCCGTCGCAGTCGAGCGCTCCGTTGTAGGTGACGACGGCGCTCCGGCCGTTGAGGGTGAGCTCGGTGGTCCCCGCGGCGGGCTGCGAGTCGCACTCGGCGTCGTCGAAGACTTCATCCGTCGTGACGGCGTCGACCTGACCGTTCGTCTGACCGATGTTACGGACGAAGGTGCCCGAGCCGTTCCATACGGTGCGCGCGCCGTAGGCGCCGTCGACGTGACCCTGGTAGTCGATGCTGGAGCCGTCGCTGCCGGAGAGCTCGATCGAAAAGTCGCGACTCGTGGCCGAGCCGTCCGCGACGGTCGCCTCGCCGCTCAGCGTGCTCACCGGCATCGCGTGGCCGCTGCCGAAGGCGGCGAAGCTCAGCGTGCTCGTCGCAAGGTCCATCGTGACCGAGCCCGACCAAATCATGCCGTTCGAATCGGTACAATCGCCGGTGATGGAGAGCGTCGCCTGGTCGCGCTCGACGGCGGGACAAGTCGGATCCGAAAATGTCGGTTGTCCGTCGTAGACGGCGAGCGGCTGGTAAATCGAGAGGTAGGCCGCGAGCGCGCTCACGGTCGGCGCCCACGCGGCAACGGCGGAGGTCGTGAGCTCATAGGGCGGGGGCGGCTCCGCATCCGAACCGCAAGCGGCGCATACGAGCAGTGCCGGAACCATCACGAGTGACAACCGTCTCATGTTCGCCTCCGCCGAATCGTCGATTCGACGCTCGCGATGTTACCTCGAACTCGGCGCGCGGCGTTCGTTTTTGCGGCGACCGGTCGCGTGTCGAACACGCTCGGGTGGGTGAAGCCGGCGCGGACGGCCCGCGGGCACTCGTTCCGTCAGACCCACTTCGCCCGACTCGCCGGACGTCAGCGCTCCGCGTGTGCGTTCGCGCGCTCGGGCACGGCGTCGAACACGACGTAGCCCGGGTTCGAATAGACGGGCGTGTAGCCGGTGAGCTTCGTGGCGTCGGGTCGCTCCACGACCGCGAAGTCCACGCCGTAGCGTCTGCGGAGAGCCTCGAGGCGGGGCGGGTCGAGCCGAGCGTAGTTCGCGAGATCCGCTTCCCGCTGCACTTCGCGTCCTGCGACGTCGCAGATGCGGCGATACCACTCGAGGATCTGGCTGGGAATCGACGGCACGCTCTTCCAATCGATGACGACCGCACGCTCACCGCGGAGACGGAGCGTTTCCTCCTCGGGCGGGATCAGGAATAGCGCGTCTCGCGGTGAGCGCTCGCGCATCCACGATTCGAGCTCGCTCCTCGCGTCGCGTCGTTGGGTGAGCAGGCTCGAATGGCTCGGCATGCGGACGAGCGGGCCCTCCGCGTAGTTCACGAGCAAGAGTGCGCACGCGCCGGTCACGACGTACGGGTATCCGGACGTCGCCCGTGCGAGGCGAGCGCCGCGCCCGAGCGCGCTCGGCAGCCGCGCCCACAGCGCCGGCTCGAGTAGCAGGCGCACGACCATGACGCTGAATGCGAGCTGACAGAAGACGACGAAATGGGCCACGAGCCGCCACGCAAACACCGCGGCGAGGCGATCGGTGAGCAGCGCGCCCGCGGTCCCCGCGACGATGACCGCGGCGAGGCCCGCGAGCAAGGCGGCGAGTCGCCCTAGCGCCGCTTCCTCCGGAGCCCGGAAAAACCGATAGAGAACGGCGGCCGCCACCAGCAGCCAGCCGCAGAAGGGCAGGAATTGTCGCAGGTGCTCGCGCACGGCGAAGTGATGCGGAAAGCGGATGACGATCCACACATGGCGCGCGAAGTCCGCATGCGGCACGGGCAGGTTGGCGCGCAGCATCATCGGCAAGAACGGCAGCGCGGCGGCTGCGGCCCACGGCAGCTGCAGGGCGAGACGCCGCGCACTGCCTTTACGCCCGAGCAAGAGCTGCGCGACGGCGAAGGTGGGCAGCACCAAGACGAGCATGTTCAGGTGGCAAACGGCACTCAGGCCGAGCAGCACCCCGGACCATCCGAAGCGCCCGGCCACGAATGCCGCGGCCGCACCGATGAAAAGGGCGCTCGAGAGGCCGGACGGCTGGAACGCCTCGTCGAACACGTAAGTCGTGAGTGGTCCCGGCCAATGTTTCGCGAAGGCGAATGCCATCGTCAGAAAAAAGCTCGGAAGGGCGCCGCGCGGACCCGCGAGGACGCGGCACATCACGTAAAGGGCGAGCCCCGCCCCCGTCACGAGTAGCAGGTTGAGCACGGCCATGAGCCATCCGCTCGGGTCGAGCGTCAGCAGGGCCGCGCCGAGCCGCGTGTAAACGAGGTGATATTGCGTCGTCTCCGTCACGAACCAGTCGCGGCCGAGCAGGCTCGGATCGCGATGGTGGACGGCCGCCAAGAGGTAGCTCGTCTGGTTTCCGGTGCCGAAGTTCAGCCCGAAGCTCAGGGCGAACCCAAACGCCACGGCGAGCGCAACGGCGACTCCGGCCGCTTCGCGTCCGCGCTTGGGACCGAGCGGGGCTTCTTCCACGGAAGGGCCGCGAGTATCGCTACCTTTTCCGCGCTTGGGGGGAAGATTTCGTCGCCGCGCCATACCTCGATTGCCGTCCCTTCGCGGACGCCTTGACCCGGAGGGGGGCACTTGCTTAGCTTCCGGCCGCTTTCGGAGCGATAACCAGCGTGATCGGTTCCAACCAGAGCTCCGGCGATGCACCGGCGTCGCCGCCCGCGGAGCCGTCGCCCGCCGTACCGGTCGAACCGGCGCTTCTGCCGGCGACTCCTCCTCCAGCGCCGCTGCCGCGCCGGCCGGGAGCGTTTCGACGCGCCCGCGAATGGTTTTGGCGTGGTCGCACCCTGGCAGACGCAAAGGCAGGAGGACGCGTTCCTTCAGCGCGCGCGCAGGAGTGCCTGCGGCACGGGTGGGTGTGCGTCGAGCTCGCCGAGCGCGCGCTCAAGCCAGTGCCGCGCTTGGTCTCCGGAGCCGCCGACGGCCCCGCACGTGAGCTCGCGCGTGAAGCCGTCATCTGGGCGCTTCTCGCCGAGCGGGCGCTGCGTACGAACGAGCCGCCACCGTTCGCCGCTTCGGACGCGCCGCCGGCGAGCCTCTCCGCGCTCTGGTCCGCTGCACCGCGAGCCTTGCTCGCGACCGCCGCGGGCGAGGAAGGCGCCGTGCACGTGCTCGAGGCGTCGCTCGCGCTCGACGGTTTCGTGGAGTTCGCCGCGCTGTCCGCGGAAGAGCAAGCGCGCCAGTCGCGTGATCTCGCCGTGTTCGCCCGCTCGCTGCTCGCGCAGGTGGAAGCGCCGCGCGTACGGCTCGACCGGCTCTACGTGCAGCGCATCGTGCGCACGGGCGGCCTCCTGCTCGCGCTCGTCGTCATCGCCCTCGCCGTGCTCTCGACTCGTTCCTGGAACGAACGGCAGCGCGATCTGGCGCGCGGGCGTCCTTATCGGACGAGCTCCTCGTATCCGGGCGTCGGCTGCAAGTCGCCCGATCAGGATTGCCCGGAGAGCCCGTTCTTTTTCTTCCACACACAGGAAGAAGACCACCCGTGGGTGGAGCTCGACCTCGGGGGCAAAAAGCGCTTCTCGGCGGTGCGTATCATCAACCGCGAGGATTGCTGCGCCGAGCGCGCGGTGCCGCTCGCCATCGAAGTGAGCAACGATCGCAAGACTTGGCGCGAGGTCGCGCGCCGCGACGACACGTTCAACAATTGGTACAAAGAGTTCCCGCCGGTGAGCGCGCGCTACGTGCGGGCGATCTCCCTGCACAAGGCGCTCTTCCACCTGCGCCGCTTCAGCGTTCTACGTTGAACGAAACGGGCGTCGCGCGTCAGTGCTGCGCGCCGTCGACGTCCGGCCCTGCGCGTCGCGACAGCGCGTGGTCGCGTTCGATGGGGTCGAGGTTCGTCTCGCGGTTCGCGATGTAGAGCGGACGCCGCTTGATCTCCTCGTAGATGCGGCCGATGTACTCGCCGAGGATACCCGTCATCACGAGCTGCGCCGAAAAGCCGAAGGTGACGGCGACCATGATGCTCGCCCAGCCGGGCACCGCGCCCAGGTGCAAGAACTTCACGAAAAAGAGCCAGACCCCGACGAGCACGGCGGCGGCCCCCGAGAGGAGACCGAGCCAGGTCGCCATGCGCAGCGGCAGCACGGAAAACGAGGTGATGCCGTCGATCGCGAACCTGAGCATCTTCCGCAGCGGATACTTGGTCTCCCCCGCGAAGCGCGCCTCGCGATCGTAGTAGACGGCCGTCTGGCGGAAGCCGACCCACGCGACCATGCCGCGGACGAAGCGATGCTGCTCGCGCAGCGCGCGGAGCGCGAGCACGACCGGCCGCGTCATCAGCCGGAAGTCCCCGGCGTCGGCGGGGATCTCGACGCGGGTCATGACGCGGATGAGGCGATAGAACATGGCTGCCGTCGCGCGCTTGAACACCGTCTCGGCCTGCCGCCGCTTGCGTACGCCGTAGACCACGTCGAAGCCCTCCGCGACCTTGTCGAGCATCAGCTGCACGACCTCCGGCGGATCCTGCAGGTCGGCGTCCATCACGACCACGGCGTCACCCTCCGCCCGGTCGATGCCCGCCGTGATCGCGGCCTGGTGTCCGAAGTTCCGCGAGAAGCCGATGATCTTGTAGCGCGGCTCCGTCTCGGCGAGCGCGCCCAGCATGTCGCCCGAGGCGTCCAGCGACCCGTCGTCCACGAACACCGTCTCCCAGGAGCCGGCGATCGAAGCGAGCGACGCAAAGAGCGCTTTCAGGCGGCGGTCGAGCTCCGGGATCGTCTCCGCCTCGTTGAAGACGGGGATCACGACGGAGAGCTTGGGTCTAATCATGGGGGTCTGGAGCCCGAACACCATAGCCGGGGCCCTCGCGCCGGGAAAAGCTTGACTCATCCCGGGCGAAAAACCATCGTCTCCCGCCTATGCTAGCGAGCCTCGCTTCAGGATGATCGCCGCGAAAACACCGGTGGAAGCGCGCTTGACGGGGAGCGCGGTGCTCTTGTTCACGGCCGGGGCGTCGCTCGCCGCGTTCCTCTTCATGTGGAACTACGACCGCGCGCTCGAGCAGGTGACGGGCAACGTCATGGACAAGCCCTCGCGCGATCTGATGATCTACCTGATGGGCGGGACGGGCTTCGCGTTCACGCTCGCGGGGGCGATCTTCTGGATCGCGCGCGGCTTCTCGGAAGCGGCCGTGTCCACGCTGCAGCGCACGGCGCGCATCGTCTCGCCGTTGATGGTGCTCTTCCCGCTGCCCGTCTTGTTCGACTACCGCTGGACGGATCGCAACGAGTGGGCGTTCGTGCTCGCGGCGGGGCTCTTCGGGCTCGGCTTCGAACGGACGCTACGCATGTCGTTCGATTCGATCGATTGGGTGGGGACGAAGGATTGGTTCGCGCGCTGGGTGCGCCGGCACCCCAAGCTCTACGCCCGCACGCCGCCCCTGTTGCTCACCGCGATGGTGATCTTCATGGCGTGCTACCTCTCGTACTACACGATCTTGAACCACTATCGGCTCAAGACCGCGAGCTGGGACCTCGCGATCTTCGACAACCTGATGTGGAACCTGATCCGCGGCAAGTGGTTCGCCGCGAGCCCCGATCTCGGCCGAACCGGCTCGCATATTCAATTCCACGCGAACTTCATCTTCTATCTGTACGCACCGATCTACGCGATTTACCAACACCCGGAGACGCTGCTCGTACTCCAGGCCGTGGTCGTGTCCGCGGCGGCGATCCCGATTTACCTCATCGCGCGCCATCGCCTCGGGAGCTCGTGGGTCGGCGTCTTGTTCGCCTACCTCTATTTGATTCACGCGCCCATGCACGGGCCCGTGTTTTACGACTTCCACGATCTGACGCTCGCCGTCTTTTGGATCGCTTGGACGGTCTATTGTTACGAGACCGAGAAGAAGGGCTGGCTCATCTTCTTCTGGATTTGCTCGCTGCTCGTGCGCGAGGACACGAGCGCGGTGCTCACCGCGGGCTGCATGTATCAGCTCGTCATGGGCAAGCGCGTGCGCTGGGCCATCGTCGGCGGCGTGGTTTCGGCGATCTACTTCGTGCTGGTGAAGTTCTTCATCATGCCGCTCCACCGCACTTGGTCGGAGGCGAACAGCTTCACCTGGATCTTCGTCGGCTTGATTCCGCCGGGCGAGTCGGGCTTTTCGGGCGTGCTTCGGACGTTGATCTCGAACCCGATCTTCACGTTCAACTCGCTGCTCGAGCAGGACAAGCTCACCTACATCGTCAAGATGATGGGGCCCGTGCTGCTGCTGCCGTTCCGGAACCCGCGCACGTGGATCCTCTTCATCCCGCCCGCGATGTTCACGTTGCTCTCGTCTGGCTACAAGCCGATGTACCAGACGTTCTTCCAGTACACGTCGAACTACACGATCTACATCTTCTTCGCGGCCGCCATCACGCTCGGCTGGTGGCGTGAGGTCAACGCGCGGCTCGGCCTCAGGAGCTTGCGCGTGCCCGCGGCGCTCGTGTCGATGTTCGCGACGGCCACCATCTACAGCTATAGCCACGGAGCGCTCTTCCAACACCACAACTTCGTGGGCGGCTTCCGGCAGGTCGGCTTCGAGGTCAGCCGCGACGACGAGCGTCACCACAAGGACCTTTACGAGCTCATCGCGATGATTCCGCGGAACGCCTCCGTGGCGGCGACGGAGACGGAGGCGCCCCACGTCTCCAATCGGCGCTTCTGTTTCACGCTGCGCTTCGCCTACGACGACGCCGATTACCTGCTCATGGCGATCGACGAGGCGCGCGGGGAGCCGACCTCGCATCAGGTGATCGCTTCGGCCATCGCGACCGGTAAATACGGCTTCATTGCGCGGCGGGGTAACTTCTTGCTTTGGAAGCGTAACGCGCCCACGGACAAGAACGAGCCGGCAATGAAGCTGATCGGGCTCTGAATCTCTGATAAGAACACGCCCGTGGTGGCCTTGGTCTCTCGATTCGCCGACTGGTTCTGGTTGCGTGCGGCGGAGCGCAAGGTGCGCGCCGAAGCAGGCACCGTGTCCCCTCGGGCGCTCGAGCTCGCGGGTCGCGCGGCGCTCGCGAGCGAGGCGGCCGCGCGCACCGAGCGTCCCCCGGAGCCGTTCGGTCAGACCGGGAGCGAGGCCGTCGCCTCCGAGCTCTACCGCGAGTCGATTCATTGGTCGCTGCTCGCGCACGTCGCGCTGAAGCGCGCGGGCGAAGAGGGCGAGGCGGAGAACCCGAACGAAGGCACGCCCACGCTCGCGAGCTTGCTCGAAGGGACGGACCGGTCCCTCCTCGCGCCGGCCGCCGCTGGCGAAAAGGAGCTCGCCGAGCTCACCCGTGATCTCGGCGGCTCCTACCTCGAGTACGCGGCGCTCGACGCGAACGCGCAGCGAAAGCTGGTCGAACGGCTCGAGCGGGCCGCGGCGGCGCTGTTCGAGCCGCTCGGCAGCGTGCAACGCCGGCTCGAGCGCATCTGGGTGCGCCGCGTGCTCCACGTGCTCGCGGTGCTCGTCGTGCTCGGTGGCGCCGTCTACGGGGTTCAGCAGGTCTCGTACGCGCATCGCCGCTCTCACGATCTCGCCGAGCGCGCGAGCTTTACGACGAGCTCGCGCTATCCGCAGGGCGGCTGCGAGTCACCGAAGCAGACGTGCGCGGGCGGCGAAAACTACTTTTTCCACACGAGCCAGGAGAGCGATCCCTGGATCGTGTTCGACCTCGGCAAGGTGCGTCACGTCTCCGGCATCGAGATCGACAATCGCCTCGACTGCTGCTCCGAGCGCGCCGTACCGCTCGCGGTCGCCGTGAGCACGGACAAGAAGAATTGGAAGGAGGTCGCGCGCAAGACCTCCGAGTTTACGAACTGGCGGCAGAGCTTCGACACCGAGCGCGCGCGCTACGTGAAAATTCACATTCCGTTGCCGTCCGCCATCCTTCATCTCTCGCGCGTGCGGATCTTCCCCTGATGCAGTGCGTGGTCCTCGCGGGCGGCCTCGGGACGCGCATGCGCCCGCACACCGAAACGGTGCCGAAGTCGCTGCTCGAGGTACGCGGCAAGCCCTTCGTCGATCATCAGCTCGCCTGGCTCGCCGGCCACGGCGTGCGCGACGTCCTGCTTTCGGTCGGACACCTGGGCGAACAGGTCGAGGCGCATGTCGGCGACGGCTCGCGCTACGGCCTCGCGGTCGCTTACGTGAACGAAGGCGCGACGCTGCGCGGCACGGCGGGCGCGCTCGCTCTCGCCGCCGAACGGGGCGCGCTCGCCGACGAATTCTTGCTCACCTATGGCGACTCCTACCTGCCGATCGACTTCGGGGCCGTCGCGAGCGCCTTCGTTCGCTCGGGCAAGCCGGCGCTCATGACGGTGTTTCACAACGAGGGCCGCTGGGACACGAGCAACGTCGTGTTCGACCCCGCGACGAACACGCTCGCGCTCTACGACAAGAGCCGCACGCGCCGCCCCGCGGCCGACTACGGCTACATCGATTACGGCCTCTCCGCGCTCCGTCGCGACGTGATCGAGCGCGAGGTACCGCGCGGGGTCAAATACGATCTCGCCGACGTCTTTCGACCGCTCAGCGAACGGGGCGAGCTCGCGGGCTACCTCGTGCGTGAGCGTTTTTACGAGATCGGCTCGCCGTCGGGCCTCGCGGATCTCGAGGCGCTGCTCGAACGCTCATGACGAACTCGCCGCGCCTGATCGTGCTCGACCGTGACGGCGTGCTCAATCGCCTGGTCGTGCACCGCGCCGGCCGCGCACCCGAGAGCCCGCATTCGATCAGCGAAGTCGAAATCCTGCCGGGTGTCCCCGCCGCGCTCCGGGCCCTCACCGACGCCGGCTTCGTCCTCGCCATCGCCACGAATCAGCCTGCCGCGGCGAAGGGTGAAGTCACGTACGACGAGCTCGACGCGATCCACGCGGCCGTCGTCGCGGGCGCCGAAGCGGGCGGCGGGCACATCGCGCGTTCGTTCATTTGCCGTCATCGCGCGGAGGACGCTTGCGCGTGCCGCAAGCCGCTGCCGGGGCTCTTGCACGCTGCGCTGCTCACGTTCCCGGGCACGCGCGCGGAAGAGACGTGGATGGTGGGCGACCGCGCCACCGACGTGATCGCTGGCGAAAGCCTCGGTTTCGCGACGGCGCTGCTCGGCGCCGTGTGGCCCGAGGACGAAGAGATGCTAAAAAACAGAGGTCTTGCTCCTTCCTTTCGCGGGACGGATCTGCAAGAGTTCGTGAACTTTCGGCTGAAATCGGTCTGAGATGCCTCAAACGATCAAGCTCTTCTCTGACGGTGCCGATCTCTCCTCGTTGCTGGAGATGGCGAAAAATCCGCTCATCTCCGGCTTTACGACGAACCCGACCTTGATGCGCAAGGCGGGCGTCGCCGATTACGTCGCCTTCGCGCACCAGGTGCTCGAGCAGATCAAGGACCGGCCGATTTCCTTCGAGGTATTCGCGGACGAATTCCCGGAGATGGCCCGGCAGGCGCGCGCCATCGCGGCCTGGGCGCCGAACGTCTACGTCAAAATCCCGATCACCAACACCCGCGGCGAGTCGTCGTTGCCGCTCGTGAAGGAGCTTTCGACCAAAGGTCGCGTGCAGCTCAACGTCACGGCGATTTGCACGCTCGAGCAGGTGCACGGCGTGACACGGGCGCTCGCGGGCGGCGCGCCGGCGGTCGTCTCGGTGTTCGCGGGACGCATCGCCGACACGGGGCGCGATCCGGTCCCCTACATGAAGGCGGCGCGCGTCATCTGCGACGAGTCCGGAGCGGCCGCGGAGCTCTTGTGGGCGAGCCCGCGCGAGCTCTTGAACATCAAGCAAGCCGAGGAGGCGGGCGCGCACATCATCACGGTGCCGCCCGACATGCTCAAAAAACTGAGCCTGTTCGGCAAGAGCCTCGGTGACTACAGCCTCGAGACCGTCAAGATGTTCCACAGCGACGCGGCCGCCGCCGGCTACAAGCTATGAGCGACTTCATCCGGCAATTCCTGAAGGAGAGCGTCGAGATCATCCAGCAGCTCGACGCGGCGGTGATCGAGCGCTTGGCGACGGGCCTCGCCGCCTCGCGTGACGGCGGCGGACGCTTGTTCATCCTCGGTGTCGGCGGTTCGGCCGGCCATGCGAGCCATGCCGTCAACGATTTTCGCAAGCTCTGCGCGTTCGAGGCGTATGCGCCGACCGACAACGTCTCCGAGCTCACCGCACGCGTGAACGACGAGGGCTGGGACACGAGCTTCTCCGAGTGGCTCAAGGTCTCGCGCATCGGCGCGAAGGACGCCGTCCTCGTGTTTTCCGTCGGCGGCGGCAACAAAGAGAAAAACGTATCGCCGAACCTCGTGCTCGCGCTCGAGCTCGCGAAGCTCGCGGGCGCTCGGGTCTTCGGCATCGTCGGCAAGGACGGCGGTCACACCGCGAAGGTGGCGGACGCGTGCGTGGTCATTCCGACCGCGTCGCCGGACCGGATCACGCCGCATACCGAGGGGCTCTGCGCGGTGGTCTGGCACCTGCTCGTGAGTCACCCGGCGCTCAAGCGCGCTCCCACGAAGTGGGAATCGATCAAGTAACGCGGGGCCGGAGCTCTCATGGAACGGACGTGGGTCAATACGATCGCGGGTGCGCGGTTTTTCGTGGTCGGCGGCGCGGGCTTCATCGGCGCGCACTTCGTCGATTTTTTGTTGGGCGCGGGTAACGCTGCGGGCGTCACCGTCTACGACAATTTCTCGTCGGGGCGCGAGTGGCACGTCGAGCCGCATCGAGGCGACGCGCGCTTCAACGTCGTGCGTGGCAACGTCGAGGACGTGCCTGCGCTGCGCCGCGCGATGGAGGGTCACGACATAGTGATTCACCTCGCGTCGAATCCGGACATCGCGCGCGCGGCGACGGAGCCCGACATCGATTTCTGGCAGGGCACGGCGCTCACCCAGTCGGTCGTCGAGGCCATGCGCACCACCACGGCCAAGCGCATCCTGTACGCGTCGGGCAGCGGCGTGTACGGCGACCTCGGGACGCTCGAAATCCCGGAAAACCAGCCGTCGCTCCTGCCGATCTCGACCTACGGCGCGAGCAAGCTCGCGGGCGAGGCGCTGATCGCGAGCTACACGTTCATGTTCGGCCTGTCCGGCTGCGCGTTTCGCTTCGGCAACGTCGTCGGCCCGCGGCAAACGCACGGCGTCGGCTTCGATTTCGCGCGCCGCCTGCTCGCCGACCCGACCGAGCTCAAGATTTTGGGCGACGGCACGCAGAGCAAATCCTACGTGCACGTGAGCGACATCATCCGCGCCGTCTTGACCGCGCACGAACGTACCCCCCAGCCGTACGAGGTTTACAACGTGGGCACCGGCGACGAGATCACCGTGCGTGAAATCGCGGAGCTCGCCGTCGAGTGCGTCGGCTTGCCGAAGGGTTCGGTGCGCTTCGCGTACACCGGCGGCGACCGCGGCTGGAAGGGCGACGTCCCCGTCGTGCGGCTCAAGAACGACCGCATCCGGAGCCTCGGGTTTTCGCCGAAGTACGACTCGCGACGGGCGCTCGGGGCCGCCATCAGCGCCATGATCCCCGACATGCGAGCCGGCAGGATGTGACGCCGTGACCGCGCTCATCGCGCAAAAAGGCGGTCCGGCCCCGCACGACCCCGAGATTTCACTGGCGATCCCCGAGCGCGACGTGGATGCGCCCGAGTTTTCGATCGTCATCCCCGCGCTCAACGAGGAGCTCACGATCGCGGAGTTCGTGGCTTGGTGCCACGAAGGCATGACCAAAGCCGGCGTGCAGGGTGAAATCCTCATCGTCGACAGCGGACAGGACCGCACCATGGAGCTTGCGCTCGCGGGCGGCGCGCGCGTCTTGAAGACGCCGAAGCGCGGGCTCGGGCGCGCCTACCAGGACGCGCTCCCGTTCATCCGCGGCAAATACGTGCTCATGGGGGATTGCGACTGCACCTACGATTTTCGAGAGCTCGCGCCGTTCGTCGAGAAGTTCCGGGGCGGCGCCGAGTTCGTGATGGGCTCGCGCTTCCGCGGCTACATCGAGCCCGGCTCGATGCCGCCGCTCCATCGTTACCTCGGCACGCCGGTCACGACCTTCATCCTCAACGTCATCTTCTCGAGTCACTTCTCCGATATCCACTGCGGCATGCGCGGCATCGGTAAAGACGCGCTCGCCCGCATGGATCTTCGCTCCCAGTCCTGGGAATACGCGTCGGAGATGGTGCTCAAATCCGTGCACATGCGCCTCCGCACCGAGGAGGTGCCAATTCGCTTCCTCAAGGATCGCGAAGGTCGCCTGAGCCATCACAAGCGCTCCGGCTGGTTTTCGCCCTGGCACGCCGCATGGATCAACCTGCGCGCGATGTTCGTTTACGGCGCCGACTTCTTCCTGTTCAAGCCGGGCATCGTGCTGCTCTTCGTCGGCGCGCTGCTGTCGTTGCCACTGTCGTTCGGTCCCATCACGCTCGGTCCGGTGACGTTGTCCCTGCACTGGATGCTGCTCGGTATGTCACTCGCGTTGCTCGGCTTGCAGTGCATCTACATGGGCATCCTCTCGAAGGTGTTCTTCGACTACACGGGCGAGACGACGGCGAAGTGGTTTCGTCGCTTCAGCTACACGCGCACCGTGCTCGCGAGCGGCGGCGTGTTCGCGCTCGGCTTCATCTGCGCCGCGCTGCTCGTGCGGAGCTACTTCCGGCTCGGCCTGCGCCTCGCCGAGGACGACCCGATGAACTACCTCGGCTTCACCGGACTGATGCTGATGATCGCCGGCTTCATCTCCTTCACCTTCACGCTGATTTTGCACGCCACCGCCGTGGCGGTACGTAAGCGCTAGCCCATGTCGACCACCCGCACCGAAGCATTCGGTCAAGGCTATCGCCCGACGCTCGTCGACCACTTCGGCGTATGGCTTTCCGCCCGGCAAATTCGACGCTTCGTGCCGTCGTTCCGCGGCAAGGTCGTCGCCGACCTCGGCTGCGGTCACCACGCCACCTTCTCGCGCACGCTGCTCGACGACGTGGAGCGGCTCGTGCTCGTCGACGTCGCCATCGCGCCCGAGCTCAAGAGCCAGCCCAAGGTGCAGGCCATCGAGGGCGGTTTGCCGGGAGCGCTCGCCGAGCTGCCGAACCAGAGCATCGACATCGTGCTCATCGTCTCGGTGCTCGAGCATCTGTGGGAACCAGAACGAGCGCTCGTCGAGATCCGGCGCTTGCTCCGCCCGGGTGGGACCTGCCTCGTCAACGTGCCGTCCTGGCGCGGCAAGCGTTACCTCGAGCTCTCCGCCTTCAGGCTCGGTCTTTCGCCAGCGGCCGAGATGGACGACCACAAGACGTATTACGACGTGAAGGATCTCTGGCCGCTCCTCGTGCGCGCCGGCTTCAAGCCGAGCGAGATCACGTGCTTTTCGCACAAAGGCGGCCTCAACACGTTCGCGGCGATTCGGCTCAAGGCATGAATGACTCCGGGGGCGCTCCTCGGGCTACTCCCGCCGTTCACGGGACGGGGCGGTTCGCGCGCACGGCCGTTCGCTTCAATCTGACCGAGGTCGATCGCAAACGCGTCGTCTCGCTAGCGCTGGACGCCTTCACGTTGGGCATCACGGCGCTCGTCTTTCTCGTCCTCAACAAGCCCTTCTTTGCGAACTATCCGGGGTACGACGAGGAGTTTTTCACGTGGGGCGGCTGGTGCATCACCAAGGGCCTGACGCTCTACAAGGATTTTCTCGAATTCAAGCCGCCGATCTCGTTCATCACGCACGCGATCGCCATCGCGCTGTTCGGTCTGAAAAATTACGGGTACCGCACGTTCTTCACGATCGTCCCACTCGCGGCGGTCTTGTTGCTGCAAATGTCGTTGCTCGCGCGGCGGAGCGAGCGCTTCTTGACGCTCGCCGCCGTGGTCGGTTTCGTCGCGCTCTTTCTGAATACCGGCTATCACGACACCGCGCTCAGCGATTGTGAATCAATCGGAGTCACGTATTACACGCTCGGTCTAGCCGCGTTCCTGTGGCAAGGCAGAGGCGCGGACGTCGTCGTGGGCGCGGGCGGCTTTTTCATGTCGTGCGCCGTGTTGTCGAAGGAGCCGATCGGCGGCGTTGTGGCCGTCACCTGGTGCGGAGCTTTTTTTCTCCGTAACGCTTCGTCGCTCGCGCACGCCAAACGCTTCGCACGCGCGAGCTTGCTCGGGGTAACTGCGTTTTTCCTGCTGCTCTGCCTGTACATGGTGCCTACGGGCGCCATGAGCGCGTACGTCGACCTGATTCATAGCTACCAGCGCATCTACCGCGACCCCAAGACGTCGTATTGCGTGGCCGTGGGAGCGAATCCCGACTGGGGCTTCGACGTGGCGTGGAAGCACATCCGCGAGGTTTTCTTCAACGAGAGCACGCTCGGCTACCTCGCGCCGCTCGCGCTCCCCGGCGCCGTCTTCGCGCTGCGCCGCTCGGTTTGGCTCTTCGTCAGCGTGCTCGCGGCGACCGCCGCGGGCCTTTGGGCGTCGGTCCCGACCCTATGCATGTGGCTGCACTATTGCGTGATGTCGATGGCCGGCGTGCTCTACGTCATCGTCGTCTCGCTCGACTCATTGAGGGTGCCGCTCGCGAGCGCCCCGCGCCGCGTGCGCGTCGGAGCGAGCGCGGTCGCGTGCGTTGCGATGGCCGCGTACGTGTGGCCCACCTTCGACCGGCTTTCGCGCACGCATTTCGAGCGCGTACCCTGGCACGAACCGCAGCCCGGCTTACTCGCGTTCATCGCGTCGCACACGACGCCGTCTGACCGTATTTTCACGACCGGGACGCCGCAGCTCTACGCGCAAGCCGATCGCGTGAGCGCTCTGCGCGAAACGAACATCATCGACGACATCCTGCCGTCGTACGAGGGCGCCACGGACGAAGAGCGCCTCCGCCCGCTGAAGCGAGAATTGGCGGAGCATCGCCCCCGCGTCGTTTTCATCGACCCCGAGAACGAATGGCGCAAGGGCCGTCACCTGCGGACGCTCGTCTTCCCGTTCCTCGCACGGTTTCAGTATCGGAAAATCAACGATCGCTTGTATCTCAGGCCGTGACGGACGCGCTCGGGTGCGCGCCGTTCGTCGCGCTTCCGTCGATCGACACTTCACGCACCTTTTCGCAGACGAAGAGCTGGATGTCGCCGAAATGGAACGGCACGTACGCCGAGTGGAGCGGCGTCTTCGCGAGGGCGTGCTGGAGCAACGCGGCGCCGGGCACGCCGAGGGCGTCGAGCTTGCTCATCAGGTAGTCGAGCGTGACGATATGGCAATACGGGTGAACGTTGATCACGCGAAAACCTGCGCGCTCGAGCATCTGCGTCAGCACCTTCTGGTCGAAGTAATAAAGGTGCATGTCCATCATCCACGGCCAGCGCTCACCGGCGAGGCGCGGAAACCAGTTCTTGTAGTCGACCGTCGAGAACGCGAAAATCCCGCCTTTCCGTAGGCGCTCGTTGACCAAGGCGAGCTCGCGCGCAGGGTTCGACATGTGCTCGAGCACGTCCCACGAGCACACGACGTCGAACGGCTCTTGTCGCGGAACGTCCGCGAGCGTGCCCGTGATCGTTTTGACGCCGTAGTGCTCGCGGGCGTAGTCGGAGGCCCAGCGAGACGGCTCGACGCCGGTCACGTCGTAGCCGCGGTCGCGCGCGACGTCCAAGAAGACCCCACAGTACGAGCCCACGTCGAGCAGGCGTCCGCGCGCGGGCAGATACTGCAAGATCGAGTCGAGATTGCGCGTGAACGTCCGGACGCGAGCCGAGACGTTTTCGAGGTACGTCTTGTCCTCGACCGCGCTGTAGAGCGCGACCATCTCACCGTGCGGCAGCTGCGGGTTGGTGTACACGAGGCCGCAGCCGAGGCAGCGTACGAGCCGGCCGTGTGAAGAGTGCCCGGTGCTCGTGCAGCGATACGTGGTGCTAGCGTGTCCTTCGTTCGTGGCCGGATACTGTTCGATGTAATAGGGGGAGCCGCACGCGTTGCAAACGGTACCGCTTTCGGGGTCGTCCGGCGGGGTGCCAGGGTTCGTGCGCCCGACCGCGCGTTTCGCCGCTAGGCGTGCCAGGTTTACGAACCCGTTCCAGATCTCCTTCTTCGAGATCTTCGTCGCGCCCGCGCGGCGATCCTCGAAGCGGATCGGAAATTCCCGCATCGCTTCGTCGCCGGCCTCTTCGCTACGCACCAGCCGGTCGACGAGGAACAGCGATTCGACGAAGAAGGAGTAGCCCTCCGAGCGAATCGCGTCGACGTTCATGCGCTCGAGCAGCGAACGCCGGAAGCCTCGGTACGACGTCGTGGTTTCATGCAGCGGGATCCCGAGGAGTCCACGCGTCAGCGTGTTCGCCGTGCGGCTCAACGCCACGCGGGAGGGCGGATACTCGCAGCTTCCACCCGGCATGAAGCGAGACCCCGTTACGAACTCGGCGCGAGCGAGCTCGTCCAGCATACGCGGCAGGTATTTCGGATGATGCGAGAAGTCCGCATCCATCGTGATGAGCGCGTCGTAACCGTGGGCGAGCGCGAACTTCATCGCCAGCTTGTGCGCGGTGCCGAGGCCGTTCTTGCTCGGCCGGTGCTCCACGTGGAGCCGCGGTTCTTTGAGCCTGAGCTCTTCGAGCAGCGCACCGGTTCCGTCCGGCGAGTTGTCGTCCACCACGAGCATCTCGCAGCTCGGAAGTGTCGAGAAGACCTCGCGCACGAGATGCACGATGTTCTCGGCCTCGTTGTAGGTGGCCGTGAAGACTAAAATCTTATTGAGAGGCCCGAGCTTGTTTCCGTGCACGCGCGGCGAATGTAGCCCACACGGGCGCCTCGCGGTACTCGCCGCGGACCGCGCCGTTACCCCTGCCTTTTCACTTGTCCGGGCGGCGCCAGACGGCAACCACGGACTTTCCGAGTCGGTAACCCAGACAGGGATCGAGCAGGCGCGAGATCGGAACCATGAGTCGATCCCAGACGCGGATTTGCCCCGCGCTCGCCGCACTGCTCTTCAAGAGAGTTCGATTCGCGAGGGAGGCGAGCATGCCCACGCAGTCGAGGTAAAAAATTTTCTCGAGCCCGAGGGCAGACGGTCCGCATGCGCCCAGGCTTTCGGCGCTGTAACGTCGGAAATGCCCGACGGCACGATCGATCTCGCTGTAAAGGCCTTGGTGCGCGGGACATAGGACCGCCAGCGCGCCGCCCGGCCTGAGAAGCGCGGCCGCGCGCTCGAGCTCGCCGCGGTCGTCCTCGATGTGCTCGAGAACGTCGACGTAGAGCACGGAGTCGTACGTGCCGAGCTTCGCCGTTTCCGTCGTGCCGACCGCGACCGTGCAGTTGGGGATTGAAGCGACCGCGGCGCTCGCTTGCGCGGCGAGCGAAGCGTCGGGCTCGAGGCAGAGCCAACTCTTGACGCTCGGCGTGCGAAGCTCGCTCGTGTTCGTTCCGATGCCGGCACCCACCTCGAGCACGTCACCCGTTACCCACGCCCTGATGCGACGAGCGAAGTACGCCTTCCAGTTGGTCGCGTTCGCGAAAAGCTCGAGCTCGGTACCAATGTAGTGCGTGGGGTCGTGGGTCAAGGCGTCGCGAGGTTAGCATCGGAGGCCGCGCCCCCGGTGTGCAGCGTTTCCACGGCGCCAGCGAACAGCCGGTAGTCGCGGCACGGGACGAAGCTTGCCGCGGTGCGCAGTGGAAACGCGGGCTAAAAGTCAGGGCTTCGAGTTCGGCAGGTAAATGTGGATGTCGTCGAAGACTTTTGCTTCGTGGTAGCCCTTTTCGAGCAAGCCGCGGACAGGGGGGCACACGTCCAACATGCGATTCAAGGTCACGTAGACGATGGCTGCCGGTGGATGACGCATCACGGCTGAGCAGGCTTCGTGCCGGGTCTTTCGTTCGAGCGCCTTGAGGGCGGCAAGCTCCTTCTTCGTCGGCTTGATTTCGGACTCCGGCAAGAGCTCTACCGGATCGAGCCAGGGCGCATAGTGATAAGGGCTCGCGGTGCGGCGTTCCGCGTAGAACAAGATCAGTGCGGCGTTATCTCCGCGTGGACCCGGCGTGTACGCAAAGACGCTGTCATTCGGGGCCGTGTGACCTTTGAGCCACGCCCCCGCGAGTTTCTCGGGATTGCAGAAGGAGTTCACCGGGTGGCCCCAGGCTGAGCGATCGCCGTTCCACCTGTAAGGGCTTGCGTCGAAGTTGCCGAAGGCGTGATACCCCATGAGCGCGAGCGTTATCGGGGCGAGGATGCCCAGCACCTCGTTCTCACTGCCGCGCTCCCAAAGGTTTGCGCCCAAGACGAGCCCGAGGACGAACGTGGTGGCGACGATCGGCAGAGCCTGATGGGGAAACCCGCGGGCTTGCGCGCAGAACGACAGCCAATGCAGAACCGGCGAGACGACGAAACCGATGGCTCGGCCCGGCAACAGCCGCCAAGCCAGTGCGCAGACCCCTACGATCAGCGCGCTGATCGCGAGCGCCCGTACGTCGCCGTATTGGAGCAGCACGAGCTTCAACCAGTCCATGCGCCAGATGAACTTGTTGCCGATATATGGTAGCTCGACGCTCCAAAAAAAATAGCCGCGGAAGCTGCCGAACAGCGCAAGGCCGAGCGTGAACGCAACGACGCAGAAGAGCGCGCCGTAGGCCGCCCATCGGATACGCAGGCGGCGCGTGGGCACGAGCTCCGGCTCGACTACGAGGAGCGACAGCGCGCCCGCGCAGGTGAAGATGATGCCAGTCGGCTTTCCGAAACACATGCTCGTGACGGCCGCGCCGCCCAAGAAGGCGGCCACCAGGTTCGCTCGGCCCTCCAGAGAGCCGCTCTTGTAGAGCGCGACCATTCCGGCGCAGCCAACTGCACAATAGTAACCCTCGCGCGAGGCCGTCACGGCCCACGGTTCGACCAGATAGTACGCGAGCCAGATCGTGACGCTCACTCCGGCCCAGACCACGATGCTCACCCAACGCGCGGTCCGGTTCAGGCCGCGACGCGGCGCGAGGAGCGCTCCCATAAGGCCGCTCGCGCCGATCTGAAGCACCATGTCTCCCACGCGCAGGGCGTGATCGCTCTGCCCGAACAGCGCCTCGGTGAGCGCCAAACCGAAATGGATGAAGGGGCCGTCCGTCGAGCCCATGTCTCGATAGATCTTCATGCCGTGCCGAATGCCCCACGCCAGGTACTGCATGTACCCGGTGTCGCCGAACAGGGGCTCACTGACCTCTTGATAGACGAGCAAGGCGGCGAACGGCAGCAGCGCGAGCGGCACGATCGCGGGAGCGAGCAGCCGCCCCCAATGTCCCCCGACGAGACTGCGAACCCCCCCAGGGAGATTGCGAAGCGCCCGCAGGCGCTCGAAGACGGGCCCGAGAAAATTTCTTCCCAACAAGTTCCGCACGGAGTCTAGCGCGGCCTTGCTAAGCTTCAGGCAGTTAATCATGGCGAAAACTCTGATCTTCATCCGCACCTTCGAGCGGCGCGAAAACCTGCGACCGCTGTACGAGGGCATCCTGGCACTCGGCCTCGAGGCCGATGTGCTGATGACCGACGACGGTTCGCGGGACGGCACGGGCGAGGAGCTCGTCCGGCTCGCCGCGGAGCTGCCACGGCTTCGCGTCCGGAACGAAGCCGAGCGGCGCGGGATCGGCGCCAATCATCTCGACGCCATCGAGCTCGCATACCGCGAGGGTTACGATCGTCTCGTCACGCTCGACGGCGAGTACACGGAGTCACCTCGCTTGATCCGAGCCCTGCTCGCGCGCGGTGAACAGGCTGACGTGGTCGTGGGGTCGCGACAACTCGATGCCGGCAGTGTCCGCGATTGGTCTCTGTTACGGCGCTCCTTGAGCGGTGTGAGTCACGTGCTCACGAAGCACCTGCTAGGTCTCTCCCAGGACTCGACCACCGGTTTTCGCATCTACAACCTGAAAGCGATTCCTCGCGAGCTCTTCGGGCTCGTTGCGGCGCGCGGCTACGACTTTTACTTTGAGAGCTTGTTCGTCTTGCAGCGCAACGGCCATTCGATCGCCGAGGTGCCAATCAAATTGCCCAAGAGCACCTATGAGAGCTCCAAGCTGCGTTGGGGTGAAGTGCCGCGCAGCGCGAAGACGCTCTTTTCGCTCTTTTACCAAGATCAAATCAACCCCGGCCGGGTCCGGCTCGGCAAAGAGCCGGTAGTGCTCGATCCGGCGCTCATCGATCCGCAAAATTGGAACGAGTATTGGGAAAAAAAGAACCATAAGTCGACCGCCGCCTACGACGTGATCGCGACGCTGTACCGGAACGCCGTCATTAAGCGCCGCCTCGAAGCAACGCTGTTCCGGGAGTTCGCTCCGGGCGCCCGCCTGCTTCATGCCGGTTGCGGCAGCGGCCAGGTAGACGCAGGGCTGCATCGGCACGCAACGATCACGGCCGTGGACATCTCCCCGTCGGCGCTTGCAATCTACCGCCGCAACAATCCCGACGCAGAGGAAGTCCGACACGCCAGCATCTTTGATCTGCCCTTCGCGGCGGGCAGCTTCGACGGGGCCTACAACCTCGGCGTGGTCGAGCACTTCGAGCGCGACGAGCTCGTGCGCGCGTTCACCGAAGTCGGCCGCGTTTTGCGTCCGCGCGGCAAACTGATCGTCTTCTGGCCGCATGCTCGCGCGACCAGCGTTGCCGTCATCAAGTCGGCGCATTTCGTCCTCAACGACATCCTCCACAAGGACGTGCAGTTTCATCCTCCTGAAGTGAGCCTCATCCACTCGCGCAAAGAAGCGGGCGAGTTGCTCGCCGCCGGCGGCTTCGCTCTCGAGTCCTACGAATTCGGCGCGAAGGACTTTTTCGTCCAATCGGTGGTAGTCGCGACGCGGCGGTGACCAACTATTTTAATCCACGCTGAGTGCGAACCGTCAACCGGCGAGTTGGGAACGTCCCATACGCCTTCCTTCGAGTAAGCTTCGTCGCCCAGGGTGAGAAGCCCCTACGCGAGCGTCACGGTGTACAGAAGCATTGGGCGGCCCAATAACTGGCGTTTCCATCCCCGTACGGGCAGTAACCGCCTTGGAACCCGGAGCTCAAGCAAACGTCGACGCATGAGCCCGGTGCGCCGAAGCTGGCGGAACAGCCTTGGTCTGCATTCGTCGAAAAGGGGGCGATGTCCCCGTCGTCTCCCCCGAGCGACCAGGACACCGCGCCACCAGTCGATTCCTGGAGAGACCATTCGCCGTTCGTCGGCTCCCATACGGCGACATCGGCCTTGCCGTCTCCATCGTAGTCCGCGGGAACGGGGATCCCGTTCGGTGATCCAAAGGTGAGGCGCGTAACGCCACCGAGCGATTTCAGAATCTGCCAGCTCGCGTCCTTAGGATTCCAGACGGCAGGATCGGTCCTGCCGTCACCGTCATAGTCGGCCGGTACCGCGACGTCCCCCGGCGCGCCGAACGGAATGACGGTCTCGCCGCCATTCGAATCCAGAATGTACCAAGTTTGATCGGTCGGGCGCCATACCGCGGCGTCCGCCTTCCGATCGCCGTCATAGTCTCCCGGTACCGGGACGTCGCCAAGGCCGCCCCAGCCCACGGTCCCCGGAATGATTCCGCTCGAATACCGAATGTACCATCCGTGATCGCTGGGTCTCCATACCGCCAAGTCGGCGATTCCGTCACCGTCATAGTCTGCAGGGACTGGTATGTCTCCGGGGTCACCATGCGGTGTAGGGGGGTAGATGGTGAATGCGCTCTGGACGTACCAATTATGGTCACTTGATCTCCAGACCGCGATGTCCATGAGCCCATCGCCATCGTAGTCGGCCGGAACCGCGACGTCGCCAGGACCACCGAACGATGAGACAGTCGTGGCGCCCGACGCAAAACGAACGCGCCAGGTATAAGTAGCCGGCTCCCATACTACGCTGTCCGACTTGCCGTCACCGTCGAAATCACCGCTCCGCACATCGCGGTGAGCGGAGGGCCTGCGGACCGGCGCGCCGCCCTGGCCGCTGCTCAGAATAGGGTCGCGTGCGCCGGCGTTCCCGTCCGAGCCCGCCCCTCCGGGGGAACCCCCCGCTTGTTCGCCGCCACGAATGCCGCGCGTGCCGCCGCTGTCGTCCTCGCGTCCGCCGTCCTCGCTGCCCCCGCCGTCGCCACCGCGTCTGCCGCCAGTACCGCGTTCATCGTTGTCGCCGGAGCCGCCCTCTCCGCTGGCCCCGCCGTTCATGGAGCGCCTCGATGAATCACCGAAGCCTCCGCTCGAGTTCCCGTGTCCAGCGCCCGAACCGCTCGAGCGGCTGGCGCTATCGATGAAGGTAGTCGGTGTTCGCGTGTTTGTCGGAATTCTGAGGAGGTCAAAGGTCGGGTCGCTCCCAGCGACATGTGACGAATCGCCGGCGGTGGTCATCACATTGCTGGCATTGGCGTATCCGCCATTTGCCTCGGCTGGGGGCAAGACGCCGTCGAAGGTGCCTCCTGCTAGCAGTGAGCAACCGATTATCATCGTTGCGCTGGCAATGACGAATCCGGAGGTGCTTCGCCCCATCAGAACGGAGCTCCAACGTTGACGAGTGCACTTCGATTGTGAGCGGACCAACTCTGCGCGAGGAGCAGGTAGACGCCCGAGCCTCCAGCGATCGTGCCAATCGCCAGGGCGGCCGTACCCGCCACGACGAGCGCGCGTCCTGTCTTCGCTGCGCTCCAGCCTCGTGCGTCGCAGCGACCTTCGGGACAGTGCAACTCGACGACGCGCCTCTCGCGCAGGATCCCTATACCCATGCTGGCACTCGCCGCAACCGCGGCGAGGCCCGCACCGACCATGACCCAGCCTGCTACCTTGCGGTTCGAATCGACCGGTATCGATGGCGGCGCCGATGCCAAGGGCGCGGGCGTCGGGCTCGCAGACGCGGTCTGCGTCGTGCTCGGCGGAGGCGGCGCCTCGAAAAGGACCCAAGGCACCGTCAGCGTCGTTTCGGTGCCCGCCGAGAGCTCCACCTCCGCGGTCTGAGCGGGCCGAGCACCGATGCGGAACGTGACGCGGTGTCGTCCGGGATCCACGACCAATCCGCCACTGGCTTCGAGATTCACGGCCTCTCCGTCCAACGTCACGAGCGTGGGAGGAAGACCGCGATTGACCCGAACCGAAAGGTGCGCCAGCCGCCGACCGAGCTCGGCGGCATGCGAGTTCGCGAGCTCACGCCGATCGTCGTCAGGTGACGCCGCGCTCAGGAACGCTTGGAAGTGCTCGTAGGACCTCGCGAACCGCCGGAGGTGCTCTTCGCACAAGGCTAGATTGATGAGGGTACCCGGCGCTGCCCGGAGCTCGAGGCTCGCCGCGAAGTCGGTGCACGCGAGCGCATCGTCACCGGCACGCGCCGCGGCCCGGCCAGCAATGAACAACGAGTGCGCTCGCTCCTCGGCCAGGTCGTCGGCGTGTGCCGTCCTTGCGCTCGACAGTACGAAGGCCAGTACCAGGACCGGCCAGCAGCGAGCGCCGGCCTTAGTTCCACCGGTCAAGTGCACTCTCCGTGTCGGCAGGCGCAGACGTTGATTCCGGCTTGAGCTCGAGTCGCCGCACGCGCGAAGCTTTCGGCCGCTCTTGACGCGCATTTTTGGCGGATGAGCCGCTCGATGTCGTCGGAGCAATAGCGACCGCACCAATGGGGAAAGAAGCTTTAGCCGCCCCCGACCGGTCGGGGACGGCCGGGGGGCTCGCAGTTATTCGTTCGCGCCGCGCGTTCCCGGCCGAATGCGCCGTATCGGGCCTGCTTGCAGCGAGTGTCGTGCCGAACACGAGACTGGTCACGGTGGCGGCAAGCCAGCGTCCGTGACGTCGCGGGCGCAAGACTAGCAACGTCGGCGGCGGGACGGTTGTGCTCACCTCCGAGGCCGTGGTCTCTCCGTTGGCTGCACGCACCGATGAGCTCGACTGACGACCTCCCGTAAGCTCGCTGAGCGCGGCCCCTATCGCGCGCTGCATCGCGCGCGCGTCGCTGAATCGCGCGGCCTTGTTCGGCTCTAGCGCCCGATCCACGCACTCGATGACCGAGTCGGGCAGATCGGGACGAAACTCGCGAAGTGAGGGCGCGGCCTGGGTCGCGGCCGCGATGAGGAGCTCGCTCCGAGTGTCCGCTCGATGAACGTGCCGCCCCGTGAGGAGCGTGAACGAGGTCGCGCCGGTCGCCCAGAGGTCAGTGCTGTGATCCACCTCCGCCCACCGGCCTCGTGCTTGCTCCGGCGCCATGTACGATGGCGTGCCGAGTAGAGTGCCGCTCACCGTATCCCCCTCCGGTTCTTCGCCGCGCTTTTCGCGCAAGACGGCAATGCCGAAATCCAGCACCTTCACGTCGCCGGAGCGGGTACAGAAGACGTTGTGTGGCTTTATGTCCCGATGAGCAATGCCCTTGTCATGCGCGCAAGCGAGCACCTCGAGCACGCGGTCGAGGATCATCAACGTTTCGACGGGATCGAGCGTGACCCTCCGCCTCCTGCGTGCTTCTAGGACAGGCGGCGGGCCGCTTCGGAGTGCAAGGCACACGCTCGTAGTACGGTGGGCGAACCGGCGACATTCACGTGCGGCCACGAAGGCCCCGCGGCCAAGGCGAGCTCACTGTCCCCACGCCGGCAACTTCGCGCGCCTGAAGTGTGGCCCGCAGAAGGAAAGGGCTCCTGCAATCTTCGCGTCGAGCTCGGGGTTGAAGCGCTGGAAATGCAGATTGTACCCCTGATACCCGAGCAGGAGGCCCATCAGTATGGTGACACTCCCGAGCACGCCGATGACGGCCGAGAAAGTGCGCGGCGCGACGCGTCCCCAGCGGTGGTAGCGCAGGCTGAACGCGCCGAGCAGGGCAACGAGCACGAGGCCGTAGCCTACGTCGTTCAAGTAGCGCATGGTCGTTCCGTAGATGAAGAGCGTCAGTACGCCGGTCAGTGAAGCGAGCGTGAGGAACGAGAGCAAGCAGAACAGATAGGCGCGACCGCGCCGGTTCGCGAGCGCGACGCGGAACGGCGCGAGGATGAACGCAAAAGGCGCAAGCCATGTGAGCGGCATGGTGATGAGCCAGCCGACGGTCGGTTCGATGATCTCGTAGTCCGGCGGCAGCTTGAACCACTTCGGAAACGCGTCATGCCCCATGTTCCAGACTTGATTCACGTACGGGAACTCGCAGGACAACCGTGGTGGGCGCAGTAAGTAGGAATAGAGGTTTCCGAACACCCAGCGCGGCGCAAAGCCGAGTGGATAAGCCGACAGCTGGATGTTCGAGCCGAATTGAAAGAAATCGCCGAAACGCAGCTTGTTGAAGAGCAAGAGGCCGCAGCCGGCCGCAGAGACGGGCAAACCCACGGCGAGCCCGTTCGTGATGAAGCGCAGCCAGCGCCGTTCGGACGGCCATGCTTCAGCGAGCGCGGAGAGCACGACGAGCGCCGCGATGGCGGGCATGACGCTGATGCGCGAGCCGAGCGCGAGTCCGAAACAAGCGCCCGCGAGCGGAAGCCGAAGGGCCCGTGCGCTGCTCGTGCCCGCGTGCCAGACGGCGTCGAAAGCCACGAGCAGACCGGCGAGTAACCACGCTTGCGCGGAAATGATCGCAGTCTGATAGGTGCTCAGCGTGGCGACGCCGTGGAGGGCGGGGTTACCGCAAGCGAACGCGAGCGTGCCGAGCGCGAGGAGTAGCCGCGAATCGGAGCCGAATAGCCGCCGCAACATGCGATCGATGATCAACGCGCCGCACACGTACGCGAGGCAATGGAAGAAGAACGCGACGTATTGATCGCCGATGCCCCGGTGAATGCCGAGGACCCACTTTGCTGCCGCCTCGAACAGCGCGGGAACGGGCCCCCAATAGATGTAGTACTTGCCTTTCCAGTACGTCGCGTCGAGCCACCAATAGCGGACGTTGGAGTAGTCGTACGGATTTTTGGCGTGCAGGAGTTCGGGCGCGGGCTCGATGGGCAGACTCAGATGACCCTTCAGAAAGCCGTCGGCCTGGAGGTCGTGATAGACGCCGTAGACCGGCCACGTGTCGAGCCCCGCCTTCCCCACGAAGCGATAAAGGAAAAAGATGCCGACCAGGAGCGCGGGAAACCACGCGCGCCGAAGCTGGCGCCGGAGCCGAGCGCGCGTGCTGCCGCCTTGGGGGGGACCGAAGCGCTCGACCGCTCGTTCGAGGAAGGGTGGCACGTCGATTCCCTTGCCCAGCCGAACGCGGCGTAACATAAGTCCCTGGTCAGATGCATCCTCCGAACGAAACTTCGGGCGGTTGGCTCCGCGCTGCGGCGCGCTCGGCGTCCGACTGGGTCGATTTGCAGGAGTCGCTGCTGCTCGACGCGCTCCGCCGCACGGCGCCCCGGGCGCGCGGGCGCTTGCTCGACGTGGGCTGCGGCCAGCGGCCTTACGAGTCGATGTTCGCGCCGCACGTCAGCGAATACATCGGGATCGAGCACGAGGCGACGTTCGGTCGCACCCAGGCGTCGAAAAGCGTGCGCGCGCCGGACCTCTATTACGACGGCGTGCGCTTGCCTTTCGAGGACAAGACCTTCGACACCGTGCTCAACGTGCAGGTGCTCGAGCACACGCCCGAGCCCGGCCGACTAGTGGGCGAAATGGGGCGCGTGCTCAAAGACGACGGCATCTTGATCCTGACCGCGCCGTTCGATTTTCGCCTGCACGAAGAGCCGCATGATTTCTTCCGCTACACCCCGCACGGCCTGAAGAGCTTGTGTGAAAAGGCCGGACTCGAGGTATTCGAAACGGAACACCTCGGGAGCCTCTGGAGCATCGTTGCGCACAAGCTCAACCAATATCTCGCGTTCCGCGTCGCACGCATCGGCGCCGTGGCACAGGCGATGGGCAAGCTCCAGCAAGAGGGTTCGGTCGGTCAAGCGCCGAGGTTCTGGGCATTTCCGCTCGTTGCACCGATGATGATCGGCCTCTCCGCCGGCGCGCGCGTACTCGACCGTGTACTCGAGGAACCCGACGAATCACTCGGGTTCATGATTCTCGCGCGCCGTAAATCCGGCGGTGCGGTCCAAGGTGGCACAGCATGATCGTCTCGCGCGCCCCGGTTCGCTTCTCGCTCGGCGGTGGCGGCACCGATTTACCGAGCTATTCCTCGGTACACGGTGGGTTCCTCGTCGCCGCGGCCATCGACAAGTACATCTACGTGAGCGCGAACCGGCGCTTTTATGACACCATCCGTCTCGCCTACTCGAAGACGGAGACGGTCGAGCACGTCGATCAGATCGAGCACCGCATCTTCCGCGAGGCGCTGCGCTTCACCGACATCGGGAGCGCGATCGAGCTCACGAGCGTCGCCGACGTGCCGCCGAATTCGGGGCTCGGCTCGTCGAGCAGCTTCACGGTCGCGCTGCTCAACGCCCTCCACACCTACAAGCACGAGTTCGTCTCGAGCGAGCAACTCGCGCGCGAAGCGTGTCACATCGAAATGGACGTGCTGAAGGAGCCGATCGGCAAGCAGGACCAATACATTGCCGCCTACGGCGGCGTGACCGCGTTTCACTTCAACACCGACGGCTCGGTCGATACCGAGCGGCTCCCGATTCGCCCGGAGGTGCTCGACGAGCTCGAGTCGAACCTGCTCATCTTCTACTCCGGGGTCGAGCGCCAGGCGGCCAAGGTGCTCTCCGAACAGGGCAAGACCATCCAGCAGAACACGGACGGCGCCGTCGAGCGCATGCATCGGATCAAGCAGCTCGGGCGCGACACGCAGCAGATCCTCTTGAGCGGCAACATCGACGCTTACGGCGAGCTCCTGCACGAGCACTGGACGAACAAGCGCAAGCTCGCGTCGAACATGACGGACTCGACCATCGACGAGCATTACGAAGCGGCGCGCAAGGCGGGCGCCATCGGCGGCAAGCTGATGGGCGCGGGCGGCGGCGGCTTTTTCATGTTCTATGCGACGCCGGCCGATCGACGTCGCGTTCACGCCGCGCTCGTCGGGCGCGGTCTCAGGCCGCTCCGCTTCCGTTTCGATTCGAGCGGCGTGCGCATCGTGGCGAACGTTCGCCAATCCTGAGGGCTTCGTCGACCGAGCGAGTGATTCTCCCGCCGCCAAGCGATGCACCTCCCGTACACGGATGATTTTCCCGGCATGGTCGCCGTTGCGGGCGGCTGCGTGGCGACGACGCTCGGCGCCGTGCTCTGGGAGCGGCCGCTGCCGCGACGCGCGGCGAACGTACTTTTCGCGCTCGGTATCGCGACGACCGCGCTGACGGCGTTCGCGCCCGAGCTCGCGTCGGTCGTGGGTCCGGAGCGCGTACCGAGTACGGGGACCGCGCTAGAGGTCGGCGCCACGCTGACGACGCTTGCTTGCTTCTGGGGCCGGCTTTGGAAGCTCGGGCTCTTTGCACTTCTCGGGCAGCTGGGCCTCTACTTGCTCTGGTCGTGGGTGCGCGGCTCGGACCCCGAGCTGATGTTCGCGCACCTCGCGTGGTACGGGATCTTACTCGGTGCGTATGGGCTGTCGTTCATGCCCGCGCGCCGTCGAAGCGAGCGTCCGCCGCGCTTGTCGTACCCCGTGCAGGACGCGGTGATTTTCCTGTTCGCGGTCGCGCTCGCCACCTTCGTGACGGCCCACGTCTACGAATGGGCCGTCTACAACGGCGACGAAATTGCCAACACGTTCCAGGCCAATTTGTACGCCCATTTCCGGGCGTATGGCCAGCCGCCGCCGTGCCCGAGGATGTTCGAGAATTACTGGGTCTACATCCATCAGGGCCGCGTGTTCGCTCAGTACACGCCGGGCTGGCCGCTCTTCATGGCTTTGTTCGATCGGATGCACGCGGACTGGCTCGCCGGGCCGGTCATGGGCGGCATCGGTGCGGTCGGCATCGCGCACCTCGCGCGGCGGCTCGCGTCGGGCCTCGGCTCCACGTACGAAGCCTCCGAACGCATCGTCGCCGTGGCGGGTCCGCTCGGCGGCATGCTGACGATACTCGGTCCCTCCTTCCTTCTGAACTCGGCTTCGCGCTTCTCACACCCGATGGTGGTGGCGTGCTTCGCCTGGGCCGTCGAAAGCGCGGCCGAGCTCGTGACCCCCAGGCTCTCGCGCGGTCGGGCGCTCGCCTTCGGCTTGGTGCTCGGGTCGACGACGGCGCTCGGGCTCGCGACGCGCCCCGCCGACGGCGGCTTTCTCGGTATCGGCGTGTTCATCTATGTTTGCCAGGCGATCTTGCGGCGCCGCGTGAGCTTGCCCGCGTTCTTGGGCACGTGCGCCGGCTTTCTGTTCTTCGGGGGGCTTGCCGCGATCATCCTGCGCCTGCAGCTCGGCACCTGGTTCACCACCGGTTACGCCGTGACGCGACTCAAGCATCCCGAAGGCGTCCTCACCCTCAGCTTTCCCTCGCCATACGAGCTCAAGTTCGGCATTCCGCTCGCGACCGGCTCTTATTGCTGGTGGCCGGTCGCGCCGGCGCTCGCGGGGGTCGGGCTCGTGCGCGCGCTCGGTGGTCGCGCGCGCGGCGTATCTTTCATGCTGGTCGTAAGCTCGCTCTGTCTCGTTGCGTTTTATACCTGGGCGACGTTCGGTCGTTACGTGGACGACGGGCTCGGTCCTCGCTTCGAGCTACCGGTCGTCGTTGCGCAAGGGGCCGGGACCAGTGCCTGCCTTGCTCCCCTCGTCGCGCGCCTCTTCGAGCGAGTGAGGAGCATGCAATGGGGACGGTTGCTCCGCCTGCGCGAGTACGCGCCCGCCGTCGTCGCGCTCGCAGCAGCGGCTTACGGCGTGGTGCGGATCGGCCCTCACGTGTACCCGCTCGCGTACGCCGAATATCACCAGGCGACGACGCCGGTCCGAGCCGCTCGTCAGAGCAAGCTGAAGAACGCCCTCGTGCTCATTTACCCCGAGGACGCGGTGCAAGGCTGGTGGAACGTGAACCAGAACGTGCCGATGGATCCGAATCCCGACGTACTGATCCTCGCCCGCACGAGCCCCCAAGACGACGTGTGCGCGGCCGAGCACTTCGCGTCGCGTTCGTGGTACCGCGTTCACGCCGACGGCAAGCTGACGCCGCTCAGCGTTCCCCGACGATGAGCATCTGCGCGCCGGCGGGCAGCCAGCCGAGCCGCGGCTCGAGCGGGCGCATGAACGCGAGCGGGCGCGGAAAGAACACGATGTACTCGAGCTTCACGTCGCGAAAGCCGGCGTCCTTGAGCAGGCGCTTCGCGTACCAGGGGTAGAGCAGGACGGCGTCGTCGTCGAACGGGCACGTGGCCACGACCCTTCGCGTGAGCGGGTTCAGCGGATTGTGCTCGAAGACGAAAACGCGCCCGCCCGGCTTGAGCTTTTCACGGAGCCGGCCGAGCAGCGACGCGTGCTCGGCGTGCGGGACGTGGTGGAGCACGCACGACACCACGGCGCTCGAGTAGTGCGCGTCGGGCAGGTTGCCGAAATCGTCGTGGAAGGTTGCGCGCGGCACGTTCTCGCGTGCAACACGCAGGCTCTCGCTCGAGGGATCGAAGCCGTGCACTTGCTGGAACGTCTCGGTCAGCGCGCCCGTGACGTTGCCGATGCCGCAGCCGTAGTCGAGGAGCGGCTCGTTCACCGGTGCGCCGAGGCGCTCGAGGCACTCACGCTTGTACGCGCTGAAGTATTCGAGCGACTCACCGCTCGCGGTGAGGCTCTCGTTGTGGAGGCTGTCGTAGCTCCGCGCGTATTGGTCGAACTTGGCTTCGGTCATGGGTGCGAGTCCCCAAACATGGCACGGAGGGCGCCGCGCGTCAGACTCGCTTTTCGTGCGTCACAACGGCTTGCGCGCGTGGGCGGCGAGCACCCAGCCGAACGCGATCGGCGTGAGGTCCGCCCGAGAAAAGCCCACCTTTGCGAGCAAGGCCTCGAGCCGCGCGGGCGTGAACTTGCTCGGGTGCATCTCCTTGCGCGAAAACCCCTGCCGTCGCGCAATGACCTCGAGCACGGTCTGCTCGAGAAACGTGAGCGCCTTCGACGCATAGTTCGGCGTCGTCAAGAAGGCGAGACCGCCCGGCTTCAAGACTCGGAACACCTCGCTGAGCCACGGCAAGAGGCCCGGCTCCGGCACGTGCTCGATCACGTCCATCGACACGACGAGATCGAAGCGGCCCGACGCATAGGGCAGCGGACCGCCCAGCGCGACTAGATCCGCCGCCGTGAGGCGCGCGCCATGCAGCTTCTGCGCGAGCTCGATCGAGCGCTGATCGATGTCGCAAACGGTGATGTTGCGGCCCGCAGCATCCACGTCTCGGAGCTCGAAAAAGGGCCCCGCGCCCACGTTGAGCACCTCGGGTCCCAGGCTCGCCCCGAGCGCCGCCCCGAGCGCCGCGACGATCGGCCGATGATACAGGCTCCAGGGAAAGCGGAGCTTGTGCCGGTGGTTATCGAAATAATCGACCGCTTCGACCATGTCGTTCGCTCCCGCGCTCGAGCCCCACTGGCTTTCCAAGGCTTTCATTCTCCTAGGCCGGCCGCTCCGCGACGATGAGATACTCGGCGGTGAGGCCCGGATCCGTTCGCGCGAGGATTTTTTGGACGAGCGCATGGGCCAGGCCGGCAAAGGCGCGGCGGGCCGGCGGAAAATTGGTCCAGCGTGTCGTCAATTGTTTGTTCGCCCAGCCCGCGAGTGACGGCAAGAGCAAGAGCTCGAAAGCCACCGTCGTACCCGTGGAGAGCGCCGGCTCGATCGCGACCGGCGTGAGCCCCGCTGCTTCCACGATCTCGCGCCACTCCTCGCGGTCATGCAGGTGGTGGTGTTTGAAGAAGGTATCGACCGCGGAGCGAAACACCTCGGCGAGCCCCGTGAGCCCCGCCCTCTCGAGCACGCGGTACGACAACATGGCGCGCGCCCAGTCCTTGTTCGGCACGAAGAGGTATGCGCGGCCGCCGGGACGCAAGCTTTCCCGAATGTTGGCCAAAGCGCGATCGATGCGCGGCACGTGCTCGAGCGAGCAATTGGCGATGCACGTGGCGAAGAAAGCCGCGGGCAGCTTCGCGCGCGTGACGTCGCCGAGGATCACCTGTGCATACGCGCGGCTCGCCGCGGCCCAGCGGCCTTCCTCCGCGTCGATGTCGATGCCCCAGACTTCGGCGCCGTCGAACGCGATGCTCGCGAAGAGCCCATCACCGCAGCCGACGTCGAGGATCGGCCCCGGGCACGCGTAGCGGCGTAGGGCGGAGAGTCGCGCGCACTCTTTTACGCAGAGCGCCGCAGGCGTATGTGGGAAATAGCGCTCGAAGTCGGCGCGCATGACCTCGTCGGTGCTCATGGTCGGGTTCGTAGTTCGAGCGAGGGGGGGAGGGGTCACCTTCACGCGAGCTCGCGGCGAATGCTGCCAGCACCGTTCGGGCGGCGCATCCTCCGTGCAAGGCCGAAGCCATGTCAACGGTTGCAGAGAAGGCCGCTTTCTCCGAAACTCCGCGCATGCGTGTTCGACCGGTCGTGGTGCTCGTGCTGGGCTTCGCGGCCTGCTCGGGGCCTCGCTTCCGGGACCGAGCGCCGGGCGCCGGTGCGGTTTCGGGGGACGCCGGTGCCGCTGCGAGCGGCGGCAGCGGTGACGTGTCGGGTGGTGGTCAGGGCGCAGGCGCGGCGGGACGCTCGGGCGCGAGCGGCCGCGGTGGCACGGGCGAAGGTGGCCGCCCCGCGAGCGGCGGTGCGGCGGGAACGGGCGGTCTGAACGAGGCGGGCGCGGCCGGAGCGAACGACACGTGCCAATGCGGCCCAGCCCAATATTGTCGTGCAGGCTCGTGCCTCGACTGCGCCGATCTCTCTCAGCTCGACTTCGGCGAACCGGAGCAAATGCTCGAGCATCCGAGCGGCTCGCTGCGGTTTCCGCGGGAGGGCGCCGGCGTGGGCTCGCTCTTCTTCACGCTCGCGACGCCCACGGCGAGCCAGCTCTGGTACGCACCCGACGTGCAGTCCGCGCCCGGAGGCGTCATCGGCGCGAGCACGGCACTGCGCGCCGAGCTCGATTTCTTCGGCGATCCGGGCAGCCTAGGTTTCGACGTGCTCTTCACGGAGACGGCGAGCGACGGCACGCGCTCGATCCGCGCGGCGACCTGGCAGAACGGCGCACTCGGCACGGCAAAAGACGGCCCGACTCCGCTCGCGCCGTCGAACGCCGACGAGTACAGCGTTGCGTTCGCGCCCATGACGTCGCGCGCGTACTTCATGGCTTCCGAGGGCGGCTCGCCGCAGCTCGTGACGGGCACGCTCGGCTCGTCCCAGCTGGACCCGGTGGCGCTCGCGCTTCCCTCGCCGGGCGGCGGCACGTGCGCGCTCGGTGCGAGCGATGCGACGCCGTGGGTGACGCTCGACGGCCGGGTGCTGCTCTTCAGCGCCCCGCCGGTCGATGCGAAGTGCCAACCGCTCGACGGCGTCGCGGCCGATCTCTACGTCGCGCTCATGAACCCCGCCACGGGCGCGCCGCTCACGACTGCCGTCGCGCTCTTGAGCTCGAGCGGCACGAACGAAACCGATCCGAGCTTTGGCTCCGATCTGTGCTCGCTCTATTTCGCCTCGGACAAGAGCGCGACCAACGACGGTCGGACCCGTCTTTTCCGCGCTTTCCGCCGCTGACCAGACGGGCGATTCGGGGGCCGCTCCGCGCTCGCGCGGTGCTACGGGATCCCCATGGCGACGACGATGCAATACACGCAGCTCGGCCGTTCCGGGCTCCAGGTGAGCCGACTCTGCCTCGGGACCATGAACTTCGGCCCCGAAACGAGCGAGCCCGATGCGTTCGCGATCATGGATCGCGCGCTCGAGCTCGGCATCAACTTCTTCGATACCGCGAACGTCTACGGGTGGAAGAAGGGCGAAGGAGTGACCGAGCAGATCGTCGGGCGCTGGCTCGCGCAGGGCGGCCGTCGCGACAAGATCGTGCTCGCGACGAAGGTCTACGGCGAGATGGGCACGGCGCCGAATCAGGGCCGCCTCTCCGCGTATCACATCCGGCGCGCTTGCGACGAGAGCCTGCGTCGACTCAAGACCGACGTGATCGACCTCTATCAGATGCACCACGTCGACCGTGCGACGCCGTGGGAAGAGATCTGGCAAGCCATGGACGTGCTCGTCCAGCAGGGCAAGGTGATCTACGTCGGCTCGTCGAATTTCGCGGGCTGGCACATCGCGCAGGCCTGCGAAGTAGCGCGTGCACGCGCGAGCTTCGGCCTCGTCTCCGAGCAGTGCAAGTACAACCTATTCACTCGTCTCGTCGAAACCGAAATCCAGCCCGCGTGCGAGCGTTACGGGCTCGGGCTCATGCCCTACAGCCCGATCGGCGGCGGCTTGCTCGCGGGCGGCGGCCGTCGCGGCGACTCCGCGAAGAGTCGGCGCGAGAGCGATTTTGCAAAACGTGAACGCGAAAAGCACGCTCCGGCGCTCGAGCGGTACGCCACACTCTGTGGGGACCTCGGGCACGAACCCGCGGACGTTGCGCTCGCCTGGGTGCTTTCGCGCCCCCAAGTCGCGGCTCCCATCGTCGGTCCGCGGACGATGGAACATCTCGAATCCTGTCTCGGTGCGCTCGAGATCCGTCTCGAATCCGACACACTCGAAACGCTCGACGCTATCTTCCCCGGCTATCGAACATCACCGGAGGCGTTCGCCTGGTGAGCCACTTCTCGTCTTCCCTCCCACAGAAGTTAGCGGCGCGACCGAGGGCACTTGGTGGGGGGGAGGGGGGTGGTGCTCAGCTCGGCCGCGCCTATCGGTATGATACGACAAAACGCACGGAATGCTCTGAGATCTGGGGCGATTTAAACTTCCCCTGCCCCGCGTGACTCAGGCTTACTGGCCGGAGAGGAAATCGTCGCCCGCAGGGGCCGGACCCGACGGCGCTCCGAGCTCGTCGGGCCCAATCGGAACGGTGCGCGCGACGCCAGGGTTGCCCAGCTTGCAATTCCCCTTGCCATTCAGGGGCTTGCCGAACGGGACCGTCTTCGCCGTCGGGGCGAGATAAACCTGGCCTTGACCCAAAGGCTTGGGGATGATCGCGCCTTGGGCGAGGGGCCGCCCGGCCACGCCGTTTTCCACGTACACGACAATGTCGTCGCCGATGCGTCGGTAGCCCCAGTAGGAGGCGCCCAGCGTGCCCTTCGGGTTCTCACAGCCCGCGCCGGCGGAGGTGAGGGCGACTACGAGCTGCGTCTGGTCGTCGATAACGGGTGGTGCGCTCTTCCACTTGAAGGCACCGAGGTTCGCCGAACCGAGCGCCACGCGTATGCACGAGCATTGCCCCGGGACTTCGGCAGGCTCGAGCGAGAGGTCGGTGCGTGCGCCGAGCAGCGCGTGAGCATTCCCTGCGGCCGACCCGGCCGGTGTGGAGCTCGCGCTCGCCGTGGAAGCGGCCGTGGCTCGCTCCTTTTGGACTTCCGCGTCGAGCTCGGCGTCACTTTGCCCGCTCGTGTCGGCGTTGGCGTGCGCCTGCACCGAGGCGTGGCAGCCCGAGCCCATGAAAAGAAGGACGGCGAGACACGTCTCACGCACGGCGCAAGCGTGGCACTGCCTCCTCCGAGCGGCCAAGAGATCCGCGGCCTGGTCCGGACTGCTAACGTGGCGCCGTGGACCTCGAGGCGCTGGCGGAGGAGCTCAGACGGACGCCTTCTCTTCGGCCCGTGGGGCGAGTGGTCGCGGCGACCGGCGTGCTCTTGCGGCTGGAGTTGCCGGCGGCGCGGGTCGGCGATCTCGTCCGTGTGCGGCGCCCCGGCGCTGATCTCACGGCCGAAATCGTAGGGTTCGAGGCGGGCCACGCCCTCGCGCTGCCGCTCGGCGATCTCACCGGCATCGGACCCGACGATGCGGTGGAAGCGACGGGGGGCCGCTTCGAGCTCGGAGTCGGTCCGGCGCTCATCGGGCGCGTCCTCGACGGACTCGGTCGTCCGCTCGATGGCCTGCCCCTTCCCGTGTGTGCGGAGCGCGCCGTGGTCGATCGCGAGCCCCCGCCGGCGCTCGGGCGTCGGCCCGTGTCCGAGCCGTTCGCGACGGGGGTGCGGGTGCTCGACGGCTTGCTCACGTTCGGCGTCGGGCAGCGCATCGGTCTGTTCGCGGGCTCCGGCGTCGGCAAAAGCACGCTGCTCGGCGCGATCGCGCGGAGCTCGAGGGCCGACGTCGTGGTGGTGGCGCTCGTCGGGGAGCGCGGGCGCGAGGTCTCCGAGTTCCTCGAGCATTCGCTCGGCGCGGAGGGCCGCAAGCGCGCGGTGGTCGTGGCGGCGACGAGCGACGCCCCGCCGATCGAGCGATTGCGCGCCGTTCAGGTAGCGACCACGGTCGCCGAATATTTCCGCGACCAGGGTCGTAGCGTGCTCTTGCTCGTCGACTCGATCACGCGCGCGGCGCGCGCTCAACGCGAGATCGGGCTTGCGGCGGGCGAGCCTCCCGCTCGGCGCGGCTATCCGCCGAGCGTCTTCACCCTCTTGCCGCGTTTGCTCGAGCGCAGCGGTCAGGGCGAGCGCGGCGCGATCACCGCCGTCTACACGGTGCTCGTGGAAGGCGGGGACCTCGACGAGCCGATCGCGGACGAGGTGCGCGGCATCCTCGACGGTCACATCGTGCTCGATCGCGCCGTCGCGGCGCGCGCGCACTATCCCGCCGTCGACCCGCTCGCGTCGATTTCCCGCGTGATGGAACGGGTCGTCTCGCCCGAGCACGCGCGAGCGGCCAAGAGCGTGCGCGCGCTCGTCGCCGCCTACGAAGAGAAGCGCGATCTCGTGACGCTCGGCGCCTACGTCGCGGGCAGCGAGCCACGCGTCGACGCTGCCATTCGCGCGCGGCCCGAGCTCGAGCGCTGGCTCAAGCAGGAAGCGAGCGAAGCGGCGCCGCTCGCGCGGACGATCGAAGAGCTCACGGCGCTCGCGCGCCGCTACGGTTGCTGAAAGGTAGGGCGCCGACGCTGCGCGGCGCCGGAACCGGCTTCAGCCGGACGCTCGCTCCGAACCGTCCTTGCCGAGCTCGACCTCGAGCTCTTGCAGGAGCTTCTTCGCGTGCTTGCTGAGCTTCTTCGGAACGGACACTGAGACGACGAGGTGGAGGTCGCCGCGGCCCCCGCGTTCGAGCCGCGGCATCCCCTTGCCGCGCACCGTCACCACGGAGCTCGGTTGCGTACCGGCGCCGATGGCGGCCGTGACGTTGGTCCCGTCGGGCAGCTCGACCTCGACTTCGGTGCCGAGCGCCGCGCCGCTGAACGAGATGTCCACGCGGCTCGCGAGATCGTCCCCGTGCCGCTCGAAGCGCTCGTCCGGCGCGATCTCGACGTCAACGTAGAGATCGCCCGGTCCCGCGGCGCGGCCCGGCATGCCCTGGCCCGGTACGCGCAGACGATGCCCGGTGTCGATACCCGGCGGAAAGCTCACGAGCACCTTGCGTTGGCGGTCGACGGCGCCGCGCCCGCGGCACGTTTCGCAAGGGGTCGCGATGTAGCTGCCCGTGCCGCGACAGCGCGCGCACGCTGACGAGAACATGATGAAGCCGCGCTGTGCGGTGACCTGTCCGGTGCCTCGACACTGCGGGCACGTCTCCGGCTTGGTGCCGGGTTTGGCGCCGGAGCCGGTGCACGTGTCGCACGGAACCTCGCCGTCGATCACGACCTCGTGCTTGCCGCCGAGCATCGAGTCGGCGAGCGAAATGGTCGCGTGAACGCGCACGTCTTGTCCGCGCCCTGACGAGCGGCGTCGCTGCCCGCCCTGTGCCCCGCCGAAGCCGCCGAAGAAGTCCGCGAACATGTCCTGGAACTGGCTCAGGATGTCGCCGACGCCGGCGTTCCCGAAGTCGAACCCGTTCATCCCCGCGTGACCGAAGCGGTCGTATTGGGCCCGCTTGTCGTTGTCCGAGAGCACGCTGTAGGCCTCGGTCGCCTCCTTGAAGCGCGCGTCGGCCTCCGCGTCTCCGGGGTTCCGGTCAGGGTGGTTCTTGAGCGCCGCCTGGCGGTACGCCTTGCGAATGTCGTCGGCCGAGCTCTCGCGGCTGACGGACAAGACCTCGTAGTAGTCGCGCTTCTCGGTCATGGAGCCGCGGCCGGCAGTGATGCTGGGCCGAACGAGAGACGAACGGAGAGCGACACGACGCGGCGCAAGGTAAGGCGTCCGAGCATGTTGTCAACTGCTTGAGTGACGGCCGCCGGCGTCAGCTCGTTCGGGCGGCCGCCGCGGCCCAGGCGAGCGCGAGTCGGTCCGCTTCGCTCTTGGCGAGCCGGTCGGCGAGCGTTCGGATTTCGCGCTCGAGCTCGCCGTTGCCGCTCTCGTCGGTTTTGGCACGGCCGAGGTCGCCGATGAGCTCGCGGCCGAGCTCTTCGGAGCGCGCAAGGGCGTGCTCGAGCCGCCGGAGCTCTTGACCCCGCTCGACGAGCTTCCGCTCGAGCTCATCGACGTCGCCCGTCGCGTCCTCGGGCGGCGTGCGTGTGAGCTCTTCGATGCGCGCGTCGCGCTCCGTGATGGTGCTCTCGAGTACCGCGCGTGCGGCGTCGCGTTCGCCGAGCTTCGTCTCGAGCTCCCGCACGCGAGCCTTTGCGCTCTCGAGCTCGTGTACGCGAGCCTTTGCGCCCTCGAGCTCGTTCGTGAGCTTGCGCCGTTCCTCGAGCCACGCTGGCGGCTCCGCGGGCGCTGCCGCGACCACGGGAGCGGGGGCGACCACGGGCGCCGGAGCCGGTTGAGCGATCCGGACCGGCGGAGGGAGCGGAGGAGCGATCGGCGCAGGGATGGCGCGTTCGCGTCGCGCGAGCTCTTCACGCAGGCGCTCGAGCTCTTCCTCGGCTTGGTCGGCGCGCAGATCCGCCGTCTCGGCGCGTGACTCGAGCTCGACGATCCAGCTCTCTTGCTGCTTCAGCTTGCGCGTGAGCTCGAGCGACGCGGCGGGTGGCTCGGGCAGCGACGCGCGCGCGCTGACGGCACTGTTCGAGAGCACGCGGTGGAGCGGAAGCTGCACGACCGCGTAGCCCCCGAGCCCCACGCGGTGGCGCGAAGCGAGCGCGACGAAGAGCTCCGGTTCCTCGCTGCCGCGCGGAATGAATTCGCTGTCGATCAGCGGTTCGGGCGCGGTGTCCGGCGCGAAGTCGACGACGGCGTAGCCCACGAAAGGCGCCTGGCCGAGCATGCGCACGTGCTCGAACTCCCCGGAGACGAGATCGTAGAGCGCGTAATAGTCGAGCGGCGCGCCCTGTGGCTCCGGCGCCGGCAGAAGCGGCGCGACCGCATCGCGGTTCGGCGTCACGAACAGTGCGATGCCGCGCGGCGAAAGCATCCGCCGGGCTCGCGCGACCACCGTCCGCGCGTCGAAGGCGCCGAGGTTCTCGACCAGCACGCAATCGAAGCTGCCTTCGCGCCCCGCGAGCGTCTCGTCGCTGAAGGCCGAGAAGGAGAGGCCCGGCGTCGCCGCCCGCTCGGCGGCTTCGGCGACGCGGAGAGGAGCGGGGTCGCACACGTGGACGAGCCTCGCGCCGCGTTCGAGCAGGAGGCGCGGTGTCGTCGCGAGCGCGCTGCCGAAGACGAGGACCCGCCGGCTCTCGATTGACGGCTCGATGAACGCCGCGAGTGCGGCGCTGGACGAAAGCGTGCCCGTGGCCATGGAAGGCGCCTTCTATCGCCGCAACCACCGTCCCGCAATCCGAAGCCGGGCCCTCCGGGGTGTTTCCCGGCCCGGGGCCCGTCCGCCCCGCCCACTCACTTTTCCTCCTGTGGACACCCGGGCGCCCTCGCACCAGTATTTTGGCGCGATGCTGAAGAAGACGCTCGTCGTGGACGGCCTCACGCCGGTCGGGGCCTACCAGGCGCTGCGCGCTCGCTCGGAGGGTGGCTCGTTCTTGCTCGAGAGTGTCGTGCCCGGCGAGCGCTGGGGCCGCTACTCGATCCTCGGTTATCGGCCCAAAGGGCAGATCGTGCTTTTCGGCGAGAGTGGTCGCGAGCCTTTCGCGCGCCTGGCCGAGCTCTTCCCGACGGGCGAGCCGGAGGACGACGACGTGGCGACGCGTTTCGCGCGCGCGGCGGTCGGTATGATCCCCTACGACATCGTCCATTACGCGACCAAGGTCGAGCCCTGGCCGGATTCGGCGCAGGTGCCCATCGCGCGCCTGCTGCGCGACTTCACGGCGGTGGTGTTCGACAACTTGAACCATACGGCCGTCATCGCCGCGCAGGATGCGAGCGACATCGAGCAGGCCGAGCGCGACCTCGCCTCCGCGCCCGCAGTCGATCTGGCGCCTCCGCCGGACCCTTCCGCTCTGCCGCCCGACGTCGAGGTCACGATGAGTGACCAGGCGTACGGCGCCGCCGTGGAGCGCGCGAAGGAGTACATCCGAGCGGGCGACGCGTTTCAGGTCGTTCCGGCGCGTACCTTCTCGGTGCCGGCGCGGGGGGCCGATCCGTTCGACGTGTATCGCGCGCTCAGGGTGCTCTCACCGGCGCCGTACATGTATCTACTCGAGATGCCGAGCGCGCAAGGCGCGGCGCCCGTGGCGATCGCGGGAGCGAGCCCGGAGACGCTCGTGCGCGTCGAGGGCGGCCGCATCACGCTGCGTCCGATCGCGGGGACCAAGCCGCGCGGCCGCTCGCGTGAGGAAGACGAAAAGCTCGCGCAGGAGATGCTCTCCGATCCCAAAGAGCGCGCCGAGCACGTCATGCTGATCGATCTCGCACGCAACGACGTGGGTCGCGTCTCACGGCCCGGCACCGTCGTCGTGCCGGATCGCATGTTCGTGGAGCGCTACAGCCACGTCATGCACATCACGAGCGAGGTGCAGGGCACGCTCCAAAAGGGCATGGGTCCGTGGGACGTCATGCGCGCGACGTTCCCTGCCGGTACCCTCACGGGTGCGCCCAAGGTGCGTGCCATGCAGATCATTCGCGAGCTCGAGACCCGGCGCCGGGGCGCTTACGGCGGGGCGATCGGCTACGTCACGCGCGGCAACGACTTGGACTTCGCGATCGCGATCCGGACGGTGGTGCTCGCGAACGATCGCTTCGAGGTGACCGCCGGGGCCGGCATCGTCGCTGACAGCGTCCCGGAGAGCGAAGCGCTCGAGACACGCAACAAGGCACGCGCGGCGCTTGCCGCCATTCACGCCGCCCGCAGCCGCGGTCGCCGCCGCTAACTCTCGAAAGTAAGGACCGCGCCGTGGCCGCGCTTCATTCCATCGTCCACGAGTTCACGAAGTCGCCCCTGCTCGTCGCGCTGAGCGTGTTCTCGTTCTTTGCATTTTTGGCGACGGTCGTCCTCGTTCCCCTATTGCTCGTACGCATGCCGGCCGACTACCTGGTTCGGCAGGAGCACGCCGGGAAGCGCAACCCCGTCGTCGTGCTGCTCAAGAATATTGCGGGGCTAGTGCTCGTATTGCTCGGTATTGCGATGCTCTTATTGCCGGGACAGGGCGTGCTCACTCTCATTTTGGGCCTGAGTCTCGTGGATTTTCCGGGGCGCCGCCGGCTCGAGCGGCACCTGATGACCCGACCACCGGTGCTCAAGGCAATCAACGCGTTGCGCCGCCGCGCCTCACGTCCTCCGCTCGAGGTTCCGCCTGCTTAAACCGGGACCACTCGCATCGATCGTGAATTGGGGGCCCATTCGGGTGAGGCCCGCAAAATTCACTGGTTTTTGGCGTGGTCTGTCCCGTCGGTGCTCTCTTGTTCGACACACCCAAGCGAGCTTGCGTGTAGGGGTTTTTGGGTTTGGGGCAGAGCGCGAGGCATCGAATCGCAACCTGTCATAATTAGACGCCATATATGCACTCTGGTATCGCGTACGGTCACCGCGGTACCCTCCGCGTCATGTCGAGCCCGCTGCGCACCGCGCTTCTTGCGACCGCTCTCGCGTGCACCTTCGGGTGCAGCTTCTTCCAACTCGACGATAAGGATCTCGAGGTCCCGCCGAAGAAGCCCGAAGCAGCCGCCGGCAAAGCGGGTGAAGCCGCGGCGGGCACGAGTGCAATGAGCGCGGGCGGTACGAGCACCACGTCCGACGGGGACGCGGGCGGAATGGCGCCGACCACCGCCGGCGGCGGCGGCACCGCCGGTATGTGATCACGCTGCGTGCGCCCTGGCGCTGGGCCGGCTCGTCGAGGTAGCCTCCACGCCATGGCGAGATCGCTTGGCGTTGCGCTCCTTTCGACCGCTCTCTCCCTCACCTTCGGCTGTAGCTTCTTCCAACTCGAAGATAAGGATCTCGAGACCCCGCCGAAGAAGCCGGCAGCGGCTGCAGGCACGCCGGGTGCCGCAGGCGTGGCGACGATGGGTGGCGCAGGCGGCATGCAGAGCGCGAGCGGCGGCACCGCCGGTGAAGTGCCGAGCACGGGCGGCACGAGCACGGGTACCGGCGGCAGTGCGATGGCCGGCAGCGGCGGCAGCGCGGGTGAGGGCATGACGGCGGGCACGGGCGGCACACCGGCGACGGGCGGGGTGGGCGGTGACGCAACCGCCGCGGGCGGGATGTCAGCGGGCTCGGCGCAGGGCGGCATGCCCGGAGCCGGTACCGGTTCCGGAGGCGCGACGACGTGCGCGTCGCTCAATGCGATGGCGCAGGCTTTTGCGGGCCATTGTTATCTCCTGGTCACGATGACCGCGAGCTGGGACGCGGCGAAGAGCGCGTGCGCTGGCATGAACGGCGCGCACCTCGTCACCATCAGCGACGATTCGACGGACGCCTTCAACGCCGAGGACATGTTCGTTTACACGTTGTCCGGAATGAAGGACACGTGGCTCGGCATCACCGACGGGGGCATGCCGACAGAGGCCGGCAGCGGTGCGCCTTACACGTGGATCACCGGTGAGCCGAATCCTCCGGCCGACGCGTGGCAGGACAAGGAACCGAACAATTACAACAAGCCCTGCCAAAACCAGCAGTCTTGCTACGAGCACTGCGGCTACATGGTCGAGAACGCCGACGACAAGTGGAACGACGACCTATGCGAAGCGATGAAGCAGTACGTGTGCGAATGGGACATGGGCGGCTGAGCGCCCGCGCGTTTCGAAGCCGGTCCCGCGCTGGTCAGAGCCAGCCGGCTTCGCGATAAAACGCCATCGTCCGTGTCACGCCTTCTTCGAAGCTCACCTGCGGTTGCCAGCCGAGCTCGCTGCGAGCGCGCGTGCTGTCGCAGACCCACTGCTCGAAGAGCTCGTTCAGCTTGTCGCGCGTGAGCATGACGGCGCGGTTCGTGGCACGCCCGTAGATTTCGGCGCCGAGCGCCGCCGTCTGCACGAGCTTGCGCGGCAAATGAAAGCGAAAGCGCGCCTTCTTTCCGATCGCGGACTCGGCGAGCATGATGAGCTCCTCGAGCGTGTGCACGCTGCCGTCGTCGACGTGGTAGGCGGAGCCGCTCGGCACGTCGCGATCGAGCGCGGCGATGCACGCGGACGCGCAGTCGCTGCCGTAGATCATGCTCAGGCGGTTTTGCGTCGAGCCGAGCAGCGGCAAGACGCCGAGCTTGATCGACTTGAAGAACGCGAGGATTTCGCGATCCCTCGGGCCGTAGATGGCCGGGGGGCGCAGGATGACGAGCGGAAGCTCGCTCTTCTTCGCGAGCGCGGCGCGTTCGGCCGCAAGCTTGCTCTTGCCGTAATCGGTGACGGGACGCGGCTCCGCGTCCTCCGGCACGGGCGTGCCGCTCGCGTCGCTCGGCCTGAGCGCGGCGAGGCTCGAAATCAGCACGAAGCGCCGCAGCGCGCCGCGGTTCTCGAGCGCGGCGTCCAGCAGATTCTGCGTGCCGCCGCGGTTCACGCGCATGAACTCGTCGCCGCTTCGCGCCTTCACGAGGCCGGCCGCGTGCACGATGCTCGTGACGCCCGCCGCCGCGCGCCGCACGCTCGCGGCGTCGTCCACGGCGCCCTCGACGAGCTCGACGCCGGAAAGCGTGCGCAAAAAGCGCGTATCACTGCTCTTTCGCACGAGCGCCCGCACGGGGCGACCCGCCCGCGACAGCTGTTCCACGATGTGCGAGCCGAGAAACCCGCTGCCGCCGGTCACGAGTACGGTCATCGCGGGCCCTCTTTCACAGCACGCGCTCGTAGACGCGGTAGCGCTTGTAGACCTTGCCGCCCATCAAGCGGATTCCGACGTTTACTGGGCCGTTCTCTTCGTCCGTCCAAGAGAGCTCGCCCCACTGAATGCCGAGGTCGCGGCCGGCGCGGTTCATCTTCGCGTAGAGGAAGGTGCTGAGCCCCGCATACTTGCGGACGTTGCGGTACTTCCGGCGGATGCCGAGCAAGAGCAGGCGCGCCGTTTTCGGTCCCACGACCTTGAGGCGCCAGAGGAGCTTCGAGAAGCCGAGCGGCGTGAGCTTGCCGTCGAGGTCGTGGATGAGCTCGTTCACGTTCGGCAACGCGATGGCGAAGGCGGCGGGCTCGCCGTCCACCTCGGCGATGTAGGAGAGCGCGGGGATCGCGATCAGCTTCAAGTCCTCGCCCATCTTGAGCAGCTCGGCTTCGGTGAGCGGGACGTACGACCAGTTATCGTGCCAGGCGTCGTTGAAGATGTCCATCACCGTGCGCAGGTCGCGCTCGAGGTTCTTCATGTCGATGTGGCGCGTCTTCACCTCGGGCAGCGCCTCGATCTCGTCGTGGGCCTTCTGGACGCGCGGCGGTACGTCGCCGACCACGTAGCGCCACGCGTAAAAATCTTTGAGCTTAACCAGGCCGGCCTTTTCGACCAAGGGCCCTTGGTAGGGGCGGTGGTGATGCATCATGATCATCGGCGGCGTGTCGAAGCCCTCGACGAGGCAGCCGAGCTCCTCGTTGATGCCGAGCGAAATCGGCCCGCGCATGCGCTTCATGCCGCGGCTCCGAAGCCAGCTCGCAGCCGCGTCGAGCAGCGCTTTCGACACCTCCTCGTCCTCGATGGTGTCGAAGAACCCGAAGAAGCCCGCGTCGTCCCCGTGGCGGGCGAGGTGCTCGCGGTCGATTTGCGCGCTGATGCGGCCGACGCAAAAGCCGTTGCGGTGCGCGGTGAAGAGCGTGCCTTCAGCGTGCTCGAAGAGCGGATTCTTCCGGCTGAGCCGCTGCTTCATGTCCATGTCGAGCGGACGCACGTAATTCGGATTTTTGCGGTAGATGTAATCCACCACGTCGAGGAACGGCTCGACCTTGCCGCCGATGGGCGTTTCGCGGATTTCGACGGTCATGCGCGCGCCGGAACTAAGCGCGGAAGGCCGATTTGTCAAACCGCGGCGCCTTCCCGCGGCGGCGCGAACACATTCCGAAAATTCCGGCTCCGCCGGAGCGGACGCCGCTCAGCCCGAGATGACGCCGTACTTCTTGCCGACGATGCGGAATGCCTCGAGCGCGCGGTCGAGGTGGGAGCG